>NZ_JBLZUR010000002.1:2645000-3409991 GCF_048565625.1 Sphingomonas sp. ID0503
CATGAGCGCGGGCAGCGGCCATGACGACGAGATCGGGCACTGACCCCTGAAACGAGAAAGGGCGGCGACCCGATCCGGATCGCCGCCCCTTCAGGCTAATTATCGAACGAGGGTCTCAGACCTCGGCGACCGCCGCCTCGGCGCGCGGCCGGCGGCCACGGCGCGGGCGCGGGCGCGGAGCCTCTTCGGCGACATCGGTATCGTTCGCCTGGACCGGCACTGCGGGAGCAGCAGGCGCGGCCGGCGCCTCGGTGCGGACCGCGGGCGGCAGGCGATCGGCGTCGAACCGCTCGGGTGCGGCCTCCTCCGCGTCGCGCTTGCGGGGACGGCCCCGGCGCGGGCGAACGGTCTCGGACGGGATCGGCGCGGACTGCTCGGGATAGTCGAGCTGCTGCGGCTCCATGACGACGGGCAGTTCGGCCTGCTCGCGCGGCTTGGTCTCGACCCGCTCGCGGCGCTCACGCCGTTCGCCGCGCTCCGGGCGCTCGGCGCGTTCCGGCCGCTCGGCACGCTCCTGACGTTCGGGACGGTCCTGACGCTCGGCCCGATCCGCACGCTCGACCCGCTCGGGACGATCCTGGCGCTCGGCACGCTCCGGCCGCTCGGACCAGTCGCGGCGCTCCTGCCGTTCCTGGCGCTCGGGCTGCTGCTCGGCGGTCTCACCGCGGCCGTCCTCATCGAAGAAGTCGTCACTATCCGACATGTCATCGCGGTCGAAGCGGCGCGGCTGGTTGTCCTCGAACCGCGAACGGCTGTCGGCGAGCACGCGGAAGTAATGATCGGCGAACTGGAGATAATACTCCGTCATCACGCGATCGCCCTGCATCTGCATGTCGCGGGCGAGGTTCTTGTATTTCTCGTGCAGCTGGGCGGCATTGCCGCGCGCACGATTGTCGATCCGGTTGCCCTGCTCCGGGCGATTGGAGCCATTTTGCGGCCGAGCGCCGCCACGGCCGCGACGGCGGCCGTTCTGACGATTGTTGATCAACGCTTCGCTGTCCTCGTCACTGGTGGTCGGTTTCCGCCACTCCATCGTCCGGGCCATTCCCGGTCGTCATGTTGCACAGCCCCGGCGCACGGCCCCGCACCGGCGGAACCCTCGCCCTATCGTCAGCCGCCGATGATCGACGAGTGAGCAATGTGGGGTCGGCAAACGTGGGGTTTCGAGCAATCGCTGCTGAAAATACCCCCGTCCCGACTTTGCATGTAGGGCTTTGCAGGGCCGCCGCCAAGGGGAAAACGCCGGTCGCGGAGGTCGCGCGATCAATAATGGGACGAGGATGCCACCACGCAGCGCGTAATACCGGCAAGATCCTGACGCAGATCAGTCCGCAGCCCCTCGGCGTGCAGCAACACCGCCACATTCGCCGCCTGACCCTGCCCCACCTCCAGGCAGGCGATCCCGCCGGGCGCGAGATAGCCGCGCAGCAGAGGCGCGATCCGGCGGTAATCCTCCAGCCCGTCCGCCCCCGCATAGAGCGCGCCCGCCGGCTCGAACGCCGCCACCTGGCGCGGAAGATTCTCGCCTTCGCGGATATAAGGCGGATTGCACAGGATCAGGTCGAAGAACCCCTCCGCCGCGTCCCAGCCGCCCTCCAAGAAGGCGACCCTGTCATGCAACTGCAGCGCCCGCGCATTCTCCCCCGCAATCGCCAGCGCCTCGGCGGACTGATCCACCCCCACCCCATGCGCCTGCGGCCATTCCGCCAGGGCCGCGAGCAGCAGCGCGCCCGATCCGGTGCCGAGGTCGAGCACCGTCGCCGGCCCGGCCTTTCCGAAATGCTCGACCGCCGCCTCGATCAGCGTCTCCGTATCAGGACGCGGGATCAGCACGCCGGGCGCGACCTTCAGCTCGATCGTCCAGAAGGCGCGGGTGCCGGTGATATAGGCGACCGGCTCATGCGCCAGCCGCCGGTCGAGGAGGAGCGGGAAGGCGACGGGTGCGTCCGCCTCAAGCGCATCGAGGATCATCCGGTCGCGACTGACCCCCAGCGCGTGGGCCATCAGCAGCTCGGCATCGAGTCGCGGCGTATCCGACACCCCGGCCAGCACCGCCGCCGCCTCCCGCAAGGCCTCCGGGATCGACTTGGACTCACTCACGCGCCTACTCCGCCCAATTGCGACGACCCCAAACCCTCCATGGCCGTTCGCGCTGAGCCTGTCGAAGCGCCAGCACCACGCGCATCACAGCACTTCGACAAGCTCGGTGCGAACGGGCGGGTTGAAACACGGTGTCAACTCCAAGGCCCGTTCGGGCTGAGCCTGTCGAAGCCCCAGCACACCGCGTGTCACAGCACTTCGACAAGCTCAGTGCGAACGGCCGGGTGCAGGGAAGCCCCTCACCCATCCAGATTGGCCAGCCTCTCCGCCTCATCCTGCGCGATCAGCGCGCTCACCACCTCGTCCAGCCCCGGCCCTTCCAGCACCTCAGGAAGGCGATGCAGCGTCAGGTTGATGCGGTGATCGGTCACCCGCCCCTGCGGGAAGTTGTAGGTGCGGATCCGCTCGGACCGGTCGCCCGATCCGACCATCGACTTGCGCTCGCCCGCCCGCGCATTCGCCAGCTTCTCGCGCTCGGCCTCATAAAGCCGGGTGCGGAGAACCTTCAGTGCCTTGGCCTTGTTCTTGTGCTGCGACTTCTCGTCCTGCTGGATCACCACCAGCCCCGTGGTCAGATGGGTGATCCGCACCGCGCTGTCCGTCGTGTTGACCGACTGCCCGCCCGGCCCTGAGGAGCGGTAGACGTCGATCCGCAGGTCCTTCGCCTCGTCGATCTGGATGTCGACCTCCTCCGCCTCCGGCAGCACGGCGACCGTCGCGGCGGAGGTGTGGATGCGCCCGCCGCTCTCGGTCACCGGCACGCGCTGGACGCGGTGGACGCCGCTCTCGAACTTCAGCCGGGCGAACACGCCCTGGCCCTGCACGCTGGCCACGACCTCCTTGAAGCCGCCCAGTTCGGCCGCGCTGGCGGAGATCAGCTCGAACCGCCAGCCGCGATCCTCGGCATAACGCTGGTACATGCGGAGCAGATCGCCCGCGAACAAAGCCGCCTCGTCCCCACCCGTCCCCGCACGAATTTCGAGCATCGCCGGCCGATCGTCGGCGGCATCGCGCGGCAGCAGCGAGAGCGCCAGCCTGCGCTCGGCATCGGTCAGCCGCCGCTCATTCTCGTGCAGCTCCTCCGACGCCATCTGCCGGATCTCGTCATCGGCGTCCTTGGTCATCTCGGCCAAGCTCGCGGCCTCGTCCCGCAACCGCCGCACCTCACCCGCCGCCTCGGCGACCGGCTCGACCTCGGCATATTCCTTGGACAGGCTGACCATTCGGCTGGACTCCAGATCCGGCCGCGCCATCTCCGCCTGCAACTCGTCACGCCGCGCCTCGATCTGGCGAATGCGCTCTGGGGTGATGGTTACCACTGTTCCCTCTCCCCTTGCGGGAGAGGGTGGCCGCAGGCCGGGAGAGGGGTGCGCCGACGCCGGCTCGATGCCGGCGGCGGCGCGTGTCGCGCCGCACCCCTCTCCCTCCCATGCTGCGCATGGGCCCCTCCCTCTCCCGCAAGGGGAGAGGGGCAGAGTCCAGCGCCACTCACTTGGCAGTCACCAACGCCATCACTCGATCGAGGAACCCTGCATCGCCGCGCGGCGACAGGTGCAGCACACCATCCCGCAATCCAACGCTCAGGATCATCTGCGCGGGCACCTTCGCCGCCTTGTCGAAGCGCTTGCGCGGCGAGCCGGACATGATCGCGTCGGCCGAGAGACCCGCGCGCCGCAAAGAGGCCAGTGCCCTCACCGCCTCACTGGCAACCGCATCATCCTCAACGGCGATAATCACATCCAGCAGCTCCACCACCGGCTCTTCGATCAACATCGCCAGCCGCTCGATCCCCGCCGCCCAGCCGACCGCCGGCGTATGCGGCCCGCCCAGCGTCTCGATCAGCCCATCATAGCGCCCGCCGCCGAGCACCGTACCCTGCGCACCCAGCCGGTCGGTGACGAACTCGAACGCCGTATGCCGGTAATAATCGAGGCCGCGAACCAGCCGCGCATTGCGCGTCCACGCCACGCCCGCCGCATCCAGCCCCTTGGTCACGGCCTCGAAGAACGCGCCCGCCTCCGCCGACATCGACGCATCGATATCCGGTGCGGCATCCGCGATCGGCCGGTCGCGCGGGTCCTTCGAATCGAGGATGCGCAGCGGGTTCTTATCCAGCCGCGCCACGCTCTCCTCGGACAGCTCCCCGCGATGCGCCTCGAAATGCGCGACCAAGGCCGCCCGCCAGGCATCCCGCGTCGCACTGTCGCCCAGCGTGTTGAGCTGCAGCGTCACGCCATCGCTGACCCCCAGTTCGCGCAGCAATTGATCCGCGAACACCAGCAACTCGACATCAGCCGCCGGCTCGGCCGCGCCGATCACCTCGGCGTCGAGCTGGTGGAACTGCCGGAACCGCCCCTTCTGCGGCCGCTCGTATCGGAACAGCGGCCCATGCGTACCGACCTTCAGCGGCGCATATTGCTGCCACCCCTCGGTCAGGTACGCCCGCGCGATCCCGGCGGTGAACTCCGGCCTGAGCGTCAGCGAATCGCCGCCGCGATCCTCGAAGGAATACATCTCCTTCGACACCACGTCGGTCGTCTCGCCGAGCGAGCGGGAGAACACCGCCGTCGCCTCGAACACCGGCACCTCGATCCGGCCGAATCCGTACAGCTTGCGGACGCGCTCGAAGGTGGCAACCACCGTTTCGAAGCGGCGGGCGGCATCACCGATCATGCTCTGGGTGCCGCGGATCTGCTGCGGCGTCGTGGGCTTGCTCATACTGGCCGCGCCTCTAGCGGCTGCGGGCGAAACAAAAAAGGTCCGCACCGGCTTGAGCGCGTAACAATCTGGCGATACTGCACCGCACCATGAACATCGATCTTATCCCGATCGGGGACAACCCGCCGCACGAACTCAACGTCGTCATCGAAGTCCCGACGGGCGGCGAGCCGATCAAATACGAGTTCGACAAGAAGTCGGGCGCCTTGTTCGTGGACCGCATCCTGCATACGCCGATGCGCTACCCGGCGAATTACGGCTTCGTGCCCCACACGCTTTCGCCGGACGGCGATCCGCTCGACGCGCTGGTCATCGCGCGTTCGCCGTTCGTCCCCGGCTGCGTCGTCCGCGCCCGCCCGATCGCGGTCCTGAAGCTTGAGGATGAGGCCGGCGGCGACGAGAAGCTCGTCTGCGTTCCCTCCGACAAGACCTTCCCCTATTACCACGACGTCGCGGAAAAGGACGATTTGCCCGAGATCGTGATGCAGCAGATCGAACACTTCTTCACCCATTACAAGGATTTGGAGAAGAAGAAGTGGGTCCGCATCGGCGCCTGGGGCGACACCGCCGAGGCCAAGCAGATCATCCTCGAAGCGATCGCACTCGCCGAGGCCAAGAAGGCCGCCACTGGCACCGACGCAGGCGCAAAGCAGCTTTGACCATCATCCTCCCCCGCAAGGGGGAGGTGGCAGGCGCAGCCTGACGGAGGGGGAGGACAGGGATGTCTTCCACTGACGGGCGCACCGCCGCCCGCCCCCTCCGTCGCTTGTCAGCGCCACCTCCCCCTGGCTGGGGAGGATCACAGGGAAGCGCCTACTCCGCCGCCGCCCGCTTCTCCCCATAGGTGATCTGAATGCTCACCCACTCGCCCACCAGCCGGCGGGTGCCGACGCGCGGCGGGAGCACGCGGAACTGCCACGCCGCCTCCCGCACCGCCCGCGCGAAGCCGGACCCACGCGGGCTCTCCTCTAGCTCCACGCAATCCTCCACCCGGTTGTCCGCCACCGTGCGGCAGGCGATCAGCCCCCAGCCGGTCCGCGCCCGCACCTTCGGCAGGTAGAACGCCAGCTCCGCATTGGTCGGCTCGCGATACCAGTCCGCCCCGTAGAGCGGCTCGCCGTGCGGCCCCGAATGGCCGCCGGTCCCCGCCCCGCCCCCCGACGGCGGCGCACCACCGCCATCCGCACCGCCGCCACCGCGCGGCACCGAAGGCAGCCGCGACACATCCGTCGCCGCGAAGTCCGCGCCGCTCATTTCCAGGATCCCGAGCCCTCCGCCCTGCGCCTCCGCCGCCGCACTCTCCTTCGGCGCGGGTCGCGGGGTCGGCTGCGCGGCCGCGCGCGTTTCGGCCGCCGCCTTCACCGTGGCCTTCTGCGGCGAGGCCTCCGGCGTCGCCTCCTCCGCAGGCGCCAGATCGAAGGTGATCGTACCCCGCTTCACCATCGGCACGAAATGCTTCGCCGGCGCCGCGAGCGTCAGCAGCATGAGGAGCAGCAGCAGGTTGATCCCCACCGCCACCGCGATGCCCGCCACCCGCTCCCGGAGCGGCGGCTGACCGGGGTACGATTCGAGTTGGCGATCCGCCCGGTTCATCTGAGACGGGCCGTAGCTTCGCCGAAGGAAGACGGCAATCAGGCCCACCTTTCTACGAGCACCCGTTCGTGCTGAGCGAAGTCGAAGCATGGGCAGCCAACGCCGCGCCTTTCACCCGTCCTTCGACTACGCTCAGGACGAACGGGTGCGGGCTGGACGCGCCGCCCTGTGAACGGCAAACCGCATCATCCGAACGTCAGAACGAAAGCCTCCCATGACCGGCAAGCGCATCGCCTTCCTTCTCGCCGTCCTGCCCCTCCCCGCTCTCGCGCAGATCCCCGGCAACAGCGCGCCGACCCCCCTGCCGATCACCGACACCATCCCCGCCGCTCAGGACGTCGCCTATCCCGGCACTCTCCGGCTGGAGGTGGATGCCACCGACATTCAGCGCCGCATCTTCCGCGTGCGTCAGGTGATCCCTGTGGCCCAGGCCGGCAAGCTCGTCCTGCTCTATCCGAAATGGCTCCCCGGCAATCATCAGCCGGCGGGCCAGATCAACAAGCTCACCGGCCTGAAGATCACCGCAAATGGACAGCCCGTCCCCTGGGATCGCGACAAGGTCGACGTCTTCGCCTTCCACATCGACGTGCCGCAGGGCGCGACCGAGGTCGTGGCCGAGTTCCATTTCGTCTCCCCCACCACCGACAATCAGGGCGATCGCGTGGTGATGACGCCCGAGATGCTGAACGTGCAGTGGGAACGCGTGTCGCTCTACCCCGCCGGCTACTACACCCGCCGCATCCCCGTGGACGCCTCGGTCAAGCTGCCCGCCGGCTGGAAGGGCTTCACCGCCCTCGACGCGGCGTCCGCCCCCGATGCCGCCAACACCCTCCACTACAAGACCGTGCCTTACGAGGTGCTGGTCGACAGCCCGATGTTCGCCGGCAAGCACAGCCGCGTCGAAACGCTCGGCCCCGGCGTCCGCCTCAACATCGTCGGCGACGAGCCGGCGAACCTCAAGATGACCGACGATCAGCTGAAGGCGCACAAGGGCATCTACACCCAGGCGACCAAGCTCTTCGGCGCGCAGCATTACGACCATTACGACCTGCTGCTCTCGCTCTCGGACAAGATGAGCGGCATCGGGCTGGAGCATCACCGCAGTTCCGAAAACGGCGTCGACAGCACCTATCTGACCGACTGGGACCTGAACCTCGGCGACCGCACGCTCCTCACCCACGAATACACCCATAGCTGGAACGGCAAGTTTCGCCGTGGTGCTGACCTGTGGACGCCGGACTACCGCACGCCGATGCGCAACAGCCTGCTCTGGGTCTACGAAGGTCAGACGCAGTTCTGGGGCGAGATCCTCGCCGTCCGCGCGGGCATGTTGAGCAAGGAACAGGGCCTCGGCCGCCTCGCCAACCTCGCCGCCAGCTACGATCATCAGCCCGGCCGCCAGTGGCGCTCGGTCGAGGACACCACCAACGATCCGATCATGGCCGATCGCCCCCCGCTCGCCTGGCGCAGCTGGCAGCGTTCGGAGGATTATTACAGCGAGGGGATGCTCGTCTGGCTGGAGGCGGACGCGATCATCCGCCGTGGCACCGCCGGCCGCAAGGGCCTGGACGACTTCGCCAAGGCCTTCTTCGGCATTCGTGACAGGGATTGGGGCGAGGTCACCTACACCTTCGACGACGTGGTCGCGACGCTGAACGGCGTCTACGGCTACGACTGGGCGACCTTCCTCAACGACCGCATCTACAAGCCTGGCCAGCCCACCCCGCTCGCCTGGATCGCCGCCGGCGGCTACCGCCTCGACTATGTCGACGAACCGAACCCGGCGATGATCTCGCTCGAAAAGTCCGGCAAATATGTGAACCTCAGCTATTCGGGCGGCTTCAGCGTCGGCAATGACGGCAAGGTCTCGTCCGTCATCTGGGACAGCCCGGCCTTCAACCAGGGCCTGACGGTCGGCACGCAGATCGTCGCGGTCAACGACGTGGCCTTCGACGGCGACAAGCTGAAGGAGGCGCTCAAGGCCAACAAGGGCAAGGCCAACCCGATCCGCCTCCTCACCAGATCGGGCGACGTCTACCGTACGGTCGACCTGCCCTGGAACCAGGGCCTCCGCTACCCGACGCTGGTGAAGGTGGCAAAGGGCGACGGCACCCTCGACGCGCTGCTGGCACCGGTGAAGTAACAACCGACCGCCGTCCGCGCTGAGCCCAACCCCGTTCGCGCTGAGCCTGTCGAAGCGCCAGCACAGCACTTCGACAAGCTCAGTGCGAACGGACCATCACGCCGCCGCAGCCCCCGCCAGCGCGGTCATCGCCTGCCCGGTCAGCCGCCATGGCTGCCACCCCTCCGCCCGGATCGCCCCCAGCGCCCGATAGAAGTCCATCGCCTGCCGGTTCCAGTCGAGGACCGCCCACTCCATCCGCGCGCAACCGGCATCCACCGCATTGCGCGCCAGCACCTCGAACAAGGCGCGCCCGATGCCCGCCCGCCGCTCTTCCGGATCGACGAAGAAATCCTCCAGATACAGCCCCGGCTTCCCCGTCCAGGTCGAGAAATTGAAGAACCAAAGCGCCAGCCCCACCGGCCGCCCCTCGATCTCCGCCAGATCCGCGAACACCCGGCTCGCATTCCCGAACAACGCCGCGCGCAGCGACTCCTCGGTCGCTTCTACCGCCTCCGGCTCATGCTCGTATTCGGCGAGTGCCTGGATCAGGCGCAGCACTTCGGCCTCGTCGCCGGGCACGGCGCGACGGATGGTGACGGTCATAGAACTCCTTCGATCTGCGGCTGATGGTCGATCTTCCGCCGGGTGACGATCAGGCAGCCGAGGATGATGAACGCCGCCCCGGCCAGCGTGTAGACGGTCAACCGCTCGCCGAACACAAGATAACCGAGCGCCGATCCCCAGATGAACGCGGTATACTCGCTCGCGGACAGATACCCCGCCTCCGCCCGGCCATAGGCCCAGGAGAGCAGCATGGCCGACGTCGTCGCCATCGCCGCCGCCGCGACCACCCAGCCGATCAGGCGCGGATCGATGATCCAGTCGCCCATGAACGGGATCGCCAGCGACGTGCAGATCGCAAAGGCGAGGTTCTGGAAGAACGCGACCTCGACCGGCCCGGCGACCTGCGCCTGCTGCCGCATGATGACGAGGTTGAGGCCGTACATCACCGCCGACGCGAGCACCGCGATCGCGCCCAGGAACGCCTCGTGCCCGTAATGCCCCTGCCGCTGGCCGAGCATCACCACCAGCACACCACCGAAGGCGAGGCAGGATCCGAACACCGCCGCCCGCCCGACCCGCTCCTTCAGGATCAGCGCGCCCAATGCCACCGCGACCAGCGGCGCGACAAAGGCCAAAGCCACCGCCTGCGCGATCGGCACCCGCGCCAACCCCCAGAAGAACAGGATCGCGAGCACGCTGGCCAGCACGCCTCGGATCGCATGGATCCGCAGCGCCGCGCGGGCAGGCCAGCCCGGCCTTTGTGCCGCATAGAGCACCCCGCTCAGCACCACCCCCGCATAGGCCCGCCACAGGATCACCACCATCACGCCCGCAGCCAGCACGAGATGCTTCATCACCGCGTCCATGCACGCGAACACGGCGATGCCGAGGCAGGCGGCAAGGAAGGCGGTGGCGGGGCGGGTGGACACCGGAGGGCGTTAGCAGGATGAATTCGCTCTGCCAGCCAAACAAACATCCGTTCGTGCTGAGTAGAGGCTGAGCCTGTCGAAGCCTCGTACCGAAGCACCGCCTCGAACGCATACTTCGATACGGCACTTCGACAAGCTCAGCGCCTACTTAGGACGAATGGACTGTGGTGCAGGCAAAACCTACTCCGCCTAGCTTCAACCAGGCAAATGATATGCTCAATCCTCCCCCGCCAGGGGGAGGTGGCAGGCGCAGCCTGACGGAGGGGGAGGACAGGGAAGCGGGCAGAAGCGAAGGACACCGCCGTCCGCCCTCCGTCGCCTCTGGCGCCACCTCCCCCTTGCGGGGGAGGATCATCCGCAACCCTACTCCGCCGCCTCCGCGACAACCTCCGCCGCCGCGATCTCCGCAGCCTTGGCCTCCACCAGCCGCACGATATGATCGATCATCTCGCCATCCTGAATGGTGTGACTGGTGACGCCAGACAGGTACACCATGTGCTTGCCGTTGCCGCCGCCGGTGAGCCCAATGTCGGTCTCTCGCGCCTCGCCCGGCCCGTTCACCACGCAGCCCAGCACCGACAGCGACATCGGCACGCGGATATGCTGCAACCGGCTTTCCAGCGTCTCGACCGTGCGGATCACGTCGAAGCCTTGCCGCGCGCAGGAGGGACACGACACCACCCGCACCCCGCGCTGGCGGAGACCCAGCGCCTTCAGCATCTCGAAGCCGACGCGCACCTCCTCCTCCGGCTCGGCGGAGAGCGAGACGCGGATCGTGTCGCCGATGCCTGCCCAGAGCAGCGATCCCATGCCGATCGAGGACTTCACCGTCCCGCCGATCAGCCCGCCCGCCTCGGTAATGCCAAGATGCAGCGGGCAATCCACCGCGTCCGCCAGCCCGTGATAGGCGGCGACCGCCAGGAACACGTCCGACGCCTTCACCGCGACCTTGTATTCGCGGAAGTCGTGGTCCTCCAGGATGCGGATATGGTCGAGCGCGCTCTCGACCAGCGCCTCCGGACAAGGCTCGCCGTACTTCTCCAGCAGGTCGCGCTCCAGGCTGCCGGCGTTGACGCCGATCCGGATCGAGCAGCCATTGGCCTTGGCGGCGTTCACCACCTCCCGCACCCGGTCCGCCGATCCGATATTGCCGGGGTTGATGCGCAGGCACGCCGCCCCGGCATCCGCCGCCTCCAGCGCACGCTTGTAGTGGAAGTGGATGTCCGCGACGATCGGCACCTTCGCCGCCCGCACGATCAGCGGCAGGGCCGCGGTCGATTCCTCGTCGGGGCACGACACGCGGATGATATCCGCCCCCGCCTCTTCGCAACGACGGATCTGGTCGATCGTCGCGGCGGCATCGGCGGTCGGCGTGTTGGTCATCGTCTGAACCGTGATCGGCGCATCGCCGCCCACGGGGACATTGCCGACCATGATCTGCCGGGACTTGCGGCGCGCGATATCGCGCCAGGGACGGACTGAGGACATGAGGCCGATATACAGGCGGAAGGCGACAGATAGAAGGCCACCAAAATCCTCCCCGAGCTTGCTCGGGGAGGGGGACCGCTCGGCAATAGCCGAGTGGTGGAGGGGCCGCCGCGAAGACGGCGGTTGCACCGCCGCCCCTCCACCACGCCGCTGCGCGTCGCGGTCCCCCTCCACAGCTTCACTGGGGGGGATCTCATGTCTTCCAATGTAGGATTTTCTCTGCCACCCCCTTGGCCATGCGTATCCGCTGCACGCCGACCCGCCTTGCCCCGCCCCGGCAAGCCTCGCGCGGCAGGCGTTTCCCGCCGCCACGTAGCGTCAACTTGGCAAGCTTCCGCGACCCTCAGGCGTCGCGAATCACACTATGATTTGGACCCTGATGATCCACGGCGGATCCGGCAGCATGAAGCGCGGCAAGCTGGACGCCGCCCAGGAATGCGCCGCCCGTGCTGGCCTCGCCGCAGCCCTCGAAGCGGGCCGTGCGATCCTCGCCACCGGCGGCCATGCCCTCGATGCAGTCCAGGCGGCAGTCGAAGTGCTGGAGGACGATCCCGCCTTCAACGCCGGGCGCGGCTCGGTCTTCACCCATGAAGGCCATATCGAACTCGACGCCGCGATCATGGACGGCCGCGACCGACGCGCGGGTGCGGTCTCCAGTGTCACTCGCACGCGGCACCCCGTGGCGCTCGCCCGCACGGTCATGGACAAAAGCGTCCACGTCCTGCTGAGCGGCGCTGGCGCCGACGCCTTCGCCGAAGCGCATGGCGCAGAGCTGGTCGACAACCACTGGTTCGCCATCCCCGAACGCCGCCGCCAACTGGAAGAGCTGAAGGCCAGCGGCCGCTTCGATCTCGACATGAAATACGGCACAGTGGGTGCGGTCGCGCGCGACGCCGCCGGCCATGTCGCCGCCGCCACCTCGACCGGTGGCCTCACGGCCAAGCGCTGGGGACGGATCGGCGACTCCCCCCTGATCGGCGCGGGCACCTATGCCGACGATCGCGCGGGCGCGGTCTCCTGCACCGGCGCGGGCGAGTTCTTCATCCGCGTCGGCGTCGCCCACGAAATCTGCGCCCGCCTCCGCCTCGGAGGCGAGAGGCTGCAGGATGCCGTGACCTCCGTTTTGGGAGAAGTTGTGGAGTTGGGCGGCACCGGCGGCCTCATCGCCCTTACGCCAGGCGGAGAGGCCCATTGGCGTTTCACGACGCCCGGCATGTACCGGGGTCGTGTCAGCGACAGGGAGGAAGCGATCGTCGCGGTGTTCGGCGACGAGGGATGACGAAGAAAATCTATCAAAAATGCTCCCTGCCGATCACGGCAGGGAGCATGATCGGGTCAGTTGACCAGCACGGTCACCGCCCGGCGGTTCTCTGCCCAGGCGCTCTCGTCGGAGCCCTGCGCCGCCGGGCGTTCCTTGCCGTAGCTGATGGTGGAGACGCGGCCGGCCGAAATGCCGCGCGAAACGAGATAGTTCTTCGCCGCGTTGGCGCGACGGTCGCCGAGGGCGAGGTTGTATTCGCGGGTGCCGCGCTCGTCGCAATGGCCCTCGATCGTGACGGTCTTGCCGCTGTTGGTGGTCAGCCAGGCCGCCTGCTTGTCGAGGATCGCCTTCGCCTCGTCATCGACGTCGTAGCTGTCGGTGCCGAAGTGGACGGTGTCGGTGCCGGCGGTGCGCAGGAAGTCCTCGCGCGATCCAGGGACGATCCCGGTGCCGACATCGCCGGTGCCCGTGCCGCTGGTGTCCGGCGTGGAGGTGGTCGGGGGCGGCGGGGGAAGGTCGGCGGGCTTCTTCTTCGCGCAGCCGGCGGTCGCGATCAGCGCCGCGGCCAGAGCCAGCTTCATCGTCATCTGAGCCATATCGGTCTTCTCCTCTAACATCTCACCCTGATAACTGCACTCTTCAGCGCAGCAACACGTCCGTCAAGCAGGCTGCCGCCTGAATGTTGCATTTACGGCAACAACGGCGACCAGGCCGGATCCGATCCATCGAGCGGCGTCGGAATCCGCCGCTCGTTCACGCCGGTGAGGTCGACCGACCACAGGTCAGCCCGGCCGGAGCCCTGCGCGGTGCGGAAGAACATGATGACGCGCCCGTTCGGCGACCAGCTCGGCCCCTCGTCCTGCCAGCCATTGGTCAGCACCCGCTCGCCGGAGCCATCCGGCCCGATCACGCCGACGTTGAAGCCGCCGCCGATCTTTGTGAAGGCGATCAGGTCGCCGCGCGGGCTCCACACCGGCGTCGCATAGCGCCCGCCGCCGAAGCTGATCCGCTGCTGCGCCGACCCGTCGGGGTTCATGACATAGAGCTGCTGTGTGCCCGAACGATCGCTCTCGAACACGATCTTCGACCCATCCGGCGAGAAGCTCGCCGCCGTGTCGATGCCGGGCGCGGTCGTCAGCCGCTGCGGCACGCCACCGGTCGCCCCGATCCGGTAGATGTCGGTGTTCCCCGCGACGGACATCGAGAAGATGATGAACCGCCCGTCCGGCGAGAAGCGAGGCGCGAAGGTCATGTTCGGCTGATCCACCACCAGCCGGTTCCGCCCCGATCCGATGTCGTAGACGTAGATGCGCGGCCGGTTGTTCGTATACGCCATATAGGTGATCGTCTGCTGTTCCGGCGCGAAGCGGGGGGTCAGCACGATCGACTGGCCGTTGGTCAGGAAGCGGTGGTTGGCCCCGTCCTGATCCATGATCGCCAGCCGCTTGGTCCGCCGCGTCTTCGGCCCGGTCTCGGACACGTAGACGACACGGCTGTCGAAATACGGCCCCTCACCGGTCAGCCGGGTATAGACCGTATCCGCGCATTTATGCGCCGCCCGCCGCCAGGTATCCGGCTTCACCACGAATCCCTGCCGCGCCAGTTCCGACTGCGAATAGGTATCGTAGAGGTAGCAGCCGACCGTCAGCGTGCCGTCCCCGTTCGCCTGGACGAAGCCGGTGACCAGCGCCTGCGCCCCCGCCGAGACCCATGTGCCGTAATTGGGTGCGGTGACCTCCGGGTAAGCGACCGGCTGGATGCCCGCGGGTCCGATCGGCGCGAACAGGCCCGATCCTTTCAGGTCATTGGCGACGATCTCCGCCACCTTCTGCCCCATCAGCTGCGTATTCCCGGCGGCAGTGTCCGTCGGTGCCGGCGTCGGCATGACCGGCACCGCGATCGGCATCGGCTGCGAAATGCCGCCGGTGATGTCGACGCGCAGCCGCCCGCCGGTCGCGGCGGGTGCGGCGCTGGACGCGGGAACGTTCTGCGCGGCGGCGGGTGCCGTCAGCACAAGGGCAAGAACAGCCGCAACCCCGGCCTTGAGTGCAGAAACGTGACCCATTCTCTCCATCCTCAATTCAGCTGACTGGGGATGAACCCCATCTCGATCTCTTCCCAGCCACCTTCGTACAGTTCGGCGGGCAGCTTCAAGGGCGAGCATTTCAGGACGGCGGTGCGGCTCACCTCCGCCATGCGGCGCGCATATTGCGAGTTCGCACCGTTGACGCCGGTCTGCTCGGTCACCTGCGGCTGGCCGGATACCGTCCCGTCCCGGTTGAAGCGTAGGTTGAGCACGGTAACGATCTGCATCGCAGGCGTACCGCTGAGCGAACCCAGCTCATAACACGGCTGGATCTGCCGCTTGATCGCCTGCGCCAGCCCGTTCATCGCCGCGCCGGAAACGGCCGCCCGCGCCGTCTTGCCCTTGCCGGGGCTGACGCCGATGCCCTTCAGGAAATCCTTGCCAAGCCGCGATCCGGTCGCCTTCTCCTTCTTGGCGGCGGCATTGTCGCCCTTGCCCGCGGTCTGCGCGTCCTTGATGTCCTTCAGCAGGTCGGGGCTGAGCTTCGACTTCGCGGGCGCGGGCTTGGTGGGCGGCGTCGGCTTCGCCGGGGTCGGCTTCGGCGCAGGCGCCACCGGCTCGGGTTTCGGCTTGGGGGCCGGCGCGACCGCCGGCTTGACCGCAGGCGTCGGAGGGGCGGGCGTCGGCTCGACCTTGCTGACCGGCGGCGCGGCCTCCTCGGGCGGTCCCTCTTCCGGCGCCTGCGACTCCTGCGGCGCTTCGGTGGCGGGCGTTGGGGAGGCGGATTGCAGGCCGATCTTGTCGGTCAACTGCACATCCATGACATCGCGGATTGCCGGCAGCGGCTTCGACGCGAACAGCCCAACCGAGAGCAGCACGAGTAGCGCGACATGCCCAACAAAGGCAGCACCAAGACCGACGCGTTCACTGCGATCTAGGCTCACCGCACACTCCAACGCCGTTCCCGCTGAGCCTGTCGAAGCGCCATCACCGGCCCTTCGACAAGCTCAGGGCGAACGGAACCTGCGCTCACCAGTTACTTACCCTCGTCCGGCGTGGTCACCAGCGCCACCCGGTTCAGCCCTGCGCGGTTCAGCTCCCCCATCACCCGCATCACCCGCCCGTAATCGAGCGTCGTGTCCGCACGCAGGAAGATCTGCGGCCCGCCCTCCTTGTCGCCGCCGCGGCCCCGAATCACCTCCAACCGCTGCGGCAACTCGGCATTGGCGATCCGCTCCTCGTCGATGAACACACCGCCGTTCGAATCGAGCGTCAGCTGGATCGGCTTCTGCTCCTGCTCCAGCGCACCCGCCCGGCTGTCGGGCAGCTTCACCTCGACGCCGGCGGTCAGCAGCGGTGCCGCCACCATGAAGATGATCAGCAGCACCAGCATGACGTCCACCAGAGGCGTGACGTTGATCTCCGCCATCGGCGCGCGGCCTTTGCCCCCGCGCTTCGGCATGCCGCCCATCGCCATTAAGCGTCCCCGTCCAGTTCCCGGCTGAAGGTGGTGTGGACGCCGTCGGCGAAGCGGGTCAGCTTCGCCTCGATCTTGTTCAACTGGTGCGTCAGCCGGTTATACGCGATCACCGCCGGAATGGCCGCGAACAGGCCGATGGCAGTGGCGAACAAAGCCTCCGAAATGCCGGGTGCCACCACAGCCAGGCTCGTGTTCTGCGACGCCGCGATGTCGGTGAACGATCGCATGATGCCCCAGACCGTGCCGAACAGCCCGACGAACGGCGCCACCGACCCGATCGTCGCCAGCACGTTCAGCCGGTCGGACAGCTTGTCCATCTCCGCCGCGATCGACGACGCCATGACCGCGTTCAGCCGCTGCCGCGTTCCATCCCGGTCCAGCTTGCGCCCGCCGGTCGACAGCCGCCACTCGGCCACGCCGGCGCGGAACACCTTGGCGCTCGGCAGGTCGTTGTCGGAATGCTCCTTGTGGAAGCGATCGACATCGTCGGTCTTCCAGAAGGTGCGCTCGAACTCATCGTTTTTCTTCGACAGGCCGGACAACCGGGTGCCGTGGCTGAAGATCACCATCCAGGTCCAGACGCTCGCCGCCAGCAGGCCGAGCATGACCAGCTTCACGACCAGATCGGCGTGCACGAACAGGGCGATCGGGTTGAGCGTCGCGCCGCCGGACGCGGTGGGAAGGAAAGCTTCCATCAGTCTTCGTCTACCCCTTCAAGGCCTCGAACCTGGCAACCCAGTCCGCCGGCTGCCGCGTCGCGCGACCGTTGGCCAGAAACGCAACCGTCACCTCGGCGTTCGTCAGCAACTCATGCCCGCGCATGACTCGTTGCTGAACGACGACCGCCGAAGCGCGGATCCGCGCCACCGTCGAGACAACTAGCAGGGCGTCATCCAGTTGCGCCGGCTTCCTGTAGCGGATGCTGAGGTCCGCCACGACATAGCCGCCCAGCCCGGCCTCCAGCGCCGCCCGCTGCTCGATCGCGATCAGGCGGAGCAGGTCCGACCGCGCCCGCTCCATGAAGCGAAGGTAGCTCGCATGGTAGACGATGCCGCCCGCATCCGTGTCTTCGTAGTAGACGCGCAAGGGGAAGCGGTGCTCGGTCCCGGCGATGCGACCGGATGGGGGGAGGTCCAATTCAACCATCCTCAACACACACCTAACATCCGTTCGCGCTGAGCCTGTCGAAGCGCCAGCGCCACCCGCACCTCTGGCCCTTCGACAAGCTCAGGGCGAACGGCGCCGGTGGAGTGAATTCACCCATCGAACAACCCCGCCTGCCCGCCCTCCGGCATCGGCAACCCCAGATGCGTCCACGCCCGCCCGTTCAAACACCGCCCCCGCGCCGTCCGCGCGATCAGGCCGAGCTGGATGAGGTACGGCTCGATCACCTCCTCGATCGTATCGCGCGGCTCGCTCAATCCCGCCGCCAGCGTCTCCACGCCCACCGGGCCGCCGCGATAGATGTCGGCGATCATGTGCAGATAGCGCCGGTCCATCGCATCCAGCCCGAGCGCATCCACCTCCAGCCGGTTGAGTGCCGCATCGGCAACCGTCGCGTTCACCGTCTCTGCGCCCGCAACATTCGCGAAATCACGCACCCGCCGCAGCAGCCGCCCGGCGATGCGCGGCGTCCCCCGGGAGCGCTTCGCCACCTCCGTCGCTCCATCCGGCGCGATGTCGAGCGAGAGCAGCCGCGCGGCGCGGATGATCACCCGCTCCAGTTCTTCGACGGTATAGAACTGCAGCCGGATCGGTATCCCGAACCGGTCGCGCAGAGGCGTGGTGAGCAGGCCCTGCCGTGTCGTCGCGCCGACGAGGGTAAAGCGCGGCAGATCGATCCGCACCGAGCGGGCCGACGGCCCCTCCCCGATCATCAGGTCGAGCGCGCGGTCCTCCATCGCCGGATACAGCACCTCCTCGACGGCAGGCTGAAGGCGGTGAATCTCGTCGATGAAGAGGACGTCGCCATCCTCCAGATTGGTGAGCAGCGCCGCCAGATCGCCGGACTTCGCGATCACCGGCCCGGAGGTGGCGCGGAACCCGACCCCCATCTCCCGCGCGACGATCTGCGCCAAGGTCGTCTTGCCGAGCCCCGGCGGCCCGAAGAGCAGAACATGATCGAGCGCCTCGCCCCGCCCCTTGGCTGCCTCCACGAAGATCCGCAGATTGTCGCAAGCCGCCTTCTGCCCAATGAACTCGGCCAAGGTCTTCGGACGCAACGCCGCGTCGATGTCCTCCGGTCGCCGCGCGGCGGTCAGGATGCGGTCTTCGTCGCTCACCCACGTTCCCTAGCTGTTCCCGGTCGGTGATGACAATGCCGCGCACACATCCTCCCCCGCCAGGGGGAGGTGGCGCCGAAGGCGTCGGAGGGGGAGGACAGGATAGCCAACGACACCGCCGCCCTCCCCCTCCGTCAGGCTCCGCCTGCCACCTCCCCCTGGCGGGGGAGGATCACGATGATCCCCCCTTAGCTCTTGTGGCCCTTCAGCTCGTCGCCCTGCAGGCGCACGATGTGGAGGACGTTGGTCGATCCCGGCGTGCCGAACGGAACGCCGGCGACCAGGATCAACCGATCCCCGCCCTTCGCCACGCCGGCGCGCAAGGCCATGCGCTTCGACTTCGCCACCATCTCCTCGAAGCTCGCGACATCCTTCGTGTTCACCGCATGGGCACCCCACAGCAGCCCCAACCGACGCGCGGTCTGCAGCTTCGGCGTCAGCACGAGCAGCGGCACCGACGGCCGCTCCCGCGCGATCCGCCGCGCGGTCGAACCCGAGCTGGTGAAGCAGATGATCGCCGCCGCCGAGATCGTCCGAGCGATCTGCCCCGCCGCCTCGGCAAGGGCGTCCGCCGTCGTGGGGTCGGGGATCGTCTTGGTGAAATGGACACGGTCGCCATGCGCCGGATCCTTCTCCACCGCCGTCGAGATGCGGTTCATCATCGCGACCGATTCTTCGGGCCAGGCGCCCGCCGCCAATTCGGCCGACAGCATGATCGCGTCCGCGCCGTCATAGACCGCCGTCGCCACGTCGGAGACCTCGGCGCGCGTCGGCGTCGGCGTCGAGATCATCGATTCGAGCATCTGCGTCGCGACGACCACCGGTCGCCCCAGCCGCCGCGCGCTCTCCACGATCCGCTTCTGCAGCGGCGGCACGCTTTCAGGCGGCAACTCGACGCCGAGGTCGCCGCGCGCAACCATCACCGCATCGGCCAGCTCCAGGATCTCGTCCAGCCGGTCGATCGCCGACGGCTTCTCGATCTTGGCGAGCAGCGACGCCTTGCCGCCGATCAGCCGCCGTGCCTCGGCGACATCCTCCGGCCGCTGCACGAAGGAGAGCGCGACCCAGTCGACCCCCTCCTCCAGCGCGAAGGCGAGGTCGCGGCGATCCTTCTCGGTCAGCGCCGGCAGCGGCACGACCACGTCAGGCACGTTCACGCCCTTGTTGTTCGAGATCGCACCACCGACCTCGACGCGCGTGATGACGCGGTCCGGCTCCACCTCCTCGGCACGCAGCACGATCTTGCCGTCATCGACCAGCAGGCGTGCGCCCGGCGTCAGCGCCGCGAAGATCTCCGGATGCGGCAGCTCGACGCGGCTTACGTCACCCGGGGTGGTGTCGCGGTCGAGGGTGAAGCGCTCGCCCGTCTGCAGCTGCACCTTGCCATCGGCGAAGCGGCCGACGCGCAGCTTCGGCCCCTGCAGGTCGGCAAGGATCGTGCTCGGCCGCCCGACTTCCTTTTCCAACCCCCGGATCGCGGCGATCACCTTGGCATGGGTTTCGTGCGCGCCATGGCTCATGTTGATGCGGAAGGCGTCGGCGCCCGCCAGCATCAGGCTCCGGATCATCGCCGCATCGCTGCTGGCCGGGCCGAGGGTGGCAAGCACGCGGACCTTGCGGGTGCGGGGGGCGATCGGGTTGACCACGAAGTCTCCTCGGATACTGACAGCGCTCGCATAGCCCCCTGCCGTGACAGATCAACCTTGGAGCGTGAAATGAGTGCCATCGACGATCTCGACGACCGCATCGCCGCCGACGCCTTCCGCCGCCTCGTGGCGCATCTCCGCCATCGCGAGGACGCGGCGAACATCGACCTCATGGCGCTTTCCGGTTTCTGCCGGAACTGCCTGTCGGAATGGATCGAGGACGCCTCGGCTGCCGCCGGCCAGCCGATCGGGCGGGAGGAGGCGCGCGCCCTTGTCTACGGCGAGCCGTACAAGGACTGGAAGTCGCGCCAGCCCGACGCGTCGGCCGAACAGGTCGCAGCGATGGAGGAGAGCCTGAAGCGGAACGAGAGCCGCCCCGCCTGGACGCCGTTCGCCGGGGCCTGATGCGAGGGGGTTGAGGCGCGGGGCCGCCTCCCCTAGACGCGCCTGCCTGATTTCCGAGGGGACCGAATCATGAGCGACGGCAATGTTGCGGCCGACCAGCTGCGCCTCTTCATCGAACGCATCGAGCGGCTGGAGGAAGAGAAGAAGGGCATCGCCGACGACATCAAGGACGTCTACCTGGAGGCGAAGGCAAACGGCTACGACACCAAGACGATGCGCACCATCGTCCGCCTGCGCAAGATGGAGAAGAACGCCCGCGACGAGGCGGATGCGCTGCTCGAAACCTACCGCACCGCTTTGGGCATGATCTGACCGCATGGCGGGCGTCGCGGCGATCCGGCGGGCGGTGTTGTCCGACGCCGCACCGGCGAGGCTCGGCCTCGGCTGGTGGATCGCTGCGCTTGCCGTCACAATCGGCACCAACATCCTCGACTTCCTGACCGCACCGCGGCCCGGCGAGGAACTGACGGCGGCGTTCATCCCCGCCGCCCTCGTCCGTGTCGTTCTGGTGTTCTGGATCGGCTATCTGCTCGTCAGGCGGATGATGCGCGCCACGCCCGCGCAAGGCGATCGCTGGACCTTGCCCCGCTATGTCGCGCTGACCCTCGTCCTCGCGATCGGCTACGGCATGACGCAGAAGATCGCCGACCTCTCCCTCGGGCAGGAGAACCTCGCCAACCGCTGGCTGCTGATGCTGGCCGTCTCCGCCGCTTGGACGATCATCCTGATCCGCACCACAGCGTGGAGCGCGGCCCTGGCGGCCGGGCGCCGGTTTCGCGTCCTGCCCTCGCTCTGGCGGAGCCTGTCGGGCCGGCACTTCGCCCTGTCGGTCGTGTTCGCCCAGCTGATCCTGCCGCTGATCGCGATCCACCTCGCTTTGGCGCTGCTCAGCGTCACGCTCATCCTGCCGCCGCGCGCGCTGATCGGCATGGCGGTGGTCGACGGCGTCGTCTCCGCCGGGCAGATGGTCCTCACCGCCGCCCTCCAGCAGACCGCCCTCATCCTCGCCGACCGCCCCTGACATTGCACCGATCGGTGCGCTGGGGTTAGAGAGCGCGGCACCCGAATAAGCACAAGGACGAGCGACGGCACATGGCCGGCCATTCCAAATTCAAGAACATCATGCACCGCAAGGGTGCGCAGGATAAGAAGCGTTCGGGCATGTTCTCGAAGCTCAGCCGCGAAATCACCGTCGCGGCGAAGATGGGCCTGCCCGATCCCGACATGAACCCGCGCCTGCGCGCCGCCGTCAACGCCGCCAAGGCGCAGTCGATGCCCAAGGACAACATCCAGCGGTCGATCGACAAGGCGAGCCGGGGCGATGTCGAAAACTATGAGGAGGTCCGCTACGAGGGCTTCGGCCCGGGCGGCGTGTCGCTGATCATCGAATCTCTCACCGACAACCGCAACCGCACCGCCACCAACGTGCGCACCGCCGTCTCCAAGAACGGCGGCAATCTCGGCGCGGGCGGCTCGGTCAGCCACGGCTTCGACCGCCTCGGCCTCATCAACTATCCCGCCAGCGCGGGCGACCCGGAGAAGGTGTTCGAGGCGGCGCTGGAGGCGGGGGCCGAGGACGTCACCTCCAGCGAGGACGGCCACGAGATCTGGACGGCCCAGGCCGACCTCCACGAAGTCGCCAAGGCGCTGGAGCCGGTGCTCGGCGCGGCGGAAAGCGCCAAGCTCGCCTGGCGCCCGCAGACCATGGTCTCGGTCGGCGAGGACGACGCCGCCAAGCTCTTCAAGTTGATCGACACGTTGGACGACGACGACGACGTCCAGACCGTCTGGGGCAATTACGAAGTCTCCGACGAGGTGATGGAGAAGCTGGGATAATCCGCCGCACGCGAACGCGCGTAGTCTTGATCGGGATTTTAGCTCACGCGGAGGCGCGGAGACGCGGAGGCGTTGATCCCGGCGCGAAGCGCCTCCTCCATACCGCAATGGCAGGTGCCACCCGGGACAACTCTATAGCGCTTCGCGCGCCCCAGCCCCTTCTCCGCGCCTTCGCGCCTCCGCCTGAACCATTTCCCGCGTCTTCGCGCTTCCACCCCCACCCATGATCATCCTCGGCCTCGACCCCGGCCTCGGCACCACCGGTTGGGGCGTGATCGCGGCGGATGGCAACCGCCTGTCCCACATCGCCAACGGGCACATCCGCACCGATGCCGCCACCCCCCTCCCGCAGCGGCTCGTCACCCTTCACGCCGCGCTGACCGACCTCCTCCTCCAGCACCGCCCGGACGGCGCGGCGGTCGAGGAGGTGTTCGTCAACGCCAATCCGCGATCGACGCTGAAGCTCGGCCAGGCGCGCGGCGTGGCGCTGCTTGCCGCCGCCACTTCGGGGCTGACCCTCGGCGAATACGCCCCCACCCTCGTCAAGAAGGCGGTCGTCGGCACCGGCGGGGCGGAGAAGGCCCAGGTCCATGCGATGGTCGCCCGCCTCCTGCCCGGCGCGAAGATCGCCGGCGCGGACGCCGCCGACGCGCTGGCGGTGGCGATCACCCACGCGCACCACCTGGCGAGCGCCCGGGCGCTCTCCCGGCGTTGACCGGCACCCCGGACTTGTCCCGGGGTCCACCGTCGCGCATATCCGCCCTCCGGAGGATCTGGTCCACGGTGGATGCCGGAACAGGTCCGGCATGACGGGGCAGGCATCGTGATCGCGCATCTCACCGGAACCCTGGCCACCACCGCCGCCGACCATGCGGTGATCGATGTCGGCGGCATCGGCTATCTCTTCGGCGCCTCGACCCGAACCCTCACCGCCCTCGGCGCCACGGGAGAGCGCGTCACCGTCCATACCGAGATGCTGGTCGCCGAGGATTCGATCCGCCTCGTCGGCTTCGCCTCTGCCGGGGAGCGCGACTGGTTCCGCCTGCTCACCTCCGTCCAGGGCGTCGGCGCACGCGTCGCGCTGGCGATCCTCTCGATTCTCGACCCCACCGAACTGACCCGCGCCGTCGTGGCGCAGGACAAGGCGATGGTCGCGCGCGCCAACGGCGTCGGCCCGAAGCTTGCCGAGCGCATCGTCCGCGAGCTGAAGGACAAGGCGGGCGGCGCGATCGCCGGTGCCCCTGGCCTGCCGCCGCCGCCGGCCGGCACCGCCTCGGCGGACGCGCTCTCTGCCCTCGCCAATCTCGGCTTCCGCCCTGCCGAGGCGGCGGGCGCGGTGAAGGCGGCGGAGGAGGAACTCGGCCCCGGCGCGACGCTCGACGCTCTCGTCCGCATCGCGCTCAAGAAGGCGAGCCGGGCCTAACCCGAACAGCAAAAGGCCCCGGCTTTCGCCGAGGCCCCTCACATCACCACTGGGTGCAGCCCGGGCTTAGCCCTGGCGCGCCTTGAAGCGGCGGTTGGTCTTGTTGATGACATAGGTGCGGCCACGGCGGCGGATCACGCGATTGTCGCGATGCCGGTCCTTGAGCGACTTCAGAGAATTGCGAATCTTCATGGCCGGAACGCCTGCCCTGTTCTAAACATGACTTTAAAGGAGGCGCGTCCCTATGCGGCGGCGGGACACGAGTCAACCCGGCCATTTGCATCCCTCCGCCACGCCTATAGTTTAGAGACCGATGTTCGATTTCCTCAAGCGCAAGAAGCCGGCCTTCACCGCCAGTCTCCCTCCAGGCCGGCGGGTCTATGCCATCGGCGACATCCACGGCCGGCTGGACCTCCTCCTTGAGCTGTCCGGCCTGATCGCGCAGGACAATCGGGAGCGCGGGGCGGCGGAGACCGACGTCATCCTGCTGGGCGACCTGATCGATCGCGGCCGCGATTCCGCCGGCGTCATCCGCTTCGCGCGGGAGGCGCAGCCGCCCTGGGCGCGGCTGACGGCGATCAAGGGCAATCACGAGGCGTTCTTCCTCGACATCTACAACGGGAATATCGACCGCCTTGGCCCCTGGGTTGAATATGGCGGGCGGCAGATGCTGGAGAGCTTCGGCGTCAACCCCGATCTCCTCGACGATCCGGAGGCGAACCCCAAGGCGGTCCTCGCCGCCATGCGGGCGGCGATCCCCCCGGATGTCATCACCTGGATCGAGGCGATGCCGGTCGCGGTCAGGGTTGGCGACTACCTCTTCGTCCATGCCGGCATCCGCCCCGGCGTGCCGCTGGACGAGCAGTTGGAGGAAGATGCCCTCTGGATCCGCGAGGATTTCCTCGAAAGCCAGGCGGATCACGGTGCCACCATCGTCCACGGCCACACCATCGTGCCCAAGGTAGTCAACCGCGCCAACCGCATCGGCGTTGATACCGGCGCCTACCGCAGCGACCGGCTGACCGCCGTCGGACTGGAGGGCACGGAGCGCTGGTTCCTCCAGACGAGCTATTGACCGGACCCGCGATTGGAACTTGAAGCCGGGCGTCAGGTTAGTTGCTGGCACAATGGAAGGATGATGAAGGCGATGCGCGCGAAGATCATGGGTATCGCGGTGGTTGGCGCGCTTGCGCTGTCGGGCTGCGCAACGTCCGGCGGCGGCGGTGGACGCGCCGCTCCCGCGCAGGTGACCCGCTTCCACCTCGGCCAGCCGATCGCCCCCGGCAACGTCATGATCGAGCAGCGCGGCCAGGGCGCGATCTCCCCGCTTGAGTTCAAGACATATGCCGATGCGGTCGCGCCGGAGCTGACTCGTCTCGGCTTCACCGTCACGCCGACGCTGACCACGTCCGAACTGGTCGCCGTCGTCGATGTGCGGCGCGGCACGCGAGAGCAGATGGCGCAGCGCTCGCCGCTCACCGTCGGTCTCGGCGGCGGCAGCTATGGCGGCGGGGTCGGCCTGGGCGTCGGCACCAGCTTCGGCGTCGGCAAGAAGCGCGGCGGCACCATCGTCGTGACCGAGCTGTCCGTGCAGTTGAAGCGCCGCTCCGAAGGCACCGTGATCTGGGAAGGCCGCGCCTCGACCGAGGCCACTGCCGGCGCACCCGGATCGGAACCCGGCCCCGCCGTCGCCTATCTCGCGAATGTGCTGTTCCGGGACTTCCCCGGCGAGTCGGGCAGGACGATCATCGTCAAATGACCCTGTCCGTCTCCTCCGCCTTCGACAGCGGCAACATTCGTCTCGTCTCCACCCGTGAAGACGGCTTCGATCTGGAAATCGTCACCGATCACCAGTCCGACTTCTACCAATGGTTCCACTTCCGCGTGGTCGGCGGCGCGGGCAAGGCGCTCACTCTGCGCATCGTCAACGCGGGCGGCTCCGCCTATCCGGACGGCTGGCCGAACTACAAGGCCTGCGTCAGCGAGGATCGGGAAAGCTGGTTCCGCGCCGATACCGCCTATGAGGACAAGGTACTGACCATCCGGCACACGCCAGCCTCCAACAGCGTCTGGTTCGCTTATTTCGCGCCCTATTCGATGGAGCGTCACCACGATCTCGTCGCGGCGGCGGCGGGATGCGAGGGGGTGACGGTCGCCTCGCTCGGCAAGACGCTGGACGGGCAGGACGTGGACTATCTCAGCGTCGGCGAAGGGCCGCGACAGGTCTGGATGTTCGCGCGCCAGCATCCGGGCGAGAGCATGGCGGAATGGTGGATGGAAGGCGCGATCGAGCGGCTGACCGATCCGCACGATCCCGTCGCCCGCTCGCTGCGCAAGCGCGCCACCTTCCACCTCGTGCCCAACATGAACCCCGACGGCTCCCGGCGTGGCCATCTCCGCACCAACGCCGCCGGCGTGAACCTCAACCGCGAATGGCACGCCCCCACTACGGAGAGGAGTCCCGAGGTCCTCCACGTCCGCAACAGGATGGACGAGACCGGCGTCGACTTCGCCATCGACATCCACGGCGACGAGGCGATCCCCTACGTCTTCCTCGCTGGTTTTGAGGGCATACCCTCGCTGACCGAGCAGCAGGTCGCGAACTACGACGCCTATCAGAAGGCGCTCGCCCGGCGCTCGCCCGACTTCCAGTACAAGCACGGCTATGCCCGCGCGGGGAAGGGCAAGGCCAACATGTCCATGTCCACCAACCAGCTGGCCGAACGCTTCGGCTGCGTGGCGATGACGCTCGAGATGCCGTTCAAGGATAATGACGACCTGCCCGACCCCGTCCACGGCTGGTCGCCCGAACGGTCGAAGCTCCTTGCCCATGCCTGTCTCGACGCGCTGCACGAGATCGTCGAGGATCTTCGCTAACTACCTGTCGCGTTTACCTTTCGTAAGGCACGAATGGCTTAGGTGAACCCGCCCCAGCGCGTCGGGGCGGGGAGTCAGCGTGACCATCAAAGCGACCTACACGATCACCAACGAGATCGGGGCGAGCGCCGCCACGGTCGGTCAGTTGAAGACGATCACCACCGCCGCCTTCAACGAATGGGGCAAGGTCCTCGCCGGGAACGCGAACCTGAAGGTCAAGATCGATCTGGTCGCGAGCAATGCCAGCGGCCGGGCCGAGGCAACGTCCACCAACCTTTGGGTGAACGGCGCCAGCACGATCGCGCAAGCGACGCCCGCCTATCAACTGCGCACCGGCAAGGAGAGCGGTCAGGACTGGGACGTCTCGATCAGCATCACCGAGGATTATCTGAAGCTGCTCCACCTTGGTACATCGTCCAAGGTGCCGGCCGGCATGACCGATGGCCTCAGCGTCATGATGCACGAGATCGGCCACTCTCTCGGCTTCAACGGCTACGGCACCGACGACCCGTCGTACAAGACGGTCTACGACGATCATCTGACCAAGCCGAACTCGAAGGGCGTCTATTCCTTCGACGGTCCCAATTCGAAGGCGGTCTACGGAAAGACCGTGCCGCTCACCTTCAACAACTACACGCATTACGGCAATTCGGCGGACGAGCCGCTGCCCGGCGCGGACATGGTCACCGGCCTTATGAACGGCGTCCTCCTCTACACGGGCGTCCGCTACCAGATCAGCAAGCTCGACCTCGCGATGATGGCCGACATGGGCGTCGGCACGATCTACAACGACATCTTCGACCTGCCCTATATGGACGCCTTCACCGGCGGAAAGGGCAACGATACCTACCGGATCAGCGCCTCCACCGTGCGGATCAACGAGCTGAAAGGCCAGGGAACGGACAGCGTCTTCTCCAGCGCGAACTACACCCTGTCTTCCAATGTCGAGAACCTGACCCTCACCGGCAAGGCGACGAAGGGGACCGGCAACGGCTCGGCCAACACCATCACCGGCAACTCAGCCGCCAACACGCTCTCCGGCGGGGCGGGGAACGACAAGCTGTTCGGCGGCGATGGCAACGACACGCTGGACGGCGGAACCGCCGGGGACGTCATGACCGGCGGCAAGGGCAACGACACCTACATCGTCGAGAGCACCAGGGACGTCGTTGTCGAGGCGAAGAGCGGCGGCACGGATACTGTGAAGGCGTCGGTCAGCTACACGCTCGGCTCCAACCTCGAAAACCTGACCCTGACCGGCACCGCCAAGATCAACGGCACGGGCAACAGCTCCGCCAACACCATCACCGGCAACTCAGCCGCCAACACGCTCTCCGGCGGGGCGGGGAACGACAAGCTGTTCGGCGGCGATGGCAACGACACGCTGGACGGCGGAACCGCCGGGGACGTCATGACCGGCGGCAAGGGCAACGACACCTACATCGTCGAGAGCACCAGGGACGTCGTTGTCGAGGCGAAGAGCGGCGGCACGGATACTGTGAAGGCGTCGGTCAGCTACACGCTCGGCTCCAACCTCGAAAACCTGACCCTGACCGGCACCGCCAAGATCAACGGCACGGGCAACAGCTCTGCAAACACCATCACCGGCAACTCAGCCGCCAACACGCTCTCCGGCGGGGCTGGCAACGACAAGCTGTTCGGCGGCGATGGCAACGACACGCTGGACGGCGGAACCGGCGCGGACACCATGACCGGCGGCAAGGGCAACGACACCTACAGCGTCGAGAGCACCAGGGACGTCGTTGTCGAGGCGAAGAGCGGCGGCACGGATACTGTGAAGGCGTCGGTCAGCTACACGCTCGGCTCCAACCTCGAAAACCTGACCCTGACCGGCACCGCCAAGATCAACGGCACGGGCAACAGTTCCGCCAACACCATCACCGGCAACTCAGCCGCCAACAAGCTGTCGGGTGGCGCGGGCAACGACACGCTGTTCGGCGGCGCCGGCGTGGATACGCTGACCGGGGGCAGCGGCAACGACCGCTTCGTGTTCAAGGCCGGCGACACCGGCAGCACAGCGTCAAAGGCCGACCACATCACCGACTTCACGATGGGCGCGGACAAGATCGACTTGTCCGCCATCGACGCGCGGTCCGCCAGCGCCAGCAACGACAAGTTCAGCTGGATCGGCACCCGCGCCTTCGAAGGCAAGGCCGGGCAGCTCCACTTCGAGCATGTCGGAAAGGGCACCCTGATCAGCGGCGACACCGACGGCGACAAGCTGGCCGACTTCTTCATCCACCTCGACACCCAGGTCGCGCTGACCAAGACGGATTTCGTCCTCTAGGCGAAGATCTCGTTCAGGAAGGCCGTGAGCGCCGCCCAAGAGCGCCTGTCTGCGCTCTCCGAATAGCCGAAGCCCGGTCCGAGCCCCTTGCCGGGCGTGGTGAAGCTGTGGCCGGTATGGCCATAGGCGTGAAGCTGCCAGTCCGCCCCCGCCTCGGTCAGTTCCTTCGCGAGCGCCACGAAGCTGTCGGGCGGCGTCAGCGGATCGTCCCACCCCTGGCTGATCAGCAGCTTCGCCTTGATCGGCGCGTTCGGATGCGCGGGCGCGTCGAAGATCGCGTGGAACGGCGCAACACCCGTCACCTCGGCCCCGCTGCGGGCCAGATCGAGCACGCACTTGCCGCCCATGCAGTAGCCGAGCGCCGCCGTTCTGGACCCGTCGACACCGGGCAGCGCCTTGAGGACGGCCAGCGCATTCTGGAACCGCGCCTGCGCCGCCTTCCGGTCCGCCATCAGCTCGCCCATCAGCGCGGTCGCCTCCTCGGCCGTCGCGCCGGTGCGCCCGCCGCCATAGGGATCGGCCACCAGCACGACATAGCCCGCCTCCGCCAGCCGCCGTGCCTTGTCGACCTCCAGGTCACGCAGACCCCAGAAGGTCGGCGCGATCAGGATGCCCGGCGCCGGCCCGGTCACCGCATCGTCATGCACCACGCGGCCGACGAATGGCCCGCCATCGCCCTGATATTCATAGACCTCGACCGACACCGCCATATCCGAACTCCCGTTTTCCGCACCGCAGCAGGTGACGCGGCGGCGCTCGCGTTCTAAGGCTGCCACCCAGAAATGGGGAGACCAAACCGCATGCCGACGCTCGTCCTGATCCGCCACGGCCAGTCCGCCTGGAACCTGGAGAACCGCTTCACCGGCTGGTGGGATGTCGACCTGACCGAACAGGGCCATGCCGAGGCGAAGGCGGCGGGCGAGCTGCTGGCCGCCAAGGGCCTCGATTTCGACCTGACCTTCACCAGCCTGCAGACCCGCGCGATCAAGACGCTGAACATCGCGCTGGAGGCGATGGGTCGCCTCTGGCTGCCGGTCGAAAAGGACTGGCGCCTGAACGAGCGGCATTATGGCGGGCTGACCGGCCTCAACAAGGCGGAGACCGCGGCGAAGCACGGCGAGGATCAGGTGAAGGTCTGGCGCCGCAGCTTCGACATCCCCCCGCCCCCACAGGATGCGGACAGCGACTGGGATCTGTCGAAGGACCGCCGCTATGCCGGCATCACGATCCCCAACACCGAAAGCCTCAAGGACACCATCGCCCGCGTCCTCCCCTATTGGGAAGAGCGCATCGCGCCCGAGCTGAAGGCGGGCAAGCGCGTCCTGATCTCCGCCCACGGCAATTCGCTGCGCGCGCTGGTCAAGCACCTGTCGGCGATCCCCGACGCGGACATCACCGGCCTGGAAATCCCGACCGGCCAGCCGATCGTCTACGATCTGGACGAAGCGCTGAATGCGAAGGACCGGTACTACCTGTCGGAGCGCTAACCTCCGCCCGTTCCGCCCTGCCCTCTCCCTCGGCAACGTACCGTCCTCACCCATCCTCCCCCGCCAGGGGGAGGTGGCAGGCGCAGCCTGACGGAGGGGGAGGGCGGTGGTCAGCTCTGATCTTCGCGACACCGCCGTCCTCCCCCTCCGTCGCCTGACGGCGCCACCTCCCCCCTGGCGGGGGAGGATACATCCCGCCGATAGGCACGTGGACATCCCCGTAAAACGCGCTAGGAAACGGCGCTTCACTCGCTCCATGCCACGGGGAAGCATGTCGGACGTGTCGCCGCTGGTCGGCATCATCATGGGCAGCCGATCGGACTGGGAAACCATGTCCAAGGCGGCGGAAACGCTCACCAGCCTCGGCGTGCCGCATGAGGTGAAGGTCGTCTCCGCCCACCGCACGCCCGAACGCCTCTACGACTACGCCCGCTCCGCCGTCGATCGCGGCCTCAAGGCAATCATCGCGGGCGCCGGCGGCGCGGCGCACCTGCCCGGCATGACGGCATCGATGACCCGCCTGCCCGTCCTCGGCGTACCGGTCGAAAGCAAGGCGCTGAAGGGCATGGATAGCCTGCTCTCCATCGTCCAGATGCCGGCGGGCATCCCCGTCGGGACGCTCGCCATCGGCAAAGCCGGGGCCACCAATGCCGCCCTCCTCGCCGCCGCGATGCTCGCCAATGAGGACGCGGGGCTCGCCGCCCGCCTCGACGCATGGCGCGCCCGCCAGACCGAGGCGGTCGCCGAAACGCCCGAATGATCCCGCCCGGCAGCACGATCGGCATCTTGGGCGGCGGCCAGCTCGGCCGGATGCTCGGGCAGGCGGCGGCGCAGCTCGGCTACCACGTCCATGTCTACGCGCCGGAGGGCAACCCCTCCGCCGCCGACGCGGCGCGGGCCGTCACACGCGCGGAGTACGAGGACCAGCGCGCCCTCGCGGCCTTCGCGGAATCGGTCGACATCGTGACCTTCGAGTTCGAGAACGTCCCCTGCGCGACGCTTGAGAAGCTCGCCGCCTCGGTGCCGGTCTACCCGCCCGCCGCCGCCCTGGGGGTGACGCAGGACCGGCTCGCCGAGAAGGCGTTCGTCCGCAAGCTCGGCGGCTGCACCGCACCCTATGCGCAGGTCGACAGCCGCGAAGACCTGAGCTTCGCGCTTACCTCTCTCGGCGCCCCGGCGATCCTGAAGACCCGCCGCTTCGGCTATGACGGCAAGGGCCAGGCCCGCCTCGCCTCGCCCGCCGACATCGACGCCGCTTGGGCAGCGATCGGCCAGCAATCCGCGATCCTCGAAGGCATGGTCGAGTTCGACGCGGAGTTCTCCATCCTCCTCGCCCGCGGGCAGGACGGGGCGGAACGCTGCTGGGCGGCACCGCACAACGTCCACAAGGACGGCATCCTCGACAGCTCCACCGTTCCCGCGCCCGGGCCGATCCACGATCAGGCGCCGGTCGCCGCCGATCTCGCCGGCAACATCGCCGACGCGCTCGACTATGTCGGCGTCCTCGCCTGCGAGTTCTTTGCGACGGCAAACGGTCCCGTTTTCAACGAGATGGCTCCTCGCGTTCACAATTCCGGCCATTGGACGATCGAGGGTGCCGTCACCTCGCAGTTCGAGAACCACATTCGCGCGATCTGCGGCCTGCCCCTCGGCCAGACCGCGCTCGCCGCGTCGAAGGTCACGATGCACAATCTGATCGGCGAGGATGCCGGCCGCTGGAAGGATATCCTGAGCGAGCCCGGCGCGCACCTCCACCTCTACGGCAAGGGCGAGGCGCGGCCCGGTCGCAAGATGGGTCACGTCACCCGCCTGTATCGCTAGGGTCTACGCACCGGCATGTGTGTCGATCCGGACACAACATGCCGAACAGAATCCTATTCGCTTCCAATGTAGGAAAATAAGTGCTTCCCCGGCGTCGGCTCTTTCGATCGTTTATCATGCAGTCTCGCGCACGCGCGCATGTGCGAGCGCGCGCCCACCCGTTGTGGCAGGACTTTTGAGACTTTCCGCGCTCTGACGGAGGTTTTGGCCTGACCTTGGCCCGGCCTTCCGCGTGCCCTTACGTCATCCCAGCGAAGGCTGGGATCGCGTGGAACAAACCCACCCGATGCCAGCCTTCGCTGGCATGACGCCGTTGAGTTGACGCCTACGCCTTCCTCACGCCCGTCAGCGGATAGGTGCCATACCAGCCGGCCTTCACCACTCCGTCGATGCGGTCGCCCTCGACGCTCGCCTCGCAGTCGAGCCTGACCTTCATCGGCGAACTGACCTCCATCTCCCACCGCAGATCATCGCCTTCGACCCGGCCATCGGCAATGCGCTTGGAGCCGAGCGCGCCCGACACCTCGCCGCTGAACCGATCCCCCTCGACGCGCACCGTCAGGGTGAAGTCCTGCGCGCCGACCGGTGTCTTTGCCGAGCAGGCCCAGCTGCCATCCGCCGCCGACATCAGCGCGACTTTCCCATCTCGACGGGCAGGCCAAGCCCGTCCAACTGCGGGCGGACCTTCGCCGCATCGCCCACGACGACCCAGATCATGTTCTCCGGCCGGATCACGTCGCGCGCCGCCTTGTCGAGTGCCGGCGCGGTCAGCGCGCGGTAGCGTGCGGGAAGGGTGACGTAGTAGTCGTCGGGCCGGTCGAGCGTGATGTTGGTGACGATCGCCGACATCAGCGCGTCGCTGGTCTCGAACGATCCCGGCAGCGACCGGATCTGCCCGCTGACGGTGCGGTCCAGCTCCTCCTCGTTGACACCCTTGGCGGTGAGGAACTCCTTCATGTCGGCCATGATCGCCTTGATCGACTCACCCGTCTTGTCCGCCTGCACCGGGGCCGAGGTGTAGAACGGCACCGCCTCGCGGAAGAGCGGGGTGAGCGAGAACGCCCCATAGGCCCAGCCCTTGGTCTCGCGCAGGTCCATGTTGAGGCGCGACAGGAAACTGCCGCCCAGCACCTCGTTGGCGGTGGTCAGCGCGATTGTATCATCCGTGCCCTTCAGTGGGGTCACCACACCGGCGCGGATCACCGATTGCGGGCTCTGCGGCCGGTCGATCAGGACGATGCGCGGCACGCGGGCCATGCGGTCCATGGCGAAGACCTTCTTGCCCTTCGGCGCTGTGGGCGGCGTCCAGTTGCCGAAGCGTGAGTCGAGCAGCGGCTTGATCTCGGCCAGCGTGGTGTCGCCGACCACCACGATCTCCATCATGTCGGGCCGGATCCAGCTGTCGTGGAAGGCGACGAGATCGGCGCGGGTCGCCGCCTTCACGCCCTCTTCCGTGCCGGTGCCGGTGCTCGGCACGCCATAGGGATGCGACTGACCGAACAGCAGGCCGGGCAGCGTGCGGCGGGCGATCGTGCCCGGATCGGTCTTCTCAGCCGCGATCCCGGCCAGCACCTGCCCGCGCAGCCGCTCCACCTCGCCCGCCTCGAACGCCGGGTTGCGTGCGATGTCGGAAAGGAGGTCCAGCGATGGCGCGAGGTTCGGCTTCAGCGCGAACAGGGCGATGGTCGTCTTGTCCATCGTGGCGCCCACCCCGATCTCAGCGCCCAGCCGCTCTTTCGCCTCGGCAAGCTGCACCGAGTTCATTGTCTTGGTGCCTTCGTCGAGGAGCGACCGCATCAGCGCGCCGGTGCCGAGCTTCTCCCTCACATCGCCCGAATTGCCGCCGTCGAAGACCAGCGCCACGCGCACCGTCGGCACCGTGGTGCGACGCGCGAACGTCACCTTCACGCCGTTGGCGAGCGTCGCATGCTCCAGCGTCGGGAACTCAAGGTCCTTGATCTCCGCAACCTTCGGCATGGCGACGGCGGCGGTCATGCCGGAGGCGGCCGGGGCAGCCGCACCACCGTTCGCCGGATCGACATAGTAGCGCGGGGCCGAGGTCGCGGCGTTGCCGGCCATCGCATTGTCCTGTGCCGAGCGCTCGCCCGGCACCACCGTCAGGCGGAAGGCGGGGCGGGTCAGCCACTTCTGGAGCGCCGCCGTCACCTGCGCCGGGGTCGAGGCGGCATAGGCGGCAAGGTCCTTGCGGTACTTCTCGGGATCGTTCGAATAGACCTCACCCTCGGCCAGCGTCACCGCCTTGCCCTCGAAGCCGCCGACCTGCTCCAGCCCAGCGATCGTGCCTGCGACCTCCTTCATCGCGGCGCGCTGCACCTCGTCGGCGGTCGGCCCCTTGGCGATGTAGTCGGCAAGCACCTGGTCCAGCTTCGCCGCCACCGCCTTGGCGTCCGCCCCGTCCTTCACGTCGACGGTCACCTCGGCCAGCGAGATGTTCTCGAACTCCTGGATCGATGCGGCGACGCCCACCGCCGTCTTGTCCTGCCGCACGAACAGGTTGTTGAGGCGCGAGGAAGAGAGGCCGCCCAAGACCGCCATGCCGATGTCGAGCGGCACCGTGTCCGCGTCGTTCAGGCCCGGCACCACCCAGTTGCGGTAGATCCGGGTATTCGACACCGCATCGTGCATCACCTGATCGACCGGTGCCTTCAGCGACGGCACCGGAACCGCCGGGCGCGGCGTCTCCGGCCCCCGCTTGAATGCGCCGAAATACTTCTCGATCAGCGGCCGGGCGGTCCTCGCGTCGATGTCGCCGGCCAGCACGAGCACCGCGTTGTTCGGCCCGTAATGCGCCTGGAACCAGCCTTTCACGTCATCCAGGCTGGCGCTGTCGAGGTCCTTCATCGAACCGATCGTCGAGTGCTGGTACGGGTGCCCTTCCGGGAACAGCGCCTGCAGCTGGGCATATTCGACCAGGCCGTAGGGCTTGTTATCGCCCTCGCGCTTCTCGTTCTGGACGACGCCGCGCTGGTTATCGAGCTTCGCCTGATCGATCGCGCCGAGCAGGTGGCCCATGCGATCCGCCTCCAGCCAGAGCGTCTGCTCCAGCCCGCCGACCGGCACCGTCTCGAAGTAATTGGTCCGGTCGAACCAGGTCGTGCCGTTCAGGTCGGTGGCACCCATCGCCTCCATCGGCTTGAAGAAGTCGAAATTCGCATTCTCCGACCCGTTGAACATCAGATGCTCGAACAGATGCGCGAAGCCGGTCTTGCCCGCCGGCTCGTTCTTCGAGCCGATGTGATACCAGACGGACACGGCGACGACCGGTGCCTTGCGATCGGTGTGGACGATGACCTTCAGCCCGTTCGGAAGCGTGAAGCGCTCGTAGGGAATGTCCACCGTCTTCACGAGCGCCGGCAGCGCACTTGGCGCTGGGGCCTGGGCGATGGCGGTGGTGGACAGGAGCGTGGCGGCAAGGGCTGCGGTCAGCGAACGGATCATCGAAGGTCTTTCGAACGCGCCGCCGGACAGCGGCCAAGGATGGCGGTGGTTGTAACCGGCTGGATTAGGGTTGCAACACGGTTACGCGCCGGGGCACGAGAGTGGCAACGACACATCAGGGAACCTCCATGCGCCTCCTTACCCTCCTCGCTCTCACAACTGCTCTCGCCGCACCGCTCGCCGCCGAGACGCCCGTGTTCAGCGCCGACGCCTTCCGCAGCCACGTCGCCTTCCTCTCCGACGACCTCCTCGAAGGCCGCGACACCGGATCGAAGGGCTACGACATCGCCGCCCGCTACGTCGCGACGCAGTTCGAGGGGCTGGGCCTCAAGCCCGGCGGCGAGAATGGCGGCTGGTATCAGCAGGTGACCTTCCGCAAGGCTGTGGTCGCGGAGGGCAGCACGCCCAAGGTGACGATCACCGGCCCGGCGGGCGAAAAGAGCTGGGACAGCGGCACCGAGGTTGTCGTCTCTTCCAGCCTGAAGGAGGAGGCGCAGGACGTCTCCGCCCCGGTGGTCTTCGTCGGCTACGGCATCGTCGCCCCCCGCTTCGGCATCGACGACTACAAGGGCCTCGACGTTAAGGGCAAGATCGTCGCCTATCTGTCCGGCGAACCCCGCGACCTGCCGAGCGAGATCGCCGCGCATTACGGTGACGAGAAGGCCGCAACCGCCAGCGCACATGGCGCGATCGGCACCATCTCGCTCCCGACCGAGGAGAGTGCCAAGACCTTCCCGTGGAAGACGCAGCTCCGCTACGCCAAGTCGCCGAAGTTCATGTGGCTCGACAAGGCCGGCAAGGTCCATGACGAGGCCCCGAATGTCCGTGTCGGCACGACCTTGAACGAGACTAGCGCCGCCGTCCTCTTCGCCGACGCGCCAAAGACCTACGCCGCGATCCGCAAGGCGGCGAGCGCGAAGGGCGCCAAGCCGAAGGGCTTTCCGCTCAAGACCAGCATCCGCATTGAGCGCCGGAGCAGCTTCTCCCAGCTGACCAGCCCGGAAGTCATCGGCATCCTCCCCGGCACCGACCCGACTCTGAAGGCCGAATACGTCGTCCTGATGGGTCATCTCGACCATCTCGGCCTCAAGGCGGACGCGAAGGCCGGCGAGGACAAGGTCTATAACGGCGCGCTCGACAATGCGGCGGGCGTCGCCACCATGCTGGAGGCGGCGAAGGCGTTCGTCGCGTCAGGCAAGCCGCCGCGCCGCTCGGTGATGTTCATCGCCAACACTGCCGAGGAGCGCGGCCTGCTCGGCGCGCAGTATTTCGCCAACAACCCGACCGTGCCGATCGGACAGATCGTCGGGCTGGTCGACCTCGACATGCCGCTGATCCTCTACCCCTTCACCGACGTGGTGGCCTTCGGCGCCGATCACTCGACCGTCGCCAGGGCGGTGCAGCAGGCTGGCGCTGAGATGGGGGTCAAGGTCTCCCCCGACTTCATGCCGGAGGAAGGCATCTTCACCCGCTCCGACCATTACGAGTTCGTCAAGCAGGGCGTCCCCGCCATCCTGCTCGCCACCGGCCCTGCGAATGGCGGCGACAAGGTCTGGCCCGGCTTTCTCGGCGGCAACTATCACGGGCTGAAGGATGACATGAGCCAGCCGATCCTTTGGGATCAGGGTGCCTGCTATGCGAAGCTCAACTACCTGATCAGCCGCGATCTGGCCGACGCCGAGGAGCGACCGCTGTGGTATCAGGGCGACTTCTTCGGCGACCTGTATGCGCCGGGCAAGCCGAGAGCGGCGGCGGGGAAGCAGTAAGCCTGTTGGCTCTCCCATCGCTCCAAGGCCGTTCGCCCTGAGCCTGTCGAAGGGCCAGCGGTGGCGCTTCGACAGGCTCAGCGCGAACGGCGGGGGAGGTGCAGCACCCCCTTGCGTGACATAATTGTCACACCATATCGCGGTGGACCGAACAGGGGAGCAGACCTTGAACCTCGAGAAATTCACCGACCGCGCCAAGGGCTTCCTCCAGGCGGCGCAGACCGTCGCGATCCGCAACAGCCACCAGCAGATCGCGCCCGAGCATCTTCTGAAGGCGCTGCTGGAAGACGATCAGGGCATGGCGTCCGGCCTGATCGCCAAGGCGGGCGGCAATGCGAAGCGGGCGGCGAGCGAGACCGACCTGGCGCTCTCCAAGATCCCCTCGGTCAGCGGATCCGGCGCGCAGAACACGCCGGGGCTGACCAACGATTCCGTTCGCGTGCTCGACCAGGCGGAGCAGATCGCCGACAAGGCGGGGGACAGCTTCGTCACGGTGGAGCGGCTGCTGGTCGCGCTCGCTCTCTCGCTCAACACGGCGGCGGGCAAGGCGCTCCAGGCGGCGGGCGTCAGGCCTGAGGCGCTGAACGCCGCGATCAACGAATTGCGTGGCGGGCGCACCGCCGATACCGCGTCGGCGGAGGACAGGTATGACGCGCTGAAGAAGTTCGCCCGCGATCTCACCGCCGTAGCGCGGGAGGGGAAGCTTGATCCCGTGATCGGCCGGGACGAGGAGATCCGCCGCACCATCCAGATCCTCGCCCGGCGCACAAAGAACAACCCGGTGCTGATCGGCGAACCCGGCGTCGGCAAGACCGCGATTGCCGAGGGCCTCGCGCTGCGTATCGCCAATGGCGACGTGCCGGATGGCCTCAAGGACCGCCGCCTGATGGCGCTCGACATGGGCAGCCTCATCGCCGGCGCGAAATATCGCGGTGAGTTCGAGGAGCGGCTGAAGGGCGTCCTGGACGAAGTGAAGTCCGCCGAGGGCGACATCATCCTGTTCATCGACGAGATGCACACGCTGATCGGCGCGGGCAAGTCCGAGGGCGCGATGGATGCGGGCAACCTCTTGAAGCCCGCCCTCGCTCGCGGCGAACTGCACTGCATCGGCGCCACCACGCTCGACGAGTACCGCAAATATGTCGAGAAGGACCCCGCGCTGCAGCGGCGCTTCCAACCCGTCTTCGTCGGCGAGCCGACGGTCGAGGACACGATCTCGATCCTACGCGGCTTGAAGGAGAAGTACGAGCTTCACCACGGCGTCCGCATCACCGATGGCGCGATCGTCTCGGCGGCGACGCTCAGCAACCGCTACATCACCGATCGCTTCCTCCCCGACAAGGCTATCGACCTGATGGACGAGGCGGCGTCGCGGCTCCGCATGGAGGTGGAGTCGAAGCCCGAGGAGATCGAGAACCTCGACCGCCGCATCATCCAGCTGAAGATCGAGCGGGAGGCGCTGAAGAAGGAGACCGACACAGCCTCCAAGGACCGGCTTGCCAATTTGGAGCACGACCTGTCCCAGCTTGAGGAGCAGTCGGCGGCGCTCACCACCCGCTGGCAGGCGGAGAAGGACAAGATCAACGCCGAGGCGAAGCTGAAGGAGCAGCTTGACGCCGCGCGCATCCAGCTGGAGCAGGCGCAGCGGGCGGGCGACCTCGCCAAGATGTCCGAGCTGTCCTACGGCGCAATTCCCGCGCTGGAGAAGCAGCTGGCCGAGGCGCAGGCCGCATCCGAGGGCGCGATGCTGCGTGAGGAGGTGACGGCGGAGGACATCGCCTCGGTCGTCAGCCGCTGGACCGGCGTCCCCGTCGACAAGATGCTGGAGGGCGAGCGCGAGAAGCTGCTGGCGATGGAGGAGATCGTCGGCAAGCGGGTGATCGGCCAGTCGGACGCGGTGAAGGCCGTCGCCGCCGCCGTCCGCCGCTCGCGCGCCGGGCTGCAGGACCCGAACCGGCCGCTCGGCTCGTTCCTGTTCCTGGGGCCGACCGGTGTCGGCAAGACCGAGCTGACCCGCGCGCTTGCCGGCTTCCTGTTCGACGACGACGCGGCGATGGTCCGCATCGACATGAGCGAGTTCATGGAGAAGCACGCCGTCGCCCGCCTGATCGGCGCACCGCCGGGCTATGTCGGATACGAGGAAGGCGGCGTCCTGACCGAGGCGGTCCGCCGCCGCCCCTATCAGGTGATCCTGTTCGACGAGGTCGAAAAGGCGCATCCGGACGTGTTCAACGTGCTGCTGCAGGTGCTGGACGATGGGCGGCTGACCGATGGTCAGGGGCGCACGGTGGACTTCACCAACACGCTGATCATCCTGACCTCCAACCTCGGCAGCCAGTACCTCGCCAATCTCGGCGAGGACGATCCGGTCGAGAAGGCCGAGCCACAGGTGATGGAGGTGGTCCGCAGCCACTTCCGGCCGGAGTTCCTCAACCGGCTGGACGAGATCATCCTGTTCCACCGTCTCGGCCAGGCTCACATGGGCCCGATCGTCGACATTCAGGTCGGGCGGGTTCAGCGCCTGCTGAAGGACCGCAAGATCGCCCTGTCGCTGACCGACTCAGCGCGTGCGTGGCTGGGTCGGGTCGGCTACGATCCGGTCTACGGCGCGCGGCCGTTGAAGCGGGCGGTACAGAAGTACCTGCAGGATCCGCTGGCGGATGCGATCCTTTCCGGGACGGTGCGCGACGGCCAGGTGGTCACCGTGGACGAAGGCGAGGGACACCTGACCCTGAGTCCGCGCTGATCTCGTGGATGTAAATTCCCACGATTTTCGTTGTTAATGGCGCTCCGCTTTTCTTTGGACGGAGGCGGGCGCGCCTACATTCCGCTGCGCTGATGCTTCGCCGACAGCATTCATCATCGCCAATTCGATCCACCTTGGGCGTTATACGGATGAATGTTGCGTCAACGAATTGACTACTCCTCGTTTTTAGGAGACCTTAAGAAGAGATTAACGAATCGGGGAGCGCACCATGAGCATGATGAATCGCATACTTACGACCGCTAGCCTGTTGGCCATCGCGACCGTCGCGGTACCCGCTCATGCGGTGGTTCTGATCGAAGGCACCGGCCTCTGGTCGGCAGGAACGCCGACGACCGCGTACAGCGCGGTAAACAAGTCGTTCCAGTTCTCGTTCAAGGTCCCGAACCCCCTGGACGCGAACCCCACGGCGTCGATCAGCGACTTCCGCTTCTATCTCGACTCGGTGCTGGTCGCATCGGTGCCGACGAGCGTCGAGTTCTACACCTTGGCGGAGCGCGGACAGTTCAACCTGTTCTTCCCCGACACGACCGTCAGCATCTTCGGCAGCGACATCGGTTCGAGCGGCATGTTCACGACGCCCGGTTCATATGCGATCACCGCCGGTATCGCGAACGCCAACCCTGCGACGGGTGTTGGCTTTGTCACGGTGACCGACATCACGGCGGCGGTGCCGGAACCGGCGAGCTGGGCCATGATGATCGCCGGCTTCGGCCTGGTCGGTGGCACGATGCGTCGCCGCGTTTCGCGCGTCAGCTACGCCGTCTGACGTAAGTCTCGGTTTAAGAGAAGGCCTCGGTTCCTCTGGGAGCCGGGGCCTTTTCTTTGCTGTCCTTCTGCTGCTTGTTCTGCCGGCCTCGCGGGTTGTCGGAGCCAGGGCATGGCTTGTGAACCGGCGCGTGAGCGGCTGTTTCTAAATGCGGCCCGCTGGCGGCTCGACGGTCCGCCTGTATCCGTCCGCGCATTTCTTCCGCAGGGTTGGCACGCCGCTGCACCTCCACGTCCGCTATTATCGCCGGCGGCCATGAGGATCGTACTGCGGCTCGCGGTCGCCGGCGGTCGGGTCGTGCGTCCCGCGCCGGCAAAACGCGCTCCGCGACGCTCCGGCGATATCCTGCTGACGGTGCCCCTAGCTGCATCCCCCTGGTCGAGGCAGGCGGTGACATGCTTTTTCTTCTGCCGTCACCCCGGACCTGATCGGGGATCCCGCCGCCTAGGCGCGGTGAAGAAGCAGCCCCCCCCGGCTCAAGGCAAATCTGACCGTCAGTTCGTCCTGAGTAGAGGCTGAGCCTGTCGAAGCCTCATATGGAAGCATCCGCACAGGCGCTTCGATACGCCTCTTCGACAATCCTAGTGGCTACTCAGGGCAAGCGGGTGCCCGGTGCCTCCTGCATGCCGAGCGTAGCCGAGGCACGGATCACAAGCGGCTCGCCTCTTACTACCAATCGACTTCGCTCGAACAGAACGCTGGGTGCGGTCGGCTGGTCCAAGGCTAGGACGAGACGGCTTTCGACCGCCCGAGCGACAAGCACTACCAACTACCGTTTGCGCGGAGCCTGTCGAAGCGCCGGCGCTGGCCCTTCGACAGGCTTAATGCGAACGGCGTGGATTGTGCGACGCCCTTCTCCCCGCGGGCGTGACTCAATCCTCCGTTCGTGCCGAGCGTGGGCGAGGCGCGGGTGACGAGCGATACGCCTGCTGCCCGTCCTTCGGCGTAGCCTGTCCTCGGGTTCGGCGAAGCCGAAGCCCGAGGGTTCAGGACGAGCGGGCGGGGGCGGAAGGTCAGGCTAAGGTTTGACCGAAACGGCTCTCAGCGCGCGGAAAGTCTCAAAAGTCGCCCTTCAACGGGCAGGCGCGCGCTCGCACATGCGCGCGCACGCGAGAGGGCATGATAAACAATCGAAAGAGCCAGCAGCGGCTAAGCACTTATTTTCCTACATTGGAAGGATTTCTTCGAGTTGCTACCGCTGACGTCACGGACCATCATCCGCCGATTCCGCTTCTAATCGTACTTATATTGATCAGTATCAGCGGTATAATCGCCGCATACACTGTGCCTGATCGTTTTGGCTTAGCAGGGGCGCTGGCTTGGTTGCTACTATTCTGCGCAATGGTCGCAATTGGCCTTGTTCAGCTGGCTAGAAGACGCGATTAAAACTCGGAAGCGCGTGAGCGGAAGAGGCTGGGCCGCTCTTTTAGATCAACCCCGCCAGCGGACTCGACGGGTCCGCATACATCCGCCGCCCCATCCGCCCGGCACGATAGGCCAGCCGTCCCGCTTCCACGCCCGCCTTCATCGCGGCGGCCATGAGGATCGGGTCCTTGGCTTCGGCGATGGCGGTGTTCATCAGCACGCCGTCGCAGCCGAGTTCCATTGCCGCCGCCGCCTCGCTCGCCGTGCCGACGCCGGCGTCGACCAGGACGGGGACCTTGGCGCCCTCCACGATCAGGCGGATGGTCACCTTGTTCTGGATGCCGAGGCCGGAGCCGATCGGGGCGCCCAAGGGCATCACCGCCACGGCGCCGGCATCCTCCAGCTGCTTCGCGGCGATCGGATCGTCGACGCAATAGACCATCGGCTTGAAGCCTTCGTTGGCTAGAACCTCGGTCGCGCGGATCGTTTCGACCATGTTGGGATAGAGGGTCCGTGCCTCCCCCAGCACCTCCAGCTTGACGAGGTCCCAGCCGCCCGCCTCGCGCGCCAGCCGAAGCGTGCGGATCGCGTCCTCGGCGGTGAAGCAGCCGGCGGTATTGGGGAGGTAGGTGATCTTCTTGGGATCGATATAGTCGGTCAGCATCGGCGCCTTTGGGTCGGCGATGTTGACGCGGCGGACGGCGACGGTGACGATCTCGGCTCCGCTCGCCTCGACGGCGGCGGCGTTCTGGGCGAAGTCCTTGTACTTGCCGGTGCCGACGATCAGGCGCGATCGGAAGGTGCGGCCGGCGACCGTCCAGGTGTCGGCGTTCACCGGGGCTGCGTGGTCGCCGCCGCCGACGAAGTGGACAATCTCCAGATCGTCGCCATCCTCGACCAGCACCTGCCCGAGCGTGGAGCGGGGCACGACCACCATATTGCGCTCGACCGCGACCTTTTCGGGCACCAGGCCGAGCTCGCTCGCCAGCTGGGCGATGGTGATGCCGGCGGCGATCCGCTTGTGCTCTCCGTTCACCGAGATCGAGATGGTGCCGTCTGCGTGCATCGAACAGGAAACCTTTGGGGATCAGATGCACCTGTTTATAGGAAGCGCGACCGCCAACCGAAAGGCTCCGCATGGCCGACAAGCCCGTCGTCTACGTCCTGAACGGCCCCAATCTGAACATGCTGGGGCTGCGCGAGCCCGAGATCTATGGGTCCGACACGCTGGACGACATCGCCGGGCGTCTGGAGGATCAGGCGCGCGAACTCGGCCTTGAGATCGACATGCGGCAGTCGAACCATGAGGGGCATCTGGTCGACTGGATCCAGGAGGCGAATGCGAGGCAAGCGAAGGCCGTGCTGCTGAACGCGGGCGCCTATACCCATACCTCCGTCGCGGTCCACGACGCGATCAAGGGCGTGAGCGTGCCCGTCATCGAGGTCCACCTGTCCAACCCGCATCGGCGCGAGGCCTTTCGCCACATCAGCCTGGTGGGGCAGGCGGCCAAGGGCACGATCGCGGGCTTCGGCGCGCTCTCCTACACGCTCGCGCTGGACGCGGCGGCCAAGCTCTGACATTGGGGCGCGCTTCACCGACAGGTCTAAAAACAATCCAGGGAAACAGGTCCACATGACCGAAGACCGGAACGCGGGCATGCAGGTCGACGCCGATCTCGTCCGCCAGCTCGCCGAACTGCTCAACGACACCAGCCTCACCGAGATCGAGGTGCAGGACGGCGACCGCAAGATCCGCGTCGCGCGCATGATGAGCCAGGCCGCTGCGCCCGTCGCCACCTATGCCGCGCCGATGGCCCCGGCCGCAACCGCAGCGCCAGCCGCGACCCCGCCCGCCGTCTCCACCGCCGACCACCCCGGCACGGTGAAGTCGCCGATGGTCGGCACCGCCTATCTCGCGTCCAGCCCGGAAGCGGCGAACTTCGTCAGCGTCGGCAAGGCCGTCGCGGCGGGCGACACGCTGCTGATCGTGGAAGCCATGAAGGTGATGAACCCGATCACCGCCGCCAAGGCCGGGACGGTGAAGGCCGTGCTGGTCGAGAACGGCCAGCCCGTCGAGTTCGACCAGCCGCTCGTCGTCATCGAATAAGCAATGGCGATCAGCAAAATCCTCATCGCCAATCGCGGCGAGATCGCGCTTCGCATCCACCGCGCCGCGCATGAGATGGGGATCAAGACCGTCGCGGTGCATTCGACGGCGGATGCGGACGCGATGCACGTCCGGCTGGCGGATCAGGCGATCTGCATCGGCCCGCCGCCCGCCGCCGAAAGCTACCTGAACATCCCGAACATCATCGCCGCGGCGGAGATCAGCGGGGCGGACGCGATCCACCCGGGCTACGGCTTCCTCAGCGAGAACGCGAAGTTCGCGGAGATCGTGGAGGCGCACAACATCATCTGGATCGGCCCGAAGCCCGAGCATATCCGGACGATGGGCGACAAGATCGCCGCCAAGGCGTCGGCCGCCCAGCTCGGCCTGCCGCTGGTGCCCGGCTCCGACGGGCCGATCAGCGACATCGCCGAGGCGAAGAAGGTCGCGGAGGCGATCGGCTATCCGGTGATCATCAAGGCGGCGTCCGGCGGCGGCGGGCGCGGCATGAAGGTCTGCACCGCGCCCCACCAACTCGAAACCCTGATGCAGCAGGCGGGCAGCGAGGCGAAGGCGGCGTTCGGCGACGCCACCGTCTACATGGAAAAGTATCTGGCCGACCCGCGCCATATCGAATTCCAGGTGTTCGGCGACGGCCGTGGCAACGCCATCCATGTTGGTGAGCGCGACTGTTCGCTCCAGCGGCGGCACCAGAAGGTGCTGGAGGAAGCCCCCTCCCCCGTCATCACGCCGGCCCAGCGTGCGGAGATGGGTGGCATCGTGTCCAAGGCGATGGCCGAGATGGGCTATCGCGGCGCGGGCACGATCGAGTTCCTCTACGAAGACGGCGAATTCTACTTCATCGAGATGAACACCCGCCTGCAGGTGGAGCATCCAGTGACCGAGGCGATCACCGGCCTCGACCTCGTCCGCGAACAGATCCGCGTGGCGGAAGGCCTGCCGCTCTCGGTCACCCAGGAGGACCTGGAGTTCCGCGGCCATGCCATCGAATGTCGCATCAATGCCGAGGACCCGCAGACCTTCGCGCCCAGCCCCGGCCTGATCAAGGCTTTCCACGCGCCGGGCGGCATGCACGTCCGCGTCGATAGCGGCATCTACGCCGGATACCGCATCCCGCCCTATTACGATTCGATGATCGCCAAGCTGATCGTCTACGGCCGCGACCGCGAAGGCTGCCTCCGCCGCCTCCGCCGCGCGCTGGAGGAGTTCGTGGTGGACGGGGTGAAGACGACGATCCCGCTGCACCAGAAGCTGCTGGACGACCCCGAGTTCCAGGCCGGCGAATACACGATCAAGTGGCTGGAGCAGTGGCTGGCGCGAGAAGTGGCGGACTGAACCCTGCCGTTGGACGTGAGGGGAAGAGGATGAAAGCGACGATCTACCACAACCCGCGCTGCTCCAAGTCGCGCGAGGCGCTGGCCATCCTTAACGAGACGCCGGGCGTCGAGGTCGAGGTGGTCGAGTATCTGAAGACGCCGCCGACCGCCGCGAAGCTGCGCGAGTTGTATGCCAAGGCGGGGATCAGCCCCATCGAGGGGCTGCGCAAGGGAGAGGATGCGGCCAAGCCGTTTGTCGGCGCGGTGGATGATGCGATCCTCGACGCGATGGCGGCGAACCCGATCTTGATCGAGCGGCCGCTTGTCGAGACCGAAAAGGGTGTGCGCGTTGGGCGTCCGCCGGATAGGGTGCGCGAAATCCTCTAGAGGAGCGCTGGTGGCGACAATCGCGGTCTACAGTTCGAAGGGCGGAGTTGGGAAGACCAGCATCGCGGTCAACCTCGCCTGGGCCTCCGCCAGCCTGTCATCCCGCCGCACCCTGCTCTGGGACCTCGATCCGCAGGGGGCATCCACCTACCTTCTCGGTCTCGATCCGGCGGAGAGTGCGGCGAGCGAGGGCATCTTCGCGCGCGACGTCGATCCGTTCGAGGCGGTGCGGCCGACCGACATCGCCAATCTCGACATCCTGCCCGCCGATGAAGGCCTCGGCCATCTCGACAGCTTCTTCGCCGCGCTTGGCAAGAAGCGGCGGATGGCGCGGGTGATGGAAACGCTGGCCGGCAGCTACGACCGCATCATCCTCGACTGCCCGCCCGGCCTGACCGCGATCAGCGAGCAGGTGGCGCGGGCCGCCGACCTGATCGTCGCCCCGGTGATCCCCTCCCCCCTCGCCCGCCGCGCGCTGAACGACGTGATCGCGCGCTTTGCCCGGACGAAGGTGCGCCATGCCCCGATCCTGCCGGTGTTCAACATGGTCGACCGCCGGCGCGGGCTGCATCAGGCGGCGCTCTCCGAGCATCCGCAATGGCCGGTGATCCCGATGGCGAGCGCGATCGAGGCGATGTCCGCGAAGCGCCAGCCGATCGGGTGCTATGCGGCGGCATCACCGGCTGCCGAGGTGTTCGCGCGGTTGTGGCGGGGGATCGAGCGGCGGCTGGCGGGGTGATGGCTGCGTTGCGGTCAGTACTGGCGCTTCGACAGGCTCAGCGCGAACGAGTGGGGCGTATGTGGGGGGACTTGGTGAGAAGCGGACGGTGAGCGGCGGGGTGACAGACTTGCTCATCGCAAACACCACCTCCGTTCGCGCTGAGCCTGCCGAAGCGCCAGCGCTACGGTGAAACCGTTCTTCGCCTATATGCTGCGATGCTCGGACAGGAGCTACTATGTCGGCCATACCGATGACCTGGAGAGCCGGATTGCCGCTCACCAGCACGGAGCGGTTCCTGGCTACACCTCCACTCGGCGACCCGTCTTCTTGGTATGGCAGCAAGCATTCGGCACGCGGAGCGAGGCTTTGGAGACCGAGCGGCAGGTGAAGGGTTGGGGCCGCGCCAAGAAGGAGGCGCTGATTGCAGGTGATTAGAGCGTTATCAGCTTACTCGCACGCAGTCGGGATCAGCGTGGTGCTGGCGCTTCGACAGGCTCAGCGCGAACGGGGTTGGTGAATGGTGAGGTTCGATGACCCGCTCGCGTGATGCCCAACCGATGACCGTCATCGATCCCTCTCTCCTCCTCCGCGCCTATTCGGTCGGCGTATTCCCGATGGCGGATAGCCGGGATGCGCCCGACATCTACTGGGTCGAGCCGAAGCTGCGCGGCGTGTTGCCGCTTCACGGCTTTCACCTCTCCCGCTCGCTGGCGAAGGTGATCCGGTCGGATCGGTTCACGGTTACCGCCGATCGCGACTTCGCCGGCGTGGTGCGGGCCTGCGCGGAACGGCGGGAGGATCGGCCGGAAACGTGGATCAGCCATCCGATCGAGGACGCCTATCTGCAGCTTCATGCGCAGGGCCATGCACATAGCGTGGAGGTGTGGCAGGAGGGGGCGCTGGTCGGTGGGCTGTATGGCGTGACGCTCGGCGCGGCGTTCTTCGGCGAAAGCATGTTCAGCCGGGTAACCGACGCGTCGAAGGTGGCGCTCGCCTGGCTGGTCGCGCGGCTGATCGTCGGGGGTTATCGCCTGCTCGATTGCCAGTTCATCACCGATCACCTCGCCTCGCTGGGTGCGATCGAGATCGACCGGGCGACCTATGTCGGGTTGCTCGACTCGGCGTTGGCGGCGGGCGGTGTCGTGCCGGGCGTTTCGGATGGCGCCTCGGCCTCCGGTGTCGACTTCTTCGCCCTGGATGGTGCGCCCGACGAGACCGGCACCGTATCCGGCCCCATATCGGGGTGCCGCATCGTGCAGCTCTTGGGCCAGACGTCGTAGAGCGGGCTCAGCACCACGTTCAGCGACGGGCTCTCCTTGTAGAGCCAGCCGGAGAAGGCGCGCCGCCATTGTTCGTCCCGACCGCGCAGGTCCAGCTGGACGAAGGCTCCCGTCAGCTGCTCCGGCTCCCAATCCGCCGTCGTCTCGCAGGCGCGGAGGCGGACGATGGCGTCGCCGATCCGCACCGCCTGACCGGGGCGGAGGGTGAGGTCGCGCGACAGGCCGTTGCGCTTGTTGAGGAAGCCGAGCGTCGCGACGCGCTCGGCCATCGGCGTTTCCTTCTCGATCGGCTTGGGTGCGGCGGGCTTGGGCGCGGCCGGAGCCTCGGCAACCTCTTCTTCCGCGCCGTTCCCGGCTTCGCTCTGCAGGGCCTCCGCACCCTGCCAGGCCAACACTCCCGTCGCCGCAACGATGGTGGCGACGGCCACGCGGCGCTTCACGGCTGCGGCGCTTCCCCGGTCGCGTCGGCCTTCGGCGCGTCGCCGGTCTTGTTCACGAACTGGCCGATCAGCCCCATCATGTCGACCGACCCTTGCGTGTCGAGGATGGTGTCGCCGTCCTTGAGCGGGGTCTCCTCGCCGCCTGGCACCAACGCGATGTAGGTGCCGCCCATGATCCCTTCGGAGGTGATCGCGGCACTGCTGTCGGCCGGCACCTTCACGTCCTTGTCGATAGCGAGCGTCAACTCGGCCTGGAAGGACTTGGGGTCGAGCCTCTGCGCGGTGACGGTCCCGACGTTCATGCCGGCGATGCGCACGTCGGTGCCGACGTTGACGCCCCCGGCGCTGGGGAAGAGGGCGTTGACGTGGATCGCGTTGCTCTTGCCGGAGCCGCCCGCGAGGTTCCACGCGAAGACAGCGAACCAGACGCCGACCACCACGACGAGGAGGCCGATCACCGCCTCCGCGGCATTTTCACGAAACAGGCTTCGCATCGTTAGTTGGGGCTCCACGCCTCGTAATCGCCGGTCGCGGCGGCGCGCTTGCCGCCCATCTCCAGCGCACCGGACGGACGATAGGCGGCGGCCGTGCCGGTCATGTTCGGGGCCGGCGGCTGCTGCCATTCGCGCGGCGGCGGCAGGGCCTGATCCGGCGCCTCGTCGATCTGGTGGTGCATCCAGCTGAACCATTCGGGCGGGATGCGACTGGCGTCATTGGCGCCGCTGTAGATCACCCAACGCCGTGCCGGTCCCTTGCGGCCGGCCTTGGTCTGGAAATAGACGTTGCCGAGCGCGTCGGTGCCGACCTGCTCCCCATTGCGGCGGCTGAACAGGCGGGTGCCGATCGTGGCGCCATTCCACCAGGTGAAGATGCTGCTGAGCACGGACATGGCCTAGCGCTTAGCCGCGAATCGCGGAAACAAGCAACGGCTCATGCACCCGGTCCCGTAACGCGATCGCCCGGGGCGATGCCGAGCCGCGCCGCCTCTCCGCCGGCAATCTCCAGCACGGCGGCGACCGGTTCGGCGCATTCGATCAGGTCCAGCGACTGGGGCGTCGCATCGGGCGAGATCTGCGCGATGGTTCCGTCCGCGCGGATGAAGATGAGGTCGAGCGGGATCAGCGTGTTCTTCATCCAGAAGCTCGCCGGGCGGGGCGGGCTGAAGGGGAAGAGCATGCCGTGGCCCGGACGAAGGCTTGTCCGGTACATCAGGCCGCGCGCCTGTTCCTGCGGGGTTACCGCCAGTTCGACGTTGAACGCCCGGCTCTGCGTCGCGGTGGCGATGGTGATACGCGCGGAGCGGAGCGCAGCGGACGGCGGATCGGAAGACGGCTGGGCCTGTCCCGCGCTGCAGGCAGCAAGGAGCGCGCCGCCCAGGATTATCAGAAGCCGATGGTTCACGCCCACGCCAACATCCCTTGCGAGGCCCGGTTCCCGGGACACAGGCGAGGACTTACGCCTGATCCAGCACCACCGCCATAGGGCCCTTGCCGCCATCGGCGATGCGCGCCTGCAGCAACTGATTCGGCACAAGTTCGGTCAGGCCGGCGCGGCGCACCGTCTCGATATGGACGAAAATGTCCGCATCATCGTCCTCCCGCATGACGAAGCCGTAGCCCTTCAGCCGGTTGAACCATTTGACGGTTACCGTGACGAAGGGCCCGGCCTGATCCACCAGCGTCTGCGGATCGATGCGGTTCGCGCTGCGCGCCAGGATGAGGTCGGGATCCTCGCCGGTCGCGGTGCTCAGATCGAAGGCGAGGACCTTGCGCGCCTGCAGCCCGCGTTCCCGCCGCGCCGCGAGGCAGGAGACAGTCGCCCCCTCCGGCAGGCTGCGCCGGCCATGTTCGCGCAGAAGCGAGAAGTGGACGAGCACGTCCTCCTCCCCACTGGTCATGAAGCCGAATCCGCGCGTGATGTCGAACCACTTCACGCGGCCCGACATCTCGATCAGGTCCGGATCGCCCCCGCTGTCCAGACCCGCCACCGCCGCCGCCGTCACCGGATCAACCGGTGCGGCAAGACCATCCCCTCGATCATACCCCCACGCCCCTTCCAAAACAGGAATTTAGCACAGCGCACGGGGAGCGAAAGCAGAATCTTATCTTTAATTAACCGTCTTCGACCAAGTATTCAGCGTCGGGCGTGTCCGGTTCTTCGCCGGGGAGCGCCGAAGCCAGAAGTCGCGCGAAGTCACTCCGGTGCCCTGCCCGCAACATCGCCGCGATCCATCGCCGCTGATCGTCGCGATCACCCGCCTCCCGCGCGAATGGCCCGATGCGCCGCCGCCGGGCAAAGGCCAGTGCGGCCGTCCATGCCTCGCGCCCAGCCGTCGCCTTCACGGGCCGGGCGTCCTGCTCCTCGATCCCCGCCGCCCGGAGCGCCAGGCCGACGCGCGACGCACCATAACCCCGCCGCGTCAGCGATGCGCCGCGCGCTGCCGCGAAGGCTGCATCGTCGATGTAGCCGATCTCGGCCAGCCGCTCCGCCAATGCCGCCGGGTCGGGCAAACCCTCCCCCGCCCAGCCGCGTTCGCGCAGCTTGCGGTCGAGATAGGTGCGCAGCTTGGCGCGGGTGGTGCTGTAGCGACCGACATAGTTGATCGCCATCCGCTCCAGCCGCTCGCGATCGAGCGGCGGCGGATCGCCTCGTCCTCCCCGCACTCCAGCACCCATGCGTCACCCCCGTCACGATTGTGCCACAGTCGGGCCGGATTTTGAACGCGCGCCCCACCTAGCAAAAAACCTTGGGTTCGCTCTTTCGCGGAACGCGTGTGACGTTATTGAGACGAACATGGAACCGTGCCGATCGCACCCTTGGGGGCAGCGCACCGACACAGCAGGTAATGGATGACTGAGACCGCGGATATTTCACAGGCGCCAAGGCCGACCGCGACCGAAGACACGCTGACGCGCCGCTTTTCCGACTTCGTGACCTTGAGTGAGGCGCTCGATTATGCGGCGGGCGGCGTGCGCGGATTGAACTTCCACGACGCGCGCGGACAGCTTGCGCGTGCCTATCCGTTCGCCGAGCTGCGGCTGGACGCGGTCGCCGCCGCGCGCCGGTTCATGGCGGCGGGGCTGAAGCCGGGCGATCGCATCGCGCTGGTGGCCGAGACTGCGCCCGAGTTCGCCACCTTGTTCTTCGGCGCGGTCTATGCTGGCGCCTGGCCCGTGCCGCTGCCGCTGCCCACCTCCTTCGGCGCGCGCGACAGCTATATCGACCAGCTGCGCGTCCAGCTGACCAGCAGCGACCCGGCGCTGTTCCTCTATCCGGAGGAGCTGTCCGGCATGGCCGGCATCGCCGCCGAGGGCGCCTCGGTGCGCGGCATGGCGTGGGAGGCCTTCGCCACCCTGCCGGAATCCGGCGATCCGCTGCCCCAGGCGACGCCGGACGAGATCTGCTACCTCCAGTATTCCAGCGGATCGACACGCTTCCCGCACGGCGTCGCCGTCACCCATCGTGCGCTGCTCGACAATCTCGCGGCGCATGCTCACGGCATGGCGCTGGAGCCGAAGGACCGCTGCATCTCCTGGTTGCCCTGGTATCACGACATGGGGCTGGTGGGCTGCTTCCTCTCGCCGGTCGCGAACCAGGTCTCGACCGACTATTTGAAGACCGAGGATTTCGCCCGCCGTCCGCTCGCCTGGCTGGACATGATCAGCCGCAACGAGGGCACCTCAATCAGCTATTCGCCGACCTTCGGCTACGATATCTGCGCCAGGCGGATGTCCAGCCAGACCAAGGCGTCGGACCGTTTCGACCTTTCGCGCTGGCGGCTGGCCGGGAACGGTGCGGACATGATCCGGCCTGACGTGATGCAGGCCTTCGTCGACGCCTTTGCCGAGGCGGGGTTCAAGGCGTCGGCCTTCCTGCCGAGCTACGGCCTTGCCGAGGCGACGCTCGCCGTGTCGATCATGCCGCCGGGCGAGGGCATCGTCGTCGAACTGGTCGAGGAGACGCAGCTTTCCGGCGGCGAGAGCGCGCAGGGTCGCCCGCAGCGTTTCCGCGCGGTGGTCAATTGCGGCAAGCCCGTCCTCGGTATGACCGTCGAGATTCGCGAGGAGGACGGCACGCCGCTTCCCGAGAAGGCGATCGGCAAGGTCTGGTGCAAAGGCACCTCGGTCATGGACAGCTATTTCCGCGATCCGGAGGCGACCGCCGCCTGCCTGGTCGATGGATGGCTCGATACCGGCGACATGGGCTATCTGAGCGACGGCTATGTCTACATCGTCGGCCGCGCCAAGGACATGATCATCGTCAATGGCAAGAACCACTGGCCGCAGGACATCGAATGGGCAGTGGAGCAGCTGCCGGGCTTCAAGGCGGGCGACATCGCCGCCTTCGCGATCACCGCGCCGGGTGGCGAGGAGACGCCGGCCGTCCTCGTCCAGTGCCGCACCTCGGACCCGAACGAGCGCGCCCGCCTGCGCGACGAGATCCGCGAGCGGGTGCGCGCGGTGACCGGAATGCACTGCGTAGTGGAGTTGGTCCCGCCCCGCACCCTGCCCCGCACCAGCTCCGGCAAGCTCAGCCGGGCCAAGGCGCGCAACCTGTACTTGTCGGGAGAGCTGCGGCCCTACGATATTGCGGCGTAGGTTATCCGACTGATCCTCTGGTGAGATCATCCCCCGGAAAGGGAGGAGGACCGCCGCCCGAAGGCGGTGGTGGAGGGGTAGCGCGCCACATACTGCATGGCCCGAGGACGATGCGAAAGCGTGCAGCGATGCTCCGTACAACGGTGCCCTTGCCAGAAGTCCTTCGGTGGCAGGCATTGCGTCGGCGTCGTGGGGGTGCGGTTCCGCCGGCCACATCCAGCAGGACGCTATATCCTGGATTTATACTGCTCTGCGGTTCGCTTTTGCATCGAAGTGAAGGCGCGATGTGGACGCCTGTGTGCTTCACATCGCGCGCGCCGCCCGTGGAGACTACCCCTCCACCGCCTTCAGCGGTCCCCTGCCTTTCCAGGGAGGGATAGAGGCGGCTGCAATCAGCACGCTCATTTTCCCCTGTCCTACACGTCGCCCATTGCGCCACAGACTTGTCGATGACCAATTCGCCCGATCTCGCCCCGCCGCTCGCCTTCACGCCGGTCCCCTCTGCCACCAACCGCCGCGACGGGTGGACGCCGGAACGGCAGCTGGCGTTCATCGGGACCCTGGCGGAATGCGGCGTGGTGAAGGCGGCGGCGAGGGCGGTGGGCATGTCGGCGAAGTCGGCTCATCTGCTACGCCAGCGGGAGGGGGCGGAGGAGTTCGCCGCCGCCTGGGACCATGCGATCGGAGAGGGCCGGTCGCGTGCCTTCGCCCTCGCCATCGCGCGCGGCATCCACGGCACCGTCACGCCCGTCTTCTACAACGGCAAGCAGGTGGGCGAGCGGGTCACCTACGACAATCGCCTGATCCTCGCCGCCCTCCGCATCCATGTCCGCGACCAGCACGGCGCAGGCGCGCGGCCCGCACCGCTGCCGGGACATGCGCCGTGGGACTTCTGAGACTCCGGTTCCCGCATGGACGTATGGGGAACTTGATTACCTTTGCCCCCCGATCGCCATGACACCCGGCGCGGGCACCCCTTGCCTTGCCCCGCCCCCCCGGCTATGTGCGCCGCTCTCCGGACCCGGAGGAGTGTAGCTCAGTTGGTAGAGCATCGGTCTCCAAAACCGAGGGCCGTGGGTTCGAGTCCCTCCACTCCTGCCATCCTGCTGCCAAGGCAGGACGGATTTGGGTTCCGGGAATGACGAGAGGTCGGGGCGCCGCGGCAAGCGGAGGACGCCTTTGGCCTCTTGAAGTGTTTGTGCTGGAAGGCGGTTGAACGTGGCGAAGGTTGCTCCGGGCGAATTCATCCGGCAGGTCAGGGCGGAAACCGCGAAGGTCACCTGGCCGACGCGGCGGGAGACGCTGACCACGGCGATCTTCGTGCTGATCCTGACGACGCTCTTGTCGTTCTTCTTCTTCGGCGTCGACGCCGCGTTCCACCAGATCGTGCAGTTCCTGCTGTCACTGATCGCGAAGTAAGTTTCGGGAGACGAGTTCAGGCATGTCGCGCTGGTACATCATCCACGCCTATTCGGGCTTCGAGAACAAGGTGCGCGAGGCGATCCTCGCCGACGCGACCCGCCTCGGTCTCGATTCGCTCGTCGAAGCGGTCGAGGTTCCGACCGAGAAGGTGACCGAGGTCCGCCGCGGCAAGAAGGTGACTTCCGACCGCAAGTTCTTCCCCGGCTATGTGCTGGCGAAGCTCGACATGAACGATCAGGTCTATCACCTGGTCAAGAACACGCCGAAGGTGACCGGCTTCCTCGGCTCCTCGGGCAAGCCGCAGCCGATCAGCGAGGCGGAGGCCGCCCGGATCCTTAACACCAAGGAAGAGGCGGCAACCGCGGCCCCCAAGACCAAGATCAAGGTCGATTTCGAGATCGGCGATCAGGTCAAGGTGCTCGATGGTCCCTTCGCCAGCTTCAACGGCCTGGTCGAGGAGCTCGATTTCGACCGCAGCCGCGTCAAGGTCTCGGTCTCGATCTTCGGCCGCGCGACTCCGGTCGAGCTGGAGTTCGAGCAGGTCGAACGGGTCAAGTAACCAGGATTTCGTCACCCCAGCCCCTCGACTGCCTGCAAGGCAGGCGCTCGGGATAAACTTCGATCAAAGATCGAAAGCTGGGGTCGCTTGCAGCGGGCGCGCCCTCCTGCTGCACCAGATCCCAGCCTTCGCTGGGATGACGGATATGGGGCGAAGCTGCGGGAGGCCTCCGGCCGTCAGCACCGCTAAACTTGGAAGAGAGTGAAACATGGCAAAGAAGATTACAGGTTACATCAACCTGCATGTGCCGGCGGGCGACGCGAAGCCCGCGCCGCCGATCGGCCCGGCGCTTGGTCAGCGCGGCGTGAACATCATGGAATTCTGCAAGGCGTTCAACGCCTCCACGCAGGATCAGGACAAGGGCACGCCGATCCCGACGACGATCACCGTCTATGCGGACCGGTCGTTCAGCTTCATCACCAAGACGCCGCCGGCGACCTTCCTCATCAAGAAGGCCGCCAACCTGAAGTCGGGCTCCAAGGAGCCGGGCAAGGTGTCGGCGGGCAAGATCGCGCGCTCCAAGCTGACCGAGATCGCCCAGCTGAAGATGAAGGACCTGAACGCCAACGACGTCGATGCGGCCACCCGCATCATCGAAGGCTCCGCCCGCGCGATGGGCCTCGAAGTGGTGGAGGGCTAAGACATGCTGAAGCCGAAGAAGCTCACCAAGAAGGCCCAGGTTCTGGCCGCCGCCGTCGATCGCGAGAAGCTGTACGGCGTGGATGAGGCGATCGCGCTGGCCAAGGCCAATGCAACGTCGAAGTTCGACGAGACGATCGAGCTGGCGCTTAACCTCGGCGTCGATCCGCGCCATGCCGACCAGATGGTCCGTGGCGTCGTGACCCTGCCCAAGGGCACCGGCAAGGACGTCCGCGTCGGCGTCTTCGCGCGTGGTGCCAAGGCGGACGAGGCCCGCGCCGCCGGTGCGGAAGTCGTGGGTGCCGAGGACCTGCTGGAGACCGTCCAGGGCGGCACCATCGAGTTCGACCGCTGCATCGCGACGCCGGACATGATGGGCCTGGTCGGCCGTCTCGGCAAGGTGCTGGGTCCGAAGGGCCTGATGCCGAACCCGAAGCTCGGCACGGTGACCATGAACGTCGGCGAGGCCGTGAAGGCCGCCAAGGGCGGTCAGGTCGAGTTCCGCGTCGAGAAGGCGGGCATCATCCACTCGGGCATCGGCAAGGCGTCGTTCCCGGCGGAGGATCTCCGTGCCAATTTCGACGCGTTCGTCGACGCGATCGTTCGCGCGAAGCCGGCCGGCGCCAAGGGCAAGTACGTTCGCAAGGTCGCCGTCAGCTCGACCATGGGCGCGGGCATCAAGGTCGACACGACCGAAGTCGCTGGCGCGTAAGGCCTGGCTGTAGCCTATTGAATGTCGCGGCCTCTCGGTGTAGGGGCCGCGCCTTCTCCACCTTCGGGTGGGGTTCCGTCCGAGACAGCAGGTGGGGGTGATCTGGCCCTCTTAATGTCCTGCCTAGACGGGGAAGAGATTTGGCCGAGGCGCGTGCGATGCTGCTCCGGTCTGCCTGACGGGTCCGAACACCCGATCATCCAGGCGCTCCCCTCCCCTTCGGACTTTGCCGTTCGAGCATGTCGCTCGCGCGGTTCGATACGTCCGGTGCCCGTCATCGGACGAAGTGGAGTGAGGCAATGGATCGTTCTCAGAAGTCCGAGGTCGTATCCGAGCTGAATCGCACCTTCACCGAGACCAGCGTGGTGATCGTCACCCGCAATCTCGGCCTGACCGTGAAGCAAAGCACGGATCTCAGGAACAAGATGCGTGATGCCGGCGCGACCTACAAGGTATCGAAGAACAAGCTTGCCCGCATCGCGCTCGAAGGCACGTCCTACGGCTCGATCAGCGATCTGCTGACCGGTCCGACGGCGCTCAGCACGTCCGCCGACCCGGTCGCCCCTGCAAAGGTGATCGTGGATTTCGCGAAGGCCAACGACAAGTTGGAAATCGTCGGCGGCGCGATGGGCGATACGCTTCTCGACGTGAACGGAGTGAAGGCGCTTTCCGAGCTGCCCTCGCTCGACGAGCTGCGCGCCAAGATCGTCGGCCTGGTTCAGGCCCCGGCGACCAAGGTTGTCCAGATCGTCCAGGCCCCGGCCGGGCAGCTCGCCCGCGTCTTCGGCGCCTATGCGGCCAAGGAAGACGCATAAGCGTCGGTTCCCGATACCAACATCAACTGATCGGGGCGGACGCCCCACACGGAGACTATCATGGCAGACCTGCAGAAGCTTGTTGACGACCTTTCCGCGCTGACCGTCCTTGAGGCGGCCGAGCTTTCGAAGCTTCTCGAAGAGAAGTGGGGCGTTTCCGCCGCTGCCGCCGTGGCCGTTGCGGCCCCGGCTGGCGGCGCCGGCGGTGGCGCGCCCGCCGCTGAAGAGAAGACCGAGTTCGACGTGATCCTCACCGGCGACGGTGGCAAGAAGATCAACGTCATCAAGGAAGTCCGCGCCATCACCGGCCTGGGCCTGACCGAGGCGAAGACCCTGGTCGAGTCCGCGCCGAAGGCCGTCAAGGAAGGCGTGTCGAAGGACGAGGCCGAGAAGCTCAAGAAGCAGCTCGAGGAAGCCGGCGCGACCGTCGAGCTCAAGTAAGCTTCTTCGCTTCGGCGACAGAACGGGGGCGGTCCGGCGACGGGCCGCCCTTTTTCGTCTGGGCTAATCGGCCCAGTCGGGCACGCCGAGCGGGAAGAAGTGGCGGTACGGCCGCGCCTCATCGACCGTCCGGATGATCGAGGGGCGGGCGCGGAGGCGGCGGTAATAGTCGTTGAGCGCCGGGTGCGTGCGGTGGAACGGCTCCACCCAGTCGGCGTAGAACAGCGCGGGGGCAGCAGCGATGTCGGCCAGCGAGAAGCCGACGACGCAGGCCCATTCGCGACTGGCCAGCCGCTTTTCCAGGATGTCGTAGCTGGTGCGAAGGGTGGCGCGGGCGGCGGCGACGCGGGGCGGGCTCTTCGGCTCGGTAAAGCTGTCGGCGACGATCTCCTGCATCGGCACGGCGACATAGGCGTCGAAGAAGCGATCCCAGAAGCGGACGTCGAGCGCCGCCGCCGGATCGGCGGGGATCAGGCGGGGTTCGGGGCGCTTAAGATCGAGATACTCGACGATGATGGTCGATTCGGGAATCACCTCCCCCGCATCGACCAGCACCGGGAACTTGCCGTGCGGCCACAGGGCGCGGAACGCCTCCGCAGAGGCTGAATCGCCGAGGTCCACCAGCACGCGGTCGAACGCGACGTCCTTCTCATACAACGCGATCAGCGCCTTCCAGCAGAAGGCGGCGAACGGATGATAGTGGAGGACCGGCGCGCTCATCAGGCGAGCGGCGTCAGACCGCCGACGGGGCGAAGGCCTTGCGACGGCGGAGCGAGAGGCCGGTGAGGCCGAAGCCGCCGAGCAGCATCGCCCAGCTGGCAGGCTCGGGAACGGCCGCGACGCCGGGACCGGCCACGGTATATTCGATGCTGCCGACGAAAGCGCGCGGGTTGCTGGTGCCGCCCTGGAAGCGACCGGCGCTGCCCATGCCGCGATAGAGCGTCAGGTCCGTGTTGCTGGCCGCGGTCTGGCCGATCGCCGACGGATCGTTGCCCTGCCCGAAATAGCTCAGGATCGAGCCGGTCTGATCGAACCGGGCGGAGAAGATGTAGAAGCCATAGGTGCCGTTCGCATCGACCGTGACGTCGTCGAAGTCGAAGTTCACCGGCGTCGTCGCCGAATTGGACGTGACCGTCACGCGGCCGAGCGAAGTCCATCCATCGCTCGACGTGTTGTGCCCGACAAAGGAGCCGGCGCGATAGTAGATGTCGTACATGCCGCCCGGCATGACATAGGTGTTGAGCGACGTGAGTGTAACGTCCTTCGCGCCGACGCCGATGTCGAAGAACAGGCCGAGCGAGCTGTTGTTGGCCGCGCCGTCGGCGGAAGTAATCACCGCCGCTTTGGCCGGAACGACGGAGAGAGTCGCCGTGGCGACTGAGGTCAGCAGCATCTTTCGGAACACAAGCACCCCCATCAAGCTTCGTTACGCTGCCGCACTAACACCCGCCGGGATCCGGATCATGGTTAAGTTAAGCTATTGTAAACCATCTCTGTCCCGTGTTGACACGCGCCGCAATCAGGAAGCGGCCGCCACGATCGCGGCCCAGGCGGCTTCGTCGATCACCTCGATGCCGAATTCGGACGCTTTTGCGAGCTTCGAGCCCGCACCCGGCCCCGCGACGACGAGGTCGGTCTTCTTCGATACCGAACCCGCCGTCTTCGCCCCGAGCGCCTCCGCCTGTGCCTTGGCCTCGTCGCGGCTCATGGTTTCGAGGCTGCCGGTGAAGACGATGGTCTTGCCCGACACCGCCGAGTCGCGGGTTTCGTGGACGGTATCGGCAGGGGTGAGTTGGCCAAGCAGGTCGTTCACCGCGGCGTCATTCTGCTCCTCGGCAAAGAAGTCGACGAGGGCGAGCGCCACCTCCGGCCCCACACCCGGCGTCTCGACGATGGCCGCGAGTTCCTTGGCGGTCCGGGCGAGGAGCTTGTCGTCGCTCTCCCCCACGGCGCGGAGCATGGCGTCGCGGCAATCGACGGCGCGGCCGATCATCGCGCGGAACGCATCCCAGCTGCGATAGCGGCGGGCAAGGTCGCGGGCGGTGACCTCGCCGACATGGCGGATGCCGAGCGCGAAGAGGAAGCGATCGAGCGGCGGGTTCCGCTTGGCGTCGATCGCATCGATCAGGTTCTGCGCGGAGATGTCAGCCCAGCGTTCGCGGGCGAGCAGCCGGTCCTTGGTCAGGCGGAAGATATCGGCGGGGGTGGCGATCAGGCCGTCGCGAAAGAACGCCTCGATATTGGTGATGCCGAGCCCTTCGATGTCGAGGGCGTGGCGCGAGGCGAAATGGCGGAGGCGCTCGACCCGTTGCGCCGGGCAGATCAGCCCCCCGAACAGCGCCAGTCGACCTCCCCAGGCTCCCGCTCCGCCGCCGATCCGCACTCAGGGCATTCCGTCGGGAAGCGCCATTCGTCACGCGCTTCGGCGCGTGTGAGGTTATCGACAATCTGGGGGATGACGTCGCCGGCGCGTTGCAGGACGACGCGGTCGCCAGGGCGGACGCCCAAGCGCTCGATCTCGTCGGCGTTGTGGAGGGTGGCGTTGGTGACGACGACCCCGCCGACCGTCACCGGCTCCAGCCGGGCGACGGGGGTGAGCTTGCCGGTGCGGCCGACCTGTATGTCGATGGCGTTGAGAATGGTCTGCGCCTGCTGCGCCGGGAACTTGTGGGCGATGGCCCAGCGGGGTGCGCGGGCGACCTGGCCGAGGCGCTTCTGCCAGTCGATGCGATCGACCTTGTAGACCACCCCGTCGATGTCGAAGGGGAGGTCGGCTCGGCCCGCCTCAATTGCGCGGTAGTGAGCAAGTGCCTCTTCGAGCGTTTCGGTGCGGACGAAGGCGTCGGAGAGCGGCAGGCCGAACGCCTCGATCGCCTTCATCGCGCCGTATTGGGTGTCGGCGAGATCGGCGGAGACCTCGCCCCAGCCGTGGGCCAGGAAGCGGAGCGGGCGGCTTTTCGTGACGCTCGCATCCTTCTGGCGGAGCGAGCCGGCGGCGGCGTTGCGGGGGTTGGCGAAGCGGCGGGCCTCCTTGCCGGTCTCCGCCGCTTCGGCCGCGAGGCGGTCGTTCAGGGCGGCGAAGTCGGCCTTGGACATGTAGACCTCGCCGCGCACTTCGAGGATGTCGGGGACGGCACTCGCGGGGGTTAGTTCTTGCGGAATGTCTTTGATCGTCCGCGCGTTGGCGGTGACATCTTCGCCGGTGGTGCCATCGCCGCGCGTGAGGGCCTGGACGAGCGCGCCCTTTTCATAGCGGAGCGAGCAGGACAGGCCGTCGATCTTCGGCTCGGCGGTGAGGACCACGGGTTCGCCCTCGCCAAGCTTCAGGAAGCGGCGGACGCGGGCGACGAACTCGGCGACCTCCGCATCGGCGAATGCGTTGTCGAGGCTCAGCATCGGCCGGGCGTGCTGGACCTTGGCGAGGTGACCGGCGGGCGCGGCACCGACCTGGCGCGAGGGGCTGTCGGCGCGGATCAGGTCGGGAAAGGCTGCCTCCAGCGCGGCGTTGCGGCGCATGAGGGCGTCGTATTCGGCGTCGCTGATCTCCGGCGCGTCATCGGTGTGGTAGAGCCGGTTGTGACGCGCGATCTCGGCAGCGAGCGATTCAAGCTCGGCGGCGGCTTCGACGGGGTCGGTCGGGAGGGTCCTCACGCTGCGATACCGCGTCGGAAGTTTGCCAAGTTTACGCTACGTGGCGCGCGGAATCGTCCCCCGTGCGGCCCTGTCGTGCATGGTTCGACTGCCTGAGAGGCCCTGTCGAGTGGCAGCACTTCGACAAGCTCAGTGCCAACGGGGGTGGGGGACGGTTGGAGGGCCATGTCGAGTGACATGGCAAAGGATTTCCAACATTGGTAGTGTCCTGAAGTGGTCGCGTTTGCCGAGGTGAGATGGGTTCACGCGGAGACGCGGAGGCGCTGAGAGGGTTCGCGCGAAACCGCGCCTTGCACGATTTGCTTGAAGGCGCCGAAGGCGCGATCGCCCTCTTCTTCTCCGTGCCTTTGCGCCTTCGCGTGAACATAACAGCCGCGCCGCGATAGACCCCGGATCGAGTCCGGGGTGACGACTTACTCAGTTCCCCGCGCCCTCTATCACTGTGAGCTTCGCGCCGGTGCTGCCCGCGCGGAGGCTGTCGGGGGTGACGACCACCGTCGTGCCGGGCGTCAGGATCGCGGCGACGCGGGCGCGGAAGGTTTCGGGGATGTGAAGGCGGGCGCGCTCGTCCGTCGGCAGTTCGGCCCCCGCCCCCTCCTCCGCACCCGGCAAGGCGACGCGCAGCCAGTGGAAGCCGGCCGCATCCCGGTCGCGAAAGGCGTAGGCGGCGGGTTCGGTCACCGCGCCGTCGATCCGGACGGGCGAGATGCCGATGGTGACGCCGTTCCTGAGCACCAGCATCTGTTCGTCCGCGCCGCTGATGATGATCGAGACCGGACCCTGCGCGACCCCCGATTCCTCCCAGACCGGACGGTCGCTCTCGATCGTGGGCGGCGTGGTGCCGGGCTTCAGCATGGCGGGGGTGGGTGCCACGCGCGGCACCGCCGCCTCGGGCGTGATGATGACGGTGAGGCCGAGCCGGGTGACGCCGTAGAGGAGCTTGGCGAAGGCGAGTGGCAGGCGGACGCAGCCGTGACTGGCCGGATAGCCGGGGAGGTTGCCGGCGTGGAGGGCGATGCCGTCCCAGGTCAGCCGCTGCATGTAGGGCATGGGCGCGGCATTGTAGAGGTTCGACTTGTGGTCGACATGCTTCTGCAGGATCGTGAAGACACCAGTCGGGGTCTCATGCCCGGCCTTGCCGGAGGAGATTGTCGAGGCGGCGATCAGCACGCCGTTGCGGTAGACGAAGGCGAGCTGTCGGCGGAGGCTGACCACCAGGATGATCGGGCCGGCGGGTGCGACCTGCGGCGCCCAGAGGAACTGGCCCGGCTTGAGGCCGGCGATCTGCTCCGCCATTGTGACGGCGAGGGCGGGGGTGGCGAGGATGCCGGCGGCGAGGCCGGTGAGGAGCTGGCGACGGTCAAGAACGAGCATGGGGGCAGGATGGCGCGATTTACCCGCCCCGTCACCTATCGACCTCCCCGATGAGTCGGCCTAAGCGCGGGGCATGATCCGATCCGTGGCACGTCAGCAGACCGGCGCCCTGGCGCTGCTGCTGGTCGTGCTCGCGCTCGGAATGCGGGTGCTGATCCCGGCGGGGTGGATGCCGTCTGCCGACCGCATCGGGATCGAACTCTGCACCTCGGCCGGGCCGGTGACGGTGAAGATGGCCGGCCACGCCATGCACCACGGCAAGCACAAGCCGGCGGAGCGGATGGATCACCCATGCGCCTTTGCCGGTGCGGGTGCGGTGATGGTGGCACCGTTCGAGCCGGTCGATGCGGTCGTGGCGGCGTTCGTGGCGGTGCGGCTGTTCATGCTGCCGAGCGCCGTAGCGATCGGGCGCGGGCTGGCCGCGCCACCGCCGCCGCCGACGGGGCCGCCTTCCACCTTCTGACCGGTTTCGTCGCCCCAGCGGAGGCTGGGGCCGCTATCCGTATGAGCGCCTCAGGTCAAAGCGGCCCCAGCCTGCGCTGGGGCGACGGCTTTTGGCTTGGCGCCCGATCGAAGGTTTTCCCATGTCCATTCGCATTCTCGCGCGCGGCGTTTCCGCCGTCGCGCTTACTGTTGCCGTTCCCGCTCTGGCCGATGCGCCGGAGGATATCGTCGTCACCGGCCAGAAGCTGGCCGAGCAGGCTGAGGTCGAGATCAACCGGACGCCCGGTGGCGTCGATGTGGTGTCCGCCGGTGCCTTCGCCGACAAGCTGGCCGTCTCGCTGCGCGACACGCTGGCATTTTCGCCCGGCGTCTACACGCAGCCGCGCTTCGGGCAGGAGGTCCGCATCTCGATCCGCGGATCGGGGATCAGCCGCGGCTTCCACATGCGCGGGCTGATGCTGTTCCAAGACGGCATTCCCATCAACCTGGCCGACAACAACGGCGATTTCCAGGAGTTCGATCCGCAGGTGTTCGAGCGGATCGAGGTCTATCGCGGCGGCAATGCGCTGAAGCTCGGCGGATCGACACTGGGCGGATCGATTAACGCGGTGACGCCGACCGGGCGGAGCGCGCAAGGCATCGACCTGCGGGTGGACGGCGGAAGCTACGACACCATCCGGGGCAAGGCGGCGATCGGCTTCGCCGACGGGCCGGGCGACGCCTATCTGGCGGTTACCACCGACAATTCGGACGGCGACCGGGATCATGCCCGCCGTCACGCGATCCGCTTCACCGGCAATGCCGGGCTGCAGCTGAGCCCCGCCGTCGAGACGCGCGTGTACGCCAGCGTGAACCATATCGTGCAGCGCCTGCCGGGTGCCCTCACCCGCGATCAGGCGCTGGACGATCCCCGCCTGTCGCTGCCCGGCAACATCGCGGGCGACCAGCAGCGGAACATCGATTCGATCCGTCTGCAGAGCCGGACGCGGGTGGACCTGGGGCCAGGTGCGATCGTCTTCGGCGCGTTCCTGAACGACAAGCAGCTGTCCCATCCGATCTTCCAGGTGATCGACCAGAAGTCGGTGGATTACGGCGCGTTCGGGCGGATCGACTGGGATGCGGGCTGGATCCTCGCGTCGGCGGGCAGCACTGCGCGCTTCGGCCATGTCCAGGCGCGGCAGTACGTCAATGTCGGCGGGCGCAAGGGCGCGCGGACGGCGGATGCGCGGCAATCGGCACAAACGATCGACAGCTATGGCGAGCTGCGGGTGAAGCCGGTGCCGACACTCTCCCTGATCGCGGGCGGCATCCATACGCATGGCGAGCGGGAGGTGGACAACCGGCTGAACCCGCTGCGCAGCGGGCGGGCCGAGTTCGACAGCTTCTCCCCCAAATTCGGCGTCCTGTACGAGCCGCGCGAGGACCTGCAGCTCTTCGCCAATTACAGCCGGTCGGTCGAGCTGCCGGGCTATAGCGAGCTCAACCAGACGCCGTTCGACGCGAGCGCACCGGGCTTCGTCGATGTCGATCCGCAGAAGGCGTGGACCTTCGAGATCGGGACGCGGGGGACGATCGGCATCGCGCATTGGGACCTGACGTTCTACCGCGCGCGGATCCGGGGCGAGATGCTGCAGTTCAGCGCCGGGCGGGTGGACATACCGGCGGCGACGTTCAACGCCGATCGCACCCGGCATCAGGGGATCGAGGCCGGGCTGGACCTGGCGCTCGCACCCTGGGCGCGGCTTCGGCAGGTGTACCAGTATAACGACTTCCGCTTTCGCGGCGACGCGACCTTCGGCAACAGCCGTCTGCCGGTGGTCGCCAAGCACCTCTACCGCGCCGACCTGCGGATCGGGAACGAAGGGCTGAGCATCACGCCGAATATCGAATGGGTGCCGGAGGGTGCCTGGGCGGACTATGCCAACACCGCCAAGGCACCCGGCTATACCCTGTTCGGCATCGGCGCGGAGGCCATGCTGCGCGAAGGGGTGACGGTGTTCGTCGATGCCCGCAACTTGACCAACAAGCACGCGATCGGCGACATCTCTGCGGTGGTGGCGGCAACGGACGCGGCCGCGATCTACTATCCGGTGGAGCGGCGCGCCATGTACGGCGGGGTCAGGGCCCGGTTCTAAGCCGACGCCGTAAGGGCCTGGCGGCGGCGGAGCGTTAGGCCGGTAAGCAGGAAGCCTGTCAGCAGGACCATCCAGCTTGCCGGCTCCGGCACCGCCCGTGGCGGCTCGGCATCGACGCCGCCGCTGGCCGGCGGACGGGGGATATCGGGGAAGGTGATCGGGCCGCCCCCTGGCGCGCCGGGCCCTGCCGTCCCTGGTACGCCGGTGCCGCCGGGCTCCGGACCTTCCGAGATGCCCGGCCCACCGGCCCAGCCACTGCCCCGGCGGGAAGCGCCGCCATCGAGAGCGAGTGCCGCAAGTTGCACCAGCGGGCGCGTTCCGACGCGCGGCGCAGCCGGCGGGATCACCAGGCTCGCGAGATCGGACAGCGGCGCGAACCGGACGCCTTCCTTCAGGGCGAGCTCGAACGCCAGCGGCCCCTCGGCGGGCGGATTTCCGAAGACGGCCTCCTCGTCGGTCCTGCCCTCGATGCCTTCGAGGGAGGAGGAGGTTGCGGACGACGCCCGCTCACGCATCGCTGTCAGATAGGCGAGCACGCCTCCTCCATCATCGGCGTCTCCGTCGAGACGATCCTCCAGCGCGTCGCTCAGCACCTGCGCGGGCACCACGGCCAGCAAGGGCGGCTCGGCCATGGCGGTGAGACGGAACAGCGAGGGTATGGCCATGGCCAAGCCGACGAACAGGATGACGACGAGGAAGACGCCGGCGGCATACCGGGTCTTAAGCGCCTCCGCGCCTGCCGTATCGGATTGTGCGGCAATGGCGATCTTCATGCCGGCGGCCGCCAAAAGCAACAGAACAGCGAGGCCGGCGAGGGCAAGGATGACCGGCAATCCGCCTGGCGCCAGCGTCAACTTCATTCCCCTGCATCGCGGGTATCAAGCGCCCTTTTTTCGAGGACGGAAGAAATAGCTTGGCGGCCAGGAAAGTTCCACGCGGATCAGCCGCCGGCGAGAAGGCGTGCGGCCTGGGCGCGTGCCTCGTCCGTCACCTCCGCGCCTGAAAGCATACGGGCGATCTCCTCGCGCCGTTCGCCCGCGTCGAGCGGGCGGACGCCGGTGCGACTGACCTGACCGTCGCTGCTCTTGGCGATCAGCCATTGCCGGTCGGCTCGCGCCGCCACCTGCGGGCTGTGGGTGACGACGAGGAGTTGGGCCTTGCGTGCGAGGCGCGCGAGGCGGTCGCCGATCGCGCTCGCCACCGCGCCGCCGACGCCACGATCGATCTCGTCGAAGATCATCGTCGCCGCCCCGCCCTCTTCGGCGAGCGCCACCTTGAGCGCGAGGATGAAGCGCGACAATTCGCCGCCGCTGGCGATCTTGACCAGAGGCCCGAAAGGCGCGCCGGGGTTGGTCGACACCTCGAATTCCACACGGTCGCGACCATGTGGTCCCCATTGGCTTTCCGGCAGCGGCTCGACGGCGGTGCGGAAGCGGGCGGCGTCGAGCTTCAAGGGGGCGAGTTCGGCCATGACGGCAGCGTCGAGACGCAGGGCGGCTTCGCAGCGGGTGGCGGTCAGCGCGTCGGCGGCCTCGGTATAGGCGCGGGCGGTCTCGGCGAGCGCCTTTTCGAACGCGGCGATCCCCTCCCCGCCTGCCTCGATGCGCGACAGTCGGGCGGAGAGCTCCTCGGTCAGGGCAGGCAGTTCGTCGGGCTGGACGCGGTGCTTGCGGGCGAGCGCGCGGAGATCGAACAGGCGGGTCTCGACACGCTCCAGCCGATCGGGATCATAGGCCATCGCCTGCGCGGCGCGGGCGAGATGGTCCTCCCCTTCCGAGGCCTCGATCAGGGCGCGATCGAGCGCGGTCAACGTGGCGGCGAGCGCCTCGTGATCGTCGGACAGGCGTTCGAGGCGGCGGGTCGCCTGACGCAGGGCGGGGAGCGCGCCGTCAGGGCCGTCGAGCAGCGTCTTGATGTCGGCGAGATCCTGACCGAGCTTGGCCCCGCGCTGCATGGTGGTGCGCTCTTCGGCGAGGGTCTCCTCCTCACCGGGTTCCGCGCCGAAGCCGGTGAGTTCGGCGACGGCGTGTTCCAGCCATTCGCGGTCGCGCTCCGCCGTTTCCAGCTCTGCCTGTGCCGTCTCCAGCGCCTCGGCGGCCGAGCGCCAGTCGCGATGGGCGCGGGTCACGGCGGCGGTGTCGGCGCGGGCGAAGGCGTCGAGCAGGGCGCGGTGACCGCGCGGGTTGATGAGGCCGCGATCGTCGTGCTGGCCGTGGATCTCGACCAGCATCGTCCCGAGTTCACGCAGCAGGGCCACCGATGCGGGCTGATCGTTGACGGTCGCGCGGCTACCGCCGTCGGCGCGGAGGATGCGCTTGACGATGATCGGCTCGCCCGGATCGACTGTGATGTCGCTGTCGGCGAGGTAGGCCGTGGCGGCCGGCACGAGATCGAAGGTAGCGGTGACCATCGCCCGCTCGGCCCCGTGGCGAACGAGACCGCTATCCGCCCTTTGGCCGAGCGCGAGGCCGAGGCTGTCGAGGAGGATCGACTTTCCCGCCCCCGTCTCTCCCGTCAGCGCGCCGAGGCCGGGGGTGAAATCGAGATCGAGCGCCTCGATGATCACCACGTCGCGGATGGAGAGCCCGGTCAGCATGCGGGGGGTGAGATAGAACAAATGTGGGGTGGGGGGTAGGGGGCGGAACATCCTCCCCCGCCAGGGGGAGGTGGCAGGCGTAGCCTGACGGAGGGGGAGGACGGCCACAACGTGGAATTCAGCGGACACCGCCGCCCTCCCCCTCCGTCGCCTTTGGCGCCACCTCCCCCTGGCGGGGGAGGATTGAGGGTCACGTTTTTCAGATCACCGGGCTGATCGCCAGGCGAACCACCGCGATCGCCAGCACCACGAGGTTCAGGTTCCGGCCCTCGTTCCGGCTCGATACGATGCCGATGGCGACGCCGGCGAGAGGAAGCGGCAGGATCAGCCAGTTCGCCCAGCCGAGGAACGGCAGGAAGGCGACCAGCGCCATCAGCAGCGATACGACACCAAAACCCAACGACACGATGTTCAGCACGGAAGCACTCCTTATCCGGCGAATATGGCAATGGTGTATTGCTTATACAAGACACCTGTGAAAGGATGCTCTCGCCGACCGCCCGCACCGGCGCGATCGCTGGGCGTGATTAGTCCCCACGCCCGAAGCGGTGCGGGCGGGAGGCAACCTGTGGAGAGATCGAATGCGCCACACTGCTTTGCTGCTCCTCCCCTTAGCGCTCGCCGCCTGCGGCAAGCCCGATCCGGACGTGCCCGGCAACGGCACCTTCGCGATGGATGTGCCGGGGTTCAAGGCGAGCGTGCAGGTGCCGTCCTTCGGCGACATCAACGCCGCCATGGATATCAACGGCCTGACGCTGCACGAGGGCACCAAGATCGGCGGCATCAACGTGCAGGCGGGCGAGGACGAGAAGGGCAGCGTGACGATGCAGTTCGCCGATCCGACCGCCGGGCCGGCGGCGCTGATGGACTATTATCTGAAGCAGGCGGCGGAGCACGGGTTTGCGGTGACGGTAAAAAGCCCGGACGGGCTGACGCTGACCAAGGGTGACGACACCGTGCGGTTTACCTTCGCGCCGAAGGGTGCCGGCTCGACGGGCACGATGGTGGTTATGGACGGGTCGAAGTAGGCTTCTCCGTCCTCGGAACGTCCCTCACTTCCGTTCGCGCCGAGCCTGTCGAAGCGCCAGTGAGGCGGCCCGGCGCTGGCCCTTCGACAGGCTCAGGGCGAACGGCGTCGCAGAAAACGGCGTTGGAGAAGCCGCCCTCCGTTGACACGAATCAACCCCTCGGCCACCGTCCGCTCGTCGTCGGGGGCAACCCCGGTGGCCGCGCGGGAGAAGGTGGGCTTGCCTGCCGCCGAAGGAGCAACCGCCCCGGAATCTCTCAGGTCACAAGGACCGCGCGGGCATTCGTAACGACGCTCTGGAAAGCAGGGGGCCTTTCAGGCTCGCCTCACCGAAGGGGTAACCCCGGACCACGATCCGGGGGAAAGCTCTCAGGTTCCGTGACAGAGGGGGCAGCGATGCGTTGGGCCATTCGGGCCGCGCCGTTCGCTGTCCAATGTCACTGGAGATCATCGTGAGCGAGACCGACGACCAAGGCCCGCAGGAACCGCCCCAGCCGCTGCCGCTCGATACGTGGCACCGGGATCGCGGCGCGCGGATGGTGCCGTTCGCAGGCTATTCGATGCCGATCCAGTATGAGGGCATCATCGCCGAACATAATTGGACGCGCAGCCATGCCGGGCTGTTCGACGTCAGCCATATGGGGCAGCTCGCCTTTTCGGGCGAGACGCCAGACGTCGATGTCGCGGGCGCGCTGGAGGCGCTGCTGCCCGGTAACATCAAGGGCATCAAGCCGTATCGGCAGAAGTATTCGCTGCTCCTTGACGAGGAAGGCGGCGTGCTGGACGATTTGATGATCAGCCACCGGGGCGAGGAGCATGGCGGCGACTTCTACATGGTCGTGAACGGCGCGACGAAGTGGGACGACATCGCCCATCTTCGCGAGCATCTGCCCGACGACGTGGTGATGAACTTCATGGAGGATCACGCGCTGCTCGCCCTGCAGGGGCCGGAGGCGGGCGTGGCGCTGGCGCGGCTGGTGCCCGAGACGGCGGGGCTGTTCTTCATGGAATGCGGGCCGTTTCGCTGGGAGGGCCACGACATCTGGGTCAGCCGGTCGGGCTATACCGGCGAGGACGGGTTCGAGATCAGCCTGGATGCGGAGATCGCCGAGGCCTTTGCCGATGCGCTGGCCGCCCTCCCCGAGGTGAAGCCGATCGGCCTTGGCGCGCGGGATTCGCTGCGGCTGGAGGCGGGGCTGCCGCTTTACGGGCACGACCTCGACACGCGGGTGACGCCGGTGGGCGCGGGCCTGACCTTCGCAATCCCCAAGCGGCGACGCGAAGAAGGCGGCTTCATGGGCGCGGCCCGCGTGCTGAAGGAGTTGCAGATGGGTGCGCCCGCCCGCTGGGTCGGTTTCCGCATCGACGGCAAGGCCCCGGCGCGGGAGGGGGCGCATGTCTTTTCCGGCGATCTGCAGATCGGGACGCTGACCTCCGGCGGCTTTGCGCCGACGCTGGGCGCGCCGATCGCCGCCGGTTGGATCGCCACCAATTTCGCCGAGCCGGGCACGGCGGTCGAGATCGAGGTGAGGGGCCGGCGACTGCCCGCCACGGTCTCCGCCATGCCCTTCGTCCCCCACAACTACCATCGTCGCGGAGCCGCCAAATGACCGTCTATTTCACCAAGGACCATGAATGGATCTCGGTCGAGGGATCGACCGCCACCGTCGGCATTACGGACTATGCGCAGGCGCAATTGGGCGACATCGTCTTCGCCGAAGTGCCGCCCGCCGGCACCGCCGTCGAGAAGGGCAAGGAAGCCGCGGTGGTCGAGAGCGTTAAGGCGGCGTCCGACGTCTACGCGCCGGTGTCCGGCACGGTAACCGAGGCGAATGGCGAGCTGGAGGGCGATCCGGCGCTGATCAACACCTCGCCCGAGCGCGAGGGCTGGTTCTTCCGGCTGGAGCTGTCCGATCCGTCCGAGCTCGACGGCCTGATGGATGCGGACGGCTACAAGGCGTTCGTGGACACTCTCTGATGTCGTCGCCCCAGCGAAGGCTGGGGCCGCTGTGTTGTTAGGCGCGCCCTTCACGTCGATGCGATGCCAGCCTTCGCTGGCGTGACGGACAGGGTGACAGTCGAGGATTGACGATGCGCTATTTGCCCCTTTCCGATGCCGACCGTTCGGCGATGCTCGCCACGATCGGCGCATCGTCGATCGACGATTTGTTCGTGGATGTGCCGGAGGCGGCGCGGCTGTCCGGCCCGATCGCGGGCCTCGCACCCCATGCGTCGGAGCTGGCGGTCGAGCGGCATATGTCGGCGCTGGCGCGCAAGAATCTGGCGGCAGGGGATGCGCCGTTCTTCCTCGGCTGCGGGGCTTATCGGCATCATGTACCGGCGTCCGTCGATCACCTGATCCAGCGCGGCGAGTTCCTGACCGCCTACACGCCCTATCAGCCGGAGATCGCGCAGGGGACGCTGCAGTTCCTGTTCGAATTCCAGACGCAGGTGGCCCGCCTGCTCGGCACCGATGTCGCCAACGCGTCGATGTACGACGGGTCGACCGCCTGCTGGGAGGCGATCGGGATGGCGCGGCGGATCACCAAGCGCGGCAAGGCGGTGCTGTCGGCGGGGCTGCACCCGCATTACGTGTCGGTCGCGAAGACGATGGCGAAGTTCACGGGTGACGTGCTGGATTATGCGCTGCCCACGTTGACCGGCGGCGCACCGGGTGGCGACATGGCGCGCCTGCTCGACGCCATCGACGCGGACACGAGCTGCGTCGTCGTGCAGAACCCGAACATCCTCGGCCATGTCGCCGACCTGTCGGAGCTTGCGGCGGCGGCGCATGCCAAGGGCGCGCTGCTGATCGCGGTGGTGACCGAGCCGGTGTCGCTGGGCCTCGTCCGATCGCCGGGCGAGATGGGCGCGGACATCGTCGTCGGCGAGGGGCAGTCGATCGGCGTGGGCCTGCAGTTCGGCGGGCCTTATGTCGGCCTGTTCGGGTGCAGCGAGAAGTACGTCCGCCAGATGCCGGGGCGACTCTGCGGCGAGACGGTGGATGCGGAGGGAAAGCGCGGCTTCGTGCTGACGCTCTCCACCCGCGAGCAGCATATCCGGCGCGAGAAGGCGACGTCGAACATCTGCACGAACTCGGGCCTCTGCGCCCTCGCCTTCTCCATGCACATGACGTTGCTGGGCGAGACGGGGCTGCGGACTTTGGCGGAAATCAACCATGACAAGGCGTCAGCGGCAGCGGATGTGCTTGCGGCCGTGCCGGGCGTCGAGCTGGTCAACGATACCTTCTTCAACGAGTTCACGCTGAAGCTGGCGGGCGACGCGCGGACGGTGGTGCGCAACCTTGCCGACAAGGGCATCCTCGCCGGCGTCTCGCTGGGGCGGCTCTATCCCGACGCGGATGATCTGTCGGGCGGCCTCGTCGTTGCCGTCACCGAAACCACCACCGAAGAGGACGTCGAGACCCTTGCCTCCGCGCTCCGGGAGGAACTGGCATGAGCATCAACGCGAGCGGATGGAAGCCGGAGATGGGTGCGGCGGGTAGCGATCAGGCGGCGACGTTCACGGGCAATCGCGCGCTGATGCTGGAAGAGCCGCTGATCTTCGAGCGTGAGGATTACGGGCGGACTGGCGTGGACTTCGAGGACTTCATCCTCCCTGAGCGCAGCTCGGGGAGGGGGACCGCCGCCGAAGGCGGTGGTGGAGGGGCGGCGCAGCCGTCGCTTCGCGATACCGCTCCACCGTCCTCCGGACGATCCCCCTCCCCGAGCAAGCTCAGGGAGGAGCTGCTCAGAACCAAACCCATCAACCTGCCCGGTCTGACCGAGCCGGAGGCGGTGCGGCATTACACGCGGCTTTCGCGTCAGAACTACGCCATCGACCTGGGGCTGTTCCCGCTCGGTTCCTGCACGATGAAGCACAATCCGCGCCTCAACGAGCGGATGGCGCGGCTGCCCGGCTTTGCCGACATCCACCCGCTCGCGCCGCAGTCGACGGTGCAGGGCGCGCTGGAGGTGGTGCACCAGCTCGCCCATTGGCTGATCACGCTGACCGGCATGAGCGCGGTGGCGATGAGCCCCAAGGCCGGCGCGCATGGCGAACTCTGCGGCCTGCTGGCGATCCGTGCCGCGCTGGAGGCGCGGGGTGATGCGCGCTCGGTGGTGCTGGTGCCGGAGAGCGCGCATGGCACCAACCCGGCGACAGCGGCCTTTTGCGGCTACAAGGTCGAGGATATTCCCGCGACGCCCGAGGGCCGGGTCGGCCTGGAGGCGCTGAAGGCGCGGCTTGGTCCTGATGTGGCGGCGGTGATGATCACCAACCCCAACACCTGCGGCCTGTTCGAACGCGACATGAAGACGATCGCCGACGCGGTCCATGCGGCGGGCGCTCTGGTCTATTGCGACGGCGCGAACTTCAACGCGATCGTCGGCCGGGTGCGGCCGGGCGACCTCGGTGTCGATGCCATGCACATCAACCTGCACAAGACCTTCTCCACCCCGCATGGCGGCGGCGGGCCGGGATCAGGGCCGGTGGTGCTGTCGGCGGCGCTCGCCCCCTACGCGCCCTTGCCCTTCATCGAGAAGGACGGCGACAGCTTCCGCCTGGTCGAGGAGGAGACGGCGGGCGAGCATCACGCCGGCACCTTCGGCCGGATGGTCGCCTTCCACGGGCAGATGGGCATGTTCACCCGCGCGCTCACCTACATCCTCAGCCACGGCGCGGACGGCTTGCGTCAGGTGGCGGAGGATGCGGTGCTCAACGCGAATTATGTCCTGCGATCCTTGGAGGACGTGCTCGACGCACCTTTCGGCGAGAGCGGGCCGTGCATGCACGAGGCGCTGTTCTCGGACGACGGCCTCGCCCAGGGCTTCACCACGCTCGACATCGCCAAGGGCCTGATCGACGAGGGCTTCCACCCGATGACCATGTACTTCCCGCTGGTCGTCCACGGCGCGATGCTGGTCGAACCGACCGAGACCGAAAGCAAGGCCGCGCTCGATCAGTTCATCGGCGCGTTGCGATCGGTGGCGGAACGGGCGAAGGCGGGTGACGCGGCGCTGAAGGCGGCCCCGATCCACGCGCCAAGGCGGCGGCTAGACGAGACGCTGGCCGCGCGAAAGCCGGTGCTGGTGTATAAGGAGCCGGTGCAGGCGCTCGCGGCGGAGTAGGTCTCGATAATCCTCCCCCGCCAGGGGGAGGTGTCGCCGACAAGCGACGGAGGGGGAGGTTGGCGAGCGGCCTGATCCTTACCCACCGTTTTCCGAACTACGAACCGCGCCGCCGCCCTCCCCATCCGTCAGGCTACGCCTGCCACCTCCCCCTGGCGGGGGAGGATCAGACTGCCTCCATCCTCCCCCGCCAGGGGGAGGTGGCACCGAAGGTGACGGAGGGGGAGGTCAGCGGCCCGCTCCATCCTTTCGCGCCGAAGCCACCTCCAAGATGTGCCGAACAACGCCGTCGAGGTTCGCCAACACGTCGGTCGCAGTATACCGAACCACCAACACCCCGCGAGCCGCCAGCCAAGCATCCCGCGCCTCGTCCCGCTCCGGCCGATCCCCACGCGAATGCGCCTCGCCATCGACCTCGACCGCCAGCATCGCCTTCGCACAGTAGAAATCGAGCACATAGCGCCCGGCCGGATGCTGCCGCCGGAACCGCAGGCCATGTGCGTTCCGACGCAGCGCCAGCCACAGCGCGATCTCCGGCGGGGTCATCGCCCGCCTCAACCGGCCAGCTGCCGACCGTGCGTCGTCCGATCCGTCCAGCCGCACCGCCGCCGTCCCCCTCCGTCAGGCTCCGCCTGCCACCTCCCCATTGCGGGGGAGGATTGACTTTGAACCTGCTGCTACGCCTCGATCAACAATCGGGTTTGCTGTTTCCTTTATATAACGCCGTCTTTATATGTGCCGGCCGGATCGGGCACGCCCCGCGCCTTCGACCTGTCACATCACGAGCGGAAAAGACCGAATGAGCAGAGCTTCCTACCTCTTCACCTCTGAGTCGGTGTCGGAGGGGCATCCCGACAAGGTTGCGGACCAGATCTCGGACGCGATCGTCGACCTGTTCCTGTCGAAGGACCCGGAGGCGCGGATCGCCTGCGAGACGATGACGACGACGCAGCTGGTCGTGCTGGCGGGCGAGATCCGGTGCAAGGGCGTGTACGAGAACGGCGAATGGGCGCCCGGCGCTCAGGACGAGATCGAGAAGACCGTGCGCGAGACGGTGAAGCGCATCGGTTACGAGCAGGACGGTTTCCACTGGAAGACCTTCCGCTTCGAGAACAACCTGCACGCGCAGTCCGCGCATATCGCGCAGGGGGTGGACGCCAGCGGCAACAAGGACGAGGGCGCGGGCGACCAGGGCATCATGTTCGGCTATGCGGCGAACGACACGCCGGACCTGATGCCTGCGACGCTCTATTACAGCCACAAGATCCTGGAGCAGATGGCCGCCGACCGCCACAGCGGCAAGGCACCCTTTCTGGAGCCGGACGCCAAGAGCCAGGTGACGCTCCGCTATGAGGGCAGCACCCCGGTCGCCGCGACCGCGATCGTCGTCTCGACCCAGCACGGCAAGGGCTATGACCAGGGGAGCAAGGAGGCCGAACTCCACGCCTATGTGAAGTCGGTGGTCGCCGACGTGATCCCGGCCGAACTGCTCAGCGACGAGACCGTCTACCACATCAACCCGACCGGCAGCTTCGAGATCGGCGGTCCTGACGGCGATGCGGGCCTGACCGGCCGCAAGATCATCGTCGACACCTACGGTGGTGCCTCCCCGCATGGCGGCGGCGCGTTCAGCGGCAAGGACCCGACCAAGGTCGACCGTTCGGCCGCCTACATCACCCGCTATCTCGCAAAGAACATCGTCGCCGCCGGTCTCGCCCAGCGCGTGACGATCCAGCTGTCCTACGCGATCGGCGTGGCGAAGCCGCTGTCGCTCTATGTCGACACGCACGGCACCGGCACCGTCGGCGACGACGCGATCGAGGCGGCGATCGGCAAGATCGAGAAGCTGGGTGGCCTCACCCCGCGCGGCATCCGCACCCATCTCGGCCTCAACAAGCCGATCTACCAGCGGACCGCCGCCTATGGCCATTTCGGCCGCAAGCCCGAGGGCGACTTCTTCCCCTGGGAGCGCACCGACCTGATCGAAGACCTGAAGGCGGCGCTCTGAGCGCCCCTCACCCCGACCAAGATAAGGATTGATATGATGGCCACCGCCGCAATCGAAAAGAAAGACTATGTCGTCGCCGATATCGGCCTCGCGGACTTCGGCCGCGCCGAGATCCGCATCGCCGAGACCGAGATGCCGGGCCTGATGGCGCTGCGCAGCGAGTTCGGCGCATCCCAGCCGCTGAAGGGGGCGCGGATCACCGGATCGCTGCACATGACGATCCAGACCGCCGTGCTGATCGAGACGCTGACCGCGCTCGGCGCCGACGTCCGCTGGGCGACGTGCAACATCTTCTCGACGCAGGACCATGCCGCCGCCGCGATCGCCGCGACGGGCGTGCCGGTGTTCGCGGTGAAGGGCGAGAGCCTGGCCGATTACTGGGACTATGTCGGCGACATCTTCAACTGGGGCGCGGACACCGACGGCACCACCGCCAACATCATCCTGGACGACGGCGGCGACGCGACCATGTTCGCGCTGGTCGGCGCGAAGCTGGAGGCCGGCGGTTCGCTCGGCGAGCCGGAGAATGACGAGGAAGTCGAGTTCCAGCGCGCGCTGAAGGCGTTCGTCGCCAAGTATCCGGGCTACCTGACCCAGACGGTCAAGAACCTGAAGGGCGTGTCGGAAGAGACCACCACCGGCGTCCACCGCCTGTACGAGATCGCCAAGAAGGGCGAGCTTCCCTTCCCGGCGATCAACGTCAACGACAGCGTCACCAAGTCGAAGTTCGACAACCTCTACGGCTGCAAGGAGAGCCTCGTCGACGCGATCCGCCGCGCGACCGACGTAATGCTGGCCGGCAAGGTCGCCTGCGTCGCCGGCTTCGGCGATGTCGGCAAGGGCTCGGCCCAGTCGCTCCGCAACGGCGGCGCGCGCGTGATGGTGACCGAGGTCGATCCGATCTGCGCGCTGCAGGCGGCGATGGAAGGCTTCGAGGTCGTGACGATGGAAGAGGCGGTCGAGCGCGCCGACATCTTCGTCACCGCGACGGGCAATGCCGACGTCATCACCGCCGATCACATGAAGGCGATGAAGCCGATGTCGATCGTCTGCAACATCGGCCATTTCGACAGCGAGATCCAGATCGCAGCCCTGTCGAACTACGAGTGGAACGAGGTGAAGCCGGGCACCGACCTGGTGAAGTTCCCCGATGGCAAGCAGATCATCGTGCTCGCCAAGGGCCGCCTGGTGAACCTCGGCTGCGCCACCGGCCACCCGTCCTTCGTGATGTCGGCCAGCTTCACCAACCAGACGCTGGCGCAGATCGAATTGTGGACCAAGGGCGAGCAGTACGCCAACCAGGTCTATGTGCTGCCGAAGCACCTCGACGAGAAGGTCGCGGCGCTGCACCTCGAAAAGCTCGGCGTGAAGCTGACCAAGCTGACCCACAAACAGGCGAGCTATATCGGCGTGACGCCGGAAGGTCCGTTCAAGCCGGATCACTACCGGTACTGATCCTGCCCAAGCGGGTATGACATTCAGGGCGGCCGGGCTGACGTGCTTCGGCCGCCCTTCTTTTTCAGGAGTGACGAATGGTTGACGTGGTCGGCATCGGGAACGCCATCATCAACGTGCTGAGCCATGTCGACGACGCCTTCATCGCCGAACAGGGCATGGCGCTGGGCAGCATGGCCCTGATCGATGAGGAGACGGCGGAGCGGCTCTACAGGCTGTCCGGACCGACGGTGCGGGTGTCCGGCGGGTCGGCGGGCAACACCATCGCCGGGATCGCCTCGCTGGGCGGTAGCGCGGCCTATATCGGCAAGGTTCGCGATGACGAGCTGGGCGACGCCTATCGCCACGACATGGTGTCGGCGGGCATCCGCTTCGACACGCCCGCCGCCACCGACGGCCCCGCCACCGCGCGCTGCCTGATCTTCGTGTCGGGCGACGGGCAGCGGACGATGAACACCTATCTCGGCGCCTGCGTGAACCTGACGCCGGAGGACGTGGATGCCGATCTGATCGCGTCGGCCAAGGTCACCTATCTCGAGGGCTACCTCTTCGATCCGCCCGCCGCCAAAGAGGCGTTCCGCAAGGCCGCCAAGATCGCGCGGGATGCGGGCCAGCAGGTAGCGCTATCGCTGTCGGACCTGTTCTGCGTGGCGCGCTATCGCCAGGAGTTCCTGGAACTGGTCGAGCATCATGTCGACATCCTGTTCGGCAATGACGCCGAGATCTGCGCGCTGTTCGAGACCGACGATGTGGATGCCGCGATCGAGAAGCTGAAGCCGCTGGTGAAGACTGCGGCGATTACTCTGGGTGCGAAGGGTTCGCGTATCCTGTCCGGCGGTGAGACGGTGGACGTGGCGGCGGCACCGGTCGCGCGGGTGGTGGACACGACGGGGGCGGGCGATCTCTACGCTGCCGGCTTCCTCTACGGTCTGGTCAACGGCAAGTCCCCGCGCGAGTGCGGTGAGATCGCGGCGCTGGCGGCGGCGGAGATCATCAGCCATTTCGGCGCGCGTCCCGAGACGCCGCTCAGCGCGTATGTGCGCGGATAACTTCATCCTCCCCCGCCAGGGGGAGGTGGCAGGCGCAGCCGGACGGAGGGGGAGGAAGCGACGCGTCCAATAGCGGAAGGCACCGCCGTCCTCCCCCTCCGTCGCTTGTAGCGACACCTCCCCCTGGCGGCGGAGGATGATGTGGTTACTATACGAGTTTCGCCCTTGCCTTCGACTTTCACCTTAGACGTGAAAGGAATGGCGCGAGTGACGGGGCTCGAACCCGCGACCTCCGGCGTGACAGGCCGGCGCTCTAACCAACTGAGCTACACCCGCTTGGGAAGCGTGAGGCCGCGCAGTTAAGGGACGGTCCGGAGCCTGTCAACACGGGGATTACGGCTCGTCGGAACTTTCCCCATCCACGTCCAGGCCATCGGCGAACAGCGTCCCCCGCCCGAAGAGGAAGCCGGCGATATCGGGCTTGCCGGCCGCGTCGATCACCGTCTTCATGATGATGAGCAGCGGCACGGCGAGGAGCGCGCCCGTCGTGCCCCAGACCCAGCCCCAGAAACTCAAGGCCACGAGGATCAGCAGCGGGTTGATCGTCAGCCGCCGCCCGACCAGCGAGGGCGTAATGATGTTCGCCTCGATCAGGTGGATGACGACGAACATCGCCGGGGGCACGATCGCGGTCCAGACGTCGCGATAGGTCATCAGCCCGCCCAACCCCAGCAGCGCCGCCGCGCCGATCGGCCCGAGATAGGGGATGTAGTTGAGGATGGTCACGAGGCCGCCCCACATGAACGGGCTCGGCATACCGAACGCCCAAAGCGCGCAGGCGACGGAGAGGCCGAGGGCGATGTTCACGAAGGTGATGGTGCTGAGATAGGCGGAGGTGTCGTCCACCACCTCCTGAATCACACGCGCCGTCGCCATCGCGGAGAAGAAGCTCCCTCGCGCGGTGATCGCTGCGCGACGCAGGCGCGACCAGCCGGACAGGAAGAAGAAGATGACGAGCAGGCCGAACAACATCTGGATCAGCGCGGCGGGGGCCGAGGCGGTGACGATGTCGAGCAGCGAGTTCGGCGTTTCCACCGTCACCGTGCGGCGGTGGAGCGCGTCGCGCCGCGCGATCGAGGCCATGGTGTCGTCAATGAAGTGCTGAAGATCGCGGTACATCCGCAGGATCGGGTCGAGCGTCTCGCGCACGCGGCCGAGCCGCTTGGGCAGCAAGCTGACCCATTCGGTCGCGGGCACGATGATCGCGGCGACCGCGGCGTTGATGACCAGCAAGAAGACAACGACGCAGATCAGGGCGGCGAGCGGTGAAGGCAGCCCACGCCGTTCCAGCCATTCGAGACCGGGAACGAGGGCGATCGAGATGACCAGCGCGGCGGTGACGGGCAGGAAGAACTCCGCCCCGGCCCGCAGCGCGAAGGGTGCGGCGATGCAGACGGCGGCACCGAGCAGCAGGACCATCGCGGCGAGCAGGCGTTCGCGGCGGTAGTCAGCGAGCCTACGTTCGCGGCGATCGCGCGCGCGGTCAGCCTCGTATTCGGGTGTACTCTGAGCCACGGCGCCTCCGTTGCCAGCTTGGGACAAGACGGGGGGCGGCTCAACGGGAAACGTAACGGACAGCAATCCTCCCCCGCCAGAGGCAGGCAGGCATCGCCTGACGGAGGGGAGGATTGGAAGGCCTCAAGGCATCGCCGCCCTCCCCCTCCGACGCCTACGGCGCCACCTCCCCCTTGCGGGGGAGGATTGTTGTCACACCGTCACGCAACGCGCCCGCAGCCCGAGCGACTGAGCGAGGCGCTTATGGCGGCGTTCCACGACCTCGCCGTACAGGGTGGCGTGATCGGGCTGGAGGCGGAGTTCGAGGGTGTCGCCTTGGACGACGACCGCGCTCGCCTGCAGCGTCGGGGCGGAGCCGCCGGACAGGCGCTGAGCGACGCGCAGAGCATTGCCCCAGCGCTCGGCCTGGGCGAGATCGGCAGGGGTGCAGAGCCGCACGACGATCGGATCGACCCCGGTGCCGCCGAAGCTGACCCAGAGAGCATGGCCCATCATTGCCCGGCCGCGCGCATCCACGCCGACCCAATTGCCGCGCAACGCAATGTCGAGCCCCCGCTCCGCGCGAAGGTCGGGATGCGCGCGCCAACCCACATCGGCGAGAAGCGCGACGGCATGGCGGAGGCGGGCGTCGGCCGGCCCCTCGGCGGTGAACATGGGCGCGATCCAGTCGGCGACGAGATCGCCGTGCTCCGGAAACCGCCCCTGCCGCGCGCCCTCTTCTCGGGCGGCGCAGATCAGCGGATCTGTGGCGCGCACCTCGGGCGAGAGGAGATCGTAGAGCAGCCCCTCGCGCACGCCGTAGCTGGACACGATCAGTTCGGAGGATTGCAGGCGGCCGACCAGCGCGGAGAGCAGCGAGGCTGCGTCGAGCAGGTTCGCGGCGCGGGTGGAGGAGATGCCCGGCACCTCGCGCAGCTTCTTAGGATCGAGATGCGAGAGCGTGCGGACCAGCGTCTGCGCGGCACCGGCCGGCATGGTGTACTGGTGGACGATCGGCAACGGCCAGTCCGCCTGGTACATGTGGAACCGCGCCACCGCGCGCCAGGAGCCGCCGACGAGGTATAGCGGCAGGCCCTTGTCCGGCTTTCCCCAGCCGCTCCTCGCCATGAGGTTGGTCAGGCGACGGGTGAGTGCGCCGCGTCCCTTTGCGCGAATGGCGGCGATGCGCAGTACGCCGAGCGGGAAGGATACACGGTCGCGCACTTGGCCCTTGGAGACGCGGACGAGTTCGAGGCTGCCGCCGCCCAAGTCCCCGACGATGCCGTCCGCGTCGGGAATGCCGGCGAAAGTGCCGAGCGCCGCCATCTGCGCCTCCTGCTCGCCGGAGAGCAATTCGACCTCCAGGCCGATGCGAGCGACGCGATCGAGGAACTCCTGCCCGTTGGCGGCATCGCGCGCGGCGGCGGTGGCGACGGTGCGGACGCGGGCGACGCCCATGTCGATCAGGATCGCGTGGAAGCGGGTGAGCGCGGACTCGGCGCGGAGCACCGCCTCCGGATCCAGCCGTCCGGTCTCCGCCATGCCACGGCCGAGACCGGCCATGACCTTCTCGTTGAAAAGGATCAGCGGCGCGCGGCCGGTGCCCTGATAGACGACGAGACGGATGGAGTTGGACCCGATGTCGATGATCGCCATGCGATCGCCCTCGGGATTGGCGGCGGCACGCAGAAGCGGGATTCGCAGGCTCACGAGGGGGGGCGGTAACGGGTTGCAGGCGGGGACGCCAGTGGTGTCGTCATGTCATCCTCCCTGAGCGAAGCTCGGGGAGGGGGACCAGCCGTAGGCTGGTGGAGGGGTAGGTGCAGCAATCAACACGGCGGCATTTGCGGCACCTACCCCTCCACCGCCTTCGGCGGTCCCCCTCCCCTTCCAGGGGAGGATTCCAGAATCATCAAGCCCCGCGTCGCAGACTGAGCTTCGGCACCTTGGCGCTGTGCTGGGTGGCCGCACCCCGGCCGGAAAGCGAGGGGTTGGTCATGAAGTAGCGGTGGAGGTTGAACGGCTTTCCGTCCGTGGTGTGGATACGCTGGTAGTTGCCGTCGGCATCCAGCGACCAGCTCTGTTCGGTGTCGATCAGATTGGCGACCATCACCTGATCCAGCACCTGAGCATGGACGGTGGGGTTCTCGACCGGCAGCAGATATTCGACGCGGCGGTCGAAATTGCGCGGCATCCAGTCGGCGGAGGAGATGAACACCTTCGCCTGCTTGTTCGGCAGCGCGGCACCATTGCCGAAGCACATGATGCGGCTGTGTTCGAGGAAGCGGCCGACCACCGATCGCACCCGGATGTTGTCCGACAGGCCCGGCACGCCGGGGCGCAGACAGCAGATGCCGCGGATGATCAGGTCGATCTGCACGCCGGCCGCCGAGGCGCGATACAGCTTCTCGATGATGGCGGGATCGACCAGCGAGTTGAGCTTCACCCAGATCGCGCCGGGCTTGCCGTCGCGCACGAAATCGATCTCGCGGTCGATCAGGTCGGCCAGCTTGTCGCGCATGCCGTGGGGGGAGATGGTGATCTTCGCGAGCTCGTTCGGCTCGACATAGCCGGTGATGTAGTTGAAGATCTGGGCCGCATCGCGCGCGATGTCGGGATCGGCGGTGAAGAAGCTGATGTCGGTATAGATGCGCGCCGTGATCGGGTGGTAGTTTCCCGTCCCGAAGTGACAGTAGGTGCGGAAGCCGTCCGGCTCGTTCCGGACGACCATCGACACCTTGGCATGCGTCTTCCAGTCGATGAAGCCGTAGACCACCTGGACGCCGGCGCGCTCCAGCTGGCTCGCCCACATCAGATTCTGCTCCTCGTCGAAGCGGGCTTTGAGTTCCACCACCGCCGTCACCGACTTGCCGGCTTCGGCCGCGTCGATCAGCGCGCGGATGATCGCCGACTGCTTGCCGGCGCGGTAGAGCGTCTGCTTGATCGCGACGACGTCGGGGTCCTGCGCCGCCTGCTTCAGGAAGGCGATCACCACCTCGAAGCTTTCATAAGGGTGGTGGACGACGATGTCCTTGGCCTTGATCGCGGCGAAGCAGTCGCCGTCATGCTCGCGCACGCGCTCGGGAAAGCGAGGGGTGAAGGGCGGGAACTTCAGGTCGGGGCGATCCTCGCCCACCAGCAGATCCAGGTCGGCGATGCCGAGGAAGCCGCCGGAGTTCGAGATGATCAGCTCGCCCCCTCCGAATTCCTCCCGCAGCATCAGCGCGAGTTCCTCGGGCATGGTGTCTTCCAGCCGCAGCCGGATGACGCGGCCGCGACGGCGGCGTTTGATGGCGGAGCGGAAGTAGCGGACGAGGTCCTCGGCCTCCTCCTCGATCTCGATATCGCTGTCGCGGATGATCCGGAACGCGCCGTCGCCGAGCACGACATAGCCGGGGAAGAGGAGGTGCGTGAACCGGCGCAGGATCGTCTCGATCGCGACGTAACAGGCGTCGCTGCCGGGGATGCGGACGAAGCGCGGCACGGTGGGCGGGATCATCAGGATCTCGCGGATCGGCTCGTCATCCGAAATCCGCTTCAGGTCGAAGATCAGGCTGAAGCCCTTGTTCGGGATGAAGGGGAACGGGTGCGCGGGGTCGAGCGCCAGCGGGGTCAGGATCGGAAAGATCTGCTCGCGGAAATGCTCCTCCAGCCAGGCGCCCGCATTCTCACCGATGTCCTCGTTTTCGAGGACGTGAACGCCCGCCTTGTCGAGGAGGTCGCTGAGTTCGGTCCACACAGCCTGCTGCTGCGCCATCAGCACGCCGGCGTGATCGGCGATGGCGGCGAGCTGCTGGACCGGGGTCAGACCGTCAACCGAACGCTGATCGACATCCTGCAGCTGCTGCCCCTTCAGCCCCGCCACGCGGACCATGAAGAACTCGTCGAGGTTGTTGCCGGAGATCGACAGGAAGCGGAGACGTTCGAGTAGGGGATGGGCGGGATTGGTCGCCTCCTCCAGCACGCGGCCGTTGAAGGCGAGCCAGCTCAGCTCCCGATTGAAGTATCGCTCGCGCGGCGCGATCTGCTGGGTGTCGGCAGCGCCGATCTCCTGTTCGTCGGAGCCGAGGGTCGCGTGTTCGTCCATTGGGGAAGGCTAACAGATCGAATGTGACGGGTCGATGACAGCATCGGCGGTCGGTCCGTCTCTCCACCGCTACCCGCCTTGCTCATCATCCCCGTCCCCTTCCGTCATCCCCGCGAAGGCGGGGATCGCGTCGAGCGGGCGCAACCTGACCAGAGAGGGATTGCGCTGACAGCGATCCCCGCTTTCGCGGGGATGACGACGGTTGGGGAGTGGTGATCGGGGAGGCGCTACTCTCCGCTCCGCACCAGCGGCTCCAGCACGCGCCGCGCCAGCGGCCCGGTGAGCCGCCGCCGCTCCGCCAGCATCGCCTGATCGAGTAAATCGACGATGCGGTGGATTGAGACGTAGCTGCGCTCCACGCGCGGGGCGATCCAGCGGGGCAGGTCGGCGGGGACGGCGATACCCCGGTGCAGGAACGCCTTTTCGAGCAGTGCCTGCATTAGCGCATCGTCCGGTGCGCCGATCGCGACGGAGGGCGTGGCGGCCAGACGGGAGGCGAGGTCCTTGAGCCCGATCGTCCAGGCAGGCGGGCGATCGTCGGCGACGATCAGGAGCGGGCGGCGCGCTGCCTGCGCCGCGTTCCAGGCGTGAAAGATCGCCTCCTCGTCCTTCGTCTCGGCATCGTCGATGATCGCCGCCCGCGCCTTCTTGGCGAAAAGGCGGGCCAGGAGGCTGCGGCCGGACTTGCGCGGCCCCGTCAGGATCGTCGCCATGACAGGCCAGAGCGACCAGTGATCGAGGTGATGGATCGCGGCCTGGTTGGCGGGGGAAAGGATGAAGTCCTCATCGCTCACATCGGCGGGATAGGCCAGCGGGAGCGCGATCTGGCTCATGGCTGGGCAGGCGCCGCCGGTTGCGGAGGCGGCGGGGTTACGGGCGCAGCGGCGGGCGGCGGGACAGCCGCGCGGCGGATGCGCAAGGTCGTCCCCTGCCCCTCCACCGCCCAGCCGCGCGCAGCCAGGCCGGCGCGCATCAACGCCGGATCGCCGTCAAGCGTGACCGAGAGCAGCGAGACACCACCGATCGCGATGCTGGACAGGCTCGCCCCCTTCACACCCGCTAAGCCCCGGAACGCGGCGAGCGCGGCGTTGGCGGAGACGGTGTCGGGTGTATCGACCTGGATGGTGTAGGCGGCACCACCCTCGGTGCCGATCAGGTCCTCGATCATGCTCTCGTCGAGGCTGGGTAGCGCCTCCTCTTCCTCCGCCGCCAGGGCCGCATCGGTGCGCAGCCGCCCGCCGAGGAAGTCCTGCGCATAGGCGGCGTCGATGCGGCGGATGCCCTCGTCCAGCATATTCGGCAGGCCCGCCGCGCTCTCGGTCCGCAGAGTGAAGCTTGCAACCTCCTTGGCGTCCGGCCCGTGTAGCGCGGTGAAGCGCGCGACCACCGGCCCGCCGGGCCATAGACGGGTGAGCGCCACCTTGGGCATCACCACGTCGGCCGCGCCATATTGGTCGAGGATGGTGCGCCACCAGCCGCGCCCCGGCCGCCCGGCCTGCGCGGCGGTCAACAGCACCGGGTCCGCGCCCGTCCCAGGCACACGCACATAGTCGATCGCGCTGCCGCCCGCGCGGAAGCGGGCCCAGGCCTTCTGCCACTCGGTGCGGCCCTCATAGACCATCGCCGCGCCGCCGGAGACCTGGATGGGGACAACCAGCATCGGCGGTGACCGGCGCATCCCGCCTTTCAGCCCGAGGATCTCGCCCGTCCGCGCGCGATCGAACTGGACGCCCAAGGTGGCGATGTAACGCGTGGAGCCGATCTGCTCGTTCTCGACGATGATGCCCGAGACGATCGAATCGAGAGTACCGTCCGAGAGAGCGGGTGCGGCCGTCGCGGGCACGCCGTGGGTGCGGGCGTAAAGCATCTTCCACCCGCGCCGCTGCGCCTCCCGCCATCCGCCGAGGCGCGCCTGTTCGGCCGTCTTGCCGCGCACGTCGACGGTGACGCCGGACACCTCCAAGCTTCCCGAACTGTCGATCGGCGGCACGCCGCGATCGCCCGTCTCGATCTGCGCCACCGCCAGCGCCCCCAGGCAGAGCGCCGCCACGAGAGCGATGGGCCAGCGCAGGGGCAGTCGGTCGGCAAGGGTCACGCCCGCCTTTTGGCGGCATGGGGCTGGGATTCCAAGCGCGATATGGCTAGGCCTCCGCGCATGTCCGACGACAACCGATACACCTATGCCCGGGCCGGGGTCTCCATCGATGCGGGCAATGCGCTCGTGCGCGCCATCGCCCCGCTCGCCCGCTCGACCCGCCGCCCCGGTGCCGATGCGGAACTGGGCGGCTTCGGCGGCTTCTTTGATCTGCGCGCCGCCGGGTACAAGGACCCGCTGCTGGTTGCCGCGAACGACGGCGTCGGCACCAAGCTGAAGCTGGCGATCGAACATGACGTGCATTCGGGCGTCGGCATCGATCTGGTCGCCATGTGCGCCAACGACATCATCGTGCAGGGCGCGGAGCCGTTGTTCTTCCTCGACTATTTCGCGACGGGCAAGCTCGACGCCGGGGTCGCCGAGCGGGTGGTGAGCGGCATCGCCGAGGGGTGCCGCGTGGCCGGCTGCGCGCTGATCGGCGGGGAGACTGCCGAGATGCCGGGCATGTATGCGCCGGGTGACTATGACCTCGCCGGCTTCTGCGTTGGTGCGGTCGAGCGCGATCATGTGCTGGATGCCGGCCGGGTGAAGGCGGGCGACGTGATCCTGGGCATCGCCTCCTCCGGCGTGCATTCCAACGGCTTCTCGCTGGTTCGCCGCCTCGCCGCCGACAAGGGGTGGAAGCTGAACCGGCCGGCCCTGTTCGATCAGGACGCGCTGCTGATCGACGCCCTGATGGTGCCGACCAAGATCTACGTGAAGCCGCTGCTGCCGCTGGTGCGCGGGGGCAAGATCAACGCGCTGGCGCATATCACCGGGGGCGGCCTGCTGGAGAACATCCCCCGCGTGCTGCCCGATCACCTGCACGCCGTGGTGGATGCCGACGCCTGGGAACAGCCCCGGCTGATGGCGTTCCTGCAGGCGCAGGGTCATATCGAGCCGGAGGAGATGGCGCGCACCTTCAACTGCGGCATCGGCATGGCGGCGGTGGTGTCGCCGGATGTCGCCGACGACGTCATCCGCGCGCTGGAGGAGGCAGGCGAGACCGCCTTCGCGATCGGCCGCATCGAGGCCGGCGCGCGCGGGTGCACCGTCAGGGGTTCGGCCGAGACGTGGAGCGCGCGCTCGGCCTGGTCGGCGAGCCATGCCTAGGGCGCGCGTCGGCGTCCTGATTTCGGGACGCGGGTCGAACATGGCGGCTCTGGTCGCGGGGTCGAAGTCGGCGGACTGCCCGTACGAGGTGGTGCTGGTCGCGGCGAACGACCCGGACGCGCCCGGTCTCGCCATCGCTGCGGCCGAGGGCATCGCGACCTGGGCGCAGTCGCATAGGGGCATGAAGCGGGCGGAGTTCGACATGCTCGTCGATGCGCAGCTTCGCGCCGCCGGGGTCGAGTTCGTCGCGCTGGCGGGTTATATGCGGCTGCTGTCGCCCGAGTTCGTGGCGCGCTGGAGAGGCCGGATGATCAACATCCACCCGTCGCTGCTGCCCGCCTATAAGGGCCTCGACACCCATTCCCGCGCGATCGCGGCCGGCGAGACGCGGCATGGCGCGAGCGTCCATCTCGTCACCGAGGAGCTGGACGACGGCGAGATCATCGCCCAGGCCGAGGTGCCGGTCGTGCCCGGCGACACGCCCGAGACGCTGGCGGCGCGGGTGCTGGTGGAGGAACACCGGCTCTACCCCAGGGCGCTGGCGGACCTCGTCACGCGATGAAGCCGGAGGCGCAGCTGGAGCGGGTACGCAAGCTCGCGATGGCCATGCCGAAGGCGGCGGAGAAGGTGTCGCACGGTATGCCGACCTTCTTCATCGAGAAGGGTAAGGTCTTCTGCTGGTTCCTGCGCAACGCGCATAATCCGGGGATCGAAACGGCGGTCGCGGTGAAGGCGGATGCCGAGGAGCAGGCGATGCTGATCGAGCAGGACGCCGACCTGTATTTCCGCCCCGCTTACCTCGCTTCACGCGGGTGGATCGGGATGCGCACCGACGTCGGCGGGATCGACTGGGATCACATGGCGGCGAAGATCGAACAAAGCTGGGAGCGGGTCGCGCCGGCAAAGCTGCTGAGGGAACGAGGATGAGCGATCCGGCGGGAAGGAAGCGGCGCGTGCCCCTGCGCTGGATCACGCTCGGTGAGGCGGTGGCGGTCTCCGCCGTGCTGATCTCGGGGGCTGGCCTGTGGCTGAGCTACCGCGAGCATGAGGATGCAGCGGTCGAGCGGGCGGCGGACAAGGCGCCCGCCCCGCTCGCCCCGCTTACCCTGCGCGCGGCGGCAGCGAGCAATGGCGAGCAGCTGTCCCTCGCGCCCTTGCGCGAGGCGCAGGTGATCCAGAGCCAGATCATCACCTTCCCCAAGGCACTCGGCGTCGATCCGGTGGAGACCACCGGCGACCCACGGATCGAGGCGGCCTGGTTCGACCGTGCTCTCAGGAACGCGCGGGAACAGGCGGGCAAGCCGGACGAGACCAAGGGCGACGAACGGCTGGCGGTGCTGGTCGAGACGCAGCTGATCGAGGGCGACAAGCCGTCGACGGATCGAGCGATCTACGACATCGGCTATGCGGTGCGCGAAGGCGGGTTCTTCGGCGGCAGCCACGTCGCGCTGCGCGGCGTGTCGCTGGTGGCGCGCGGTGCAGGGGTGGAACGGGCGGAAGCGCTGTGGGCGCGGCGGATGAGCAGTCCAGCCAAGTAGGTCACCGTTCGTGCTGAGTAGCGGCTGAGCCCTTCGACTGCCTGCCAAGGCAGGCGCTCAGGACAGGCTCTGTCGAAGACGCGTATCGAAGCATCCTTCGATACGGCATTTCGACAGGCTCAATGCCTACTCAGGACGAACGGAGAATATGCTAAGGGCGGCACGCTGCCACCCCCGGCAATCAGCCGACGATTTCTTCCGGCTTGAAGAAATACGCGATCTCGATCGCCGCGTTCTCGGCGCTGTCCGAACCGTGGACGCTGTTCGCCTCAATCGACTCGGCGTGGACCTTGCGGATGGTGCCCTCGTCGGCATTGGCCGGGTTGGTGGCGCCCATCACTTCGCGGTTCTTGGCGACGGCGTTCTCGCCTTCCAGGACCTGCACGACCACCGGGCCGGAAATCATGAAGCTGACGAGGTCGTTGAAGAACGGCCGCTCCTTGTGGACGGCGTAGAAGCCCTCGGCCTGATCCTTGGTCAGGTGGAGGCGCTTGGAGGCCACGACACGGAGGCCGGCGTCTTCGAGCATCTTGGTGACCGCGCCGGTCAGGTTGCGGCGGGTCGCGTCGGGCTTGATGATGGAAAAGGTGCGTTCGGTCGCCATGGCCGAGCGGTCTCCGTTATAGTGCGGGTGGAAGTTGGCGCGCCCCTAGCCGGAGGCGCGCGCCCGCGCAAGGCGGAGGTTCAATCGTGCGTGAAGCTGATACGATCGAGGGCTGATCCGAGCTTACTGGCCCAGCTCTGAACCCGCCGCCTTTGCGCTTCAGCGACCTGCCTTCCCAGAAGAAGGGCATCAGCTTCAGTTTCGGTCGGAAGCATAAGCCGGATCACCCAGTCACCATCGCGCGCAGCGAAGACCTTGACGAGGCCGTGACAGAGCCGGTCTCTGAGCGGCTTGAACCCACCATACTCCGCAAGCAACGCCACAGCCGGCGCACGCGACGGGTCTGCGGAAAGAGCGGTAAGCAGGGCCGTGATCTTGCCGCCGAGGGGTGTTCCGGCGGAAACTTTCAATCCTGACTGAGAGAGCGCCCGCACCACATGTCGCTCCGCCCATGCGAACTGCTGCAAGGTCGCGCATTGCCACCTATCTGCGCCCGCAAGCGCGTCGGGGACGATCGGGCCGACGAAGCTCATCCCACACCCATAACCCGCACGCGGTTATGAAAGCGTTGCCCCTACAGGTCGCGGTGGAGGAACTGGTTGAAGTCGGAGGCGGTGTAGTCGCCGAAGGCGGAGCCGTTCGCGAAGCCATTATGGCGGTAGAGGGCGAGCGCGGGATCGAAGGCCGCTCCGCTGCCCGTCTCCAGGCTGAGGCGGGTGATGCCCTCGGCACGCGCCTGATCGATGATGTGGAGGAGGATGGCGCGACCCACGCCCTTGCGGAGGTGGTCGGGGTGGGTGCGCATCGACTTGATCTCGGCCGTGCCGTCGCCCAGCCGCTTCATCGCGCCGACACCCGCAACGTCGCCCCCGATCCAGGCGGTCCAGACGGTGATGCCCGGCTGCTGCAGGCCGGAAAGATCGAGGGCGAAGACGCTTTCCGCCGGCGAGTTGGCCTGCATGCCGCGCAGGTGGAGGGCGAGGAGATCGCGCGTCGGCTCGCCGGACAGGTCATCTTCGCGGATCGCGATCACGCCACCTGCTTCCACTTGCCGCCCTCCTGTCGCCAGTAGCGCCGCTCGACCCCTTCGCGGCCGGCAAGATCCTTCCATGCAGCGCGGGCGGCGACAATGTTGCTTTCGTCGAACAGGTGGAAAGCGCGTGTGAAAGCGAGGGCTGAATCGCGCCACACGCCGTCGGCGATCGCGACTGCCGACGCACCGCTGCCCGGATCGACGTCCGTGGCGATCAGGACGGGCTGTGCCGCCGCATCGGGACGGTCGGCGCGGCCGTGGGGGAGGAAGCTGTCGGGGGTGTGGGTCCACAGCGCCTCGTCACATGCGTCGACTTCACCGTCGCCGACGATGACGAGCAGGCGACCGCCGTCCGCAAGGATCCGCTCTCCGATGCGCGCGACGACCGGGAAGGCGGGGCCGGAGAGGTGGTAGAAGTCGACCTGCATAGGCCGAGCTTACGCCATCCCTACGCCGTTCGCACTGAGCTTGTCGAAGTGCCAGCGCTGGGGCTTCGACAGGCTCAGCCCGAACGGCGTTGCGAGAGAGAAGTCATCCCTCGAAATTGTCCGCGATGAAGCGGTCGAGGAGGCGGACGCCGTAGCCGGTGGCGCCCTTGTCCCAGAGCGGGCCGGCCTTCGCCGCCCAGACCATGCCGGCGATGTCGAGATGCGCCCAGTCGACGCCCTCCTCCACGAAACGCTTTAGGAACTGCGCGGCGGTGATCGATCCGCCACCGCGCGGGCCGACATTCTTCATGTCGGCGATCGGCGAGTCGATCATCTTGTCGTAGGCTTCGCCCAACGGGAAGCGCCAGAGCGGTTCGCCGACCGCCGTGCCCGCTGCCGTCAGCTTGCCCGCGAGATCGTCCGAGTTCGAGAAGATGCCGCCATATTCGTTGGCCAGCGAGATGATCATCGCGCCGGTGAGCGTGGCGAGATCGACCAGGGTCTTGGGCTGGTACTTGCGCTGCACCCAAGTCATCGCATCGCAAAGAACGAGGCGGCCCTCCGCATCGGTGTTGATAACCTCGATCGTCTGGCCCGACATCGAAGTGACCACGTCCCCGGGCCGCTGCGCCCTACCCGAGGGCATGTTCTCGACCAGGCCGCAGACGCCGACGACATGCGCCTTGGCCTTGCGGCCCGCGATTGCGAGCATCGCGCCCGCGACCGCCGCCGCACCGCCCATGTCCCACTTCATGTCCTCCATGCCGGCAGCGGGCTTGATCGAGATGCCGCCGGTGTCGAAGGTGACGCCCTTGCCGACCAGGGCCACAGGCGCGCCGCCCGCGCCATCGGTGCCGTCCCAGCGCATGACGAGCAGCCGGCCGGGCCGCGCCGAGCCGCGCGCCACGCCGAGCAGCGCGCCCATGCCGAGCGCCTCCATCGCAGGATCGTCCAGCACCTCAATCTTCACGCCGGTGCCCTCGAACGCCTGACGCGCACGGTCCACGAAGCTTTCGGGATAGATGACGTTCGCCGGCTCGGTGACGAGGCTTCGCGCGAAGAACACGCCCTTGGCGAGCGCCTCGGCCTTCCCCCAACCCTCGCCCGCATCGCCGACGATCACGACTTCCCTGACCGAGGGCTTCGACTTCTCAGGGAGCTTGGTGCGGTAGAGGTCGTGCCGCCAGGCGCGGAGCGATGCGCCATGGGCGATCGCCGCCACGGCCTCGGCGTCCGCACCGCCCGCGTCAATGACGAGGCGGGTCTCGCCCGAGGTCAGCACCCGCGCGATGGCGGAGGCGCCGAGCTTCTCCCAATGCGCCGCGCTCGCATCGCTACCGACGCCCAGCAGGATCAGCCGGCGCGCGCCCTCACCTTCCGGCACATAGACCTCGGCGACGCCACCCGCCTCGCCCTCGAAGCGCTGTGCGGCGGCGGCGGCGCGCACCAGCGGCGTCGCCAAGTCACCCGACAGGGGTCCGCGCACCGGAATTGCGAGCGCATAGCTGCCCTCGGGTCGGGCGGCGGAAAAGCTGATCTGCATGGAAAATCCTTGGAACCGATCGAATACGTTATAGCCTATCTAGGCCTGCCGCTCCCCCGAGGCAAAGCATCTACGTCCCAAGCCGATTGCGGGTCCTGCGCGGGTGCGATAACCGCGTCGCGTTCAGGGTCGAAGACAAGGGTTCAGGTGGCTAAGAGCGCGTTCATCACGGCCACCGCGCTCGCGCTCATCGCGGCGCAGGCGCATGCGCAGGATTTCCAGGCGCCCGCCGCGCAGGATCTCGGCAATCCCGCGAACAGCCCCTCCTCCGATGGCATGGGCGAGGACGATGTCGCGTTCAGCGCAGCGCAGATCGACTATGACGACAACAGCGAGATCGTGACGGCGACCGGAGACGTCCGCATGCTGCGCGAAGGCAATCGCCTGCGCGCCGACAAGGTGGTGTGGAACCGCCAATCAGGCGAGGTGCAGGCGATCGGCAATGTCGCGATCACCAATCCGGGCGGCGACATCGCCTATGCGGACACCATCGAGCTGACCGACACGCTGAAGGACGGTGTCGCGGAGAACATGCTGCTGGTGCTGGAAAACGGCGGACGACTGGCGGCGCGGCATGGCGTGCGGGTAAACGGCGTCTCGACGCTGACCGACGCCGCCTACACGCCCTGCTCCGTCATCGATTCGGAGGGCTGTCCCAAGGACCCGCTCTGGCAGATCACCGCCACCAAGGTGATCGACGATCCGGCGAAGGGGCGCATCAGGTACCGCGACGCGCGTCTCCGCCTGCTCGGCGTGCCGGTCCTGTGGCTGCCCGCGCTCTCGCACCCGGACGGATCCGGTGGCAAGGGCGGTTCGGGCCTGCTCGTCCCCGACATCGGCTATTCGAGCAGCAACGGGCTGGAGCTGGAGCTTCCGTACTATTTCCGGTTCGCGCCCAACAAGGACCTGACGGTCACTCCGCATATCTACAGCAAGGTGGCGCCCGCGTTAGAGGCTCAATACCGCGCGCTTGACAGCCTGGGCGCTTACCAGATCGGCGGCTTCGTCACCTATGGCGAGCGCGTCGCGGCCTCGCAGACCTCCTCCAATCAGGGCACGAAGGACATCCGCGCCTATTTGCAAGGGTCGGGGCGCTATCAGTTCTCGCCCGAATGGAGCCTGACCGCATCGGCTCGTTGGACTACGGACAAGACCTTCCCGCGCCGATACGACATCTCGAACGACGACCGGCTGCGTTCGACCTTCGATCTCACGCGGATCGACAATGCGAGTATGCTGTCGATCTCCGGCTGGGCAGTGCAGAGCCTTCGCGCCGGGGCAGTCCAAGGGCAGCAGCCGATCGCCCTGCCGCTGATCGACTATCGCCGCCGGTTCGAGAATGTCCCGCTGGACGGTGTCGTCACGCTGACCGGCAACACGCTGGCGCTGACCCGGACGGAGGGGCAGGATACGCGGCGGGCCTTCGCCTCGGCGCAATATGAGCTGCGCCGCCTGACCGGCATGGGGCAGGAGGTGAGCTTCACCGCCTATGGCCGCTATGACGTCTACAACACGCATGACGTGACCGCGACCTCGATCGTCCCCTATCGCGGCGATCCGGGCTGGACCACGCGCGGCATCGGTGCCGTCGCGGCTGACATGCGCTGGCCGTTCGCGGGCGAGCTGTTCGGCGGCACGCAACGCATCACTCCGCGCGTCCAGATCGTCGCCTCGCCCTCGACCAAGAACCTCGACATTCCCAACGAGGACGCCCGCGCGGTCGAGCTTGAGGACTCCAACCTCTTCGCGCTCAACCGCTTTTCCGGCTACGACCGCTGGGAGGACGGCAACCGCATCACCTATGGCGGCGAATACGCCTTCGATTTGCCGCGCTTCTCGCTGCGGGCGGTGATCGGCCAGAGCTACCGCCTGACGTCCAAGCCGAGCATCCTGCCGCCGGGCACCGGCCTTTCCGACCGCTTTTCCGACATCGTCGGGCGCACGGTGCTCCGTTACGGGCAGTTCCTGTCGCTGACCCACCGCTACCGGCTCGACAAAGACAACTTCCACATCCGCCGCAACGAGGTCGATGCGACGATCGGCACCGCGGGCACTTACGTGACGCTCGGCTATCTCCGCCTCAACCGCAACATTCCCGCCATCTACGAGGATCTGCGCGATCGGGAGGAGGCGCGCGTCGGCGCCCGCGTGCAGATCGCCCGGCGCTGGTCCGTCTACGGATCGACCATCATCGATCTCACCTCCAACCACGAGGATCCGCTGTCCACCGCCGACGGCTATGAGCCGGTCCGCCATCGCCTGGGCGTGCGGTACGAGGACGAATGCCTCGACTTCAGCGTGACCTGGCGGAAGGATTACGATCCGAACGGCGATGCCTCGCGCGGCAATGCCTTCATGGTGCGGCTGGCGTTCAAGAACCTGGGCCGCTGATCCGCGAAAGCCGCCGTTCAGGCGCGCGCGGTTACTGGCGCGTTGCGGCACGGCTTCTCACTGTTTATGCGATCGTTCCGATTGCGGCCGTGCGTGCCGGCGTAAAGTGACGTGACAGACCGGGAGTGGCGGCCATTCTGAAGATCAAGCACGGGTTGCGCATCGTGGCGCTGGCCGGACTGACGGCGCTGGCGGGAGCAGCCGTCGGCCAGGCCTATGACGACGACCTGAAGATCCCCGACAACCCCACGATCTACGGCACCGGCGATCCCTATCTCCACAAGGCGACGGCCATCGTGAACGGGGAGATCATCACCGCCACCGACATCGACCAGCGCCTCGCGCTGGTGAAGGCGTCGAACGGCGGGCAGATCCCTGCCGAGGAGATGCAGCGCCTTCGCCTCCAGATCCTGCGCAACCTGATCGACGAGGATCTGCAGATCCAGGAGGCCAAGGCGAACGAGATCACGATCGCCAAGGAGGAGGTCGACCAGACGTTCAACCGCGTCGCCCGCAACTTCAAGCGGGAGCCGAAGGACTTCGAGGCCTATCTGAAGACGCAAGGCTCCTCCGCCCAATCGATGCGGCGGCAGATCGAGGCCGAACTCGCCTGGAACCGCTTGCTCAGGCGGCGCGTGCAGCCCTTCGTCAACGTCGGCGAGGACGAGGTCCGGCAGGTCATCAAGCGGTTGGAGGAGGCCAAGGGCACGCAGGAGTTCCGCATCGGCGAGATCTTCCTGTCGGCGACCCCCGCGACATCCGAGCAGGTCCTCGCCAACGCCAACCGCATCATGGACCAGCTGCGCCAGGGCGGCTCCTTCGCGGCCTATGCGCGGCAGTATTCGGAGGCGTCCACGGCGGCGGTCGGCGGCGATCTCGGCTGGGTGCGGGCGGCGCAGCTGCCGTCCGAGCTCGCGCAGATCCTGCCGCAGATGCAGCCCGGATCAATCAGCGCGCCGACTGCCGTGCCGGGCGGCTTCTCGATCATCGCCCTTGTCGATCAACGGCAGGTGCTGGGCGCCGATCCGCGCAACGCCATCCTGAACGTGAAGCAGATCACCATCAACTTCCCCGCAAACGCCACCGAAGCGTCCGCCAAGCCGAAGGTGGACGCGTTCAAGGCGTCGCTCGATACGCTGAGCGGCTGCGGCAAGGTCGAGGAACTGGCGCAGAGCATCGGCGCCGAGGTGCAGCAGAACGACAGCCTCTCCGCGCGCGAGCTGCCGCCGCAGCTTCAGCAGTTGCTGCTCAACCTCGACATCGGCCGATCGACGCCGCCCTTCGGATCGCTGAAGGACGGCGTGCGTGCGCTGGTCCTCTGCGGCCGCGACGACCCGCAGAATGCCGGCGCGCCGTCCTTCGACCAGATCTATCAGCAGATGGAGGACGAGCGGGTGAACCTGCGCGCGCGCCGCTATCTGCGCGACCTGCGGCGCGACGCCGTGATCGACTATCGCTGAGCGAACGGTGCTGGCGGTCGCACTGGGCGATCCCGCCGGGATCGGGCCGGAAACGGTTGCCAAAGCCTGGGCCGCGCGTGGGCGTGAGGCGCTGCCGCCCTTCTTCGCGGTCGGCGATCCGCGTTCGGTCCGCGCGGTTTGGGACGGGCCGGTCGAACGGATTGGCGATCCGGGCGAGGCCGCAGCCGTGTTCGCCCGCGCCCTGCCGATCCTCCAGATCGACGATGGCGAGGAGATCACCCCCGGCCAGCCCAACCCGGCAGGCGCACGTTGCGCGCTCGATGCATTGGAGGTGGCCGTTGGCCTGGCCCGGTCGGGCGTGATCGACGGCATCGTCACCGCGCCCGTTGCCAAGGCGCAGCTCTACGCCATCGGCTTCACCCATGCGGGGCAGACCGAATTCATTGCCGAACGCTGTGGTGTGGCGCGCGAGAACGTCGCGATGATGCTGGCGGGGCCGACGCTGCGCACCGTGCCGATCACCATCCACATCCCGCTGGCGAGCGTGGCGGAGAGCCTTTCGGTCGAACTGATCGCCTCGCGCGCGCGGATCACCGCGCGGGCGTTGCAGCGCGACTTCGGGATCGAGGCCCCCCGCCTCGCGATTGCGGGCCTCAACCCCCATGCCGGGGAACAGGGATCGATGGGGCAGGAGGAGATCGAGCTGGTGCAGCCCGCGATCGACCTGCTGCGCGCGGAGGGGATCGACGTGACCGGGCCACTTCCGCCCGACACCATGTTCCACGCCCGCGCCCGCGCGAATTACGACGCCGCGATCTGCCTCTACCACGATCAGGCGCTGATCCCGATCAAAACGCTCCATTTCGACGAGGGCGTGAACCTGACCCTCGGCCTGCCGATCGTCCGCGCCGCGCCTGACCACGGCACGGCTTTCGACATCGCAGGCAAGGGCGTGGCGCTAGAGACCGCGACGGTCGCCGCGATCCGGCTTGCGGCGGAATGCGCGACGCGGCGCGCGCAGCGAGCGTGAGCGAAGACAAGGCGGGCCTCGCTGCGCTGCCCCCTCTGCGTGAGGTCATCAAGCGCCACGGCCTCGCGGCCAGCAAGGCGCTCGGCCAGAACTTCCTCCTCGACGAACAGCTGCTCGACCGGATCGCGCGGGTGCCGGGCGATCTGGCGGGAGCGACGGTCTACGAAGTCGGGCCGGGACCGGGCGGGCTGACCCGCGCCCTCCTCCGCGCCGGGGCGGAGGTGGTGGCGGTGGAGCGGGACGCGCGTTGCCTCCCCGCGCTCGCCGAACTCGCGGAGGCAAGCGGGCGACTCCGCGTCATCTCCGGCGACGCGATGAAGGTGGATGAGGCGGCGGAGGCGGGTGTCGGCGCGCATATCGCCGCGAACCTGCCCTACAATGTCGGCACCGCCCTCCTCGTCCGCTGGCTGACAATCGACGCTTGGCCGCCCTGGTGGCGATCCCTGACGCTGATGTTCCAACGGGAGGTGGCCGACCGTATCGTCGCCGCGCCGGGCAGCGACGCCTATGGCCGTTTCTCCGTCCTCGCCCAGTGGCGCAGCACCGCCCGCCTCGCCATGCCGGTCCACCGCTCCGCCTTCGTGCCGCCGCCCAAGGTGATGTCGGCGGTGGTTCACATCACCCCCGCCAATCAGCCGAAGGGCGTGACGATCAGGGCGATCGAACAGCTGACCGCCGCCGCCTTCGGCCAGCGCCGCAAGATGCTGCGCCAGAGTCTGAAGGCCGTGCCCGGTGCCGTCGCGGCGGCAGAGGCAGCAGGCATCGACCCATCACGCCGGGCGGAGACGGTCAGCGTGGCGGAGTTCGTCACCCTCGCCCGGACGCTTTCAGCGGCACGCCAGGACTGCTAAGCGCGCCAGACCGGAAGAGTGGCCGAGTGGTTTAAGGCAACGGTCTTGAAAACCGTCGTGGGTGCAAGCTCACCGTGGGTTCGAATCCCACCTCTTCCGCCATCTCCCTTCAGCCGCTGAACGCCCAGCGAAGGGTTTTGGCGAGGCCGAGGGCGCCTGTCGTCACCAGCGGGCGGGCGGGGGCTGGGGTGCGGGCGAGGCCGTGCATCCGGCGCGCCCAATCCGGCAGGAGGTCGACGGCGGCCTGCATGGTCAGGTGCTGTACGGGTGCGACCAGCGGGCTTGCGGCCGGATGATTCAGGACCAGTTGCGCCACCTCCCGCGTGCGGGCGTCGGCGGCGAGTTCCGGTCGCATCGCTTCGATCAACTCGCCGGCGGCGTGGTGGGTCTTCGGGACGGGCGTCGCGCCGAGGGCCTCGCCTATGATGGCAATCTCGGCGAAATAGCGGTCAAACTCGGCGGCGGTGAGCGGGCGGTTGCCGTAGCGCTGCCAAGCCTGCGAGAAGCTCCACGCTTCGGTAACGTGGACCCAGGCGAGCAGGTGCGGGTCGGTGGCGCGATAGGGCGTTCCATCGGGCAGCACGCCGGAAATGCGGTCGTGTACGGAACGGACTCGCGCGATCGCCTGCTCCGCATCGGCCCGCGGGCCGTAGGTGGTCAGGGCGATGAACCGGGAGGTGCGCCGCAGCCGGCCGAGCATGTCCGTGCGGAAGTTGGAGTGATCCCAGACGCCGGCCAGCACCAGCGGGTGGAGCATCTGGAGGAGCAACGCCGCGATGCCGCCGATCATCATGGAGGTGACGTCGCCGTGGACGCGCCAGATCACGGAGTTGGGTGGGAACAGCGCATCGTTGCTGCGCTCGACCGGACGTTGCCCACGCGCCTCATCGTTGAAGACGCGCCGGACGCTGCGGACGAGACCTTGCCGCGCCCGATCGCGCAGGAAGGACCAAGGTCCGCCATCCCAAGCCGCCAATGCCGGCATCTTCGCTCCACTGTCCGAAGCAGCAGAAGCGGCGAGCGGCCCGCCGGTTCCCGGCCGCTCAGGTGCGTTCGATCGGCCGGCTCGGGTCGGCGACCCACTCGCTCCACGATCCGGGGTAGAGGCGCGCGCCGGACAGGCCCGCCAACTCCATCGCGAGGAGATCGTGGCAGGCGGTCACGCCGGAGCCGCAGGAGAGGATGACGTCTGAAGGCTCGACGCCATCGAGCACGACTTCATATTCTGCGCGCAGGGCCGCCGCTGGTTTGAAACGACCGTCCGCCTGCAGATTGTCCCCGAAGAAGCGATTGCGCGCTCCGGGGATGTGGCCGGCGACGGGATCGAGCGGGTTCGGCTCTCCGGCGAAGCGGCCGGGTGCGCGTGCGTCCAGCACAAGCCGCCTGCCGTCCTCGATGTTCCCAAGGATCTCCTCGGCGTTGGCGATGCTTGTGGCATTAGCGTTGCGCTCAACGAAGTCGCCCGGCCCCAGCGTGCCGGTGGGGCCGGTCTGCAACTCGTAGCCGGCCTCCGTCCAAGCCTTTCGGCCGCCATCCAGCACCGCGACCGCATCATGGCCGAGCCAGCGGAGCAGCCACCACAAGCGCGCGGCGAAGATGCCGCCGGAGCTGTCATAAGCGACGACCTGCGGCCCTCGATCGAGGCCGATCGCGCGCAGCTTGGCGGCGAGAACGGCCGGGTCGGGCAGCGGGTGACGGCCGTTTGTGCCGGTCGGCTTGCCCGAAAGGTCCTCGTCGAGGTGGAGGTACTGAGCGCCCGGGATGTGCCCTGCCTCGAACTGGCGGCGACCGGCGGCCGGATCGGCGAGGTCGAAGGTGCAATCGACGACGCGCACCCGATGGGACGCGATCAGCCCCGACAGCGCCTCCGCGTTGATCAGCGTGTTGAAGGTCATAGCAATTGGCCGATCGCCGCCGGCTGCGGCTCCTCGCTGGCGGTCGTCCAGCCGAGGGCGGGGATGGTGAAGGAGCGGCGGCCGCGCATGTCCTTGCGGACGGCGATGACGCCGCGCGCCTCAATGAACTCCAGCAGGCGGCGGATGCGGCCCAGCGACGTGGTGTTGTAGAGGCGGGCGATCTCGTCGTCCGAGGGTGCCGCCCCTCCCTTCCGCGCGCGGCTGGCGATCAGCAGGAAGACCTCCAGCATGTCCTCCGGCAGGTCCTCCGCGAGGTTGAGCGCGCGCGCCCAGGCATCGTCGATGTCGCCCTCCGACAGCAGCCCGATCCGCGCGAGGGCGAGGCGACGGGCGAAGGCGGCGATGTCCATCTCGACATGCGCCATGCCGTTCATGCGCATACGGACGCGGAAGTCCTGGTAGATCGCCGCCGTTTCACGCGATGACGGCCCCTCCTCCGCGACGATCGCGCGGAGCACCGCGACGATCACCGGCTCGCTTTCCGCCGTCGTCTCTGGAGTGGGTGTCTCCTGCACGGTCTCGGGTACCAGCGCGTCGACATCCATGCGCGACGGCCGCTCGGGCACGGCGCGCGGCGGCGGGGGCGGCGCGTCGAAGAGGTCGCCCATCAGCGATGCGGAGCTCTCGGGCAGCGGCATCAGCGCGGGCGCGGCGGCACGGCTGCCGGTCTCGACCGTGCCGATACGGACCAGCTTCGGCCGGCGGCTGATCGCGGGGCCGAGCGCCAGGAACTCGCCGCGTTCGAGGTCGCGGATCTGCTCGGCCTGTCGCCGCTCCATGCCGAGCAGGTCGGCGGCGCGGGCCATGTCGATGTCGAGGAAGGTGCGCCCCATCAGGAAGTTCGACGCCTCGGCCGCGACATTCTTGGCAAGCTTGGCCAGCCGCTGGGTGGCGATGACGCCCGCCAGCCCGCGCTTGCGGCCCCGGCACATCAGGTTGGTCATTGCCGCCAAAGCCGCGCGACGGGCGTCCTCCTGCACCTCGCCGGCCGCCGCCGGGGCGAAGAGCTGCGCCTCGTCCACCACCACCAGGACCGGATACCAGCGTTCGCGCGGGGCATCGAACAAGCCGCTCAGGAAGACGGCGGCGGTGCGCAGCTGGGCATCGACGTCCAGCCCTTCGAGGTTGAGGACGACGGACGCGCGGCGTTCGCGCACGCGCTGGGCGATCGCCGTCACCTCCGCCTCGCTATAGTCCGCCGCCTCGACCACGGCATGGCCGAAGCGTTCGGAGAGCGACACGAAGTCGCCCTCCGGATCGATCACCACCTGCTGCACCCACGGCGCGCTCTGTTCGAGCAGCCGACGAAGGAGGTGCGACTTGCCGGAGCCGGAATTGCCCTGGACGAGCAAGCGCGTCGCCAGCAGCTCCTCCAGATCCAGCGAGACGGCAGTCCCGCCGGATTCGGCCCCCATGTCGATGTCGACGCTCATCGCGCCTAGTGGGGACAGGGGGCGGCGGGCCGCAACCCCAAAAAGGTCAGTGCAGGGTAGCGAGCGCCTCACGGCAGTCATCGGCACATTCGCGGCACATCGTCGCGCAGAGGCGGCAATGCTCGTGATCGTGCTTGTCGCATTCGACCGCGCAGATGTGGCAGGCGTCCATGCAGGCGCTGAGGATCGCGCGGACCATCGCGTCGTCATCGGCCGTCTGGCGCGTCGCGACCTTGGCGGCGGCGGTGCAGACGTCGGCGCAGTCGAGGCAGGTCCGGATGCACTGACGCATGTCCATCGCCTCGGCCGAGCAGGCGTCCGCGCAGGAGGTGGCGAACAAGGCGCAGTACATCGCGTGCTTGGCGGCGAGCGCCATCGGCTCATTGGCATGGCCCTTCGCATCCGGGTGCAGCGCGATCATCTTGCGAACCGACATGGCATCCTCCCTCTCTGGTCTTCGTTCTTTAACCGGTCAGGGGCGAGCGCGTTCCAGCTTCAGCTTCGCCGAAACGATATGCCAGCGGCGCTGAGCGGCGGTGGCACCATCCACGTCGTTGACGCGACGGAGGATGTATTCGCCGGTGAAGTGCTGTCGCGTGCCGTTCGCGAGAGTGGCGTCGATGGTGACCGGCACCGGCTGATAGACGGAGCCCGCGCCTGCATCGCCGGGCGAGAGCGTGCCGATCGTGACCCGCACGGCAGCAGTCTTGGCGAAGCCCGCCTTAAAGCGGTCGAACGTCTGGCCGGGCTGGCCGTTCTCGCCCCATTGCAGCCAGGCGGTGTCGTAGTCGCGGGCGTTCAGCGCGGAATAGTAGCGGCGAACCACGTCGGCGGCGGCCTCCGCGCTCTTCGGGGCGGGCGTGCAGCCGGGCATGGGATCACCCTCTCCGTCGAACAGCGTGCAGCTTCGCGCGATCTCGCCCTCGATCATCGCGCAGCTGTTCGCGGCGTTGCAGGGCGGGTGGGTGGCGGGCGAGACGTTGCGGCACAGCTTGACGCGCGCGTCGGCGGCAGTCGCGCCGATCTCGGCCTTGCAGGAGAGGGGCTCGGCCGTTCGGGCGACGGGGACAGGCCCGGGTGCCGCGTCGACAGTTGCGTTGATCGGGGCTGCCGCCGTGCTTGCGGCCTGTTCACTGGCGACAGGCTCCGGCGCGCGCTGGCAAGCCGCCGTGCTACACAAGGCCAGCGCCACCATCGCTCGTCCGACCGTCCTCGCAAGCTGCATCCGCCTCTCCCGCTTACGCCATCAACACTCCGCTCGGCGGAACGGTGCGTGCGGCGGAACCATCGCCTATTCCACCGGTTTGCGGGGCCGAACGAGATTGGGAAGACGATGACCACAGGCATTCTGACGCCACAGGACTTCCGCGCGCCGGCCATCCTGCTTTCGGGCACGGTCGACTATGCGATGTACAACAACTTCCGCGCGCAGCTCGACAATGCGCCGCAGCAGGGGCTGGTGATCGTCGAGCTGTCCACGCTGGGCGGCGATCCGGAGGTCGCGCGGATGATGGGCGAGGACATCCGCTTCCATTCGGACATGACGCCGGAGCGGCGCTTCGTCTTCCTGGGCAAGGCGGCGATCTATTCGGCCGGCACAACCTTCATGAGCTTCTTCCACCGCTCGAACCGCTATCTGACGCGCGGTGCGCGGCTGATGATCCACGAGCGGAAGCTGACCAAGACGCTCAACATCGAAGGGCCGCTGACGACCTGCATCGCGAATGTGAAGGCGACGCTGCACGAGATCGAAAGCTCGATCGTCATCCAGAACGAGGGGTTCGAGAACCTGATCCGCGATTCGAGAGTGACGATGGACGAGGTGCTGCAGAAGGCACCGTCCAACTGGTACATCGAGGCGCAGGAAGCCAAGGCGCTGGGGCTGATCGAGGAAGTGCTCTAGCGCTTTTCCCGTTCGCAGCGAATGAGGCGGAAGGCGACGGTGAAGGCCGCACCGACCGTGAGCATGCCGAAGATCTCGACCGCTCCGTATGCGCCGAGCAGGGCGATCGAACCTGCCGCACAGAGTGCGAGGGATGCCCAGCCGGCGATCGTGATCGTCCGGCTGTGATCTGGGGCAAGGCGGCGATCGAGGAGGTCGTGCTGGTAGCGGCTATTGCCTGCACAGAGGCAATAGAAGCCGGCTGCGGCGAGCACGAGGAGCAGGAGGTGGATCATGCCGCCACCGCCTCTCGCCGGCGCACGCGCGCCGGGGTCGCGGCCAGGCGATGCCTGCCTGCCTTCCGCGCGGCATAGGCGAAGACCGCAGCAAGCGCGAACATCGTCAGCTCGAAACCGACGAACACACCGTCGCCTTCGCTGAGGCTTTGCGGGAGAGTGCGTCCTGTTTCGATCCAGCTGACCAGCGGGACGAGTGCGAACAGGGCGGCGGCAAGGGTCAGAAGCTCGGTCCAGCCGCGCCTTGCGGGACGCGCAAAGGCCCAGAGCGCCGCGACGCCCCAGGCGATGAACAGGCTGTTGACCTCCCAACGCCCGCGCCCGGCTTGCTCCGCCGGGATCAGGCGGTTGGCGAGGAAGTAGACGGCGACGCTCGCGGGGAAGCCGGCGATGGTGGCGACGTTGAGCTTCTCGACCAGCCGGAAGCCGAAATGCGGGTGAGCCGGATCGGGGAGCTTGGCACGCCGCTTCACCGTCCAGAGGATGAGGCCCGTCGCGGTCATGGCGCAGCCGCCCAGCCCCGAGATGAAGTAGAGCCAACGCAGAACCGGCTGAGCGAAACGCGCGGTGTGGAGGCCGAGCATCACGCTCTCCGTCTGGGCGGCCGCCTGACGCGGTGCCTCGCGGGCGATCTCGCGGCCGGTCACGCCGTCGAAGGTGATGCTGGTCGCGCGGGCCGACAGGCGATCCTCCGCGCTACCGCGCAGGATAACCTGCGCCGTCTTGTCACCCGCGTTCAGGATACGCGCGGAGCCGATTTCCTGACCCAGCGTGCTTTCCGCCGCCGCCGCCATCGGCGCGATCGGTGCGAGCGGTCGCGCCTCGCCGCTCTTCTCCGGCGGGGAGGGATAGGGGTAGACGGCGTCGTAGAACTTCTGCGGATCGGCGTAATTCGCGACCATGCCCCAGGGCATGTACATGGTCGCCATGGTCATGAGGCCGGTATAGGTGATCATGATGTGGAACGGGAGGACGAGCACGCCGGTCACATTATGCGCGTCGAGCCAGCTGCGCTGTCCCTTCCTCAGCCGCATCATGAAGAAGTCGGCGAAGATTTTCTTGTGAGTGATCACGCCGCTCAGGATCGCGACCAGCATCAGCATGGCGGCGATACCGACCGTCCAGCGGCCCCAGAGCCAGCTGACGCCATAAAGCTCGAAATGGAAGCGATAGAGGAACTCGCCGCCCCGCGTCTCCCGCGCGGTGATCCTGTTGCCGCCAGGGTCGAGTTGCGCCTGTTCGAAGCCGCCGTCCGCGTTCGACCAGAACAGCTCGATCGCGGCACCACGATTCCCCGGCAACGTGATCGTCCAATCGGCCGTGTCCTTCGCCTCGCGCGCGAGCCAGCGGGCGGCGTTCTCGATCATCTGCGGGCGGGAAGCGGCGGAAGCGGCGACCTCAGGCTGCATCCAGCGGGTGATCTCCTGCCGGAAGACGGCGCTGGTTCCGGTCACGAAGATCACGAAGAGCAGCCAGCCGAACAGCAGCCCCGCCCAGGTGTGGAGACAGGCCATCGACTGGCGAAGGCTCTCCTTCACAGGCGCCCTCCAGCCGCGATCAGCGCCCAGCTGGCGAGGCCCGCCACAATTCCCAGCCCGCCGATCAGCGCCCAGGCCTTGAGCGGATGGCGGACGGCGAATGCGGTCATGGCGAGGAACGCGAAGATCGTAAACGAGAGGAACGTCGCGGCGATGGAAGCCCCCGCCGTCGTACCCGGCAGGATACGCGCGAGCAGAATGACGGTGGCGGCGGTCGCGGCGTAGTTGAGCGGAACGGCGGCCAGGACACGGAACAGCACGCCCGCCCGATCCCGCGCCCGGCTGGCGCGAACCGTCGGGCCGAAGCTGCCTCTGCGCACCACGTCCATCGTCCCGCAAACCCCTGCCCGGCCGAATGCCATGCGGCGCTCAATGACAGTAATGCGACTGATTTGCAATTAGGTGGGTTACGGCCTCCGGAACCGACGCGGTGCTTCGCCGTTTTCGTGGCGAGCGGGCGATGGGAGAGCGTTATGCGAGTCCTGATCGTTGCTGCCGCGATCCTGAGCGGCGCCGGTGCCGGCACGGTGCTCGGCCAGGCCACCGTCAATGGTCTTCCCGAACCCGAGACGCAGAACTGGACTGCCGTCGAAGATGTCAGTGAGTTCCCCGAGCGATCCGGTCCGGCCTACCCGGCCGGACCGGCATGGTGATGGCTCAGCGCTTGCCGCGCAGAGTGTTCAGAAGCGCAATGCCGAGGACCCCTGCCAGCGCCGCAGAGGCGAAGGGGCGATCCTTGGCGAAGGCCTTCGCCTTTTCGAGATAAGGAGCCGCGAAGTCCGGAACGGACGCTGCGGGCTTGGCATCTTGGGTGGCGGTCGGATCGGCTGGGGCGTCTGACATGAGGCTTCCTTTGCGTTGTGATCGGATCGCCGTAACGATCGAACAGCAACGAGGTGCCCGGCATTATTGTCGCGGCGAACGTTCGACTGCCCGCCACGTGAGAAGTCAGGCAGCACGCATCGCCAAAGCGTGGTGGACACGCGACTCGTAACGGAGCGCCTTGCTTAAATGGCGTTCACGCTCGCCGAAGGACGGTGCCGAATATGCGAGCTCCCGCTCGGCCCGAGCGCGCTCCTCACAATAGAATGCGATGATGGACGTGAGCATCTCTTACCTCTTTGTTCTCTTTCTCAAGCGTGGCGCTGTCCTGCACCCGCCTCTCCCGGATCGTCAAAGCAACAAATGTAACTTAGTTCCTTGTTCCATACTTAGCGGCTCGTGACTACGGATTCGTCAACGTGTACGCTTAACGGCGTTGCTAACAGACGGCGGCAAAACTCACGGGATCGCGACGAAATCCACCAAATCCGCGACACCGTCGTTCGACCGCGTAATACTTTTTTACTAATAGGCTCGTAGTGACGCGTCGCGGCTCGGGGGAGTCGCAGAAGGACCAGCGTCGTAGCAGCTGGGGGGAACCAGCGGCCGTCAGAGACCCGCCACATGGCCGTCCGGCCGTGCGGACTTTGCGCGCGCATCTCCCCACCGTGGATTGGAGTGGCAGATGTACGTCAACGCGAAGAATCGTGCGCTCGCGCAATCCGCAGCATGGAATGCATGGCCCGGCGCCGCAAATGCGGTGGGCGCATGGCGTTATGGCACGGCGAAGAACGAGATCTTTTGGGCGGCTTCGGCAGATCGCATGGCGGGCGGCCGGGGTGATGACACCTACAGTCTTTGGTTCGACAACACGACCGTTTTGGAAAAGGGCGGCGAGGGCATCGATACCGTCAACGTCAACTTCTGGGGCAGCTATACGCTGACCGCCAATGTCGAGAACCTGTTCCTGGTCTGCGCCGGTGCGATCGGCGGGACCGGCAACGCGCTGGACAACATCATCGCCGCGGGCACCGCAGGGGCGACGCTCAACGGCAGGGGCGGCGACGACGTACTGGTTGGCGGATCGGGGGCCGACACCTTCGTGGTGAAGGCCGGAGAGGGCTCCGATGCGATCGAGAACTTCGCGCCGGGCTGGGACATCATCAAGCTGCAGGGCTACGGCATCACCGGTTGGTCGCAGATCGCCTCGCTGGCGCATCAGACCGGCGACGACCTGACGTTCCATTTCGCGAATGGCGAAAGCCTGGTCGTCCGCGACACAACCCTTGGCGACCTCACTCCCACCGACTTCGGCCTGCCCAGCATCCCGCCGCCTGCAGCGGGTGGGTCCATCGTGCTGTCGGGACCGACCAAGTCCGGCACCGCGCACGGCTGGACCGTCGTCAACAACGTCTGGAACCCCGGGCCGTTGGTGTACGGCACCGACTATACCATCAAGAGCTCGTACACAGTAGCGGACATGACCGCGAACACGATCTTTTCCTGGACATTCCCAGCCGCATCCGCGGGAAGCAACATCATCCGCGCCTATCCGGAGGTAACCTTCGGCGACTCGCCCTATCGCTCCCATGACAATCACAACGATGGCGGCCTTTTCCCGGTACAGGTCGGCAAGCTGCGTGAGTTGATCGCAGATTATTCGGTCGATTTTGGAGGAAATATCGCGGGCTTCAATGTCGCGTACGACATCTGGTTTACGGATGTGCCCGGCGGCAAGAAGAAAGACGTTTCCAACGAGATCATGGTCTGGGTCCACAAAGGCGGGGTGGTTCCATTTGGCACGCTTCTCGGCACCTACACCGACGGGGACTTCTCCGCGCAGGTCTACCACAAAGGCACCTACACGGCCTTCGTCACCGACCAGGACATGCCGTCCGGCAAACTCAACATCATGGGCCTGATCGATTACCTGAAGGGCCACGGCTACATGACGGACAGCGAGTATCTCGCGTCGGTCGAGCTTGGATCTGAGATCGTATCCGGCTCAGGATGGCTCTCAATCGAGAACCTCGACTTGAAGATGAAGGCGATCGGACACGGTGGGTCGATGATCATCGGCGACATCACCGGCTCCGGAGCGACCGTCAGCACCGTCGCTACAGAAGCGTTCGGCTACGTCATGGGCACCGAACCGCTTTACGATCTTGCGGGCACATTCGACGGCAAGACCGTGACCGACCTGGACACCGGCGGCGCGGTGCGCATCCGTCATTACGCGGCGGATGGTGCGCTGACCGGAACGGACCTGATCACCCAGAACACGGCCGGGGCAGAGGTCACCAAGCACTATGATGCGGGCGGCACCCTGCTCGGCAGCGAGATCACCAGCGTCAAGGGCGGCGTCGAGTCCGTGCTCAGCTATATGGCGTCCGGAAGTCTCGCCGGGTCCACCACTGAGCGCACGGATGCGAGCGATCGAACCGTGCTGGCCAAGTACAGCGCGTCTGGAGCGCTGATCGGCACGGACATCACGAGCACGAACGCCGCAGGTGTCACCATCACCCAGCATTTCAACGCGTCCTGGGGCGTGACGGGTGCGGACAAGCAGTGGACGGATGCCAAAGGCGTTACCACGATCACCCACGCGGCTGCGAGCGGGGTGGTCACCAGGCAGGAAGTGTTCGGCACCATCGGCGCCGACCAGTTGTCGTACACGGCCAAAGCCGCGACGGAATTCCACGGGGGCGCGGGTGCGGACACCATCCTTTGCGGTGCGGGCGCCGACCGGGTCGTGCTGGACGCTACGCTCGGATCCGGAAACGTGGACCGGATCAAGGGATACTCCGCCGTCGCCGACACCATAGTCCTCGACCATGCCGTGTTCGATCGGGTCGCGATCGGCACCTTGTCGAGCGCGGCCTTCGTCGCCGGCACCGCCGCCGCCGATGCGAACGACCGCGTCATCTACGACAAGGGAACGGGCATCATGCTCTTCGACGCTGACGGCAAGGGCGCTGGTCTGGCCGTGATGATCGCGCAGGTGGATGCCGGCACGACCCTGACCAACGCCGACTTCGTCGTCATCTGATCGGGAGCGGCGCGCGCTCTCTTTTGCTGCATCGCAGCAGGAGCTCACCCGCCTGTTCGCTTGCGCAAAAAAATGATTGGCGATACGGCTCGCGCAGCCGCACGGACGGACGGAGTGTTGTTGATGGGCTCGGCTGAGCTTGCGATTATCGTTCCGACGTTCAAGGAACGCGACAATATCGCCGGCGTGATCGAGGCGGTGGATGCCGCCCTGCCCGGCGTCGCCTGGGAAATCGTTTTCGTCGACGATGATTCGCCCGACCAGACGGCTGAGGTCGTGCGCGAGCATGCCCGTCGCGATCCGCGCGTTCGCGTGGTTCATCGCGTCGGACGGCGCGGGCTGTCCTCGGCCTGTGTCGAAGGTGTACTCGCCACCGCCGCGCCGATTATCGCCGTCATGGACGCCGATCGGCAGCATGACGAACGCGCGCTGGTGAAGATGCTGGAGGTGCTCCGCACCCAGCCTGTCGATCTGGTCGTCGGCAGCCGCTATGTCGACGGCGGCGGCATCGGCGATTGGGATAAGAAGCGGGCGGCGATGAGCCGGTTCGCGACGCAGCTGGCCAACCGCATCACCGGGACGCCGATCAGCGATCCGATGAGCGGGTTCTTCATGCTGCGGCGCGAAGCGTTCATGGCCGCATTGCCAGACCTGTCGAGCATCGGGTTCAAGATCCTGCTCGATATCGCCGCCTCCACGCCGCAGCCGCTGCGCATCGCCGAGGTGCCCTACGAGTTCCGTTCCCGCGTGCATGGCGAGAGCAAGCTCGATTCGGTCGTGCTCTGGGAATATCTGCTACTGCTGCTCGACAAGGCGATCGGCCATATCGTGCCCGTTCGCTTCATCAGCTTCGCGCTGGTGGGCGGCAGCGGCGTCTTCGTCAGCATGACGGTGCTGTTCGTCCTCTTCAAAGGGCTGCACACGACATTCCAGTTCGGCCAGACCGTTGCCACGATCGTGGCGATCACTACCAACTTCCTGCTCAATAACGCGCTGACCTATCGCGACCGCAGGCTGAAGGGTTGGAAGCTGTTCCTGGGGTGGCTCACCTTCAACCTGGTCTCCGCCGTCGGCGCGATCGGCAATGTCGGCATCGCTTCCTACGTGATGGACTATAAGCACTATCACGGGTCCTGGATCGTCTCCGCCCTGGCCGGCATCGCGGTGGGCGTGGTCTGGAACTATGCGGCTTCAGCGATCGTCACCTGGCGCAAGAAGTGATCCGGGGCGCCCCCGTCGGGGCGCGCCCGGATCACGCGCGCAGCTGACCGCCTGGCGGATCGCTCTGGTGGGGATCGTCGCCGCAATCGCCCTCGCGGCCACGCTGCTCTGGGCAGGACGCGGCCCGGCCGAGCCGCTCCGTACGCCGCCCGCCGCCTCGCCTGACGGCAAGCCGGTGAAGGACGAACGCTACCTCTGGCGCCCGGTCGCGATCGGCGCGGGCGGGTTCGTGGTCGGGCTGTCGGCGGACCGCGCGGGCAAGACCTTCGTGGCTCGCACCGACGTCTATGGGGCGTATATCTGGCAGCCGAAGGAGGACCGCTGGGACCAGCTGGTCACCGCCTCCGCCATGCCGGAACGCTTCCGCACGCAGGCCGGGCTGACCGGCGGCGTCACCGCGATTGCCGTCGCCCCTTCGGATGGCCGCAGGCTGTACATGGAAGCGGGCGGCACCGTCTTCCACTCGGAGGATCGTGGCGCGCACTGGGCAGCACCGGAAAACGGCCCCTTCCCTGTCCAGATCGGCCACATCGGTAATCTGATCCATTACGACCCGATCCTGACGATCGACCCCGCAAACCCCGACCTGGCCCTGTTTGGAACGCCGTTCGACGGCATCTGGCGGACGGCGGACGGCGGACGGACCTGGCAGCGCGCGGAGGGCATCCCTGCACCACTCGTGAAGCCCGGTGACGCGGCAAAGGGTGCGGGCACCCCGATCTGGTTCGTGCCCGGCACGGCGGAGATCTGGGCAGCGGTGCCCGGTCAAGGCCTGTTCGTCTCCCGCGACGGCGGGGCAAGCTTCACCGGCATGGGCGCGGGTCCGAAGACGCTGGCGGGTGGCGCTTTCACGAAGGACGGCAGCTTTTTTGGCGCGGATCCGGTCGCCAAAGCGCTGTGGCGGCGGCAGGGCGGCAGCTGGACCAACCTGACAGCCGAAGGCCTGCTGGACGCACGCAAATTCGGCACGGTGGCGGTGAACCCCGCCGACGGCGCCATCTTCACCTTCGATCAGGCCGGACGCGGCTGGCGTTCGACCGACCAGGGCGCAAGCTGGCAGACGCTCAGCCACAATGCGGCGGCGGGCGAAGGCGATCCCCCGTGGCTGCACGTCGCGGACCAGAGCTACTTTGCCACCTCCCAGGTGATGTTCGATCCCGTGCGGCCGAACCGCTTGTGGGTCTCGGCCGGCACGGGCGTCTTTTACGCCGATCTCGACGGATCGCGGACGATCGACTGGATCAGCCGCAGCCGGGGCATCGAGGAATTGGTGACCAACGACGTGATCCAGCCGCCGGGGCTCGCCCCGCTCTTCGCCGCATGGGACTTCGGCATTCATGTGAAGCCGGACCTCAACCGCTTCTCCACCACCTACGGCCCACGCGAACGGGTGATCATCGCCGCGCAGCAGATCGTCTTCAGCCCCGCCGACCCGAAGATCATCATCACCAACGCATCGGACACGCGGCCCTGCTGCTCCGAGGACGGCGACGCGGTGATGGCCGGGTATAGCGAGGATGGCGGGCAGAGCTGGCGCAAGTTCGCGAGCCTGCCGACGCCGCCCGGCACGCAGGCGGACGACCCCTGGCGCATGTCGTTCGGCACGATCGCCGTCTCATCCGGTGATCCCGACAACATCGTCTGGGTGCCGAGCTTCAACCGCGCGCCGTTCTACACCCGCGATCGCGGGCGCAGCTGGGAGCGGGTGAGCTTTCCCGGCGAGCGCCTGCCCTTCACCGGATCGCACCCCGCCAAGCACCTGCAGCGCAAGATCCTCGTCGCCGATCCGGTGCAGGCGGGCACCTTCTACCTCGCCCACAGCGGCAACCGCACCAACCCGCAGCTCGCCGGCCTGTGGAAGAGCGAGGATGGCGGCGCGCGCTGGACCCGCCTGTTCGAGGGCGAGATCGCGCCATCCAGCGGATGGGCGGCCAAGCTGCGCGCGGTGCCGGGCTTTGCCGGACACCTGTTCTTCACCTCCGGCGTGATGGGCAAGATGGACACCCGCCTCCGCCGCAGCATCGACGGCGGCGCGACCTGGCTGCCCCTGAACGGCATCACGGAGGTGGACGACGTCGCCTTCGGCAAGGCGGCACCGGGCGCCGCATATCCCACCATCTTCGTCTCCGCGAAGGTCGATGGCGAATACGGCATCTGGCGGTCGGTGGATGAGGCGGAGAGCTGGCAACGCGTCGGCGGTCTCCCCCTCGACCGGCTGGACCGCGTCACCGTCCTGGGCGCAGATCCCGACGTGTTCGGCCGCGTCTATATCGGCCTGATGGGCTCCAGCTGGGTCTACGGCGAACCCGCGCATTGCGCGGTGAAGCCTGTCGTGCCGTTCAGTGCGAGCTTGTGCCTCCCCGTTGTTGGGCAGCGGAACTAAGAGATGTCGCGTGGTGAGCTAGGCGCAAGAGCCGCATCCGGCGCGGGTCTGGATTACAGACGCGTTGCGACGCTGGTAGGGGCATTCCTCTTCCTGGGCATGACCACCTTCGGCGACTTCCTGCTGGGACAGGAGCCGTTTGCGACCTCAGATGGCAGCGGGAGTGGTCTCCATCAGTTGCTCGTCATCATCGGCTTCTTGGGCGCATTCGTAGGATGCGGCGGATTGAGCAGGCCACTGCGTCTGTTTGCAATGCCGCTCAGCTTGTTGATCACTCTGGCCTGGTGCTGGGCCAGCGTCATATGGTCGATCGCACCGGAGGTCTCCATCCGCCGGCTTGTCCTGGCAAGCGTCACCGTCACAACGGCCTTCATGCTCGCGCGGGAACTCGGTTACGACCGCATGGTCGCGATGCTTCGCTATTTCGTCACCGCAGCGCTCATCGCCTGCTTCCTCCGGATGATCATCTCTCCTTCGACCGGCATACAGCTGGCCAACGTAGGCATGGATGAGGGTTCTGCGGGAAGCTGGCGTGGGATCATGATGGACAAGAACACGTGCGGCAGCTTCTGCGCGGTCACGGCCCTCCTGTTCATATTCAACGGTCGATCCTTGAACACGGTTTTCCGCGTCGGCATGATTATCGCCGCCGTGTTTTTCCTGGTGAAGACCCAATCCAAGACATCGATGGGCGTTCTTGCGCTGGCGACGGTCGCGGGCCTCTGCTTCTACAAATACAATCCCACATACCGGCTTCTGCTAATCCCAGCCATGATGTGCGTTGCCGTGGCGGTCTGGATAATGGGTGGCCGTATGCTGATGCCATTCTACGCTGCGCTCTATGATCCGACTGCATTTACCGGTCGAGGTCTCATCTGGATCGCGCTTGTTCATAGCATTCGTGATCACTGGCTGCTCGGAAGCGGCTTCGGTGCGTTCTGGGGAACCGGCGCGAGCAGCCCGATCAAGCAGTACTCGACTTACGAGTGGATTCGAGACGGAGTGTCGGTCGGCCACAATGGATATTTGGACATATGGGTGCAAATCGGCCTTGTCGGCCTCGTTCTTCTCGTCCTATCGTTTATTGTGATCCCTACCGCCAAGCTGTTTTACAGGCACTTCGAAGAGAGAGGTGCTCCTAGCTTGTTGATCGCGCTGCTTGTTTTTTCTGTGGGAAACAACTTCACCGAAACCACATTCCTCAATCGCGACCTTTTCCTCAACGTAATCATGCTCTTGATTATCGCGCTTACCGATCTCGCGCCGCGTGCGGGCTCCCAGTCGACCGTAGTCGGTGGAGGCGAGAAGCGCGGACCTGCACTGCCAGGTAAGGTGTGACTGCCTCAGGCGCGGAGTGTATCAAGAGGAGCCGAGCGCCGAAGCCGAAGCCAACCCTCGATCCGTCGCCTGACCGCTTCATCGATCAGTGAGAGGGGAACAGCAACCAGTACGCATATCAGGGAGATCAGGAGAGCCTCGCTAGGTCCCGTCAGCCCACCCTTCGCCAAGAGCATGTGCAAGGGCAGGATCAAGGGATAATGTACCGCATACAGGGGGTAAGAGATGTCTCCGAGCGCGCCCAACGCCTTGGCTAGCTTACCCTCGACCCGGCATCTGATGCCGACGAGGAGCACGACCGGGAACAAAAAGATAGCGGCGAAAACGTCATAAAGCGGCCTCAGCGAGGGCGAGACCGGCGCCGACATCGCGGCGATCAACAGGAGTAGGGCACCCCCCAACCACAATGGTCGGATGCGGGGCGATGGAGGGGCTGACAACAGCCTGCCCATAAGTACGCCGATACCGAAGCCCCAGAACACCCGGGACACACCACCGAGGTACGTCTCCCATCTCACCCCGACATCAAGATCACCGGTTTGGACGGATGCGAAGATCATCCCGGCTGCTCCGGCAATACAGAGCACAACGATCGTCCGGCTCTTCGCCCGAAACAAGCCAATCGCGAAGACGAGGTTGATCATGACTTCCAATGAAAGCGACCAACTTGGGGCGTTCATCGGGAAGATGCTTGATAGCACCAGTGGCGTTGGAAGGAAGAAGAGATTGAACACCAGGGAGGTCAGTACCTCGCCGATGTCAGGTGCGCGCGGATCCTGCGTGATGATTGCCCCCGCAGCTCGCCCCAGCCCGATCAGCAAGCCGAGCAGAAAGAGTGGATAGAGCCGGACCAGTCGCACTTCGACGAACTGCCATAGGCTCATCGTGCTCCGAAGCCGCTCAGCATAGGCCCGTTGTACGACGAAGCCGCTAAGAATGAAGAAGAAGTCGACCGCGAGATATCCACCGGGAGCGAGAGGCAGCCCCAGCACCGACGCATGAAAGAACACGACCCAAATCGCTGCCACGCCCCGCATGCCATCCAGACCATAGTTCCGCTGCCGCAAACCGCCTTTTGCCGCAACTGTCATCGCCAACCTTCCCCGAGCTCTACGGGGCAGATACATGGTGCGGTGCATGGTGCATAGTTCGTCCGAGCTAAACCCCATTCTCACTCAGCTGGTGCGGTGAAGCGGTGCTAAAGTACGTCCACTTCCTAGCCCCGGGGTGCCCGCATATTGCGGGGCAGCATAGTGTAGCTCCGTTCGGCGTAATCAGGCGCCATCCGGGTTAGCATGTCCAGCAGCCATCGCCATCAGGAGATCGACGGGCTGCGCGGCATCGCAGCACTCTCCGTCATGCTCGGGCATTGGGGCGAGTTCCTGCGCAAGCAGAACGCGCCGGCCGAATGGTACGACTGGCTCGGGAAGGTCTTCCTGGAGTATTTCAGCTTCGGCCGGCTGGGGATCGTCGCCTTCTTCTGTGTCAGCGGTTTCGTCGTGCCCTTCAGCTTCAGGGGGCCGCAGCCGCTCGTCACCTTCCCGATCACGCGGTTCTTCCGGCTCTATCCCGCCTATTGGACGTCGATCTTCGTCGCCGCCGCCGTGTTCCCCCTATGCGGGCAGGAGCCGTTCACCGCGATCCGCATCCTCGTGAACATGACGATGCTGCAGATCGTGCTCGGGCAATCGCACATCATCGGCCCTTATTGGACGCTGTTCGTCGAGCTGATCTTCTACGGCGTCTGCTACGCGATGTTCGCTGCACGGCTGCTGCACAGGCCGTTCGCCAACTTCGTCGTGATGTGTATCCTCCTCGGCATTGCGCTTGCCGGCGGGTTCTACCGCTATGTCCATCCGGAGAACAATTTTGCGGTCGGCGTGCCCACCTATCTGGCGGCGATGCACTTCGGGACGATCGCGCGGCTGCACACGCTGGAGCATCAGGGCATGCCCCGCTGGCTTTACCCGGCGTCGCTCGCGATCCTGCTCGGCGCGGTCATGACCGCCAACACCGCCGCCTATTATTATGCGCAGAATGAGCTGGTGGGCTGGGTGGCGGCCGATGTCGGCTATCTGATCGGCGTCGGGCTGTTCCTGCTGGCCATCCACCGGCACTGGTTCTCCGGCCCGCGGCTCGCCTGGCTGGGGCTGATCAGCTATTCGATGTACCTGTTCCACATGATCGTGAAGCAGGTGTGCCAGGCGATCTGGCCCGCCGCCGTGCCCTGGGAGCTGGCGGCCGGAACGCTCACCCTCCTGTACTTCATGGTGACCATTCTCGTCGCGACCGTGGTGCATTCGCTGGTCGAAACACCGATGATCCGGATCGGCCGGTCGACCGAGCGGTTCGCGGAGCGGACGCTGCGCCTCGCATGATCGTGGCGAGCGGCTTGGACGACAGGCGCGGAGATCCTGAACCAGCAGGACGCCCCTGTCATCATGAAGACGGCACATCCAGGGACTGAGGTAGGGGCGTATGATCGATGTTGCGATATCCGGCCGAGCCGGCCAGCCCGCCTGGGAACCTTCCGCACGAACCGGCTGGCTGATCGCCGGCGCCATCACCCTTCTCGCCGCGATCCTCCGCTTCTATAATCTGGACGGGCAGTCGCTCTGGCTGGACGAGGTGTCGTCCTTCCGGAACTCGCGTGCCTATGGCGCGGGCGGGTTGGTCGGGCTGGCAAGGGCGGACCACATAGCCCCGCTCCATTCGATCGCCCTGTGGTACGCGACGGAGATCGGCGGCAACAACGCGGTCGCGCTGCGCATGCCGTCCACGATCGCCGGCGTCCTGACGGTTCCCGCGATCTACGTCGCGGCCGGGCGGGTGACGCGGTCGCGCACCACCGCGCTGGTCGCGGCCTTTCTGGTCGCGATCTCCCCCTTCGCCATCTGGTATTCGCAGGAGGCGCGCATGTACGCGCTCGTCCTGCTCTTCGCGACGCTCTACGTCGCAGTGGCATGGCCGGTGATCGAGCGGCCGCTGAAATGGTGGGAGCTTGCCACCCTTACAGCCGTGACCGCCATCGGTCTCGGCATGCACCACTACATGATCCTGGTCGGCGCGGCCTTCGGCTTCTACCTGCTGCTGCGCGGGCAAGCGTTCAAGGTGCGATCCTGGGCCTGGCTGGCGACGCAGGTGATCGCCTTCGCCATCTTCGCGATCTGGCTGTTCCTGACGCTCAACAAGCTGGGCAATGCGGCGGGGTGGGAGAAGCCGGCACCGCTACTGTGGACGCCATACACCTTCTACACCTTCATCGTCGGCTTCTCCTTCGGGCCGACCCTGCGGCAGCTCAGCACCGCAGCCGGAGACCCTGTCTCGCTGCTGATCCATAATGCGGAGGAGATCGCCGCAGCCGGGATCGCGACCGGCTTGATCGGCCTGCTGGGGCTGAGGCGCGCCTTGCGGACGGAATACCGCTGGGCCGGCATCTGGCTGCTGATGTGGCTTGCCGTGCCGATTACCTTGGCGGTGCTGGCGACCGTCGTCACCAACATCCAGTACAATGTTCGCTACGTCATCGTCTCCTACCCGCCGCTGATCATCCTGCTCGCCTTCGGGCTTGTCGAGGTGTGGCGACGCTGGCTGCGACCGGCGCAGGACGGGTCGCCCGTTTCACGCTGGGCCGGGCTGACGGGGGTCGCGCTGCTCGGCGGATGCCTGGGGCTCTCGCTCTGGAACAACTATCGAAACCCCGATTACGCCAAGGCGGATACGCGGAGCTTCGCGCGCTATCTCAAGGAGGGCAGGCCCGACGGCATCCTGCTGTGCGACAACAACCGTATCGTGAAAAGCCTGAACTTCTACGGCGCGCCCGTCCCCCCACTGCCGCTGCAGGTGGATTACCGCCATAGCTGGACCGACGCGGCCCATATCTGGGCGAACCTCACGAAGACACCCGCCGCCTACACAAGGCCGATCCTGCTGATCGAGTATCGGACATGGGAGGCGGACGCTCATCACGTCCTCCGAACCCAGCTCGACGCCCATGCCAAGCTGATCGACGTGCAGTCCTGGCCGGGGATCAGCCTGCGCCGGTATCAGCCGCTCCGTCCCGGCGCGCCTGCCGTCTGAACGATAGAGGGGTGCAGGTCAGGATGCCCCCGGCGGGTCCGTCGGCTCCTGACCCGCTGCCGGATCACGCCTGCTGATAGTAGGCGGCGAACTTCTTGCTATAGTACATCCCGCCACCCGCCTCGCTCAGCGGGTCGACCTTGGTGAAGACCGCGCCGATCACCTTGGCGCTCTCGGCCGAGAGCCCGGTCATGGCGCTGTCGACCGCAGAAGCCGGTGTGGAGGACCAGCTGGTGATCAGCACCACTGCATCCGCCTTGGCCGACACGGTGCGCGCATCCGCGAGACCGACGACCGGCGGCAGATCGAGCACGACATGGTCGTACCGGCCGGCCAGGCCGCTCAGCAGATTGTCGAACGCCTCGCCGCCGAAGAGGTTTTCGGAGGTGAAAGTCGGCTCCGCGACGCCGACGATGTCGAGATTGTCCACGCGGTCCGGCCGCACGACCTGATCGAAGCTGGCGGTGCCGCGCAGATATTCGACCAGACCCTGCGTCATCCGGATCTGCGCGAGCGTGGACACGGAGGCACGGCGGATGTCGCAATCGACCAGCACCGTCGTCCCTCCGTTCAGCGCCAGGACGCGTGCGAAGGACAGGGCCGTCGTCGTCTTGCCTTCTTCGGGCAGAGCCGAGGTGAAGGCGATGACGCGACGGGAAGGATCGGCGCGCTTGCCGACGATCGCCGATCGCGCGATCCGGAGCGACTCCGCCACGGCGGAGGTTGGCCGGTCGGCGACCACGTCGGCCGGCGACACGCCCTTCGGCGTCATCGGAACGGAGGCGAGAAGGGGAAGGCCGTACCTCTTGTAGAAGAAGTCGGCGTCGCGGACGCCCGTCTGCAGCAGTTCCTGCGCGATGATCACCGCGAGGCCGGCCGCGAGCGCCACGACGAGAGCGGTGATCGCCAGCATCTTGCGATTCGGGGCGCTCGGAGCGGTCGGCGCGACGGCGCGGTCGACGATCACCGCCTGAGCGATCTGGTTGCGCGCGCTCTGCTGGGTGTCGAGCGACATCTCCGCAAGCTTGTCGTAGGCGGCCCGCTTGCTGGCGGCGTCACGCTCCAGGCTCTGCGCCTCGACGCTCGCGCGGGTGTTCGCGGCCTGCTTGCCCTGCAGCCCGGAAAGATCACCGCGCAGGCTCGCCGCCCGTGCCTCGGATGCGCGTGCCGTGGCCTCCAGCGTGCCGATGGCCCGCCGCGCCTCCGCCTCGATCTGGGCATCGAGCGAGCGGAGCTGCTCGTGGACCTTCAGGCTTTCGGGGTGACGCTCGCCATAGCGCGAGTCGATCTCGCTGGCGTTGCGCGACACCTCCGCGCGCTGGGCGCGAAGGTTGGACACGACCGTGGAGTTGCGGACCTCCGACACGGCGTCGAGCCCGCCGCGCGCGATCTGCTGCCGTGCGACCGCCAGGTTCGACCGCGCCTCTGCAGCCTCGGCCTCGGCGCTGGCCAGCTGGGTCGAAAGCGGCGCCACCTGCTGGTCGGCGATGGTGCTGGCACCGGTTCCCTCAACGATGCCGGCGCGCGCGCGATACTGCGCCACCGCGTCGTCCGCGGCACGCACCTGCGCAGCGAGTTCGGCCAGTTGCTGCTGAAAGAACTTCGACTGGCGGGCGGCAGTGCCGGTGCGCGATCCGACGCGATAGTCGAGATACGCTTCCGCGAAAGTGTTCGCGATCACGGCGGACTTGACCGGCTTCAGCGACTTGTAGCCGACGTTGATGACGTAGGTCAGGCGGTCGCGCCGGACGTTCAGGCCCTTCTGCACGCGGCGGGCGATCGTGCTGAGACGATCGGCCTCTTCCAGCGGCGAGAGTGCCGGCGTTTCGAGGCCCTTGTTGAACTCAGGATCGTTCTGCAGCTTCAGCCGCTGAACCACGTCACGCGCCAGCTCCTCCGCGCCGAAGACGGTGACTTCCGTTTCGATCGCTTCCGAACCCAGGCTGAGACCCAGCTCGCGATTGGGCGCGTTGTTGCGCGCGGGATCGATCTGCACGCGCGCGGTCGCTTCGTATTTCGGGGGCAGCAGCATGACGCCGATCATGCCGATGACGAAGACGGCCAGCGACACGATCGCCATCGTCTTCCATCGCCTGCGGAGCATGACCAGGTTGCGCTTCAGCACCTCACCGGGGCTGTGGGACTGGGAAGAGGATCCCAGGGCGTAATCCATTATCGTCTCCGAGACTTTGCTGCGGTGCAGCAACCTAGAGGAAACATGCGTACATGTCAGCGCTGAAATGTGAGCGTCACTTCACCGCGCAACTCACCCAACGTGTCCCTGCCGAGCACGTCTTCTGACTTGCGGTTCGAGTACGTTCCGGCCGCCGATAGGAAGGCGCTACGCGAGACGAGATACTTCCCGCCGCCGCTGATCCGATAGATGTCGTTGGTCCGGTCGACACCCTTGTAGCTCTGGTGCGAATACTCGCCGCCCAGATTCAGGATCAGGTTGCGCAGCAATTCATGATCTACCCGCACGCCGCCGCGCGTGTCGAAGAAGGCGGAATTGCTGAAGAGCGTCGCATCCTCGATCTTGCGGCTGGCCCGAAGGGTGACGGTCGTCAGATCGGAGTAGAAGTACTCGACCTCGGCCTCTGCGGAGAGGCCCCGGACCGCGTCGTAGGCCTCGCTCTTGAAGTCGCGCACCGTGTAGCCGAGGCCGATCGTACCCCGCAGGAAGGAAGCAAGGTCAACGCTGAGGCCACCGATCGCGCGGTATCCCTGCGACGACCGCTTCGGTATGCCGGCGGCGAGCGGCACGTCGTAAGTGATATTCTCGTAATTCAGCTTCGCATAGACGGACGCGCTCGGCGACAGCGCGAAATCGACCTGACCCGTCACGTTGTCGATCGTCCGGTCGCGACTGGCCTGGCTAAAACGGGTGCCGTCAGTGAACTTGATCGGCCTAAAGCTGTAATCGTCGCGTGTGTAGCCGAGCGACAGCCGCGTGCGGCCGAGCGAATATTGCCCGCGAACGGACGCCGTCGCATAGTCGTATTTGGACAAGGCGGCGATATTCGCGTCGACCTCGCCAGAGAACGGTGTCTCGAAGACACGTCCCGCCTGCCCCTCCACGCTCAAGGTCATCGCCGTCCCGATATCGAGCCGCGTCCTGACCGATCCGCGCCAGGTGTCCTCGTTGCGCGGCGTTTCATCGAAGAAGCGCCGGAAGCCGCCGGCGGCGCTGGCGCTCAGCGAATGGCGCGACCAGTTCGACTGAGCGCGGAGTGACGGACTGACGATCCCATAAAGATCGCCGGTCTTCTTGCCTTCCGAAAGATAGACGTTGTCGCTGCCGCCGATACCGGCTTCTACCCGGGGGTAGAGCATGAAGCCGCCCGCCCGGATGCCGAGCGCATCGTAGTCGGGGCGCGGGCGATCGGCGACGGCGACATTGCGGCCCCGATCGTATCCATACGGCACGGCGGGAACGGTAATCAGCTCGCCGGCCTGCTGCGCGTGGACCGGCATCGCCACACCCACGCTCAAGCCCGCCGCAGCCAGAACAAAGCGCACGGGCACGCTTCGGGCGCCGGCGCCAAGCTTGTCGCCGTTCCCGGCGCGGGTCGCGAACCTTGCCAAGGTCAGAAGTACCGCTCACCCAGGCGCAGGGTGTCGCCCGGCAGGACCCGCAGGTCGGGCGTCAGCTTGTACGGCACCTCCTCGCTGGCGCCGTCGCGACGGATATAGACCATGTGCTGGTTGGCGCGGGGAGTGAACCCCTGCGCCGTCGCGATCGCGTTCATCGCGGTGAGGCCGTTCACGAACGGGTAGTTCCCCGGCGACTTCACCTCCCCCAGGATGTAGAAGGGACGGTAGGTCACGACTTCCATGCTCACCTTGGGATCGCGAACATAGCCGCCCGCCAGGCGCTGGCCGATATCGGCGGAGACCTCCGGCAGGGTCTTGCCGAGGGCGGGCACCGTCCCGATCAGCGGCAGGGAGAGGTTCCCGCTCGAACCGATGGTGAAGTCGCCCGAAAGCGTGTCTTCGTGGAAGACGTTGATGCGGACCTTGTCGCCCACGCCGAGCTTGTAATCCTCGGACGCCGCGCTGGCCGATGCGACCCGGTCACCCGTGGGCTGGACGGTGGCGGGGGCCGAGCAGCCCGTGAGAGCGAGCGCGCAGACGAATGCCGACCATCCTGTCGATTTCATATCAGCCACCCCGAACCGGTCTATCCTTGTGCCGCGCAGCATAGTGTTACGGCTCCGACGCGGCAAGCCTGCCACCAATGCGCCTCCGGGCCAGAAATCTCTCGTCACGTCGCACCGCAGCAACGCACTGAATGCAACGACTTGACTTTCATCGCGCCAGCACGAGAGCGTTGTTCGGCGAAGTAGTCGGGGGACTGAGCCGAATGTCGAGGGATCCAACCGGGGAGGCGGGCGCCAAGCCGCGAGGCTTACTACCGGGTATCCAGCTGCTGCGCGGCTGCGCCGCTGCACTGGTGGTTCTCGCCCACGCGAACGGCATGATGGGTCACCCGCCCTATTTCGGGGTGGATCCGTACCAGATGCCGGACGTCGGGGGTTTCGGCGTTACCGTCTTCTTCACGATCAGCGGTTTCATCATCGCAATCGTTTCGCTCGACCATGCGTGGCAGCCGACCATGACGGTCAACGAATACGCCCGCCGCCGCTTCACCCGGATCGTGCCGTTCCTGTGGCTCTGCACCATCGGCTACAACATCTTCACCTATATCGGCACGCGGGAGATGGACTGGGCCTCGATGCTCCGCGCGCTGGTGATCTGGCCAGTCGGAGAGCTGAAGCCGAACGTCCTTTGGTCGCTCCGGCACGAATTCCTTTTCTATGTGCTGTTTGCGCTGACGATGATGGGCGGCCGTCGGCATCTGGGCCTCCTCGTCGCATGGTTCGTGACGCCGCTGGTGCTTTGGACCGTCCTGCTGCCCTTCCCGTACCAGACGACACCCTGGCATCCGTACAATATCGAGCTGCTGAAGGTGGTCTTCTTCGGCAGCGAATCGGCAGCGAACCTGCAGTTGGGCGTCGGCTTCCTGCTCGGAATGCTGTGGCTGAAGGGGACGAAGGCGCTGGGCGAATGGCTGCCCGGCGGGCTGACCTTGTGCCTCATCCTGTCGATCATAGGCGCCGCGATCGTCACCTATGTTCCGTTTCCGCCCGGCCTCGCCCGCACGCTCCTGTGGACGGCCCTGGCGGCGGTGATCGTGACCACCGGGCTGGTCGCGCAGGGGAGTGACAGCTTCCTGCGCAGGGCGGGGGTCCAGCTCGGCAACGGCTCCTTCTCGATCTACCTCGTTCACAACCCGATCCTGCTCATCCTGCTGGAACTGTCGAAGGGACGGACGGAGATGATGGCGCCGATGCCGTTCCTGGTGATCTTCACGCTGGTGGCGATCGCCGGTGGCATGGCTGTCCACTATCTGGTGGAACGCCCGCTCATCGCGGCGCTGTCGGGCAAGAAGCGGTTCTTCCTGCGCGGGATTCGCGCCAAGACCCAGCCCTAAGCGACCTCTCCGATTGCGAGGTTCAGACGGTCCCGGCAGCCGCCTGTAGCGGAGCGTGATCGCGACGCAGCCTGCGGTTCAGCGGCGCTTCGATCAGGATGTAGACCGCCATGCCTACCGCCAGCCCGGCGAAGGTCGCCAGCGCCATGCCCGGGACGAGGAGACTGGGCGCAAGTCGACGTATCAGCGCTGTCACCGCCCCGACGCCGAACATGTGCCACAGGTAGATCGAATAGCTCGCATCGCCGGTGAACAGGATCAGCCTGGGAAACCGGGTCGATGACGGCAGCGTGCTCAAGATCATCGCCTGCATGGCGCAAGCGATAATCAGCGCGAGCTGCGTGAGGTCGTTCTCCTTGATCGGCTCGTAGAACCAGGCGATCACGGCGATGATCACGGCACTGGCCGCGGCCAGCGCGACCTGCGCATTGCGGTCCAGGGCACGGCCATGCCTCGCCCAGAGCGCAACCCACATCCCCGCGATGAAGGCGATCGTATCGACGCGCGTGTAGAACACCGCCGGCGCACTGCTGAACGTGAAGACCTGGCCGGCACCATAGAAGGCGAATAATACGGCGCTGACCGCCAGCGCCCGCATCTTCGCGGTCAGCGGAAAGGCGAGGGCAAAGATGAGATAAAAGAACATCTCGAAATTGAGCGTCCACCCCAGGCGGAAGAAGGGGAAGATGCGCCCATCCGAGTAGTACGGAATGAAAAACATCGATTTGAGAATATGTTCGATGTCGAAAGCCGTGGTCTTGAACGCGCGCGCTGCGACAATGGTGGTCACCGCCACGACCAGCGTGACCAGCCAATAGAGCGGCACGACCCGGCGGATGCGATGACGGAGAAATCGCGCCGGATCGAAAGGTCCGCTGCCTGTCGACGCGATCATGATGAAGCCGCTGATCACGAAGAAGAGCGTCACGCCGTAGCGTCCCAGCAGATGGGCGACGCCCGGCGCACCGGGAAACGGATGGGCGATGCCATGGGTGATCACCACCGCGACGGCAGCAAGACCCCGTCCCGCGTGGATTCCTGTCAGCCAATGACACTTCTGTGTTGGAGCTTGGGACGTGCTCACCACAAGGACCTGACCATCCTGGCGGCGCGCGAGATCAGCGAGGGGCTCCGCACATCCTGATCCACGAAGGCCTTCAGTTCCGCGACGAACTGAGGCAAGGCGCTGTCGGGCGTTGCCGCAGCCGCATCAAGCTCAGCGCTGCGGTCGAGCAACTGGCGCAACGCGACCTCGTCATAAGCGACGTAGATGCCCGCCGCACCCTCGAAACGCCGCGCGGTCGCCATCTGGTGGCCGTTGCGATGCTCGCCTCGCTCATGATCGCGCGGCATGATGATGAGGGGGGTCGAGGCCTCCATGGCGCCGAGGATCGATCCCATCCCGGCATGGGCGACGATCAGCTCCGCCTCCGCCTGCAATCGCGCGAACTCGTCCGGAGAGATCAGATCAAAGGTCTTGAGCGCCTCCGGCTTGTAGCGCGATGGGCCGATCTGCGCGACGATGTCGTCGCGGCCGGTCTCCTTCGCCCACAGGTCCACGACCCGGGTGAGGCGATCGAAGGGAAACTGGGTCCCGACCGACAGCAGGATCAAAGGACGCATCCCATATAGGTCAGGCCCGGAGCCGTCCCTGAAAGATGCTTCCACTGGGTCAGCCAGAGGCTCGCGACTCGCCCGGCAAGCTTGCCGGAGAGAGAAAGTTCCTCCGAATTGGCGACACTGTCGATCCACACCGTGCGTGCGCCGAGCAACCCGCCGACCTGCAGCGCCAACAGGCCGGGAGCGGCTCCCGTGGTGACGAGGACATGCGGGCGATAGCGGGCGATCAGGACGACCAGCCGCACCAGCAGGATCAGCAGCTTGAAGACATCGTTCCGCGATGCGTCGGGCACGATTGCGACGGGGCGATCGCTATTCGGCGCAATAGCGCCCTTCATGGTCGTGACGTACTGAACCTCATGCCCCTCGAACGCCTTGCTCAATCGGCAAAGCTGCACCCAGTGCCCTCCCGCCGAGGCAACCAGCAGGATGCGCTTTCTCGTCATGACATGTCGTCCCCGGACGCGCTCGGCTCATTTGTTCGCACGCACAAAACACGGACGCAAGCCACTGACAAGGCAATACCGGTCATTTCCCTAGCAGTTGGAGAGTTGACGCCCCAGCCCTAGACTGAAAAAAAGGCGGCCGGTGCTGCACCGCAGCAGGTACGGGAGCGGACGGACGGGTGGTCCGGTCGCGCCGGCGGACACGCGGGGGAATATTTCTGCACGGCGGCCAGGACATGAGCATGGATATCGCGCCGGATGAGCGTCGCCGCATCCACGCCGCGACTCACCCGTCGTACCGGCCCGACATCGACGGGCTCCGCGCGCTGGCGGTCGTGCCGGTCGTCCTCAACCATGCTTTGGTCATGGGCTTCCGCGGCGGCTATGTCGGAGTCGACATCTTCTATGTCATCTCGGGCTATCTGATCACCGGCATCCTGGTGCGGGACCTTGCCATCGGGCGGCACTCGATCGCCGAATTCTATCGGCGGCGCGTGCTGCGGATTTTCCCCGCCCTTTTCGTGATGATCGCCGTCTCCACGCTGTTCGCCTGCGTGGCCATGCTGCCAGAGGAGCTGGAACGCTATGCGCGCTCGGTCGCGGCGACGACGCTCTTCTCCTCCAACTTCCTGTTCTATTCGGAGACCGGCTACTTCGACGCCGCCTCCACGGTGAAGCCGCTGCTCCACACCTGGTCGCTGGCGATCGAGGAGCAGTTCTATATCGTCTGGCCGCTGATGCTGGCGGCGATCGGGGGCACACGACGGCATGGCCTCGTCATAGCGATCGTCGCGACGACGATCGTCTCCTTCGGCATATCGGTCGTCATGCTGCCGGTCGACATGAGCGCGACCTTCTACCTCCTGCCCGCAAGAGCGTGGGAGTTGAGCCTCGGCGCCACCCTGTCACTGCTGCCGGTCAACCCAATCCGGAAGCGGTGGATCAACGAGCTTCTGGGTCTCGCGGGGCTCGCCGCGATCCTCGTCTGCCTGCCTCTCTATGATGAGGGAACGCCGTTCCCCGGCCCTGCCGCCGCCCTCCCCTGCGTCGGCGCGGCATTGCTGATCCTGACCGGCGCGAGCGGAAACCTCGCGGGCCGCCTGCTGTCGCTCAAGCCGGCGGTGTTCATCGGCTGGATCTCCTACTCGCTCTATCTCTGGCACTGGCCGGTCATCGTCTTCGCCAAGATCTGGCTGTTCGTTCCGCTGGCGGACCCGGTGGCGAAAGTGGCGGAGGTGACGCTTTCGGTGCTGCTCGCCACGCTGTCCTGGCGGTTCGTCGAACGCCCCTTCCGCAGCGTGCCGGCCTGGCCGACCCCGCGCGTCTTGTGGACGGCCGCCGGCGTGATGGCCGTTTCTCTGGCAATTGCCGGCGCGCTTCTTCTCTCCGGTGGCCTCGGCTGGCGCTTCACGCCGGAGCAGCGCAAGATCGGCAGCTATCTGAGCGTCGATGGCGATCAGCTGTACCGGCGGGGAACCTGCTTCGCGGTTAGCGAGAACATGACCATCCGGCCGGAGTGCCTGGTACGAAAGACGAACCGGCCCACCGTCCTGCTGCTGGGCGACAGCCATAGCGCGCATCTCTGGCCCGGCCTTTCCCAGCATCCGCGCTTCGAGGTGCTGCAGGCCAATATGATCGGTTGCCGCCCGATCCTCGTGGAGCGGGAACGGCTGAACTGCGAGGCGTTCGAGCGCGACATGCTGCTGCGCTGGGCGCCAGCCCATAAGCCCGCTGCCGTCATCCTGGCGGGGAGCTGGCGCCTTCACGACATGGCGGCACTGGAACGAACGCTGTCCGATCCACGTATCCGCGCGCTCAATCCGATCCTGGTCGGGCCGATACCCCGCTACACGGCGCAGCTGCCGCGACTGCTGGTCTACTCGCAGCTTGGTCGCGAGCAGGCGGCACCCGCCCGCAACCACGTCTCGGAAAGCTTCGAGACGGATGCGGCGGAGCGCGAGATCGCACGGCGCCACGACGTTCCCTATGTGTCGCTGGTCCGCTTGCTGTGCCCCAAGGGTGGCGACTGCCGCACCTTGGTAGGGCCCGGCGTTCCCCTGCAATACGACACCAGTCACCTGACGGCCCCGGGGTCCATCCTGATCGCCGCCACGCTGGCCCCGATCATCGAGCGTGAGATCGCGGAAGGACAGGGAGCACGTCCTTGAACAGCGCAGTCACGCCCCCGCGAACCGCCTGGTTCATGGTCTCCCACTCCTCGGCCGGTGGGGCGCAGGAGATCTGGGCCAACCTCGCCGAGGGATTTCACCGCCAGGGCGACAAGGTCCAGCTGATGGCGCTGTACCCGATGCGCGAGACGGTACGGGAGGCGCCGCCCGAACTGCCCTGGCGCTATGTCGTACCGGTCCGTCCGACACGCCCGACGGCGCAGCTGGCAATGTTGCGCACGCTGATCGCGATGATCCGCCGCGAAAAGCCGGACGTCATCTTCACCGCGATGCCCGCCGCGAACGTCATGGCTGCACTGGCGGCGCGGATCGCCGGCGACGGGACGCGGGTCGTGCTCTCCCATCACTCGCCTGCGGAGACCCACAATCCGATGCTCAACCGGGTCGATTCTGTGGCCGGATCGCTCAGCAGCGTGTCCGCGATTGTCAGTGTTTCGGACACGGTCGGGCGTTCGCTGGACGCAAAGCCCGCCGCCTACCGGGCGAAGCGGATCACCATCCACAACGCGCTGCCTCCGTCCATCGAGAGTCTGCTCGGCGAGCTGGACAAAGGCGTCCGCAGCACCGCGCCGCAAGGCCGCAAGGTGGTGGCGACCGGACGCCTCGCGCGGCAGAAGAACTATCCTTTGCTCGTCCGGGCGGCCACGCATATGCCGGACGTCACCATCGACATCGTCGGGAACGGCCCCGATGAGGACATGCTGAAGGGGCTGGCACGTGATCTGGACGTCGATGATCGGGTGCACTTTCTCGGGCACCGGCGGCGCGAAGACGCGATGAGGATTCTGGCGGGCGCGGACGTCTTCGCTCAGGTCAGCCTGTTCGAAGGGCATAGCCTCGGCCTTATCGAGGCGGCGAAACTCGGCCTGCCGCTCGTCGTCTCGGACGTGCCCGTGCAGATCGAAGGCATCACCGCCACGGATGGGGAGCGTTGCGGCATCGCGGTCGGCGTCAATGACGAGGTCGGGCTGGCCCACGCGATCTTAGGGGTACTCGACAACGGGCACGTTCGCGCCCGCCTCTCCGGCCTCTCACGCAAGCTTGCCGAAAACGCGACGTTCGACGCCATGGTCGCCGCCTATCGCGGGCTCCTTCCATGACGCTCGCCCTCGCCAGCGCCCCGGACGAGGCACCCCCACGCGGAGACGCGCCGCGTAAGTCGCTCTTCACTGTTCAGATCCTGCGGGGGTTCGCGGCAATCGCGGTCGCGATCTACCACACCCACCTGATCCTGGCGAAACCGCAATACGGCGCCATCGATGTCTTCGGCGCGGTCACCTCGCGGGGCTGGGTCGGGGTCAACTTCTTCTTCGTGCTCAGCGGTTTCATCATCCTGTTCGCGCATACCCGCGACATCGGCCAGCCCGCCGCTGCCGGTCGCTATATCTGGCGCCGCTTCTCGCGGGTCTATCCGATCTACTGGATCTTCACGGCGCTCTACGTCATTGCCGCGCTTCTGAATCTCGGCAGCCCGGAATTCCGCTGGACGGCGGAGAACCTGATCTCCAGCGCCACGCTCATCCGTTTCGATCCAAGGCCGCTCGCGCCCCTCGCTGTCGCATGGACGCTGTTCTACGAGGTCGGGTTCTACGCGATCTTCCTGACGCTCATCCTCAATCGGCGGTTCGGCGTGGCGGTGATCGCCGCCTGGGCGGTGGGCATCTTCGTGTCCAGCCTTGTATTCGGCCGCACCAGTCCCGGCATCCTCCACATGTGGAACGTCTACTTCCTGCTCGGCATGGGCGTGTACGCGCTCTTTCGCCGCCTGCAGGCGCGCTGGGCGCTACCAATCCTGATCGGCGGATTCGTGATGCTCGCCGCGATGCTGGCCGCTGGAATGGTTCACCCGCGGATCGGCCCCGCCGGACGCGACACTGTCGAGCTGCTGCTTCTGGCGCTCTGCTTCGCAGCCATCCTGCTCGGCGCGATCCTGTATGAGCGGGATCGTGTATTCACGCCGCCGGCGCTTCTACTGCTGCTCGGCGACGCGTCGTTCTCGATCTACCTCGTGCATTCGCCGGTCCTGTCGGTGGCGGCGGCGGTCAACCACAAGCTCTTTCCGGGACTTCTGCCGCCCGAGCTTGTGTTCATCGTCACGGCCATCGTCGCCGTGGCGGCCGGGGTCCTCGCCTATCTCCTGATCGAGCGCCCGCTGCTTGCGGTCCTGAACCGCTTCGGCCCTCGCCGCCGCGTGGCGGTGCAACCGGCCATGGCGCAGTGAGCAGCGGGGTCGCCTCGGCGGCGCAGGTCACCTTGCCCGCAGATGGTGTCGTGCCGCGCAACCGCCCTCTCGCCCAGGCGGCGATCGGCGGTATCCTGATCCTGACGATCCTCGGGCCGTACATGACGATGAAGCCGGAGCCGTTCACCGGTGAAGGCAGCCCGCTCCGGCAGTTTCTTTACCTCGTCTGCGTGCTTGCCGCGATCGCCAGCACGCGCTTCTGGGCGGAGCCGAGACGCCTCCTTGCGGTGCCGTTGACGCTGGTGCTTGCGCTTGGCTGGTGCTGGCTGTCGGTGACCTGGGCGGCCGACCCGTCGATCGCGGTCCGCCGCCTCGTTCTCACCACCTTGCTGATCATCGCGATCTTCACCGCGATTCGGCAAGCGGGCTACACGGCGACGCTCTCCGCCGCGCGATGGGTGCTGATCACCACCCTGGTCGCGAACTACCTGACGGTCGCCCTGTTTCCCTCTGTCGGCATCCACCAGTACAGCGAGTTGCTGGAACCCGGACTGATCGGAAACTGGCGCGGTGTGCTTCCCCAGAAGAACTTCGCGGGTGCGATCTGCAGCTTCACCCTGCTGATCCTCATCATCGATCCCGGCCGTATTCGGGGGGCCACGCGATGGCTGCTGGTCTTCGCCACTTTGTTCTTCCTCTTGAAGACGATGTCGAAGACCTCGATGGGCATCGGCCTGCTCGGTCTGCTCGTGGCGGCCGTATACCGGTCGTACAACCCCGCCTATCGGGCGCTCCTAATCCCGGTCTTTGCCGTCGTCGCCGCCGGCGCCGCGCTGCTGACCATTGTCTATTTTGACGACATCATCGCGCCCTTGAGCGATCCGGGCGCCCTGACAGGTCGTGGGATGATCTGGCCGCCTTTGCTGGTCTTCGCCAGCGATCACCCGATCACCGGTGCCGGCTACGGCTCGTTCTGGAACATCGGCGCGGTCGCCAGCCCGATTAATCAGTACGCCAAGGGATGGGTCACCCACATCACCAGCGGGCATAACGGCTATCTCGACGTCCTCGTTCAGGTGGGCATTCCGGGATTGGCGCTGACCGTGTTCGCATTGATCGTCGTGCCGATCGTCAGGCTGTTGGCGAGCACGGCGCCGGAGCGGCAGCGCGGTGCGCTGCTGCTGGCGATGATAACCTTCTGCGCCGGTCACAACATGACCGAGAGTACCCTGATGGATCGCGACGCCATCGTGCAGGTCTTCCTGTTGACGGCGATCGCGCTCATCGGCGTGGTCGGCGATCCGCCTGAGGACGACAAGGCGCCTGCCCGTGACTGATCCCGGACGACAGACCGGCCTGCACGGCAAGATCTTCCGCTACGGCATCAGCGCGGTCGGGCCGATTGCATCGGCCGGCAGCCAGCTTCTGCTGTCGCTCATGCTGCTGAAGATGCTGCCGCCGGACGCGTTCGGCAGCTTCTCCTTTCTCTTCGTCGCCTCCGTCTTCAGTTGGGGACTGTGGAGCGCCCTGTTCTGCGCGCCCCTGCCCATTCTGATGTCGCAGGGCACTGCGGAGGACCGTGAAGCGGCCCCGCAGTGCATTCTGGCGGTCAGTCTCGTCGCCTCCGTGCTCGCACTCGCCGTGTTGTTCGGGCTCGGTCTGCTGCTGAAGGTGCCGCCGCTCGCCGCCTTCCTCTTCGCGGCATATGGCGCGGTGGCGCTGATCCGCTGGCTGGCGCGGGCCTATGGCTACGCCTCCGGCCACCCGCTCCGGACGACCGCCTCCGACGTGACGTACAGCGTCGCGCTCGTCGCCGGAGTTGGCCTGGTAATGCTGACCGGACATCCTTCGCTCGATCTTGCCTACGCCGCCCTCCTCCTTGCCGCGGCACTGGGGCTGCTGCCGTTCGGGCGCGCCTATCTGGCGAAGCAGTTCCTGCATCCGCGTGTCCGGGACGCCGCAGGCTATGCGGCCATATGGCGCCAGCATTCGGGCTGGTCGCTGCTGGGCGTGCTCACCACCGAAGCCACCGCCAATGCTCATGCCTATATCGTCACCGGCCTGCAGGGGCCGTCGGCCTTCGCGCCGCTTGCTGCCAGCGCGCTGATGATCCGGCCGATCGGCGTCGCGACCAATGCCCTGTCGGAGTTCGAGCGCGCACAGATGGCGCGGCAGATCGGCGAACGACGCTTCGCCGCCGCCATCGGCTCCGTCCGGACCTTCCGCCTGGCGCTGATCGCGGTGTGGGTGGCGACCGCCATCGCGATCGGCCTCTTGCTGGCCTTCGATCCCAGGCTCATCTTCCCAGCGCATTATCCGCTGCACTTCCTAGCGGTGGGCGCGCTCCTCTGGCTTGCGGTGGCAGGCATGCGCCTGATCCGCGCGCCGGAGAGCGCGTTGTTGCAGGCGGCGGGCCAGTTCCGCCCGCTCGCCTATGCAAGCGTGCTCTCCGCCGTCGTCTCGATCGCCACGGTCGTTCTCCTGCTCGTCACCGTCGGACCTTTATGGTCGATCGGCGGCATCTTCCTGGGTGAGGCGGTGTTCGCCTGCTGGACCTGGGTTCAGGCGCATCGCTGGCGCCAAGCGCAGGGGGACGGCGCCCCGACGCTCAACCATCCGCGAGAGGTCGTGTTATGAAGGTCACGGTCGGCATCAAGGCCCTCAACGAGGAAGCCAATATCGCCGTCGCTCTCAAAAGCGCGTTGGTGGCGGTCGCCCCCCTCGGCGGGGAGGTGGTGCTCGCCGACAGCGGCTCCACAGATCGGACGGTGGAGATCGCGCGATCCTATCCGGTGCGGATCGTCCAGCTTGCCAATCGCGACGAGCGCTGCTGCGGCGCAGGCGCGCAGCTCGCCTTCCAGCATGCGCAGGGCGAGTTCTTCTACCTGCTCGACGGCGACATGGTCCTCGATCCGGGCTTCCTCATCGCCGGCGTGGCCTATCTCGAAAACAATCCCGAGGTCGCGGCGGTGGGCGGACTGGTCTGCGAGCGGAATACCGAGGGTCAGGAGTTCCAGATCCGCGCCAACAGCGTGCGCGCGGGTCGGGACTGGCAACCGGGGGTGGTCGACCGGCTCGATTGCGGCGGGCTCTATCGCGCGAGCGCGGTGCGGGAGGTGGGGTACTTCGCCGACCGCAATCTCCACGCCTTCGAAGAGTTCGAGCTGGCGGCGCGGCTTCAGGCGCGCGGTTGGAAGCTGGCACGCATCAACGCGCCCGCCATCGATCATTTCGGTCATACGGCGGGCGGCTACAGCCTGCTGATGCGGCGGATCAGGTCGGGCTATTCGGGCGCGTCGGGCGAGGTGCTGCGCGGTGCGATCGGCCAAAGGCACCTGCCGATCGTGCTTCGGCGGCTCGGCCATATCCGCAACGGCCTCGTCGTGATCGCCTGGTGGCTGCTGCTGCTCGGCCTGCTGGTCACGGGCCATTTTCTGGTGTTCTTGGCCGTGCTCCTCGCGCCGCTCGCCTTCCTCACCATCCGGCGCGGCTCGCCGTCGCTCGGCCTCTATTCGCTTGCCGCATGGAACGTGACGGCCATGGGCCTGATCAGCGGGCTGCTGCGGCCGCGCGCCGCACCGACGCGGCCACTCGCCGCCATCGATCTGTCGCCGGGTTCTCGCTAATGCGCGCGGAAGAAAATGGCGCGGCCCCGGCCGCCTCAAGCCCCTCGCCGATGGTCCGCAAGTTCTACCGCACCGATGTCCAGGGGCTGCGCCCGATCGGCATCGCGCTGGTCGTCATCTTCCACATCTGGATCGGCAAGGTTTCCGGCGGCGTCGACGCCTTCTTCGTCATCTCCGCCTATTTCATGACGACGTCGCTCCTTTCCACCCTGGAGAAGACCGGGCGCGTGAACCCGCTCCAGTTCTGGGGCCGCATCGCCCTCCGCCTTCTGCCGGTCGCGATGCTGGTGATCGTGGCGACGATCATTGCGGGCGCCTTCCTGCTGCCGCGACCGCTCTGGAACGGCTTCGCGCTGAACGGCCTCGCCTCGACATTGCAGGTCGAGAACCTTCAGCTCATCCGTGATTCGACCGATTATCTCTCACGCGATCAGCCGGCGAGCCCGTTCCAGCAGTTCTGGGCGCTATCCACCCAGATCCAGTTCTTCGCCTTTCTGCCGATGGTGGTCTGGTTCGTCGGTCTGGTCAGCCGACGCGTCTCCGGCCGCGCATATGACAGGCGCATCCACCTGCTGGTCTTCGGCGCGTTGTTCGCCGCCTCGTTCGGCTTCGCGCTCTACATCCTCGCCCTCAACCCCGGCCCGCACTACTTCAACCCGGCGACCCGTCTCTGGGAATTCATGGTCGGCTCGATCTCCGCGGTGCTGGTGTCGACCGTGACTCTTTCCTCACGCACCGCCGCGATCGCCGCCTGGGCAGGCGTCCTGCTGCTGCTCAGCTGTGGCATCGTGGTGCCGTCCACGGCACCCTTCCCAGGTCTCGCCGCTTTGGTGCCGGTCATCGGCGTCGGACTGCTGATCGTCTCGGGCGCCCGGGGAGAACCGGCTGGGGCCGGCAAGCTCCTCTCCCACCCGTTCCTGCAGAAGGCGTCGGAGATCGCCTTCACCGTCTACCTCTGGCACTGGCCGATCCTCGTCTTCGCGCAGGAAGTGTTCGGCACCGCCCAGCTGAACCTGCCGCAGGGTCTGCTGGTCATCGCCCTTGCCGTGGTCGTCGCGATCCTGACCAAGCGCTTTGTCGAGGATCCGTCTCGCTACATCCTCGAAACGCCATTCTTCGCCCGCCGCCCGGCCTGGGTGCGGCTTGCCCTGCCCTTTGTCTTCACCGCGATCCTCGCCGTGCCGCCGCTGCTGATGCTCGCCGCCTGGAACCGCCATTTCACCGGGGAGACGCAGGCTTATGCGCGGACGCTCGACACGCTCACGCCGGCAAAGCCGCTGGCCGTCATAGATCGCCGCCTGCCTGCCGATATCGAGAGGCAGCTCGTCGCCATCCCGAGCATGCGGGTGAAGCTGTACACGAACGGCTGCAACCAAAGGCCGAAGCAGTCGCGCATCGTCGTCTGCGACTTCGGCGACACGCGTCCGGGCCGGCCGCGCGTCCTGCTAATCGGCGGTTCGCATTCAACGCAGTGGTTCCCGGCGTTCGAGAAGATCGCGATCCGCAACCATCTACACCTGATGACCATCACCAAGAGCGCCTGTTCGCTCAGCGGCCAGTATAGCGGCAAGGATGTGGTCAGCTCCTCGATCCCCGCCTGCCGGCGCTGGGCCGACGATGCGGTGAAGGAGGTCCTGCGGCTCAAGCCCGACTATGTCGTCACCACGGCGACGCGGCCGAAGGCGGAAGGCCGCGCGGCCGATGATTTCGTGCCGGGTGACTTCGTGCCGGACGACTATACCTCGCGCTGGGACAGGTTCATGGCGAAGGGTATCCCCGTGATCGCCATCCGCGACAATCCGCGACCCGGCATCTCCGCCCCGTCCTGCGTGGCCCGCCACTTGGACGATCCGGCACAATGCGATCTGAAGCGCGCGGACCATCTGTCCGATCCCAGCCCGCTCCTCGCCTACCCGACCCCGCCCAAGCTCCGGTTCATCGACCTGTCGAACTATCTCTGCGATGGAACGACATGCCCGGCGATCGCGAACGGGCTGCTCGTCTACCATGACAACAGCCACATCTCGGAAGCCTATACGATCAGCCTGATACCCGCGCTCGAGCGTGACCTGCTCCAGGCCATGTCGTCACTCCGCACCCGGAACTGATCCGCCGCCCGGCCGAGCCGGACGGCGTGACCGTCAGATCGCGTCGGCGAGCTTGACCAGGCTGATGTTGTCGAAGTCGCTGGTCTGGCCTGCCGTGCCCACAGATTGCAGCAGCATCACCCAGGATGAGGCTGCGGTTGGCACCACCACATGCGCGGTATAGCCGTCCCCGGCAAACGGCGTGGGCGGATAGGCGGCGGCCGGGGTCTGATAAGAGGCCGCGTTGTTGGTCAGCGCCAGCGACGGTGCCGCTCCAGCGGACGTCTGGTGCTCGCCGGACAGCAGATAGGCAGCGCCGGGCAGGACAGCCGCTGCTTGCGTGATGCGGTTGTCCGATCCGCTGCCCCGCGTCGCCCGCAACTTGCCAGCGTTCCAACCCACGCTGCCGCCGGACATCACCGTGTTCCACCCGGAAAGGTCAGCGGAGAAGCCACCGTTCGTCAGCAGATTCGCCCCCGGCGTGGTCGCCGGCCCGCTCCCCGCCTCGAAGCGCACGCGCCAGACGATGTTGGCCTTGCTGGCGTTCATGCCGGTGAGGCCCTCCAGATACCATTTCGTCCGCGCGGGCGTGCGAAGGACGCTGGCGCGCCGGAAGGCCGGCTGGGTCGCCGCGTTCGTGTCGATCCGGATCGCGCGGCCGGTCACGCTGTCGCGCAACCGGATACGACGCGCGGCGCCGAGATAGGTCGTCCCCGTGCCGACCGGCAGGCTGAACTCGCTCGTTCCACCGCTCAGGACCAGATCGCACTGATCATACGTGTCGCCGCTCGCGATGCCCATGCCCCAGAACGCCGGGGCGAACGCCGCAGCCGAAGCCGTTGCGGGCATGGCGAAGGAGAGGCCACCGTCACCTGGATCGATCGCGATCTCGCAGGTCAGTGTCAAATTGGCGGCCCCGCTGGTCAGCGTAACGCTATGCTCGACAGTCACCCTCGTCCCCGTCGCGGCGATAAGCGGATCCACCGGCACCCCGTCGATCCGCACCGCCTCGGACGAAAGCACCGCTCCCCCGTGATACGATCCCATGAACTTGCCGTTGGCGCTGCTCTGGAAGGCGTAATCCTGCGCGCCGACATCCTCGGAATAGACGAACCGGGCGGCGTGCGTGGGCGCCGCATCGAAGGTGGGGATTTCCGCCGTCCCGACATAGCGCCAGTTCGCCCAGGGCGCGCCGGTGTCGGTCGCCTCCGATCCGCCGCTGTTGCGCGTGAAGCGATGCGCAAAGGCGGTCCCGCGGTCGTTGCGGGCCACCACATAGAAGCCGTTAGCGTTGTCAGGCACGATCCGCTGGCGAAGTCCGCTGCGGACCAGGGTGCCGTACCCTAGCCCGATCCCGCCGGAAGGAATGAGGGCCATGTCAGACCTCCGCGATCAGGTTGGTGGCCGTGGTGCCGGTGGCGCGCACCCAGGACGCCCGCACGCGCAGGTAACTGGCGTCGGGCAGGTTCCTGTCGGTCACGTCCTCACTGGCATCTACACCGCGCAAGGTGACGTCACCGCCGCCACCGACATAGATGCCTTTCGGCACTTCCGGCAGCGGCACGCTGTCGCTGGGAATCACGGTGTAAGGCGCGCGGGCGGGCGCGATCAGGCTGTCGGTTCGAAAATCGTCGTCGGGCATTGCATCCTCCTGTGCCGAAGCGAATCGGAAGATGTTCCCCTTATGTTCGAACGACAGCTGTAGGACAGATGTTTTTCCCGCGCTGCTTAATCGCGGGTTTTCGTGAGAAGGTGATATACGGCGGAGGGATTGGTGCTGGTGTACCTCCAGCCGAGGCGACCCGGCTCATGCAGCGCGCGGAAGAGCCACTCCAGTCCGGCCTTCTGCATCCACATCGGCGCGCGCGGTATCGTGCCCGCCTGATGGTCGAACATGCCGCCGCAGGTTCTGATCCACGCCAGCCCCCGCAACTGCTCCTTGTGGGCCAAAGCGAAGGCTTCCTGCAGGGGGCTCCCCAGGCCGAGCCAGAGCACGTCAGCCCCGGACGCCCGAATCCGCGCGCAGAGGGCATCCATGTCCTTGGGATCGAAATACCCATGCTCCACGCCGACGATCTGGAGGGCGGGGAACTGCGACTGCAGCCTTTCAGCGGCACGCGCCGCGATGCCCGGCTTTGCGCCCAGGAAGTAGAAGCGGACGCCTTCCCGCTCCGCCGCCGCCGCCGCATCGATGATGAAATCGGTGGTGGCGACACGCTCGGTCAGCGGCTCGCGCCAGAAAAGGCGGGTTGCGAAGACGAGCGACTGCCCATCGGGATCGATGATGTCGGTGCTGTCCACGAGCGCGCGGAAGGACCGGTCGCGGTGGTAGGCCGCGATTACCGCGCCGTTGGACGCAATCACGACCTTAGGCGCGGCAAGCTCCCCCGCACGCGCCTTCGCGACATCCTCGATCATCAGGCTCGCCAGCTCGGCACGGCTGATCCTCATCGTCGGAATACCGCCGATGATTCCACCTACACTGCCAATCGCCGCGTCGATCCGAATCTGCCTGCCCCCGCAGCGAATATCTTCAATCTGGATTGAATGCTTCAAAGGATCAGTCTTGGCAACATTCGGCAATCTTTCCCTCCGCAAAGCGCCGCCACAATGATTACCGCGCGATTAAGCGTGACGCGAAAGCAAGAGCGAACACCTCCCGACGCATAGAAGCCACGCAATTCAGCGGAGCTTCCAATGTACATCAACGCCAGCGGCAAGACGCTCGACCTGTCCGGGAAGTCTTCCACCACCATGAGTGCGAGCACGGGCAACCAATATCGCCTCGGGACCGACCGGAACGACCTGTTCCACAGCGTCAATGGCGACATCATGGCCGGCGGCCTCGGTGACGACAGCTACAATTTCTGGTCTTCATCGGCCAAAGCCGTCGAGAATGCGGGCGAAGGCATCGACACGGCCTATGCCTATTTCTGGGGCACGGCCACGCTCGACGACAACATCGAGAACCTAGTCCTGAAGTCGGCCGGCTCGACCGCGGGCATCGGAAATTCGCTGAACAACATCCTCATGGCGGGCGATGTAGGCGCGCTGCTCGACGGCAAGGCTGGCGACGACGTGCTGGTCGGCGGGATCGGCGCCGACATCTACCGGGTCGCGGCTGGCGAGGGTTCGAACGCCATCTACAACTTCCAGTCCGGCTGGGACTCCGTCCAGCTGCAAGGCTACAAGTTCGCGAGCTTCGCAAATCTGATGAAGGGCGCGCAGCAGGTCGGCGACGACGTGGCGATTACGCTATCGAAAAACGAGACGCTGCTCATCCACGATACCGATCTCGCCGGCGTCAAGGCCGAGGATTTCGGCTTCCAGTCGGTCGCGCCGCTCGCCGCCGGCTTCAAGGCGCTTGAGGGTGCGGGCAAGGCGGTCAACTTCAATGGCTGGTACGTCCTGAACAACATCTACAATCCGGGCGCGTTGAAGCAGGGCACCGACTTCACCGTCAGCAGCAGCTACTCGCCGACGGACATGACGAAGGGCACGACCTTCAACTGGTCTTTTCCGGCGACGACGGACAAGGGTGCCACGATCAAGGGCTATCCGGAGGTGATCTTCGGCGTCCCCCCGCTCGGCGCGAACAAGGCCAATCCGACCGACAAGGCGGCCGTCTTCCCGGTGCAGCTAAAGACCCTGACTGACATCACCCTCGACCATGACGTCAGCTTCAAGGGCAACACGGGCGGCTTCAACGTCGCCTACGACATCTGGCTGACCGACAAGCCGAACGGTGGCCGCGACTCGGTGACCAACGAGGTGATGATCTGGGTCCACAAGGGTGCGGTTGCGCCCTATGGCAAGCCGGTCGGCACCTTTACCGACAACGGCGTCACCTACAGCATCTACAACAAGGACAGCTACACCGCCTTCGTCGCTGACGAGGACGTACCGAAGGGCAGCATCAACCTCGACAACTTCTTCGCGAAGATGATCGACATGGGCCTGATGAGCAGCGACGAGTATCTCGCCTCGGTGGAACTCGGCGCAGAGATCGTCGGCGGCACCGGGTCTCTCACGATCAACGATCTCGACATCTCTGTGTCCAGCCGGGGCGACGACGGCGTGATCGTCAACAAGCTGGTGACGGGTGCGGGCACCACTGTGACGCACTCGCTGCACGACGCGGACATCGGGTCGACGATGCTCTATGACGATCACGGGCTGGCGATCGGCACCAAGGTGACCAGCGCCGACGGCAAGGGTGGCCTCACCGTGGAGAGCCGCTCCGACAAGGGTATTCTCCTGTCCAGCGACAGCGTGACCGTGGACAGCGCCGGCGTGAAGAGCATCACGCATTACGATGCCGATGGTGTGAAGACCGGGCTCGATAAGATCATCACCAAGGCGAATGGTGCGGTCCACACCCAGTCCTATGACGCGGCCGGCAAGCTGATCGGGGTCGAGACGGTGTCTCAGATGACCGACAAGATCACGCAGGTGCAGCACTACGGCAGCGACTGGAAGTTCACCGGCGGCGACAACATCGTGGTGAAGGACGGGTTCAACCAGATCCAGCACTACGATGCGAACTGGAAGTTCACCGGTGGCGAGAACGTCGTGGTCAAGAACGGCGTGACCCAGACGCAGTTCTACGACGCCAAGTGGAAATTCCTGGGTGCCGACAACGTGACGGTGAAGGGCGCGGTCGCCGAGACCCAGCACTACGACACGGCATGGAAGTTCGCCGGTGCCGATCGCGTCAAGCTTGGCGCGGACGGCAGCGTCTCGACCGAGCATTTCGACAAGGCCTGGACCTTCCTCGGCCGCGAAGTGGTTACGAAGAACGCGGCCGGCTGGAGCGCGGAGGCGAGCTATGACGGCAAGTCGAAGCTGCTCGACACGCTCTACACGGGCACGACGAAGGGCGAAGTCATCAACGGCAGCAGCGCGCCGAACGAGTTCCACGGCGGGCTTGGGTCGGACACGCTGAAGGGCGGCGCCGGTGCCGACACGTTCCACTTCGACACCAAGATCGGCAATGGCGACGTGGACACGCTGCTCGGCTTCGTCACGAAGCAGGACAGCATCGTCCTCCACCAGGACATCTTCACCAAGGTCGGCCTCGGCAAGCTGGACAGCACCGCCTTCGTGGCGGGCACCCAGGCGCTCGATGCCAATGACCGCATCATCTACGACAAGGCGAGCGGCGACATCTTCTACGACGCCGATGGTGCCGGCGGGAAGGCGGCGGTCCACTTCGCGGAGGTGGCGCCCAACACCATCCTGAACGCCTCCGACTTCCTGATCGTGGCGTGACCATGCCCCGCCGGTCGCCGAATGGGCGACCGGCGGGATGCAATCAGATCGACCGCTTGCCCGCGAGAAGCTGGTCGAAATAGGCGATGGTACGCTCCAGCCCTTCGCGTAGCTGAACCGCCGGTTCCCAGCCGAGCGCCTCGCGCGCAAGGGTGATGTCGGGCTGGCGCTGCTTGGGATCATCGGTCGGGAGCGGCAGGTACACCAGCTTCGATCGGGATCCGGTCATCTCCACCGCGGCCTCGGCGAGCTGCCGGATGGTGAATTCATTGGGGTTGCCGATGTTGCAGGGTCCGATCGTGCCGCTCTGCTCCATCAGCTTCAGGAAGCCGTCGATCAGGTCGTCGACATAGCAGAACGACCGGGTCTGCGATCCGTCGCCATAGATGGTGATATCCTGCCCCTGCAGCGCCTGGATCACGAAGTTGGAGACGACGCGGCCGTCATTCGGGTGCATGCGCGGGCCGTAGGTGTTGAAGATCCGCGCGATCCGGATGTCGACGCCGTGCTGCCGATGATAGTCCATGAACAAGGTCTCGGCGGCGCGCTTGCCCTCATCATAGCAGGACCGCGGCCCGAGCGGATTGACGTGCCCCCAATAGCTTTCGAGCTGCGGATGGACGAGGGGGTCGCCATAGACCTCGCTGGTCGAGGCCTGGAAGATCTTGCCCTTGATGCGCTTGGCGAGGCCCAGCATGTTGATCGACCCGTGGACGCAGGTCTTCAGCGTCTGCACCGGATCGAACTGGTAGTGGACGGGTGATGCCGGACAGGCGAGATTGAAGATCTCGTCCACCTCGACGAACAGCGGCGCGGTGATGTCGTGTCGCAGCGCCTCGAACCGGGAATTCGCGAAGAGATGTTCGATGTTCGATCGACGGCCGGTATAGTAATTGTCGACGCAGAGGACGTCGTGACCCGCGTCCAACAGGCGCTGGCAGAGATGGGAGCCGAGGAACCCGGCGCCGCCCGTGACGAGGACACGTTTCCTGAAAAGCTGGTGTTCGGCCATCCATTCCTCAGCGTTGCCGGCATCGCCGGGAAGTTTCGAACGACGCCGGCAGGAAGCAGGCGGATGCGCAGGGCGCACCCTCCCTTAGCGCGGCGACAAGGCCGCGCAAGCGGATGACAGGTGGGTGATCGCGCGTCAGGCGGCGGCGTCGATCTCTCGATCCAGATCGCGCGCGATATTGGAGATCATGTCCAGCGATCGGAGCCGGGCATCAAGATCGTAGGTCTCCGAGACGATCATCAGTTCGTCCGCGCCGGTCGACGCTAGGAGGTCGCTCAAACCCCGCTTCACTGTCGCAGGTGACCCTACGACCGAGCAGCTCAGCATCTGCATGACCTGCGCCCGCTCGGCCGGCGACCAATAGGCCTCGATGTCGTCGATCGGCGGCTTGGCAAAGCCGCGCGTGCCGCGGAAGATCTCGGTGAAGCCCATCTGCTGCGTGGTAGCGAGCCGACGCGCCTCCTCATCGCTATCCGCGACGATGACGTTGACCCCGATCATCGCATGAGGCCTGGCGAGCGCGGACGAGGGTTGAAACCCCTGCCGGTAGGCGCGGAGTGCGGCATGAAGCGCCGCTGGGGCGAAATGCGACGCGAAGGCATAGGGAAGGCCGAGCATCGCCGCGAGCTGCGCGCCGAAGGTGCTGGAGCCAAGGATCCACAGCGGCACCTCGACCCCGGCTCCGGGATTGGCGATCAGCCGCTGGCCCTCCTGCGCTGGTGCGAGCAGAGCCTGAAGCTCCTGCACCTCCTGCGGAAACTGCTGCGACCGCATGGCATCGACGCGCATCGCTCGGCTGGCGATCTGGTCCGTGCCCGGCGCGCGACCGAGGCCGAGGTCGATCCGGCCGGGGAACAGCGCCTCCAGCGTGCCGAACTGCTCGGCGATGACGAGGGGGCTGTGGTTCGGCAGCATGATACCGCCCGCCCCTACCCGGATCGTGCTGGTCGCCGCCGCAAGATGCGCGATAACGACCGATGTGGCAGCGCTGGCCACGCTCATCATGTTGTGGTGTTCGGCGACCCAGATCCGGTTGAACCCGGCCGCCTCAGCACGGCGTGCGACGGTCGCCGCGTCTGCCAAAGCGCGGGAGACGCCGTGCCCCTCGCGAACACGGACCAGTTCAAGCAGAGAAATCGGGATCATCGGGAGCACTCCTGTCTCCCGAAGATAGGAGCCGCCCTCGACCGACGAAAGAGAGGGGCGGCGCAGATCGACTGCGCCGCCCTTAACGCTAGCTTTAATGCGGCGGCAGGATCAGGCCGTCGCCTTCTCCAGCCGCTCTTCCAGCGCCTCCTGCTCGCGCCAGAGCGCGGGCGGCAGGCGCTCGCCCAGCTTCTTGAGGTCGCGGGCGGCAAGCTCCGCCTCTTCCTTCCAGATCACCGGATCGACTTCCAGCAGCAGGTCCAGCTTCTCCTGAGCAAGGTCGAGGCCGCTCACGTCCAGCGTCCCTTCGGCGGGCACCAGTCCGATCGGCGTCTCGTTCGCCTCGGCGCGGCCTTCCAGCCGGTCGACGATCCACTTGAGCACACGGCTGTTATCACCGAAGCCCGGCCACACGAACTTGCCGCGCGCGTCCTTGCGGAACCAGTTGACCAGGTAGATGCGGGGCAGGACCTTCGGATCGGACGATGCGGCCGCCCCGACGCGCAGCCAGTGCGCGAAATAGTCGACCACGTTGTACCCGATGAAAGGCAGCATCGCGAAAGGATCGCGGCGCAGTTCGCCAACCTTGTTCTCGGCGGCGGCAGTGCCCTCGGAGGCGATATTCGCCGCCAGATATACGCCATGCTGCCAGTCGAAGGCTTCCGTCACCAGCGGCACCGCGCTCGCACGGCGTCCGCCAAAGAGAATCGCGGAGATCGGCACGCCGGCGGGATCGTCCCACTGCTCACTGATCGACGGGCACTGCGCCGCCGGAACGGTGAAGCGGGCGTTCGGGTGGGCGGCCGGGGTGCCGCTCTCCGGCGTCCAGGGGTTGCCCTTCCAGTCGGTGAGGTTCGCGGGCGGCGTGTCGGTCAGACCTTCCCACCAGACGTCGCCATCCGGCGTTGTCGCCACGTTGGTGTAGACGGCGTTGGCGAACAGCGTGTCGATCGCGTTCTTGTTGGTCGCCTGGCCGGTGCCCGGCGCCACGCCGAAGAATCCGGCCTCGGGATTGACCGCGTAAAGGCGGCCGTCCTTGCCGAACCGCATCCAGCAGATATCGTCGCCGATCGTCTCCGCCTTCCAGCCTGGGATCGTCGGCTCCAGCATCGCCATGTTGGTCTTGCCGCAGGCGCTGGGGAAAGCGGCGGCGATGTAGTGGACCTCGTTCTGCGGGCTGGTCAGCTTCAGGATCAGCATGTGCTCGGCCAGCCACCCCTCGTCGCGGGCCATGACGCTGGCGATGCGGAGCGCGAAGCACTTTTTGCCGAGCAGCGCATTGCCGCCATAGCCGGAGCCGTAGGACCAGATCTCGCGCGTCTCCGGATAGTGGACGATCCACTTCTCCTCGTTGCACGGCCACGGCACGTCGGCGACGCCCTCGTTCAGCGGCATGCCGACCGTGTGGACGCAACGGACGAAGAAGCCGTCGTCGCCCAGTTGGTCAAGCGCACCCTTGCCCATGCGGGTCATCACCCGCATCGAGATGGCGACATAGGCGCTGTCGGTGATCTCCACGCCGATCGCGCTGATCTCGGACCCGAGCGGACCCATACAGAAGGGCACGACATACATCGTGCGCCCCTTCATGCAGCCGTCGAACAGGCCGCCCAGCTTCTCCCGCATCTCGATCGGGTCGTACCAGTTGTTGGTGGGACCAGCGTCCTCCTCCGCGTCGGAGCAGATGAAGGTGCGGCTCTCGACCCGGGCGACATCGCGCGGATCGGAGCGGGCGTAGAAGGAGTTGGGTCGCAGTTCCGGATTGAGCGGGGTCAGCGTGCCGCATTCGACCAGCTTGGCGGTCAGCTGGGCATATTCCTCCTCCGAGCCGTCGCACCAGTAGATGGCGTCGGGCTTGGTCAGCGCAGCAATGCCGCCGACCCAGTCGATTAGGCCCTGATGCCGTGTCGGCGCGGCGCCAATCTCCGGGTACGCGATCACCTCTGCTGCGTTGCTGCTCATTCGATCCCTCTACGCTTGGATAGCGGTACGAAGGATTCCCTCCCCCTCGGCCCGCCTGCAGGTAAAAATGCGAATCCTTCCTAGCCGGTCGCGCCCGAAAAAGGAACCTTGCAACACCGCAGCATCCCGCGCTGCAGAAGCGGCCAGAACATCGACAACCCATGTTAAGCGTTGAACATGCCGCGGCAGCGGCCGCAATCACGCTGCGGCGCGATGATCCTGTGCTGCGACACCGCGGGTCAGGATCTCCTCGGCCACGCGCGGGGTACGGGCGTTTCGGAATCCCCGCCCGCATGTTCAGGCATCACGGGAGCAGCAGCGAGCTGTCTCCGTAGGAGTAGAACCGATAGCCGTTCTCCACGGCATGGGCATAGACCGCCTGCATCCGCGCCAGCCCCATCAGCGCCGAGACCAGCATGAAGAGGGTCGATTTCGGCAGGTGGAAGTTGGTCATCAGCCCATCGATCGCGCGGAAGCGGTAGCCGGGGGTGATGAAGATGGCGGTGTCGCCTTCGAACGGGCGGATGATGCCGTCCTCGCCTGTCGCGCTTTCTAGGAGGCGGAGGCTGGTGGTGCCGACGGCGATCAGGCGGCCGCCGCCCGCGCGCACCGCGTTGAGGCGGTCGGCGGTCGCGGCGTCGATCCGGCCCCATTCGGCGTGCATGCGGTGGTCGGCGGTGTCCTCCGCCTTGACCGGCAGGAAGGTGCCCGCACCGACATGGAGGGTTACCGTCTCGGTGGCGACGCCCGCATCCGCCAGCGCCGCCATCAACCCTGGCGTGAAGTGCAACGCGGCCGTGGGTGCCGCGACCGCTCCCTTCTCCCGCGCGAACATGGTCTGATAGTCTTCGAGGTCGCGGTCGTCCGTCGGGCGCTTGCCGGCGATATAGGGGGGCAGCGGCATGCGGCCGGCGCGTTCCAGCAGGACCTCGACCGGCTCGTCGCCCGCGAACGACAGGAGGACCGAGCCATCCTCGCCACGTTCCCGCGCCTCGGCCGAGACGCCCGCGCCGAAGTCGATGACGTCGCCGATCCGCACCCTCTTGGCGTTGCGGACGAAGGCGCGCCAGGAGCGCAGCCCTTCCCGCTTGTGCAGTGTCGCGCCGATCCGGGCATTGCCGCGCGTCCCCTCCAGCTGAGCGGGGATGACGCGGGTATCGTTGAAGACCAGGCAGTCCCCGGCACGCAGCAGCGTCGGAAGGTCGCGGACGATCCGGTCGGAAAAGCCGCCGCCATCGGCCACCAGCATCCGCGCCGCATCGCGTGGAACGGCGGGCCTCAACGCGATCAGGTCGCTCGGCAGGTCGAAATCGAACAGGTCTACGCGCATGAGGGGCCGGGATGAGGGTGGTGCCGGGTGTCGGACTCGAACCGACGACCTACCGCTTACAAGGCGGTTGCTCTACCAGCTGAGCTAACCCGGCCAGGGTGCCGCCTCCATGCGTCAGGGAGGCGCGGAGGTCCAGCGTCAACGCTTGCGCTTCCTTGCCATTGCCTGCGCGTGGGCGCGTTCGACAGTTGCGAACACCCGCTCTGGATCCGGGCTGTCGTAGCGGACGAGGACGGCGGGCCAGCCTTCGTAATGGGGCGATTGCCAGAAGGTCGCGGGATCGGTCTCCTTGAGCAGATCGACCGTCTCACGGTCGATGTGGAGGCAGAAGGAACCGTCTTCCCGGCCGGGCGTGACGATGGCGTGTGCGTTCGCCTTGACTGCCGGCCCGCCATAATAGGTCGCCCGCTCCGCACCGGGGAGGGCGGCGGCGAAGGTCTCGATCGTTTTCCAAGTGAGGCTCATTCGCCCTCCCCGCGCCGCTCCGCGCGGAGGCGGTCCCAAAAAGCGATCCGCTCGGCGAGCTTCGCCTCGAAGCCGCGCGGGCTGGGCGCGTAGTAGGTCTGGGCGGCCATCTCCTCCGGCCAGTAATCCTCGCCAGAAAAGGCGTCGTCGCGGTCGTGGTCGTAGGCATAGCCCTTGCCGTAGCCGATGTCCTTCATCAGCCGGGTGGGCGCGTTCAGGATCGACTTGGGCGGCATCAGCGATCCGGTTTCCTTTGCCGAGCGGAAGGCCGCTTTCTGCGCGACATAGGCGGCGTTCGATTTGGGCGCGGTGGCGAGGTAGAGGCAGGCTTGGACGATCGCCAGTTCCCCCTCGGGCGAGCCCAGGAATTCATAGGCGTCCTTGGCTGCGAGGCACTGGACCAGCGCCTGCGGGTCGGCGAGGCCGATATCCTCGGACGCGAAGCGGGTCAGGCGGCGGAGGACGTAGAGCGGCTCCTCCCCGGCGGTCAGCATCCGCGCCATGTAGTAGAGGGCGGCCTGCGGGTCCGATCCGCGCAGCGACTTATGCAGCGCGGAGATGAGGTTGTAGTGTCCCTCCCGATCCTTGTCGTAGACCGCGACCCGCTGCTGCAGGAAAGCGGCGAGGCCGGCCGGGTCGAGCGGCTCCTCCAGCCCCACCGAGAACAGGGTCTCCGCCTGGTTGAGGAGGAAGCGCCCGTCGCCATCGGCGCTGGCGATCAACGCCTCGCGCGCCTCTGACGTCAAGGGGAGCGGGCGTGCCTCCTCCACCTCGGCCCGGTCGAGCAGCTGGCCGAGCGCGGCGCTGTCGAGGCGGTTGAGGATGAGGACCTGCGCGCGGCTGAGCAGCGCGGCGTTGAGTTCGAAGCTCGGGTTCTCGGTCGTGGCGCCGACCAGGGTGACGGTGCCGTCCTCGACAAAGGGCAGGAAACCGTCCTGCTGCGCGCGGTTGAAGCGGTGGATCTCGTCCACGAACAGGAGGGTGCGCTGGCCCATGCGGGCGTGTTCGCGCGCCTCGGCGAAGACCTTCTTGAGGTCGGCGACACCCGAGAAGACGGCCGAGATGGCGGCGAAGCGCAGGCCGACCGCGTCGGCGAGCAGGCGGGCGATGGTGGTCTTGCCGGTGCCGGGCGGACCCCAGAGGATCATCGAGGAGAGCCGCCCGGCGGCGACCATCCGGCCGATCGCGCCCTCCGGCCCGGTGAGGTGGCCCTGCCCGACGACCTCATCGAGAGCACGGGGGCGGAGGCGGTCGGCGAGCGGGCCGACCGGAGCCGAATCACTGTCCGGTGAGGCGAAAAGGTCGGTCATGCTGATTCGGATATAAGCGCGGGGCGGCGGGATGCATCGGAGCCGAGCGCGGGCAAAGGTAACGACTTTCCCCATACGTGTCGGCAAGAAAACGATCGCCAAGAGGCGTTCTGATCGATTCTGCCACTGATGCGACCGTCTCGCTGGGCACGTCTTCCCCGATCATCCTCGTTCCCCTCCGCCCTCCTCCCGCAAATTTTCCAACTTTGGAAGCATTGAAGTTCGAGCATTACAAGATATATCTCTGACATGTTTAGACATAGGAGCGATTCGAGCATGTTTTCCCCTCACCACCATCACCATCATCGAGGTCACGGCCGTCATGGCCATGGCGAGCGCGGCCAGCATTTCGGTCCACGCGACTTCGGCGGCGGCTTTGGCCGGCGTTTCGGCGGCGACGAGGAGCGCGGCGGGCGCCGCCGGCGTGTCTTCGACGGCGGCCAGCTGAAGCTGGTCGTACTCAAGCTGATCGGCGACACGCCGCGCCACGGCTATGACGTGATCCGCGCCATCGAGGAACTGAGCGGCGGCGCCTATGCCCCCAGCCCCGGCGTCATCTACCCGACGCTCACCCTTTTGGAGGACATGGGCCATATCGCCGAGACCGAGGCCGAAGGATCGCGCCGCGCCTTCGCGATCACGCCGGAGGGCACCGCGCATCTCGACGAGCGCCGGGCCGAAGTCGACGCCCTGATCGCGCGGCTGGGCGAGATCGCAGCGGTGCGGGAGCGGACCGACGGCGCGGTGATCCGCCGCGCCATGGGCAATCTCAAGTCAGTGCTGATGCACCGCCTGAACGCCGGCGATGTCACAAAGGACACGCTGCACGACGTCGCCGCGATCATCGACGATGCGGCGCAGCGCATCGAGCGGCTGTGAGCGGGTTCACCACCACGGTCGCCGTGCCGACCGCCAATGCCAGCCGCCATCTCCAGCAGCTCTGCAAGCACTGGAGCCATAATCTGGAGGTGAGTTTCACACCCGAGACCGGCACCGTCCGCTTCCCCAAGGACGCGCGCGGGGCCGAGTGGCCGGGCGATGCGGTGGCGACCTTCGCCGCGCATGCCGACCATCTCGATATCCTCGTTGAAGCGAGTGCCGGGGGGCAGCGGGAGGCACTGAAGGGAGCCATCGCCAGCCATCTCGACCGCTTCGCCTTTCGCGAGGCGCCGCTCGCCTTCGATTGGCGCGACGGCTGACCAACGGGACGAGCGGTTGGCGGCGCGGGGCAGGCGGCCCTGTTACGGGGCGATAATCCCGAACCGGCAAGTTATCGTTCCGCGATGGACAGCAGCTCACCCCTGCGCGCCCGTATTGGGTGCATCACCCTTGTGCTGATCGTGCTGATCGCCGCCGTCGGCGCGGGCTATGCGCCGGGCTGACCGGGCTTGTTACGCCGATCTGTCACACGGAGTTCACGGTCCGGCAAGCATTCCGTGACATCACTGACGCCAGGACAAGGGGGCACCATGTCGCGTAATCCGTTCTTCGCCATTCTGGGCGCGATCTTCACCATCTGCGCGCGGGTTTGATCCCACGAATACATTCACGTCATGCCAGCGAAGGCTGGCATCGCGTTGAACGAAGCGCCTCCCGTCTCGGCGATCTCAGCCTTCGCTGGGATGACGACAAAAGATGGGCTGGGATGACCAGACAAAAGAGGTTTACGCCCCCTCCTCTACCAGAGCCTTGGCTTCCGCGCCGGCCCAGTCGAACTTGCCAACCACGCGCCAGATCTCCTTGCCCTTGGCGTCGTACATGATCGTCACCGGCAGGGTCTCCGCCTTCAGCGCCTCCATCAGCACGTTCTGCTTGTCGAGATAGGGCCTGAGCGCCTTGAACTTGTGTTCGGCGAAGAACGGATCGACCTCCTTCTTGCCGGCCATGTCCTGGCTGACGGCGATCAGCTCGAACCGCCCGCCGGCGCCCGCCGCGATGGCGTCGAGCTGCGGCATCTCCACCACGCAGGGTGCGCACCAGGTAGCCCAGAGGTTCACGATCAGCGGCTTGCCGCGAAAGCTGGCGAGGGTCGCGGGACCGCCGTCCGGGCCGGTGAAGGGGACGGCAGGTGCCTCCTCGCCCTTGTGGGTGCGATCGACCTTGGCGGCGGGGCCGGCGGAGGCCTCGGCTTTGGGTTGCGGCTGGGGCGCGTTGTTCCTATCGCAGCCGGCGATACCGAAGGCGAGCGCGAGAGCGAAGACGGGGGCGATGGCGGAAGCGAATACAGGCCGCAAGACAGGCTCCAATTCGATGTGGGGCGGGCGCTTCGCCGAAGGGCCGGCCGCGATCATGCGCGAGATAAACGCCTCGCTGCCGTTCGACAAACGGCTTTGGCGGCAGGACATCGCCGGATCGAAGGCGCATGTCGCGATGCTGGCCAAGCAGGGCATCGTTACCCAGGCGGATGCGGGCGCGATCACGGGCGGGCTCGATGCGATCGCGGCGGAATATGAGGGGGGCGACCTGCCGGGCGACCTCGCGCTCGAAGACATCCACATGGCGACCGAGAGCCGGCTGGCCGAGCGGATCGGCACGGCGGCGGGGCGGCTGCACACCGCGCGCTCGCGCAACGATCAGGTCGCGACCGACTTCCGCCTGTGGGTGCGCGATGCGATCGACGCGGTGGATGCCGGGCTGCTTGCGTTCCAGCGCGCGCTGGTGGCGCGGGCGGAGGAGCATGTCGCCTCCGTCATGCCCGGCTTCACACATCTGCAGGTGGCGCAGCCGGTGACCCTCGGCCACCATCTGATGGCGTATTACGAAATGATCCGGCGCGACCGCAGCCGCTTCGCCGATGCGCGGGCGCGGCTGAACGAGTGCCCCTTGGGCGCGGCGGCTCTGGCGGGCACGGGGTTCCCGATCGACCGGCAGGCGACGGCGGAGGCGCTCGGCTTCGCCAAGCCCACCGACAATTCGCTGGATAGCGTCAGTGACCGGGATTTCGCGCTCGATTACCTGATGGCCGCCACGCAATGCGCGATCCACCTGTCGCGGCTGGCCGAAGAGTTCGTGATCTGGGCGAGCCAGCCTTACGGCTTCGTCAAGCTGCCCGACGCCTATTCGACCGGCAGCTCGATCATGCCGCAGAAGCGCAACCCCGACGCGGCGGAGCTGGTGCGCGGCCATGCCGGGCGGATTGCCGGGTGCATGACGGCGCTGACCATCACCATGAAGGGCCTGCCGCTCGCCTATTCAAAGGACATGCAGGACGACAAGCCGCCGGTATTCGAGGCGCACGACCTGCTGGCCCTTTCGATCGCGGCGATGACGGGGATGGTGGAGACGACCGCGTTCCAGCCGGAGCGGATGCGCCGCGCGGCGGAGGCGGGCTATTCGACCGCGACCGACCTTGCCGACTGGCTGGTGCGGGTGGCCGACATCCCGTTCCGCGAGGCGCATCACATCACCGGTGCGGCGGTGAAGCGGGCGGAGAGCGACGGCGTCGCGCTCGACCAGCTGCCGATCGCGGTGCTGAAGGCGATCGACGCGCGGATCGATGATCGGGTCTATGCGCCCCTGTCGGTCGACGCCTCTGTCGCGGCGCGCAAGAGCCATGGCGGGACCGCCCCGTCGGAGGTGGCGAAGCGCATTGCCGAAGCCAAGGAGTCGCTGGCATGAAGCGTGTGTCGATCATCCTGTTCGCCGCACTGGCGCTCGCCGCCTGCGGCAAGCGGCAGGGGCTGGAGCCGGCAGCGGGCAAGACCCTGCCCGTCGCGGCGCGGGGCCTTTCCCAGCCGGCCCAGCCCGATCAGCTGATGCGCTTCAACAGCCAGGCGCGCCCGAACCGCATCGACGACCCCAACACCAATAGCGAACGCCGCGACGATCCCTTCGACCTGCCCCCGCCGGGGTGAGTTAGCAGTTCATCCTCCCCCGGAGGGGGAGGGGGACCGCCGCAGGCGGTGGAGGGGTAGGTGCCGCAGTAACAGGCCGTGGTATTCGCGGCACCTACCCCTCCACCAGCTTCGCTGGTCCCCCTCCCCTTCCAGGGGAGGATCTTTCCTAAGCACCTTCCCAGACGAGACCCGATGGACCATTTCACCCTCAAGGACGGCGTGACCCATGCCGAGGACGTGCCGCTGACGCTGATCGCCGAGGCGGTGGGCACCCCCGCTTATGTCTATTCGACCGCGACCATCGAGCGGCATGTGCGCGTGTTCCGGGAGGCGCTGGACAAGGTCGAGTCCGCCGGGCAGCCGACGCTCGTCGCCTTCGCGGTCAAGGCCAATCCCAATGCCGCCGTCCTCGCCACCCTTGCCCAGCTCGGCCTCGGCGCGGATGTCGTGTCCGAAGGCGAGTTGCTCCGCGCGCTCCACGCCGGCGTGCCCGCCGACCGCATCGTCTTCTCCGGCGTCGGCAAGACCGCCGACGAGATGGCGCGCGCGCTCAAGGCCGGCATCCTCCAGTTCAACGTCGAGTCCGAGCCGGAGGTCGAGACCCTCTCCGCCGTGGCGCAGAGCCTGGGGGTAACCGCTCGCATCGCGTTCCGCGTGAACCCGGACGTGGACGCGATGACCCACGCCAAGATCTCCACCGGCAAGGCGGAGAACAAGTTCGGCATCCCGATCGACCGCGCGCGGGCGAGCTATTTCACCGCATCGCGCCTGCCGGGGATCGAGCCGGTCGGCGTGGCTGTGCATATCGGCAGCCAGCTGACCGACCTTGGCCCGCTGGCCGACGCCTTCGCCAAGGTGGGGCAGCTGATCGTGCAGCTACGCACCGACGGCCACGTCATCCGCACCGCCGATCTCGGCGGCGGCCTGGGCGTGCCGTACGACCCCACCGTCCCGCATCCGCCCACCCCCGCCGAATACGGCGCTATGGTGGCCGAGGCGACCGCCGGCTGGAACGTGCGGCTGATCTTCGAGCCCGGGCGGCTGATTGTCGCCAATGCCGGCATCCTCCTCACCCGCGTGGTGCGGGTGAAGACGGGCGCGGCGGAGCGGTTCGTGATCGTGGACGCGGCGATGAACGACCTGTTGCGCCCCAGCCTCTACGACGCTTGGCACGACATCCGCGCGGTTGTCCCACGCGGGTCAAAAATGACCGCCAATGTCGTGGGGCCGGTCTGCGAATTGGGGGACACCTTCGCCACGCAGCGGGAGCTTGATGTGCTGGAGGAAGGCGATCTCGCGATGTTCATGACCGCCGGTGCCTATGGCGCGACGATGGCGAGCACGTACAACTCGCGCGCGTTGACTGCTGAAGTGCTGGTTAACGGTGCGGATTATGCGGTTGTTCGCCAAAGGCAACCAATCGAGGCCTTGATCGCGCTCGATAGCGTGCCAGACTGGCTTCGCCTTTGATCCGCTCACGCGGATACGGCACCGGCCCGCTCCCCCACCCGGCCTCCCAACCAGCTTATGCTACGGGAGGCCGGGTGGGGGAGCGGGCCGGTGCCGCCTCGGACCAGCGTCGCTGGACTGACAATGAAATGGGGGATTCATGAAGAAGCTTCGCAAGGCCGTCTTTCCGGTCGCCGGTTTCGGCACCCGCTTCCTGCCCGCCACCAAGGCGGTGCCGAAGGAGTTGCTGCCCGTCGTCGATCAGCCGCTGATCCAGTACGCCATCGACGAGGCACGCGCGGCGGGGATTGAGGAGTTCATCTTCGTCACCGGGCGCGGCAAGGGCGCGATCGAGGACTATCTCGACAAGGCGTTCGAGATCGAGGCTGACCTTGCGGAAAAGTCCAAGACCGCGCTGCTCGACGCGGTGAAGGCGACCAAGCTGCCCGCCGGCGCCGCCGCCTTCGTTCGCCAGCAGGAGATGGCGGGCCTAGGCCACGCCGTCTGGGTCGCACGCCACCTGGTCGGCGACGAGCCGTTTGCGGTGCTGCTGCCCGACGAGTTGCTCTGGAATCCCGCCAATCCCTGCCTGAAGCAGATGGCCGAGACCTATGAGGCGAAGGGCGGCAACGTCATCTCCGTGCTGGAGGTGCCGGAGGAGCATTGCCATCGCTACGGCATCGTCGCGCCCGGCGCGGCCGAGGGCTTCGTCACCGAGGTGAAGGGCTTCGTGGAAAAGCCGAAGGCTGGCACCGCGCCGTCGCGGTTGGCGGCGGTCGGCCGCTACATCATCCAACCCGAGGTCTTCGCGATCCTGGACGCGGGCAAGACAGGCGCGGGTGGCGAGATCCAGCTGACCGACGCGCTGGCCGAGCTGATCGACAAGCAGCCCTTCCACGCCCAGACCTTCGATGGCGTGCGTCACGATTGCGGCGACAAGGCCGGCTTCATCCAGGCGAACATCGCGCTGGCTCTGGAACGGGCGGATATCGCGGACGAGATCCGGGCGTTTATCCGGGGGCTGTGAGCGACGCTATCCTCCCCCGCCAGGGGGAGGTGGCAGGCGCAGCCTGACGGAGGGGGAGGTCAAGGAGCCCTCTCGATTGGATCGACGCCGTCCTCCCCCTCCGACGCCTTCGGCGCCACCTCCCCCTGGCGGGGGAGGATGCCAGGATACTGGCGGCAAAACTCCCCCACCCCGTTCGCCCTGAGCCTGTCGAAGGGCCAGCGCACCCGTCTCGCTGGGGCTTCGACAGGCTCAGCCCGAGCGGCCGTGGAGCTGTTCCGGACGCGAGGGCAACGCTTGCCGCCTCCCCCTCCCCGGTGCCAGCCTGCCGCAGGGGAACACCATGCAGCTATCGAGACGACAGGCGCTTGCCGGCCTGCTGACGGCACTACCCGCCACCTCCGCGATCGCGCGCGCACCGGACTGGACACCGCCCGCGCCCGATCAGGAACTCCGCGTGCCGGTGCGCGGCGGTCGGATCTACGTCCGGGTGAACGGCGATCTCACGGCGCCCCGCGCGCCGGTCGTCCTGATCCACGGCGGGCCGGGGTCGAACCACGGCTACCTCACCGCCTGCCTGCCGCTGGCCGACGAACGTGCCGTCATCGTCTACGATCAGCTTGATTGCGGGCGGTCCGACCACCCCAGCGATCCGGCCGACTGGACGGCCAAGCGCTTCGTGTCGGAGGTGGACGCGATCCGCGCCGCGCTCGATCTTCGCCGCCTGCATATCGTTGGCAATTCATGGGGCGGGACGATCGCGCTCGAATACGCCACGCCGCCCAGGCGGGCTGAAGAGCCTGACGCTCAGCCGGCGAAGCGGGAGGAATACCTGTCCCGCAACGTCACCTTGGCGGGGATGGCACGCGCCACCGCTGGCTACGTGTCGGGCGCCGGCTTGCCGGCGACGTGTACGACGTGGGAACCGTTGCCGGCGGCTGGATCGGCCTGACATCGGCGAGAGCTATGGCGTGCGCGGCCAAGGCGGTGGCAGCGTCACCGGGCTAGTCCCCGCGCTGGGCGCGGTGGACGACGCCTACAAGGCTGCGAACGGCAACCCGCACAAGCTTAAGTCCCTCATGCCGTTCGGCAACCTGCCCTACGTGCAACCGCTCCTCGCCGGCATCGGCAAGTAGCACCTACCGGAGACGCCCTCATGGAACGCGATCTACCTCCCCCGGCCTACACCGTCTCCAGCTTGGCGGAGCGGTGGGGCGTAAGCGACACGTTCGTCTACGAGGAGATCGAAGGGGGGCGTCTCCGGTATTTCAATCTCGGCAACAAGCTCATCCGTATTCGGCCGGAATGGGTGGACGAGTATGAGGTTGTAGCCGCAAGCTGAACGGTCAAGATGTGGCACGTTAGAGCGGTTTTCGGACGACCTGAATCGCTGAGGATTCACACCGAGCGGGTTTTCTGATTCAGCCTTCCTGCTGGCGAAGGAGGCCGGCGGGGATGGGTCGAGCCCTGTCACGTGATCTGCGGGAGCGTGTGGTTGCCGCTGTTGAGGGTGGACTGTCGTGCCGAGCTGCGGCCGAGCCGTTCGGTGTGAGCGCTGCGAGCGCGATCCGCTGGCGACAGCTCTCGCTTCAGCACGGCACGCCGGCCGCCAAGCCGCAGGGCGGCGATCGTCGCTCGGCCAAGATTGAGGACCATGCGGGGCTCATCCACGCCGCCATCGAGAAGCAGCCCGACATCACGCTGGACGAGTTGCGCACGATGCTGGCCGGGCACGGGGTGAGCACCAGCGTCGCGACGCTGTGGCGGTTCTTCGCCCGCCACCGGATCACGCGCAAAAAAAGACGGCCCATGCGAGCGAGCAGGACCGGGCCGACATTGTAGAGCGGCGCCGGGCCTGGTTCGAGGGTCAGCTCGATCTCGATCCCGAGCGGCTGGTGTTCATCGATGAGACTTGGGCGTCAACCAACATGGCGCGTCGCCATGGTCGATGCAGACGCGGCGAGCGGCTCCGCGCTGGCGTGCCGCACGGCCATTGGAAGACCACCACCTTTGTCGCGGGGCTCCGCCGCACCGGCATGGTGGCGCCGATGGTGCTCGACGGGCCGATCAACCGTGACGCATTCCACGCCTATGTCGAGCAGGTGCTCGTCCCCGAACTCAACCCCGGCGACGTCGTGGTCATGGACAACCTGTCGAGCCACAAGGCGCCGGCCGTGCGCGAGATGATCGAGGCCGCCGGTGCCAGCCTCCTCTATCTCCCGCCCTACAGCCCTGACTTCAACCCGATCGAGCAGGCTTTCTCCAAGCTCAAGGCTCACCTCCGCAAAGCCGCCGAGCGCACCGTCCATGGCCTCTGGAACGCCATCGGTCGCATCCTCGACCTCTACTCGCCTGCCGAGTGCGCCAACTTCTTCGCCAACTGCGGATACGATGCAGACTGATCGAAAACCGCTCTAGTCACACCGCAGCAATTATGGGCACCCTTCGACGTTTTGCCTTGGCGGGACGGTTCTGATGCTACATCTTGCTGTCAAGCGGTGCCGTACACACTACAGCTAGTGGTCCGCTTGAAAGGAGGTGATTGTATGAGCAAGCCATTCAAGCCCGGTCAGTCTGCTCCCCGTTCGGGACAGTACGAGATCGTCGGTCCTCGCGGGGGACGCACGGGCGAGGAGCGCACCGTCACGCGGGGCGAGCCTCTGCCCCCTACGCCGAAGCCCGGCATGGGATACGAGTTGGTCGATCCGACCAAACACTAACTATCTGCAAGCTGCCGGATGAGACACACCGCCAACTGAGTTCTTAACAAGGACGGCAATCGGAAAACAGATACACCGCTCGCCGAGACCGGTTCACAGCCAGAGGCGCTTAAGATCGAACCCGAGCCGAATGCAGAAACGCTGGGCGGTCTCTAACAGAGGCCGCCCAGTCATGCCGCTGGTTCTGGAAGGGTCAGTCCCGGCACTTTGAACAGCCGCATTCCCTCAACGAGTTGGTGAAGGCTGTAGCCACTGCCATAGCTGTCGGCCACGTCCTCGCCGCTGCGCCCCATGATTGCCGCTGCACGCCCTCCACAATGCCGGCATGGGGGGCGTAGTCCTTGAACGTGTGGCGGAAGGAGTGGAACACCAAGAGCCTGTCCGTGACGCCGCAAACGTCGCGGCGATACTTACTGAACCACTCGCCTTACTTCGCGGTTAGCTTTTCATAGGCGCCAGGCCGCAGGGCAGGGAAGATGCGCCCCTTTCCCGCCCCTCCAGCATCGCCTCGAACTCAGCCCGCTCCGCAGCTGCCCGCACGGGGTCAACACGCTGAGCGGCCCTCTCTGGCGCTGCATGAGCCAGTCTCGCGCGGGCATCGCGGAGGAGCTGATTTGTTTCAATGGTGTGTCCCGGCAGCAGCGCCTTGGCGGTCTCCCGGTCCTTCGTCTTGAGCGACCGCATGAACTCCGCAGCGCCGTTGAAGGCAGGCCGCAACTCAGCCGAGATCGCACGCCGGAAGTAGTAGGTTGCGCCGCGCTTTGCGAGGTAGGTACACATGGCTTTCGCTCCTGCTACAGATGTAACAGCTGCTCGTAAAAAGCCTTGGTTTTTCAGTATCTTCTAAGCCGATCAACGACTTAAAACGGCTGGTGGAGCCGAGGGGGATCGAACCCCTGACCTTCGCAATGCCATTGCGACGCTCTCCCAGCTGAGCTACGGCCCCACGCCTTTTCGGGCCGCCCTGGGTGGCGGCACCGTCTGTGGACGCGCCCTTTAGGTCAGGGCGCGTCGCGGCGCAAGCGGGCTTCCGCCCGATTGCGCTATTCCGAAATCAGTGTTCGTCCTCGTCGTCGCCCGTAACGACGCCCAAGTCGTCATCGCCGCCGAGATCGACCTCGTCGTCCGGGCTCTCCTCGGCGTCCTCGTCGACGTCGAGATCCTCGGCCAGGTCGCTATCGTCGTCCTTCTCCTTCTCGGCCTTCTTCGGCGCATCGAAGGGAAGCGGCTGCTTCGACTTCAGGATGGGATCCGGCTCCCAGATCGAACCGCATTCGATGCAGGTGACCGGGTCCTCCTTGCCCAGATCGTAGAAACGCTCGCCGCATTTCGGGCAGGTGCGCTTGGTGCCCCATTCAGGCTTCACCATGAGGGAAATCGCCTCCGAAAGAATCGCTTAGATGCAGGACGCGGGCAAACCGGAACCGGCTCCCCGCGGATCGGCGCGCGCCTTGCCATAGCGGCACCCCGCTGTCAAAAGCCCGCGCATCCCGCCGCTCTGAAGGACCCGCCGATGCACGCCGCCGTGCCCGCCCCGATGCGCTTCCGCAGCGCCGGCCCGCTTCGCGGTACGGTCACCGTGCCCGGCGACAAGTCGATCTCTCACCGGTCGCTGATGCTCTCGGCATTGGCGGTCGGCACCAGTCGGATCGAGGGATTGCTGGAGGGCGAGGACGTCCTCGCCACCGCCGCCGCTATGCGCGCGATGGGGGCCATGATCGAGCGGAGCGCGGACGGCATCTGGACGGTGGATGGCGTCGGTGTCGGCGGTCTGCTCCAGCCCGCGACCGCGCTCGACATGGGCAATTCCGGCACCTCCACCCGCCTGCTGATGGGGCTGATCGCCAGCCATCCGATCACCGCCACCTTCATCGGCGACGCCTCCCTTTCCAAGCGCCCAATGGGTCGGGTGACGGAGCCGCTCTCGCTGATGGGCGCGGAGATCACCGCCAGTCCCGGCGGACGCCTGCCGCTGATGCTGCGCGGGATCTGCCCGGCGGTGCCGATCGAATACCGCCTGCCCGTCGCCTCGGCGCAGGTGAAGTCGGCGGTGCTGCTCGCCGCCCTCAACACGCCGGGCATCACTCGCGTGATCGAGCCGGTGCGCACGCGCGACCATTCCGAGCGGATGCTCGCCGGCTTCGGCGCGGCCCTGACCGTCGAGGAGATAGCCGACGGCGCGCGCTTGATCTCGCTGCACGGCGAGGCGGAGTTGAAGCCGCAGCAGATCGTCGTGCCGGGCGACCCCTCCTCCGCCGCCTTCATCGTCGTCGCCGCCCTCCTCGTCCCCGGCTCCGACGTAACGGTCGCCAATGTTGGCCTGAACCCGACCCGCGCCGCGCTCTTCGACGTGCTGCGCCTGATGGGCGGCGACATCGCGTATGAGAACGCGCGCGAGGTGGGTGGCGAGCCGGTCGCCGACCTCCGCGTCCGCCATTCCGCGCTGGCCAACATCGCGGTGCCGCCGGATCTCGCGCCCAGCATGATCGACGAGTTTCCGATCCTCTTCGTCGCCCAGGCGCTCGCATCCGGCACCGGCACGACCACTGGCCTCGAAGAACTGCGCGTCAAGGAAAGCGATCGGCTGGCGACAATGGCCGAGGGCCTGCGCGCCATCGGCGTTTCGGTGGAGGAGCGCGAGGACGGGCTGGTCGTCACCGGCACCGGCGGCGATCCTCTCCCGGGCGGAACGACGATCGCGGCGAAGCTCGACCACCGCATCGCGATGAGCTTCGCGGTGGCGGGCTTGGTTTCGCGCGGGGCTGTAGTGATCGACGACATGGCCCCGGTCGCGACCAGCTTTCCGGTGTTTACGGATTTGATGACTGGGCTTGGAGCAGAGGCGATCGCAGGATGATATCCGCCGTCCCCAACGCCGTTCGCGCTGAGCCTGTCGAAGCGCCTGCACAACGGCCTTCCCCAGCCCTTCGACAGGCTCAGGGCGAACGGCCGGGGAGTTCACGCCGCGCCTTTCTCGGCGGCGCGGCAGCGGCTACCCTCCTGCCCTTCCCCCACAGGGTTGCGGCGGAGGCCGGCTTGGACCTGACACCCGACCGCGAGGAGATGGTCCCCGTCCCCGGCAGCCGTGCCTATGTCCGCATCAACGGGGACCTCGCCGGCCCCCGCCCCCCCATCGTCTTCATCCACGGCGGCCCGGGCAGCGCCCACTGGTACTTCCTGAACGCGCTGCCCCTCGCCTCCGAACGCGCCGTCATCCTCTACGATCAGCTCGACAGCGGCCGCTCTGACACGCCGAACGACCCCGCCAACTGGCACGTCAGCCGCTTCGTTGACGAGCTGGAGGCGATCCGCGCCCATCTCGGCGTCACCCGCTGGCACGTGCTGGGTGCCAGTTGGGGCGGCACGGTCGCGCTCGAATACGGCGCCCGGCGCCCGCCGCAGCTCGCCAGCCTGATCCTGCAATCGCCGCTGATCTCCACGGACCTCTGGCTGAAGGACGCCAGTATCCTGAAGGAGCGGATGCCGCCGGAGACCCGTGCGATGCTCGACCGCTGCGACGGTCCGAACCCCCCTCCCGCCGCCGGTTGCGAGGCGGCGACCGACGCCTTCTACGCGCGCCATGTTCGGATGCGCCCGCCCTCGCCTGCGATCGAGGCCTATCGCGCGGCCTTGCCCCGCAGCTTTTCTCCGGCGATCTACAACGCCATGTGGGGACGCGCCGAATTCACCGCGACCGGATCGCTGAAGGACTATGACGGACGGCCGCTGCTCGCCCGGCTCGACGGTCGCCGCACCCTGTTCGTCGCGGGCGAACATGACGAGGCGCGGCCGGAGACCGTCGCGGATTTCGCAAGAGAGGTGCCGCATGCGTCGTTCGCGATGATCCCGGACGCCGCGCACAGCATCATGAACGACAACGGGCCCGCCTTTGTAGCCCGCCTGCGCCGCTGGTTTGCCGAGGTCGAGGCGTGAGCCTGGTCATCGCCGTCGACGGCCCCGCCGCCTCCGGCAAGGGCACCATCGCCCGCGCACTCGCGCGTCATTACGGGCTGCCGCATCTCGATACCGGCCTGCTCTATCGCGCGGTCGGAATTGCCGTGCTGCGCGCCGGCGGCGATCCGTCGGACGCCGCTTTCGCGGCCGGCCGATGCGCATTCGACGAGACGCTGCTGACCGATCCGGCGCTGAAGAGCGAAGAGGCGGGCAGCGCCGCCAGCCGCGTTTCCCCTCATCCGGCGGTCCGCGCCGCGCTCCTCGAACGCCAGCGCGCCTTTGCTGCCCAGCCCGGCGGCGCGATCCTCGACGGGCGCGACATCGGCACGGTGATCGCGCCGAACGCCACGGCGAAGCTCTTCGTCACCGCCCGGCCGGAGATCCGCGCCGAGCGCCGGCACCGCGAACTTTCGGGCATGGGCCTGGACACCAGCTTCGACGCCGTCCTCGCCGACATCCGCGCCCGCGACGAACGCGACAGCAATCGCGCGGCCTCTCCGCTCATACAGGCGGAGGACGCCGTCTTGTTGGATACCAGCGACATGGGCGTGGAAGCCGCGATCGTCGCGGCCATCGCGGCGGTCGGCCGCTAGGACTTCGGCGCGGCCCCGCTCGCCGCTGTCGTGGTGCGCGGCTGCGTCGGACCGGGCATGGCGCCCAAATAGGCGTCCACGATCGTCGTCCACTTCTTGTATCCGGCCTGGTTCATGTGCAGGCCGTCACGACTGTAATATTGCGGGTCGGGCCGACCATTGGCGCCCACCAGCGCACTGCCGACATCGAGGAAGTCGAAGTCGGTCGCCTTGGCGCGGATCATGTTGTTCGCCGCCGCCATCTGCGGCCAGAGTTCGAAGCGGGACGGGCTCGGCTTCATCGACAGGTAGACGATCCGCGCCTTGGGATTGTCCTCACGGATCTTGCCGAGCAGGGTCAGGACATCCTGCGCCACCTGGTCCGGCGCGGTGCCCGCCGCGATGTCGTTCTCGCCCACGTAAACGATCACCGCATCCGCATGATACCGCTTCACCACCTCCGGGTAGAAGTGCAGCACGTCCGGCGTGGTCGCACCGCCGAAGCCGCGGTTGATCGCGCGACGGCTGGGAAAGCTCGTATCCGTGTCCCACAGGCGGATGCTGGAACTGCCGACGAAAAGCGTCCGGCCGGGCGTTTGTCTCGCCGCATCGCGCGCGGCGAAGGCGGCGATCTCGGCGGAAAACCGGTCGAAGTTCAGCACCGGTGGCGGGGCGGCGACAGCGGCGCCCGCCGACAGCGAAAGCAACAAGGCTGCGATCCGCCGGATCATCGTCAGCGGGTTCCGTTACCCTTTTCGATCCGTCAACACGGGTGATGTCCGCTCGACATCGCGGAAGTCGCGATCGGCCTCATCGATCGCGCGCAGCAGCTCGTTGAAGCAGGGCGTGGAATCGATCGGATAGGCTCGGTGAAATCCTTCTCCCAGAAGGGCGAGATCCCGGGCTGTCAGCAACCCCACTGCGATGATTTTCTCGTTTGTCACACATCAACCTCACGCCACGCCTCTCGAACGCTCTTCCGCCGCGCTGGTGCCAAGACTTTGCGATGAAAGCGCCAGTTCCGCCGACCAGCATGGACCGGACCGCCCGCCGCCTTGCCCCTCCGGCTCGCGCCTGCTAAGGGCGCGGCCGTCCGGCGGGCCAGGCTCGCGGCGGGTCGGCGCGGGATCTCGGTCCACGCGCCCTTTTCGCTTTATGGCGCATCGCCCTGCCGCAAGCCCGGTTCATCGGATGTCGCGCACCGCATGGGGCGGGTGCGACGGTTCGGCTAGAAGACCGCCGGATACAACCGGCCGGCCGGAATAGAGTTAGGATACACATCTTTATGGCCACTGCGGCAAATCCCACCCGCGACGATTTCGCGGCACTTCTCGATGAGGCTCTGGGTCAGGGCGACGGCTTCGAAGGCCGCGTCGTCACCGGCACCGTGACCGCCATCGAAAACGACATGGCGATTATCGACGTCGGGCTGAAGTCCGAAGGCCGCGTGCCGCTGCGCGAGTTCGCCGCCCCCGGTGCCAAGGCCGAGCTGTCCGTCGGCGACAAGGTCGAGGTCTTCGTCGACCGCGTCGAGAACGTGCATGGCGAAGCGATGCTGTCGCGCGACCGCGCCCGCCGCGAAGCCGCCTGGGACAAGCTTGAGGTCGAATTCACCGCCGGCAACCGTGTCGATGGCGTGATCTTCAGCCGCGTGAAGGGTGGCTTCACTGTCGACCTCGACGGTGCCGTGGCCTTCCTGCCCGGCAGCCAGGTCGACATCCGCCCGGTCCGCGACGTCACCCCGCTGATGGGCATGCCGCAGCCGTTCCAGATCCTGAAGATGGACCGCCGCCGCGGCAACATCGTCGTGTCGCGCCGCGCCGTTCTGGAAGAGACCCGCGCCGAGCAGCGCACCGGCCTGATCCAGAGCCTAGCCGAGGGTCAGATCATCGACGGCGTGGTGAAGAACATCACCGACTACGGCGCCTTTGTCGATCTCGGCGGCATCGACGGCCTGCTGCACGTCACCGATCTCAGCTACAAGCGCGTCAATCACCCGTCGGAGATGATCAACATCGGCGACACGGTGAAGGTGCAGATCATCCGCATCAACAAGGACACGCAGCGCATCTCGCTCGGCATGAAGCAGCTCGAGAGCGATCCTTGGGAGGGTGCGGAAGCCAAGTACCCGATCGGCGCGAAGTTCTCGGGCCGGGTCACCAACATCACCGAATACGGCGCCTTCGTGGAGCTGGAAGCCGGGATCGAGGGCCTCGTCCACGTCTCCGAAATGTCCTGGACCAAGAAGAACGTCCACCCGGGCAAGATCGTCTCGACCAGCCAAGAAGTCGACGTCGTCATCCTGGAGGTCGATGCCGACAAGCGTCGCATCAGCCTCGGCCTCAAGCAGGCCCAGCAGAACCCGTGGGAGGCCTTCGCCGAGCAGCACCCGGTCGGCTCGACCGTCGAGGGTGAGGTCAAGAACGCTACCGAATTCGGCCTGTTCATCGGTCTCGACGGCGATGTCGACGGCATGGTCCATATGTCGGACATCGCCTGGGGCGTGTCGGGCGAGGACGCGCTCAACCTCCACCACAAGGGCGAGACCGTCTCCGCGCAGGTCCTGGACGTCGATGTCGAGAAGGAGCGCATCTCGCTCGGCATCAAGCAGCTCGAGCGTGGCGGCGTGTCCGCGGCGACCGGCGGTGCCTCGGGCGGCCTGAACAAGAACGCGATCGTCACCGTGACGGTCATGGCCGTCACCGACGGCGGGCTTGAGGTTCAGGCCGGCGACGATGGCGCGATCGGCTTCATCAAGCGCAGCGACCTCGGCCGCGACCGCGACGAGCAGCGTCCGGAGCGCTTCCAGGTCGGGCAGAAGTTCGACGCGATGGTGTCCGGCTTCGACCGTTCCAAGAAGCCGACCTTCTCGATCAAGGCGATGCAGCTCGCCGAGGAGAAGCAGGCCGTTCAGCAGTACGGTTCGTCCGACTCGGGCGCCTCGCTCGGCGACATCCTCGGCGCCGCGCTCAACAAGGCGCGCGAAGAGCGTTAAGGGTACTGGCCCCGCCCGTTCATCGGGCGGGGCCGTTTCGCTGGCGCAATCTGTTGCAATGCCGCAAGAGCATTGATCTAGGTTTTCGATTCGCGTTATCGACAGGCATCTGCGGTGTACCGCGGACATCAAGGGGGCAAGCCGTGATCCGGTCGGAGCTGGTTCAGCTGATCGCTAAGGACAATCCTGATCTGTCGATCAAGGATGTCGAGCGGCTCGTGACGATCTTCTTCGACGCGATCATCGCCCAGCTGGCGAGCGGCGGCCGTGTCGAGCTTCGCGGCTTCGGCACTTTCACCACCCGCGCCCGTTCCGCCCGCGTCGGCCGCAATCCGCGCACCGGTGACGCCGTCGATGTCGACGCGAAGCGCGTGCCTTATTTCAAGCCCGGCAAGGAAATGCGCGCCCGCCTCAACGTCTGAGGCTATCACGTCCACGTCACTCCGGCGGGCGTGGCGAAACCGGTAGACGCAGCAGACTTAAAATCTGCTTTCCCATGGAAGTGCGGGTTCGAGTCCCGCCGCCCGCACCATTTACGACGTCAGCGACTTAGCCGTCCGGCCGCGCCAGCACCCGCTCGACCTCCAGCGCGAGCATCTGCAGGTCGTAGATCTTGTCCGCGCGCTCGCGCGGCTCGGTGTCGATGACGCAAAGCGCGCCCAGCGCATATCCAGATTGCCCGATCAGCGGCACGCCCGCGTAGAAGCGGATATGCGGCGCGCCCTCCACCAGCGGATTGTGGACGAACCGCTCGTCCTTGCACGCGTCCGGCACGATCAGCGGCTCGCCCGGCCTGTGGATCGCATGGGCGCAGAAAGAACTCGAGCGATCCGTCTCCTCGGGCTTCAGCCCGACGCGCGCCGCAAACCACTGGCGGTTCCGATCGATGATCGAGATCGCGGCGATCGGAGCCTCGAAGACGCGGGCCGCGCGGTCGACGATCCGCTGCAGGGCGGCGTCCCCGCCCCGTTCCAATACCCGCGATCCTTCGACCGCCGCCTGTCGTTCCGCCTCGTTGGCGGGAAGGGACGCTCCGCACGCTAGCTCGTACATCTTGATGTAGATTACTCTATTACGATCGGGTCAGTCTTCGCGCGGCTCAATGGCGATTTCAAGCGAATGCTGGATCGGGGCCGATCCGTTTCGGGGGGATCACGGAAAGCCGAGGATTTTTCGGATCAGCAACGATCAAGCGCCTTGCTGCCCGAGCATCTCCTCGACCCATTCCGGCACGATTTCCGTCGCCCGCCCGAGTCGCGACTCGGCGAAGAAATAGCTTCCAGCCGACGGTTCGAGGTTCAGCTCCAGCGTCTCGGCGCCATAATGCCGCGCGGTCTGCACGAAGCCTGCCGCCGGATAGACCGCGCCAGACGTGCCGATCGAGACGAACAAATCGGCCTCAGCCAGCGCCGCCTCGATCCGCTCCATCTCGTACGGCATCTCACCGAAGAACACGATGTCGGGACGAAGACTGTCCGCCGCTTCGCAAGCCCCGCATCCGGGCCGATGCCCCATCGGCCCGCTCCACGCCTGCCGATCGCCGCACGCCGCGCACAGGGCCGACAGCAGCGCGCCATGCATATGCAGGATCCGTTTCGCCCCGGCCCGCTCGTGCAGGTCATCGACGTTCTGGGTCACGATCAGCAGCCCGCCGGGCCATTCCGCATCCAGCCGCGCCAGCGCCCGATGCGCCGCATTCGGCTCCACCGTCGCCAGAGCCGCGCGCCGCGCATCGTAGAACCGATGGACTGTCTCCGGATCGCGCGCCAACGCCTCGGGCGTACACACGTCCTCGACGCGGTGGCCTTCCCACAGGCCGCCCGGTCCCCGGAAGGTTGCGAGGCCACTCTCCGCCGAAAGCCCCGCGCCGGTCAGGATGACGATGTTGCGGACCTCCACCGCGTTCAGCCCTCGTCGCGGACCAGCCGCCCGCCCTCGATCCGGCGATAGAAGCAGCTGCGCTCGCCGGTATGGCAGGCCGGCCCCGCCGGCGCGACCTTCAGCCAGATCGCGTCCTGGTCGCAGTCGATCCGCATCTCCCGCACGGACAGGACGTGGCCCGAACTCTCGCCCTTCTTCCACAGCCGCCCGCGCGATCGCGAGAAGAACCACGCCTCCCCGCTCTCGATCGTCCTGGCCAAAGCCTCTGCGTTCATATGCGCGAGCATCAGCAGCTCGCCCGTCGCATGATCCGTCGCGACCGCGGTGACGAGCCCCGCTGCGTCGAATTTCGGCTGAAGGGTCGTACCCTGCTCGCGATCGTCGGCCATGGCCCGGCCTAGCCGGATGCACCGTGTCATCCAACCGCCGAAATGACGGCTCCAATCCCCGCTCCGCTCGTTTCCCGCTTGAAAGGAGCCCTCCCATGACTGACCAGACCGAAAAGCGCCCGCACCCTGCCGAGGCCGGCGGCCCGCTCCACACCGATCGTCCCGCCGACGCGCGGACCGACACGCCGGGCCTTGGCGTCGGCGGCGCGGGCAGTGCCAACAACGTGGACGAATTCTATCCCAGCAGCGGCGACGAACCGGCAAAGCCCGAGACCGGCGGGCGCAAGACCGACCTCGACGATCCCGGCACCTTCGCGGGGACTGCGGGCACGGGCGGCGACAACAAGGTGCAGGACGACATCGTGCGCTGAGTACGCCACCTGCTCCCACGCCGTTCGGGCTGAGCCTGTCGAAGCCCTAGCGCCACCGTAGCGCTGGCCCTTCGACAGGCTCAGGGCGAACGCCGGGGACTCCCGTGCACCCTCCCCCGCCACCCACCAATATGACGGTTCGGCGACAAGGGAGGGCGACAAACCGCCATCTTGTCCCTATATGCCCGCGCATCACGACATGACCGGCGGGTGGCCCTTGCTCACGACCAATCCCTTCGATCTCGCGGATGGCGACAAGCTGCGCGAGGAATGCGGCGTTTTCGGCATCTGGGGGGCGGAAACCGCCGCTGCGATGGTGGCCCTCGGCCTCCACGCGCTCCAGCATCGGGGTCAGGAGGCAGCTGGCATCACCAGCTGGGACGGGCGGGAGTTCCACACCCATCGCGCAATGGGCCATGTCGCCGGCAATTTCGATCGGGACGAGGTGATTCGCGGCCTGCCGGGCAAGGTCGCCTGCGGCCATGTCCGCTATGCCACCACCGGCGACACCGCACTCCGCAACGTCCAGCCGCTCTTCGCCGAATTGGCGAGCGGCGGCTTCGCGGTCGCCCATAACGGCAACATCTCCAATGCGATGAAGCTGCGCCGCGACCTCAACCGGCGCGGCTCGATCTTCCAGTCGACCTCCGATACCGAGGTCATCATCCACCTCGTCGCGACATCCAACTACCGGACCCTGCTCGACAAGTTCATCGACGCGTTGAAGCAGGTCGAAGGTGCCTATTCGCTCGTCTGCATGACGTCCGAGGGGATGATCGGCTGCCGCGATCCGCTCGGCATCCGCCCGCTCGTCCTTGGCCGCGTCGGCGACGCCTATATCCTCGCCTCGGAAACCGTGGCCCTCGACGTCGTCGGCGCGACCTTCCTGCGCAATGTCGAGCCGGGCGAGATCGTCATCATCTCGCATCAGGGCCTCCGCTCGATCCGCCCCTTCTCGCAGGTGGCGCAACGCCCCTGCATCTTCGAGCATGTCTACTTCTCCCGCCCCGATTCGATCGTGGACGGCTCCTCGGTTTACTCGGTTCGCAAGCGGATCGGTGCCGAGCTGGCGAAGGAGAACCCGGTCGAGGCCGACCTCGTCGTCCCCGTGCCCGATTCCGGCACCCCCGCCGCTATCGGCTATGCGCAGGAAAGCGGCATTCCGTTCGAACTCGGCATCATCCGCTCGCATTATGTCGGCCGCACTTTCATCCAGCCGGGTGACCAGGTCCGCCATCTCGGCGTCAAGCTGAAGCACAACGCCAATCGCGCGCTGATCGACGGCAAGCGCATCGTCCTGATCGACGATTCGATCGTGCGCGGCACCACCAGCCTGAAGATCGTCGCGATGCTGAAGGAAGCGGGCGCGCGCGAGATCCACATGCGCATCGCCAGCCCGCCGACACGGCACAGCTGCTATTACGGCGTCGATACGCCCGAACGCGCCAAGCTGCTCGCCGCGCAGATGTCGGTGGCGCAGATGGCCGACTACATCAACGTCGACAGCCTCTCCTTCGTCTCAGTGGACGGCCTCTACCGTGCGCTGGGCGAGGACATGCGCGATGAAGGTCAGCCGCAATATTGCGACGCCTGCTTCACCGGCGACTACCCGACCCGCCTGACCGATCAGGAGGAAGTCGCCCCCGTCGATCAACTGATGCTCCTCTCCGAACGGGTCGCTTGATGTCCAAGTCACTGGAGGGCCGGCTGGCCCTCGTTACCGGCGCCAGCCGCGGCATCGGCGCGGCCACCGCCAGGGCGCTCGGCGCCGAGGGCGCGCACGTCATCCTCACCGCCCGGACGGCCAAGGGGCTGGAAGAAGTCGAGGAGGCGATCCACGCCGCAGGCGGCAGCGCGACGATCGCGCCGCTCGACCTAGCCGATGGCGACAGCATCGGCCGTCTGGCACAGGCGATCGGCGGGCGCTGGAAGGCGCTCGACATCCTCGTCCTCAATGCCGCCATGCTGGGCACGCTGACGCCGGTCGCGCAGATCGACGCCAAGGAGTTTTCGAAACTCCTCACCCTGAACCTCGGCGCGCAACAGGCGCTGCTGGCGGCCTTCGACAGCCTGCTGCGCGGATCGGCGGATGCGGCGGTGCTCGGCATCACCTCCTCGGTTGGTGCCTTCCCACGCGCCTATTGGGGTGCCTATGGCGCGTCCAAGGCCGCTCTCGACACCCTCCTCCTCGCCTATGCCGATGAGATGGCGGAGATCAGCAAGGTCAAGGTCGCCATCGTCGATCCCGGCGCCACCGCCACCACCATGCGCGCCAAGGCGTTCCCCGGCGAGGACCCCGCAACCCTCAAGTCCCCCGAAGCCGTCGCCGACCGCATCACCGCGATGATCGCCGAAGGCTTCAAGACCGGCACCCGCATAAGAGTAGACGCCTAAATCCTCCCCCGGGAGGGGAGGGGGACCTCCGAAGGCGGTGGAGGGGTAGGCGCCGCAAACGCACCGGATGTCATGACAGCGCCCCCCGCGCCAGCCCTCCTCAAACGCGCGCCCCCCGACCCCAAACAACTCTTCCAATGTTGGAAGATATTTGCCAGCCCGATGCCGGCTCTTTGAACCGTCCATCCTCCGCATCCGGTCACCCGACCGGCCTGCCCGTTCTTGCTCCGGGAATGGATTCCCGGCGTGACGTAGCGACAACTTAGTAAACTTCCGCGCTGCCGCGCAGTCGTTCCGGGCTGCTCTTCCGCCGCGAATCAGTAGGCTTCGTTCGCCTCGGCCATCGCGATGATCGACCGCCCATGACGCTGCGCAACGGCCAGCTTGTCCGCGCCATAACCGCCGCCCATCGTGCTCGCGATCGGCAAGCCTCGCGCCCGCACTTGCGTGACGACATATCGATCCCGCGCCGCCAGCCCGGCGTCGCTCAGCGCCAGCCGCCCCAGCCGATCCTCGACATGGGGATCCACGCCCGCCTGATAGAACACGAAATCCGGCGCGAATGCGTCCAGCACCGAAGGCAGGGTCCGTTCCAGCACCGCCATATAGCCGGCGTCGTCCACCCGGTCCTCCAGGCCGATGTCCAGCGTCGACACCGCCTTCCGCACCGGAAAGTTCTTCTCGGCATGGATCGACAGGGTGAACACGTCGTCCCGCGCGGACATCAGCGCTGCCGTCCCGTCGCCCTGATGCACGTCGAGGTCGACGATCAGCACGCGCGCCGCATCTCCCTCCGCAATCAGCCGGTGCGTCGCGACCGCAAGGTCGTTGAACACGCAATACCCGGCTCCCGTGTCGTATAGCGCATGGTGACTGCCGCCCGCCGAGTTCGCCGCGAAACCGTGCTCGATCGCCAGCTTCGCCGCCAGCCAGGTCCCTCCCGGCACCCGCGCAGCCCGCCGGGCCACGAACCGGGACACCGGATAACCGATCCGCCGCTCCTTGGCCGGCGGCACGGCGGCGGCGGCAACCTCGGCGACATAGGCCGGGTCATGCACCGCCTCCAGCCAGGCCGCCGGCATTGGGTCGGGGCTATGCACCGCCATCACCATCCCGCTGTCGAACAGCGACCGCATGACCATCGCATGCTTGTCGAAGCGGTAGGTATTGTCCGGCGCGACCGGCGCGACATAATCCGGGTGGTGGACGACGTGCAGCATCTTCGGTTGCAAGATGGCCCCTCGCGAACCCTCCGCCAAGGTTGCGACCGCCGATCCGCTCGGCTAACCGCTGACCCGTGCCCCTGTGGTGAAATTGGTAGACGCGTCCGACTCAAAATCGGATTCCGAAAGGAGTGCTGGTTCGAGCCCGGCCAGGGGCACCACCCCGACTGAAAAGGATGATCGGATGGCGGAAGGCGACAGGGACGGCGATCTGGTCGAATCCAGCCCGAAGATCCCGGTTCCGGATCATGTCGCCGCCGCCATCCGTACGCTGATCGAATGGGCCGGGGACGATCCCTCGCGTGAAGGCCTGCTCGATACCCCCGCACGCGTCGCCCGGGCGTGGAAGGAATACTGCCTCGGCTATGGCGAGGATCCGTCGCACCATCTGTCACGGACCTTCGAAGAGGTCGGTGGCTACGACAACGTCGTGCTGCTGAAGGACATCCCCTTCCAGTCGCATTGCGAGCACCACATGGCGCCGATCATTGGCAGGGCCTCGATCGCGTATCTGCCCAAGGACCGCGTCGTCGGCATTTCCAAGCTCGCCCGCGTCCTCCACGGCTTCGCCCGCCGCCTTCAGGTGCAGGAGCGGCTGACCGCCCAGATCGCCGACTGCATCTGGGATCACCTGCAGCCGCAGGGCGTCGCGGTGGTCATCGAGGCGAGCCACGCCTGCATGACCGCCCGTGGCGTGCGCACACCCGGCGTCGGCATGACGACCAGCCGGATGCTCGGGGTCTTCCGCGAGGACGAGCGCAGCCGCCGCGAGGTTCTGGCGCTGATGGGCCACTGACCTGTCCCATTGCAGGACAAGAACGTTGAATTAACCTAGCTGGTCACCGGCCGCTGTGCCATTTTGAACGGATGAACGCCGCCATCCGCCCCGACATCACCGCGCGCCTCGTGGAGACGCTCTATGCGGAGGCGCTGGTGCTCGCGGACGAGATGCGGATCGCCTTCCAGCCTGGATCAGCCGCCGACGAGGTGAAGGCGACTCCGGCGCAACGCGTTTCGCTCGCCTGCGAATCGCTAAAGACCACGACTCGGTTGATGACGGTCATCACCTGGCTTCTCGGGCAAAGGGCCCGGCTGAACGGTGAGATCGCGACCGTGTCTCCGCTCGGCGAGGTCGATCCGCAGGACGAGCGCGTCATGCCACTCCTCCCCGGTCGCGCGCAGCAGGCGGTCCGCGCTTCCGTCGAACTGTACGACCGCATCAGCCGCATCGCCATCAGCCGCCCCGTCGATCATCGGGTGCCTGTCCCGGCCAACGACGCGCGCGCGCTCTTCAGCCGGCTGGAGCGCGCTTTCTGAGGCGGATGTCCGTCTGCGCGGTCGTCGGTACACGGCCGGACGCGATCAAGATGGCGCCCGTCATCCTCGCCTTGCAGGACGACCCTTTCTTCGACGTTCGCGTCTGCAATCTCGGCCAGCACGCCGACCTCGTCCCCCCCTATCCTAGACTTCTTCGGCATCGCCGCCGACTTCGACCTGAACGTCATGCGGAAAAGGCAGCGGCTGAACGGTCTTACCGCGCGGGTTGTCAAGGCGGTGGACCGCCTGTTCCGCGATGCCCGGCCGGATCACGTCATCGTCCACGGCGATACCACGGGCGCGCTCGCCGCGGCGCAGGCCGCCTTCAATCTCGGCATACCGGTCGCCCATGTCGAGGCCGGGCTGCGTACCTACGACCTCGCGAACCCCTGGCCGGAGGAGTTCAACCGCCGCGCGATCGACCTGTTCGCCGATCCGCTTTTTCCACCGACCATCCTCGCCGCGGACAATCTGCGCCGCGAAGGCATCGGAGGCCGCGAGATGACGGTGACCGGTAACACCGTCATCGACGCCCTGTTCTGGACCCGCCGCCGCATCGCCGGCGACCGGGGCCTGCGCCACCAGATCGAGAGCCACCTGCCGCCGCTGGACCCCGGCCGCCCGCTCGTCCTCGTCACCGCGCACCGGCGGGAGAACCAGGGCAAACCGCTGCACAGGATCTGCGAGGCGGTACGAGGGCTGGCAGCCGACCGCGATCTGCAGATCGTCTTCGCCGTTCACCCGAGCCCTGCCATCCGCCGCGTCGTCCACCGGCAGTTGGATGGCGTGCGCGGTGTCACGCTTATCGACGCGCTCCCCTACCCGGCTTTCATCCACCTCATGTGCCATGCACGGCTGATCCTCAGCGATTCGGGCGGCATTCAGGAGGAGGCAACCGCCTTGGGTATCCCGGTGATCCTGATGCGCGATACCACCGAGCGCCGGGAAGGCGTAGCGGAGGGCACGGTGCACGTCGCTGGCACCGACACTGCCGACATCGTGGGACAGGCGCAGCGGGCACTCGATGGCCTCACGCCGGCACTCCCCTCCGACACGTTCGGCGATGAGCGCGCCGCCGAGCGGATCGTTACGGCCATGCGATCTTTTGCGTTGCACAGGGAGCGTGATCTGCGGCACGCTTAGACAAAGGCCGCGACCTGCGGATGGGGACTTTCAGATGATCGTATATAATGGCGGCCGGACGGACCGGCTTGCCCGCATGGCCAGGGTCAGGGCCGAACTGGCATCGTGCATCGCGGAGCTCGACGAACTGAGATTGTCCGTCGTCGCCGTGCATGCCGACTACGCCCGCGCGCTCCTTTCCGAACAGATCGCACGCGAGGCACCCGCCAGCCTGAGCGACATCCCCGTCAACGGGACGATGCTCGCCCATTAAGCCGGCACGTTGCGGAGACGAGCGGCCAGATTGACGATCATGCCAGCCGTCGCGCCCCAGACACGGTATCCGTCGATCGTGATCTCATAGAACCGGCGCATACGCCCGCCGAACTCGCTGGTCTGCGCGACGTGTACGGCGGGGTCGATCAGGCGTTCGAACGGCACCTCGAAGATCTCGGCCACCTCGCCCGCATTGGGGATGAATGAAAGGTCCGGCGGGATGATACCGATGACGGGGGTGACCGAATATCCGGTGCCCGTGCGGTAGGTGTCGCTCCGGCCGACCACCGTGACGTCCGCCGGATCAAGGGCGATTTCCTCCCAGGCTTCACGGAGGGCCGCCGCTTCCGGCGAGGAATCTTCCGGGTCGATCCTGCCGCCCGGAAAGGCGATCTGGCCGGCATGCTTGCGCAACGTGTCGGTGCGGCGTGTCAGCAAAACGGTCGGCGCCGGACGGTCGACGATCGGCACCAGCACCGCCGCCGCCGTCAGCACCGCTTCCTCAGCGAAGACGAAGTCGTCCCCCGCCACACCCGATGATGCGGGGCTGTCGAGGCTGGCGCGGAGACGCTCGGTCAGCGTCATGCGGGAACGAACGGGAAGAACGCGCCGTCGCTCCACAATCCCGGCGTGTCGCCGCCCTCGGCAATGGCGTCTTCGGCCAGCTCGTACCAGACCGGGCGATCCACGCGCGCCTCAAGTCCGCCGCGCACGACCAGGTTGAGCTGGTCGCCCGCGAGCCGCAACGGATGCTCCGGCCCGGCCACGACCACGTCGCCGGTGTTGAGGCGGAAGGCGAGACGGCGATTGCGGCCTCCGCCCTCTGACACCACCTCAGTCGCGACGAAGGGCGTGTCCTCGACTTGGATGTCCAGCTTTTCTGCCGGGGTGACGAGAACATGGCTTCCGTCCGCCTCCCGACGCAGGACCGTCGAGAACAGGCGGACGAGCGCTTCGCGGCGGATCGGCTCGCCTTCGTGGTACCAAGTGCTGTCCCGTGCGATCCGCATCTGGCTGTCGCCGCAATGAGGGGGGTCCCAACGCTCCACCGGCGGAAGCTTACGTTCAGCGGCGAGGCGCGCGATCTCCGCTATGCCGAGACCGCTCAAATCGATCGGAGGATAAGTTTCGGGCATAGCCGCTCCCTAATGACCTGACCGGCACCTCTGAATTTAGGGTCCGGACTCACAACCACCAGATGACGGTGGCGGCGAGGGCGATGGCGCCCATGAAGTTCTTGATGTTGCGATCGAAGCGGGTGGCGAGCCGCCTCCAGTCCTTGAGGCGGCAGAACATGCGCTCGATGACGTTGCGCTGTTTGTAGATGGTGCGGTCGTAGTCGTACTGGACCTTGCGGTTGCAGCGCGGCGGGATGACGGCCTGGGTGCCGCGCTGGTCGAGCCACTCGCGCAACTCCTGACTGTCATAGCCCTTGTCGGCGACGAGTTCGACGGATGGGGGCAGCGCCGCGATGCAGGTCTTGGCGACCTTGCAGTCGTGGACGTTGCCGGGCGTCAGCAGGAGGACGTGAGGGCGGCCCTTGGCGTCGCAGACGGCATGGACCTTGGTGTTCCGGCCGCCTTTGGTGCGGCCGATACCATGGGCCAAGGCCCCCCTTTTCCACCGCCTGCGCAGCGGTGGACCTTGATGCAGCTGCTATCGATGAACAGCCGGTCCGGCGCGTCGTCGGCGCCTGCCAGCGCGCTGAAAATCCCCTCCCAGATGCCGCGCTCGGACCAGCGCACGAAGCGATTGTAGAGCGTCTTCTTTGGCCCGTACACGTCCGAGCAGTCCACCCAGCGACCGCCGCAGCGGAGCGCATGCACGATCCCGCTCAGCACCCGGCGATCATCCACACGTGCCTTGCCGCGAACGTCCGTCGGCAGCAGTGGTGCGATCCGCTCCCACTGCGCATCGGAAAACCAGAAGAAATCAGCCATTCCACCGCCTCCACACCAACGCAGTGAATCACGATCCAAGCGGTAGCAAAAGCCATTATTGGGTCCGGACCCTAGTTGTGGGTGGAACCGGCAGCAGCATAGATGACAGGAATGTGAAACCTTCAGTCATGAAGTTCGTTGAATTGGGCAACGCGGAAATAATAAGTTGGAGTGGGTACCTTGACTGATCAGCCGTTTGCTCTGGATAGTGCCGCAACGATCTGTGCCTGGCCGCTGACCGAAGCTCAGGCAGAGCGCGACCCCCTCGGTAGCGCACGAGGCTTCCTGATCGCCGTTCCACTGGCGCTCGGCCTTTGGGCGGTTGCCCTCCTCACTGTTCTGTAGGCTTTCTTTCGCTTCTGACGGAGGTCAGTACACGGGCGTAAATCCGAGTCAGGATTTGCAGATCCACGATCGCCACCGCTTCATCCAGCTTGTGCATGGTCGCATTGACCAGACCGAACTCGACCGTCGGGCTTAGCGCGGACAGGAAGCGCGCGTCCGACGTGCCACCGCTGGTCGAGAGTTCTGCCTCAAGACCAGTCTCGGAGTGGATCGCTGATGCCACCAACTCGGATAACTGACCAGGAGCCGTCAGAAAGGCCTCCCCTGAAATCTTCGCGCCCAGCGTGGCGGCAGGTGCATAGCGTACGAGGTGCGCGCGCACGCGATCGACGAGATCGTCGCCACGATGCCGGTCGTTGAAGCGGATATTGAGACGGGCGGAAGCCGCCGACGGAATCACGTTGGTGGCCGGGTTGCCGACGGTGATATCCGTCACCTCCAGGTTCGATGGCTGGAACCAGTCGGTGCCCTCGTCCAGCACGTCACGCGTGATGACATCAAGAGCTGAGACGAGGCGGGTGATCGGGTTGTCGGCGAGCTGCGGATAGGCGACATGGCCCTGCGTACCGGGCACGTCGATCCACATGTTCACCGAACCGCGCCGGCCGATCTTGATCGTGTCGCCAAGGCGCTTGTTCGAGGTCGGTTCGCCGACAAGGATCATATCCGGGCGGATGTTCCGTTCTGCCATCCAGTCCATCAATGCGACGGTTCCGTGCGTCGCCGGTCCTTCCTCATCACCGGTGATGATCAGGCTGATGGTGCCGCTATCCTGTGGAACCCCCGATGCGGCGGCGATGAAGGCGGCCACTGCGCCCTTCATGTCCACCGCGCCGCGCCCGTAGAGAAGATCGCCGCGTATGATCGGTTCGAAGGGGTTGCCGGTCCACCCCGCGCCGGGTGGGACGACATCGGAATGGCCGGCGAAGGCGAGGTGCGGCCCGCCCGATCCGCGTGTCGCGAACAGGTTCGGCACCGGGCCGTCGGGCGCGCTCCCGTGCAGGAACCGATGAACCTCAAAGCCGATCGAACGCAGCGCCTGCTCTATGACGTCCTGTGCGCCACCATCCGCCGGGGTGATGCTGGGGCAGGCGATCAGCCGCGCGGTGAGATCAACAGGGTCGATCATGCGCGCGAATCGCGAGGCGGGTCCGCGCGGAAGTTTGCCAAGTTGCCACTACGTACACGCGGGAATCGCTTCCCATGGAGCGTCGAGCGGCAATGCAGGTGGAAGGGCGAGGCGAAGACCATGCCGCGTCCTTTCAGGAAAATTCCTACATTGGAAGCGCGATCATCCGGCGGCAGGCGCGGGCAACTCGAACTTCTCGATCACCCATTCCTCTTCCTGCGCGGCGGCGAGCCAGTCCTGCATGAAGGGGTGGGAGAGGACCGCGTCCATATAGGCCTGGGCGAATGGGGGCACCGGGATCGAATAGGTGCTGAAGCGGCCGACAACCGGCGCGTACATGATGTCGGCGGCGCCGAACTGGCCAAAGAGGAACGGCCCCGTGCCGCCATAGCGGGCCCGCGCCTGCGCCCAGAGCGTCAGGATGCGGTTGATGTCGCGGACCGTCTCCGGCGTGAGCGGGCGGGGCATGTAGCGTTGCCGGAAGTTGGTCGGGCATTCGCGCCGCAGGTCGGAAAAGCCGGCGTGCATCTCGGCCGCGATTGAGCGAGCCATAGCGCGCGCCCCCTCATCCTCCGGCCAGAACTTCTCGCGCCCCGCCTTGTCGGCCAACCAGTCTATGATCGCGATCGATTCCCAAACAACGGCATCGCCATCCCACAGGATCGGCACCTTGCCGCTGGAGGGCGCGAAGGCGTCCCCCTCCCGCGTTTCCACCCAGGCGTCGTCATAGAGCGGGACGACCATCTCCTCGAAAGGCAGGCCGGATTGGCGCACCGCCAGCCATCCGCGCATGGACCAGGAGGAGTAGGCCTTGTTGCCGATGATGAGCTTGAGCATGGCCGGGGCATAGCGGCAGGCGAACGCGCCAGCAATCGCGCCTTCGTCGCGCAGCGCTTCAAGTTTGTCGCGCATAGGATCGTCGGTCGCCGCCCTCGCCGCGTCCATCGCGCCGGCAATGCAGACAATCCGAGGGCCGCCTAACCGGCCGGCATGCGGCGCCGCCGCGATCCTATCGGAGATACAAGATGATCAAGACCCTGACCCGTTTCGCGGTGTCCGCCACCCTGTCCGGTGCCGCTACCTTTGCCGCCTTCTCGGTCCCGTTCATGCCGGCGACGGCGCACGCCGCCGAAACCACCTCCGTGCGGGTGAGCTATGCCGACCTGAACCTGTCCAGCAAGGCGGGGCTCCTGACGCTGGAACGCCGCCTGCGCACGGCCGCCACGCGGGTCTGCGGCACCGCGCCGATGCGCGACCTGCACGAGATCAGCGCACACCGCGCCTGCATGAACCAGGCGCTCGACGTGGAAAGCCGGAAGATGGCCAGCCGCAAGGTCACCGCCCGCCAGGGTTGAGGCGATGAACCGGGGACATAGGAGGGCGCCGGTCTGACCGACCTGCGCCCCGCCTAGCCGCCGAGCGATGCTTGGAGCACGGCCGCGCGGAGTTCGGGGATGCCCCAGCCGGTCTCGCTGGAGGTCGCCAGGATATCGGGATGCGCGGCGACATGCTTGCGCGCCTCGGCCGCAGTGGCGGCGCTGACCTTGTCGAGTTCGGTCGGCTTGATCTTGTCCGCCTTGGTGAGGACGAGGTGGTAGGAGACCGCCGCCTTGTCGAGCATGTCCATGATCTCGCGATCGACATCCTTCAGGCCATGGCGGCTGTCGACCAGCACCAGCGCACGCTTCAGCACGGCGCGGCCGCGCAGATAGTCGTTCACGACATGCTTCCATTTGCGGACCATGTCCTTCGGCGCCTTGGCAAAGCCGTAGCCTGGCATGTCGACGAGCCTGAGGGCGAGCGGTTCACCCACGTCGAAGAAGTTCAGCTCCTGCGTGCGGCCCGGCGTGTTCGATGTGCGGGCAAGGCCGTTGCGGTTGGTGAGCGCGTTGAGCAGCGAGGACTTGCCGACATTCGAGCGCCCGGCAAACGCGACCTCGGGCACCTCCGGATCGGGCAGAAAGCGGAGGTCGGGCGCCGACTTCAGGAAGGCGACCGGCCCGGCGAAGAGCTTGCGCGCGGGTTCGAGGGGATCGTCCGGGTCCATGAGCTTCCTCCAGTCCTGTACAGACCTGTTATCACGCCCGTCCTCCCCGAGCGAAGTCGAGGGGCGATAGCCGAGCGTAGTCGAGGCACTGCTCCGCCACGGAGAGCATCTCGGCTTCGCTCGATGTGCGTCCCTCGACTTCGCTCGGGATGGACGGTGATGCGATCGTCAGGCCGGCTTCTCGCCGAGCACCGGGTGGCGGCTGTAGAGCCACTTCTGCTGCGCAATGGTGAGCAGGTTCGACACCACCCAGTAGAGTTGCAGACCCGCCGCAAAGGGCGCCATGATGAACATGAAGACCCAGGGCATGATCGCGAAGACCTGCTTCTGCGCGTCGTCCATCGGCGTCGGGTTCAACTTGAACTGGAAGTACATGGTGATGCCCAGGAGGATGGCGAGCACGCCGAGGTGCAGGAAGCCCGGCGGGTCGAAGGGCAGGAGGCCGAAGAGGTTGACCGGCGTCATCGGATCGGGCGCGGACAGGTCCTTCAGCCAGAGGATGAACGGCTGGTGCCGCATCTCGATGGTCAGCATCAGCACCTTGTAGAGCGCGTAGAAGATCGGCGCCTGGAGGAAAATCGGAAGGCAGCCGGCGAGCGGATTGACCTTCTCCTCCTGGTACAGCTTCAGCATCTCCTGCTGCAGGCGCGGCTTGTCGTCCTTGTACTTCTCCTGCAGCGCCTTCATCTTCGGCTGGACGACGCGCATGCCCGCCATCGATCGGAACTGCTTCTGCGCGACCGGGAACATCAGGCCGCGCACGATGATCGTCAGCAGGATGATCGCGACGCCGAAATTGCCGGCCATGCGGAACAGCCAGTCGAGCAGGTAGAAGATCGGCTTTTCGAACCAGACGAACCAGCCCCAATCGATCGCGCGGTCGAAACGGGCGATGCCCTGCGCCTCGTAATGTTCGAGGACGCCGACTTCCTTGGCGCCCGCGAAGAAGCGGGTGGTGGTGCCGGCGACGCGGCCGGGCGGCACGATGGCGGGCGCGGTGGTCACGTCCGCCTGATAGCGGCTGTCCTGCCCGCGATAGCCGGCCTCGATCGCCTTGCCCGGCTGCGCCGCCAAGGCGGTCAGCCAGTAATGGTCGCCGAAGCCGATCCAGCCACCCGTCGACTTGTAGCGCGGCGCCTCGCCCTCATCGAGGTCGGAGAAGTTGACGTCGTATTTGGTGATGCCGTCGAACGTGCCGATGGGACCGACATGGTTGGTCCAGGTGTCCGGGTCCTTGGAGTGCCCGGCGCGGTTGATCAGCGCATAGGGGCGGACCGCGACCGGCGCGGCGCCGGCATTCGCGACACCCTGTTCGATGGTGAACATGTAGCGATCATCGACCGACAGCTTGATGGTGAAGCGCAGGCCCGAGGGGTTGGTCCAGTTCAGCGTCAGCGGCTTGCCGGGCGCGAGTTCGGTGCCGTTCGGAGTCCAGAGCGTGTCCGGGCCGGGCAGCGCGACATTGTCGCCCGACCAGCCGATCTGCGCGAAATAGGCGTCGGCAGAACCGCCCGGCGAAAGCAGGCGGATCGGCGGCGCGTTCTTGGCGATGGTTTCGCGGTATTTGGTGAGCGTCAGGTCGTCGATGCGCGCGCCCTTCAGGTTCACGGAACCGGCGAGGAGCGGCGTCCGGATAGGGATGCGCGGGCTTTCGCGCAGGACGATGGTGCGGTCGCGCAGCGCGGCGGGCGTGCTGGCACCGGGCGAGGCGCTCGGATCCGGAATGGCGACGGGCTTGCCCTTCTCGATCTTGGTCGAGGGCGGCTGCGCGGTCGGGAAATAGCGGTCGCCGATGAACGTCCAGCCCAGCAGCACGAGCGCCGACAGGATGACCGCCAGGATCAGGTTGCGCTGATTATCCACGTCCACTCTCTTTCATGACTCACGGCACCGGGTCCGGCCCGGAGCCGCCCCAGGGATGACAGCGCAGGATGCGCCGAAGCGCGAGCCAGGACCCCCGGCCCGCCCCATAGCGCCGAAGCGCCTCGATCGCATAGGCCGAACAGCTTGGCGAAAAGCGGCAGGAGGGCGGCAGGATGCGCGAGGGGCCGAGCTGCCAGGCACGGGCGATGAGGATGAGCGCGCGGGATATCACCGTTTCACCTTGGCGAGCGCCTTGCGGAGTTCGCGGGTCAGGTCGGCAAAGGGGCGCTCCACACCGCCGGCGCGGCCGATCAGGATGTGGTCCGCGCCGGGCAGCCCCTCCTGCGGCAGGATTTCACGGGCGAGCGCGCGAAAACGGCGCTTCATGCGGTTGCGGACCACCGCATTACCGATCTTCTTGGTGACGGTGATGCCGATTCGCATTGCGGGATCGGCGTCCTGGCGATCGCGGACGAGCAGGACGAAGCCCGGCATCGGCGCGCGCGCGCCGTTGTTCGCCGCAAGGAAGTCCTTGCGGGCGCCGATCGTGACCGGCGGCTCGGCTGAGCTCAGGCGGAGAGGATCTTGCGGCCGCGGGCGCGGCGGGCGGCGAGAACCTTGCGGCCGCCCGGCGTCGCGGAGCGCGAACGGAAGCCGTGACGGCGCTTGCGGACAAGGCGGCTCGGCTGGAACGTGCGCTTCATCGCTCAAAACCTCAGAATCGAAAACAGGGAAAGGGCGGCCGTCACCGGTCGCCCGTCAGGGGCGGGTCGTTAGAGACGAGCGCCGCCAAAGTCAACGGGCGACCGCCCTTCCCAAGCGGCACCGCGCTCTATAGGAACATCGCCGGAACATCTTCGGGGGACGGATGGTCGCGCATGTATCGACGGTGGCGTATCTGGGGTTGGAGGCGCGCGCAGTCGAGGTTCAGGTCCAGCTGACGCCCGGCCTGCCGAACTTCATCGTCGTGGGCCTGGGCGACAAGGCGGTGGGGGAAAGCCGGGAGCGGGTGCGCTCCGCCATTGCGGCGATCGGCCTGTCGCTGCCGCCCAAGCGGATCACGGTGAACCTGTCTCCCGCCGACATGCCAAAGGAGGGTTCGCATTACGACCTGCCGATCGCGCTCGGCCTCCTCGCGGCGATGGGCGCGGTCGATGCGGAGACGCTGGCGGGGTACGTCGTGGTGGGTGAGCTTGGGCTGGATGCGCGGATCGCGCCTTCGCCCGGCGTGCTGCTGGCGGCGCTTCATGCCTCGGAACAGGGGCTCGGTCTGATCTGCCCGGCGCGGCAGGGGCCGGAAGCGGCCTGGGCGGGCTCTGTGGAGGTGATCGCCGCGCCTGACCTCCTGACCTTGCTCAACCACTTCAAGGGTGCGACGCAGGTGCCGCAGCCTTTGCCCGGTGTTGCGGAAGCGCCGGTCGCCGGACCGGATCTGCGGCAGGTGAAAGGGCAGGAGACCGCCAAGCGCGCGCTGGAGATCGCGGCGGCGGGTGGGCACAACCTGCTGATGAGCGGCCCTCCGGGATCGGGCAAGTCGCTGCTCGCCTCCTGCCTGCCGGGCATTCTGGCCGACCTCACCCCCGCCGAGGCGCTCGAGGTGTCGATGGTCGCCTCGGTCGCGGGCGAACTGACCGACGGGCGCCTGATCCGAACCCGCCCCTTCCGCGCGCCGCATCACTCGGCGTTGATGGCGGCGCTGACCGGCGGCGGGCTGAAGGTGAAGCCGGGAGAGGTCAGTCTCGCCCATCTCCGCGTGCTGTTCCTCGACGAGCTGCCCGAGTTCCAGCGCGCGGTGCTCGATTCGCTGCGCCAGCCGCTGGAGACGGGCCGCGTGTCGGTGGCGCGGGCGAATGCGCATGTGACCTTCCCGGCGCGCGTGCAGTTGGTCGCGGCGATGAACCCGTGCCGCTGCGGGCATCTTGGCGATCCGGCGCTCGCCTGTTCGCGCGCGCCGAAATGCGCTGGGGATTACCAGGCGCGGGTCTCGGGTCCGCTGCTCGACCGTATCGACCTGCATGTCGAGGTCGCGGCGGTCAGTGCGGCGGATCTGGTGCTTCCCCCGCCCGCCGAGGGGTCGGCCGAGGTCGCCGCCCGCGTCGCGGCTGCGCGGGCGGTGCAGACGGCGCGATATGCGGGTGAAGACGCGCGGACCAATGCGGAGGCGGACGGGCCTTTGCTCGACGCGGTGGCGACACCGGATGAGGCGGGGCGCACGCTGCTGGCACAGGCGGCCGAGGCGATGAAGCTGTCGGCGCGCGGATATCATCGCGTACTGCGGGTCTCCCGAACGATCGCCGACCTGGGTGGTGCCGAAACGATAGGCCGCGTGCATGTCGCGGAGGCATTGAGTTACCGGCGGCTCATGCCGCGCGGGTGAGCCAGCCCGTCACCTCCCCCTGGCGGGATCTTTCTTCGTCATCCTGATCGAAGTCAGAACCCACTTGCGCTCAGGCACTTGGCGAGCGCGGAATGGATGGCGACCTTCGTCGGGTAGAGGTGGCTACCAGAAGCGAAATGTGATCCAGTCCAGGGTTTAGTGGCCGACGCGGTAGAGCGCGGATCCGGCGTTCTTCCAGACCAGGCTCAGGTCCGGCGCGTGGGCGGCGCCCGCCGGAAAGCCGACGGTCCAGACATAGTCGAAGGCTGAACGCGGGAACTGTGCGATCGCCTGGTCGAAGTCGGGGCGATGCTCCTTTTCCTGCATCCGCTTTGCGCAGGTGCCAACATAGATGACCTGCGACATGTCGCCCGCAAAGGGCTCGGCAGCGTTGTGGCGGATCGTCAGCAACTGCTGTCCGGCGAGCGCCCATTGGCCGTTCACGAAGGCGTCGCGGCGGACAATCGCCATGCCGCCGAGATGCTCGATGCGGTCGTCGGCCCAGGCGTTGCACTTTTCCGCCGTCAGGACGAGCACGGCCGATCCGCGCGGGATTGCGTCTACGCCTGCGAGTTCGCGACGCCATTCGCCGTCATGCGCGGCGAAGCTGGCTGTGCCGAGCGCGATGCGGAACAGGAAGAAGCCGAGCGCGAGTGCGCCGATCACCCGCGCCATGCGCCATTCTGCAGGCGGGCGGATGGCGATCAGGGCGAGCGCGACGATCGCCGGCGCCATCCGCATGTCGACATAGGCACCGCCCAGCAGACGCCAGGGAAGGACGAGGAAGACGGCCAGGGCGAGCCATGCGGGCCAGCTCACCATGGAATCGAAGCCGAGCCGCTGGTCGCGACGGGCGATATAGAGGGCGCCGAAGAGGAGGAGGACGGAGGCGAGATCGATGCCGGCCGAACTGTCACGCAGGATGGAAAGCATCCAGTTCAGCTTGGACAGCGGGTTCATCATCTGCAGCGGGACGCCGCCCGCTTTGGGTGCGACGGCCATGAACAGCAGCGGCACGGCGAGCGGCAGGCAGGCCGTGCCGGCACGGAGGAGCGCGGCCGGCCAGGCGAGGCCCGCGCGACGGCGGGCGGCCAGCTCTGCCCCGAGCACCATCAGCCCGAACATGCCCCAGCCGAACATGTGGCAGACCCACAAGGCGCAGGCGAAAGGGACGGCGAGCGCGGTGCGCAGGCGGATGCGTCCCTGCCGACCCAGCCGCAGCCAGGCGCCGAAGCCGATGAACGCGAGCCCCTGGGCCAAAGTGAAGTTCACGAAGCCGTATTGGAACGGCCAGGCGTAGACGAGCGGCAGGGCGAAGAGAGCCGTCGGCGGCACGCGCCCATGCACCTCCCGCGCGGTCCAGAGCAGACCCGCGGCGGTGAGCGGCGGGATGAGCATGACGAGGGCCTTGGTGGCCGCCTCGATCCCGATCAGATGGGCAAGGGCGGGGGCCAGAATGTCCAGCCCAAGATTGCCGACCAGCGCCCATCGGAAGCCGTAATAGCGGTCGAGCGGACCACCCTGCCCTGCCACCATCGAGATGTGCCACCGGCCCATATGCGCAGGCAGGTCGGTGAGCGGCGGGATCGCGGGCCAGAGCAGCGGGACGATGGTGAGGAGCACAAGAGTGGCGAGAACGCCCCGCCGCTCCCACCATGCTGGTGCGATCGGCTGCGCCGCTTCGACCTGGATAATCTCGTGCCGCATCGCCGCCCCCAGAAGCGCCGGGTTCGATGTCGCGGATTATGCCTAAGATGCGGTTAAGAGGTCTGAGGCAAGCTCGGAACAGACATGCGGCCTTACCTCCAGAGGTGGAATCACCGCCGCCGCCGGAAGGCGCGCGCGGCGATCCAGCCCATCAGCAGGGAGAGCGCGACCGCCGCCGCGCCATAAGCGGCCGACCAGCGATCGGCCGCCATCGCGACGAACCGCTCGAACCCCTGCTTGTCGATGTCGATGTCGCGGATCGCGCCGGCGATGACCTTGCCGTCCTGGATCAGGAAGGTCTCCGCCGTGTACGCGCCGACCGGCACGCGGGCGGGGATGTCGATGCGGGCGCGGTAGAGGACACCCTCGGTCATCTCCACGCCCTCCGATCGTTCGGAATAGAGGCCGTGGCGGCGGCGGAGATCGACGAAGCCGTCGTCGAAGCGGCGCTGCGCCTCCGGTGCCTGTCCTGCGGCAGGGGAAAGCTGCAGGCTGTCGAGGCCGAGTTCGTAGATGGCGGCGGTGCGTCGGTCGACGATGTCCCTGATCGGGCGAGATGAGGCCACCGCGTAGAAGGCGGGGGCGGAGAGGAAGCGGGTGCTTTCCGTGTTCATCCAGATGCCTGCCACCTTCTCCTTCTGGCGCACCACGACCGGCTCGGCCGGGCCCTTCACGACCACCGCGATGTCGATCGTCCCCGTCGGCGTGCGGCCGCCGGGATAGAGGATCGCGCCGAACAGCAGCAACTCCGCCCCGGTGAAGCTGTAGATGATGCGGATCTCCCGCTGTGAGACGTCGGGCACCAGCACCGGCTGCGAGGCGCCGATCAGCAGCGGGGCGGCGAGCAGGAGGGCGGCGCGCCTCACGCCGGCTCCACCGTGAAGATCTCGTCGGGTCGCCAGCCGAGGCCGAGCGCCATGCGGATCGCGACGAGGAGGACGATGATCGCCAAGCCGAGGCGCAGCCATTCGGGCTTCATCCGGGTGGCGAAGCGCGCGCCGAACTGCGCGCCCGTGACGCTGCCGATCAGCAGGAGGGCGGCGAGGACGATGTCGACCGCCTTGGTGGTGGTGGCATGGACCATCGTCGTCATCGCCGTCACGAACAGAATCTGGAGGAGCGAGGTGCCGACCACGACATTGGTCGTCATGCCGAGCAGGTAGATCATCGCCGGGACCATGACGAAGCCGCCGCCGACGCCGAGAAGGACGGTCAGCACGCCCGTCAGGAAACCAAGAGCAAGCGGGGCGAGCGGCGAGATGTAGAGGCCGGAGCGGTTGAAGCGCCAGCGGAGCGGAAGTGCTGCGATCAGCTTCCGCTTCTTGCGCGGCGCGGGCGGCGGGGTGGCGCCGTTGCGGCCGGCGAGGACGGCCTGCAGCGATTCCTTGGCCATCAGCACGCCAATCGTGCCGAGCAGGAGGACGTAGGTCAGCGCGATCACCGTATCGATCTGGCCGAGCGCCTGCAGCCAGGTGAACAGCCAGCCGCCCGCCAGCGTGCCGATCACGCCGCCTACGACCATGACGAAGCCCATCTTGAAATCGACGCCGCCGCGCGCGGTATGCGCCACCACCCCCGATACGCTGGCTCCGGTGATCTGGGTGGCGGAGGAGGCGACCGCGACCGTGGGCGGGATGCCGTAGAAGATGAGGAGCGGCGTCGTCAGGAAGCCGCCGCCGACCCCGAACATGCCGGACAGGACGCCGACCAGCCCGCCGAGACCCACGATCACCAGCGCGTTCACGGAAAGACCGGCGATGGGCAGATAAAGGTCCATGACGCCCTTGCGTAAACCGGTCAGAAGTCGGTTGCCAGTGTCAGGGACACGCCGGAGCCGGGACGCGCGTCGCCCGCCACGCGAAAGCGTCCTTCCAGCGCGGCGGTGATCCCCGCGCGGGCGACCGGCAGGCGAAGGGCGACGCTGGGGCCGATGTCGAGGCGCTCGACATTCGGCTGGGCGGCGCCGAACAGGCCTGCGCCGACGGTCAGCGATGCCTTGCCGAGTGCGAGCGGCCGGCCGACGCGGATCGCGCCGTCTCCAAAGCGATCCCCCGCGACGGTGCCGACCTGCGCATAGCCGTCTAGGCGGAGGCCACCTGGCAGGCGCCGGTCGTAGACGCCGCCCGATACGAACAGGCTCCATGCGTCGCGGCCCGCACGATCCAGGCCGATGCGTCGTTCGATGGTCAGCCGGAGCGGCAGCGCGGCGGCGGGCTGGTAGTCGATGCCGAGCGCGGCCTCGGCCCCCGCATCGCGCAGGGGTGCGGACACTCTCAATGCGGCGGCGAGCGGCACGGCGGGCTTGGGGCGGTAGGTCAGCCGCAGGCCCGCCTGCGATCCTCCGAGCTGTCCGGCCGTCGCCAGCCCGCGCCGCGACCCGCCGCGCACGAAGAACCATGCCGAGCCGCTGAGTTGTGCCGGTGTCCACGCCCCACCGGGCGGCAGGCTTGGAACGACCGGCACGGGCGGTGGCTCTCGCGTGACCGGGTCGGAGGACACCGTCGGGGTGGGCTGAACCGTCCGCAGGGCTACTGGTTTGATGGAGGGAAGCTTGGGCGACGCGAGACTCTTGCTCACAGGAGTGGCAGGTTCCCTGAAAGCATAGCGCGTGAGCTTGAGCGGAGTGTTGATCGGCGGGGGTGTCGCCTCGACCTGCGGGGCGGAGTTCGCAACGGCCGTGGGCGCCATCAGGCTGACAGGCCGATCGGAGATCAGGACATAGGCGCGTGCAAACGACCACGACATCAGCAGGAGAACGAGGAACCGCACCGGACGCGCGGCGAGGATCATCCGGCGGGCAGGATGTCAGGAAATGCGTGGACCGTCTTGTCCCACTCCACCCGGCCGCGCCGGCGCATCTCGGCATAACGCTGCACGGCGCGGAGCGAAGCGGCGATGGTGATGGCGTTGGCGATCACCATGCGGGGGAGCGAGCGCAACCCCTCGCGCCACCCATAGGCGTCGCCCACGAACGCCATCCGCATCCCGAAGCGCCAGAGCAGGATGCCGGTGTTGATCCACATGAGTGTGCCGATCAGCGGCGGGACTGCGGGCAGCGCCATGCCCCAGACGAGCCGCCAGCCGGTGAGCGCCGCCTGCAGGACGATGGCCGTATAGGCGGCGGCGAGGATCACGGCGGAGATGAGCACGCGGCGGTCGCGGAACCGCATCCAGTATTCGACCGGACCGCCCTCCCAGCCGAGGCGGTCCCAGCCAGCGAGCGCGATCCCGACCTTCCACCGCGCCTTCTGCCGGACGGCTGTCGCGAAGGTGTTCGGAAAATAAGCGCGCACGGCGACGACCGACCCTTCCGAAGTGGTCGGCAGGCGAACGAATATTCCCCGCCCGCCCGCCGCCCGGATGCGCAAGCCGAGTTCGTAGTCCTCGGTCAGGCTGCCGGGATCGAAGGGCTTGCCCCCGCTCTCCGCCTCGATGCGGTCGAGCACCGCGCGGGCAATACCGCAGCCGGTGCCCGCCAGCGGCACCGACGCGCCCAGCGCCTCGCGCACGATCAGCCCCTTGCCGTGCGATTCGGCGAACTCGTCCGCATAGGACCCCGCCACCCAGCGCGAACTCGGATCGAGGAGCGGCAGGACCGGCAGCTGGACCAGTGCTACCCGCTCGATCAGGCTGTCGACGATACGCAACTCGGCGGAATGGACCACATCCTCGGCATCGTGGAGGACGACGGCCTTGACCGGTACGCCATCGCCACGCTCGTCGGCGAGCATCTGCGTCCAGACCGCGTTGAGGTTGTCGGCCTTGGTGGTCGGCCCGTTTTCAGGATTAAGCGCGATCCGGATGCGCGGGTCACCGACGGCTTGAACCGCGGCGATGGTCGCGGGATCGTTGGGGTAGCAACCGACATAGATCCGGTAGTCCGGGTGGTCGAAGCGGGCGACGGCGTTATGCAGCATGGCGCCGATCACCTCCGCCTCATGCCAGGCAGCGACGAACACCGCGATCCTGCCCGGCCGGTCCGGCGGCACAAGGGTGACCGCACAGGCGCGATCGTGGCGGGTGTAGACGAACGATCGCCGCCACAGAGTCCGCCCGATCCAGATGCAGTCGACGAGAACATCGTCGATCCCGCCCAGCAAAAGGCCGATCGCGGCGAAGAGCGTCAGCTCATGCGCCGCCGCCTCGACAAGCGCGACCGCAGTTCCCCCCATAACGGCAGGTTATGTCCGAATTGGACGGAGACAAGAACTTTCTGGCCGCGATTAACTTATATGAGCCTGGTCAAGCCTCCGCCAGCGGAGGCGCGGCCTTCTTCATCGCACCGGTGGCGATCGGCTGTCGTTCCCCCTGGGGACGCCGCTCGAAGACGATAATGCTGTCGTAGCAGGCGATGTGATCGGTGCTGCGGGTGAAGGTGGAAACGGGCACCCGGCCACGCGTGTGAACGGCGTGAAGCTCGTCCAGCTTGTCCTTCACGAACTCGATCAGCGAACCCTCGCGGCGGAGCCCGCCACCGAACTGGTCCTTATAGGCGGTGTACATGTCTTCGATCATATAGACACCGTTCGGGTGCACGCGGTCGTAGATGAGGCCGAAACTTCCCACCATATGTTCGTTGATGTGGCTCCCGTCGTCCAGGACGATGTCGATGCGCGGATATCTGGCGAAGATCGCATCGATGACCGTGCGATCGACCTGACTGCCGATGAAGATGTCCGTGCCGGTCACTTCGTGTTTCTTGCATGCCGGATTGATGTCGAGACCGATGATCCTGGCACCTTCGCCGAGATAGTCGCGCCACATCGGCAGCGATCCGCCACCCGCGACGCCGATCTCCAGCATCACCGCGCCGCGATTGCGAAAACGCTCCAGATGACGCTCGTAGATGTCAGGGTAATGCGCCCATTTGTGGAGGCGCTTGCCACCATTGCCGAGTAGGTAGCGGTGGAAGAACCCATCGGCCATGTTTCTGTCCCGTTGATCGTGAGTGAGCGCCCGCCGGTCAGAGCTTGAAGGCGTTGCCGGGGCCGTTGAAGCGGTGATTGTCGGGTAGCACACCATCGAACCGTTCGCAGGTCACATGGTTCTTGTGGCCCCAGGGTGCAGCCTCGTCGAAGAAGCAGTCGTCGAAGCTGTTGATGCGCCGTCCGCCAAGACCCGTGCCGAGGCGGCTCTTCTCGAAATGGTTCGATCCGGGAAGGAAGTAGGACGGATCCAGGTTGAACAGCTTGTAGTGAAAGTAGGTCGGGAATGGCCGTGGCCATCGCGGACGGCTGAAAATCTTGGTCTCGCCAGCCTTTGTCCGCTCAAGAGGCTTGCCGGGCAGGTTCACCGGAGCAACCCAGCCGTTGAAGCTGCCCCACTCGGCGCCACCCTCCGGCACCCGGAACATGCGGCATTCGAGCGTCGCCTCCGGCACCTGTTCTTCGCGGGCCTCCTTGGCCCAGAAGTGATGGAGTTGCGCAACCGGATCGTAAGTTCCGCTCTCGGTGATGCTGGCGGCGATCGCCGCCTTCTCCGACCGGTGAGGCAGAATGTGGAGCGCCTGCCAGGCAACGCCCGGCGCGTCCGGGTGCGCCAAGGCGATCCTGGCCGGATCGTGATAAAAGAATTCGTCAATGTGGCATATCGTCACCCATTCGCCCGGCCGCACGAAGGGCGTGAGCAGGGCGTAGCAGGCGGCGCGCAAGGTCTGGTCGTTGATCGGTACGCCTTCCGGATCACGGGCATAGAGGACGTTCGGATAACCGAGCGCCACCTCTCGCGTGAGCGGCCCGCGCGATCCGTCGAGAACGGCCAGTTTCTCGAACAGCGGGGCGTGGCGGGCAAACCATTGGCGGACCAACATGTCGTCGTCGCGCGTGATCAGGAGACCGAACATCAATGTGCCAATGTTAACAGATATTATCGATGCGCGAAGCGCGGTCCGGCGCGATTATCCAACCGTCGCTCGCTGCGCTTGCCGCTCGGCGGGCGGGGCCTATGTTCGGCGGCCGGCAAGGAAGGATGATGGGATGCTCTGGCCGATCGAGGTGTCGTCGCGGGTCACGGAGATCGCGCATACCATCCAGCTGGCACTGGCGCCGGTGTTCCTGCTGACCGGTATCGGTCAGGTGCTGAACATGCTCGCCGGGCGGCTGTCCCGCGTGGTGGACCGCGCGCGGGCGGTGGAGGCGAGCTTCCTGCCGGAGATCGGGCCGGAGCGGGCGCGGATGGTGTGGGAACTGCGGCTGCTGGACCGGCGCATGAAGATCATCAATTCCGCGCTGTTCCTGACGACGCTGAGCGGGGTGATGATCTGCGCCGTAGTCGCGCTGATGTTCGTCGCCGATCTCGCGAATCTGCGCTACGGGCGCTGGGCGGCGGGCTTCTTTATCGCGTCGATGGTGCTGCTGATCTGCGGCCTGACGATGTTCCTCATCGAAATACAGCTTGCCCTCCGCGCCATCAGGCCACGGAGGGACCTGCTAAAGCCGTGAGGCCTCAGTCGCCCCCTTCCTTGGGGCGACCGATGCTCTCATCCTTGGCCTCCCGAAGCACCTTTCCGGATTCCTGAGGATCCTTCGACGGCGTGCCTACACGGGCATCGCGATTGACGCCCTCGATGTCGGAAGACGGCGGCGCTTCGGGCGGCTTGGCCATGGATCAGGCCAGCGACACTTCGGCGACGTTGTCCTTGTAGTCCTTCTTCGGATCGGAGCCGAACAGCGCGAGGACGCCGGCGAACAGGCTCGACCCGTCCTTCCATATCTCGGCCTTTTCAGGATCGAGGCGGAGAAGCGCCAGCTTCGGATCGTTCTTGCCCTCCTCGTACCAGGCGGCGACATGAGGGTTCCACAGGCGGTCGATCACCACCGGATCATTGTCCACCTGCAGTGTGCCGTGGACGGTCGCGAAGATGTCGTGGCCCTTGGAAGTAAAGGTCGCGATCGCGCGTCCCGGTGAGGACAGCTTCTGCGTCAGGACGTTCTCGCGCGAGGAGAAGAACCAGATAGGGCCATGATCCCCTTCGACAATCGCCGTCATCGGACGAGCATGTCCGTCCTCGACCCCGTCGAGGCCGATCATCATCGTCATGTCGCTTGCAAGCGAACTCCAGAACTTGGCTTCCAGCTCCTGTGCGGTCGGCATCACATTTCTCCCGTTGTCGGCGGGTAAACGGGCATTGCCGCGCGCATGTTCCCGTGGGGCCGGAATCAGGAGGAGCGGGTGGCGTCCGTCACCGGGTCGGCCGCGGTCTCGGCAACGATCGTCCGCATCGGGGGCAAGGCGACCGTCTGACGCTCGATCATGCGGGTGACACGCGGGCTCTCCGGTCCCTCATGCAGCGCGAGGATACGCTCGCTGTTCTCCGCATCCGCCTGGGTGCGGCGGGTGTTGTGGCGGACATAGTCGACCCAGGTCGGTACGCTGTACCGCTCAGTCCAGGACCGTTCGTCGGCGAGATCGCGCAGCAGCGTCCAGTGGCGCGCGCCGTCGCGGCGGCGGATGCGGCGGCGCTCGTCCATGACGTTCAGGAATTCCAGGATACGATCGGCCGGGATGCGGTAATCGATCGAGACGGTGATCGGCCCGCTCTGCGGCGTGACCGGCACGGTGGTATGCGGCTCCGTAAAGCGGGCGAGCGGATCGAGATTGAGGTTGTCGGCTTCCGGCAGCGGAATCCATCGGCCGGCGAGTGCCGGCACCAGCTGGAGCACGGCGGCGACGAGGAGCGCGGCCTCGACGCTTCGTTCCTCGGCGAGCACGCCGAAGCCCCAGGCACCGAGCGTCATGCCGCCGAACGCCATCATCTGATAGAGCGAGAGGCAGCGCGCGACGACCCAGCGCGGCGCGCTCATCTGCACCGTGACGTTGAAGGTGGAGAGCGCCAGCACCCAGCAGGCACCGCACAGGCCAAGCGCGGCGACGGTGACGACCATGACCGTCGACAAGGCGGTGATCGCCGCCCCCGCCCCCATCCCCAGACTGGCGCCCACGACGATGCGTTCGGCAGAAAGGCGCCGGCGAAGACGCGTGCTGAGGAGCGCACCGCCCACCGCGCCGACACCGAAGCCGCCGAGGAGCACGCCGTAGCCGAGCGCGCCGCCGCCTGTCATATGCCGCGCGACCAGTGGCATCAGCGCGTTCACCGCACTTGCCGACACGCCGAACATGGCAGCGCGCAGGAGGATAGCGCGGATGTTGGGAGACATGGCGGCGTAGCGGACACCAGCGGCCATCGCCATGCCGAGCCGCTCGCGCGGAAGGTCGCTGGGCTTGGCCGGCGGCGTCCAGCGCAACAGCACACCGATCATGCCGAGATAGCTGAAGGCGTTGACCAGGAAGGCGGCGGCGGCACCGGCCGCCGCGACGATCGCGCCACCGATCGCCGGGCCGACGGAGCGCGCAAGGTTGAAGCCCATGCTGTTCAGCGCGACGGCATTCGGCAGCATCGCGCGCGGCACCATGTCGCCCACCGAGGCCTGCCAGGAGGACAGGTTGAGCGCCGATCCGCAGCCGACCAGAAAGGTAAAGGTGAGCAGCGTCCAGGGCGTCAGCCACCCCGCCCAGGCGAACAGCGAGAGACCGATCGCGGCGGTCAGCATCGCCCCTTGTGCGGCCAGCATGACCTTCCGCCGGTCGAGATTGTCGGCGATCGCGCCGGACAGGAGCGAGAGGAGCATGATCGGCAGCGTGGTCGATGCCTGAACCAGCGCCACCAACTGCGGCGAGCTGGTGAGCGAGGTCATCAGCCAGGATGCGCCGACCGACTGGATCAGGCCGCCGAAGTTCGACAGCAGGCTGGCGAGCCAGATCGCGCGGAAGATCGGGATGTGAAGCGCTGAGCGGGGTTCGGCAGGCGGCATCACCCTGCCGATGAACCGTCAGGCCGGTCTAGGCAACCCGCGACGAGTACGGGAGAAACCTACCAGGGCAGATCCTCGCCGCGATAGTTCACGAAGGCGATACCGCCGCGCCCCGCCCGCTGTTCAAGCGTGGTGACGAGGCTGGGAATGCTCTCTTCGATCGACAGCGTCGCCTCCGGCCCGCCCATGTCGGTGCGGACCCAGCCGGGATCGACGGCGAGGTAGGTGCGACCGTCATTGCGCCGTGCGGCGATGCTGGCGAGCCCCATGTTAAGCGCCGCCTTGCTGGTGCGATAAGCCTCGTACCCGCCGCTGCCGTTCAGCCCGATGCTCCCAAGGCTGGAGGACATGGCAGCGATCGTGCCCTTGGGCGTGACGCGATCGGCGAAGCGATCAGCGATGCGCAGCGGCGCCAGCACGTTGACCATCGTCATCTCCGCAAAGGCCTGCGGATCGACCTCCCCGATCGGCACGGTGGACGGGCCGATGATCGCCGCGTTGACGAAGAGGAGGTCGAGACTGCCGACCGCGATCCGGCCGCGGAGCGCATCGACGCCCGCCCAGTCTGTCGTATCCACAGCCTCGACGGTCAGGCGGTCGGCCCCCGCGAGCACGCTTCGATCACGCACCGTGGCGGTGACATCCCAGCCACGACCGAGCAGGTCCTCCGCAATCGCGCGTCCGAGTCCGCGCGATGCGCCGACAACAAGAGCCTTGGGCATGTGAGACGTCCTTCACCAGAATAGATACCGGTCGGTATATATTCTGGTGAAGCCTGTGTTCAAGCCCGCGCGGACGGGAAGCTCAGTCCTTCGCGGCGCGGCTGGCGCGCTTGCGCTCGTTGGGGTCGAGGTGGCGCTTGCGAAGACGAATGTTCTTCGGCGTCACCTCGACCAGCTCGTCATCGTCGATATAGGCGATCGCCTGTTCCAGCGTCATCCGCTTCGGCGGGGTCAGGCGGACGGCGTCGTCCTTGCCGCCCGACGCGCGGAAGTTGGTCAGCTGCTTCGCCTTCATCGGGTTGACCTCAAGGTCGTCCGTCTTGGCGTTCTCGCCGATGATCATGCCCTCATAGAGCGCCTCGCCGTGACCAACGAAGAGGATGCCGCGATCCTCCAGTGGGCCCAGGGCGTAGGATTGCGCCTCGCCAGCACCGTTCGAGATGAGCACGCCGTTCTTTCGGCCCTCGATATTGCCCTTGTGAGGGCCGTATTTCTCGAACAGCCGGTTCATGATGCCGGTGCCGCGCGTGTCCGACAGGAACTCGCCGTGATAGCCGATCAGGCCGCGCGAGGGGGCGGAGAAGACGATGCGCGTCTTGCCGCCGCCGGACGGCTTCATCTCGGTCAGCTCGGCCTTGCGCTGGTTCATCTTGTCGACGACCGTACCGGAAAACTCGTCGTCCACATCGATGACGACGGTCTCATACGGCTCGGTGCGCTTGCCGTTCTCGTCCTCGCGGAACAGCACGCGCGGGCGGCTGATGCCGAGTTCGAAGCCTTCGCGGCGCATCGTCTCGATCAGCACGCCGAGCTGAAGCTCTCCGCGCCCCGCGACCTCGAAGCTGTCCTTGTCGGCGCTCTCGGTCACCTTCACGGCGACGTTCGATTCAGCCTCGCGCGCCAGGCGGTCGCGGATCATGCGGCTGGTCACCTTGGTGCCCTCGCGCCCCGCCATCGGCGAATCGTTGACGGCAAAGCGCATGGAGAGCGTCGGCGGATCGATCGGCTGCGCCTGGATCGGCACGCTGACCGACGTGTCGGCGATGGTGTTGGCGACGGTCGCGATCGTCAGGCCGGCGAGACTGATGATGTCCCCGGCGCGCGCCTCGTCCACCGGAACACGCTCCAGACCACGGAACGACATGACCTTCGACGCGCGGCCGGTCTCGATGACGTTGCCGTCCATATCGAGCGCGTGGATCGCTTGGTTGACCTTCACCACGCCCGAATTGACCCGGCCGGTGAGGATACGGCCGAGGAAGTTGTCGCGGTCAAGCAGGGTCACCAGGAAGGTGAAGGGCGCATCCTCGTCGAGGTTCGGCGGCGGGACATGGTCGACGATCTTCTGGAACAGCGGCTTCAGCGTGCCCTCGCGCAAGCTCGGATCCTCGTTCGCATAGCCGTTGCGGCCCGAGGCGTAGAGGACCGGGAAGTCGAGCTGCTCGTCGGTGGCGTCGAGGCTGACGAACAGGTCGAACACCTCGTCCAGCACCTCCTGGATGCGCTCGTCCGGGCGGTCGATCTTGTTGACGACGACGATGGGGCGCAGGCCGAGGGCCAGCGCCTTGCCGGTCACGAACTTGGTCTGCGGCATCGCGCCTTCGGACGAATCGACCAGCAGGATGACGCCGTCGACCATCGACAGGATGCGCTCCACCTCGCCGCCGAAATCGGCGTGGCCGGGCGTGTCGACGATGTTGATGCGGATCGGGTCGCTCTCACCCTCCGGCGTCCATTCGACCGACGTCGGCTTGGCGAGAATGGTAATCCCGCGTTCCTTTTCGAGGTCGTTCGAGTCCATCGCCCGCTCTTCGACGCGCTGGTTGTCGCGGAAGGTGCCGGACTGGCGGAAAAGCTGGTCGACGAGCGTGGTCTTGCCGTGATCGACGTGCGCGATGATGGCGACGTTGCGGAGCCGCATGACGTTTTCTGTTCCTGACAGGTAGGGGATTTCGGCCGCGCCCTTAGCCGAGATGATGGCCGCCAACAAGGCGAACCTCTCCGCGAGCTTAGAGCCGCATCACCGTCCGGATCATGAAGGCGACCGCGCCGACCGTGGCGACACCCGCCGCCCAGAGGCCGACAAACCAGGCGAGTTGCCGCAGCCTAATGGTCATCGCCATGGGCGTGGTAGCCGTCCTCCGCGATCTTGCCGCGGAACACCCAGTACGCCCAGCCGGTGTAGGCGAGGATCAGCGGCACGAGTACCGCCGTTCCCGCCAGCATGAAGGCCTGGCTGCGTTCGGGTGCGGCCGCCGCCCAGATCGACACGCGGCCGGGGATCACGTCGGGCCAGATCGAGATGGCGAGGCCGAGCATGGAGAGGCCGAAGAGCGCGAGCGTCAGCAGGAACGGCGCGCGTTCATGCCCGCGCCCGATGCTCCACCACAAAGCAAAGGCGCAGACCGCGACCAAGAGCGGCACGTTGGCGGCGGCGAGCACGCCCGGCCAGGCGAACCAGCGCTCGTAATACTTGCCCTCCAGGAACGGCGTGTAGGCGCTGACCGCCGCGATCGCGACCAGCAGCGCGATCGCCAGCGGGCGGGCGAGGCGGCGAGCGTCGTCGTGCACGGCCCCTTCCGTCTTCCACAGCAGCCAGCACGCGCCGAGCAGCGCATAGCCGGCGAGAAGACTGAGACCCGTCAGCAGGCTGAATGGCGTCAGCCAGTCCCACCAGCCGCCCCCATAGGCGCGGCCCTGAACCTCGATCCCCTGCAACAGCGCGCCGAGTGTGATCCCCTGCGCGAAGGTGGCGACGATCGATCCCGCGCAGAACGCCGCATCCCAGGCGGCGCGGTGGCCGGGATCGCGCCAGCGGAACTCGAAGGCGACTCCCCGGAAGACGAGGCCGAGCAGCATGGCGATCAGCGGCGCGTACAGAGCGGGCAGGACGATCGCATAGGCGAGCGGAAAGGCCGCCATCAGCCCGCCGCCGCCAAGCACCAGCCAGGTCTCGTTCCCATCCCAGACGGGCGCGATCGCGTTCATTGCGGCGTCGCGTTCCTTGCCGACGCGGAAGGCGGGGAAGAGGATGCCGATGCCGAGATCGAAGCCGTCCATCACCACGTACATGGCGACGGCGAAAGCGATGATCCCCGCCCAGATGACGGTCAGGTCGGTCATTCCGCCCCCTCCGTCCGGTCGGGGCGCGGATCGGTGTCGCCGTCGGTCGCGGCGGCGGGCGTGGTGCCCGCGCTGCGGATCGGTGCATCGGCGGGCTCGGTCTCGCCCGGCTCCGGCGGTTTGCCCATCAGCTTCAGGATGTAGACCGTCCCGATACCGAAGACGACGAAGTAGACGGCGGCGAAGGCGGCGAGCGAGGCGGCGACCGCCGGGGCCGCGATCGGCGCGCGGGCGTCGGCGGTGCGGAGCAGGCCGTAGACCACCCAGGGCTGCCGCCCAACCTCGGTCGTCACCCAGCCGGCGATAACCGCCACGAACCCCGCCGGTCCCATCGCCAGCGCGAACCAGTGCAGCGCCCGCCAGTCGTAGAGCCGGTGCCGCAGCCTCGCGAGCAGGCTGAACAGGCCGAGGCCGAGCATCAGGAAGCCCAAGCCGACCATGATGCGGAACGACCAGAACACGATCTCGACCGGCGGCCGATCGGCCTTGGGAATGGTGTCCAGCCCGGCGAGCGGAGCGTTGAGGTCGTGCTTCAGGATCAGCGAGGAAAGCTTCGACACCGCGATCGCGGCGTGAACGGTCTCGGCATCATCGTCGGGGAAGCCGAAGAGGATCAAAGGCGCGCCGTCCGGATGGCTCTGGAAATGGCCCTCCATCGCCATGACCTTGGCAGGCTGGTGCTCCAGCGTGTTGAGGCCGTGTTCGTCGCCCACGAAGATCTGGATGGGTGCCACGATCGCCGCCATCCACATCGCCATCGAGAACATGGTGCGGACCTGTTCGGTCGCGCGGCCGCGCAGCAGGTGCCAGGCCCCCACCCCGCCGACCACCAAAGCGGTGGTGAGATAGGCGGCAATCACCGTGTGGACGAGGCGGTAAGGAAAGCTCGGGTTGAACACGATCTCCGCCCAGCCCGCCGCCGGCACGAACTGCCCCGCCGCGTTCACCGCATAGCCGACCGGCGTCTGCATCCAGCTGTTCACCGACAGGATCCAGAAGGCGGAGATGAAGGTGCCGAGCGCCACCATGCAGGTGGCGGCGTAATGGAGGCCGCGCCCGACCCGCTTCATCCCGAACAGCATGACGCCCAGGAACCCCGCCTCGAGGAAGAAGGCGGTCAGCACCTCATAGGCCATCAAGGGGCCGATCACCGGTCCGGCACGATCGGAGAAGACCGACCAGTTGGTGCCGAACTGGTAAGACATGACGATGCCGGAGACGACGCCCATCGCGAAGGCGATCGCGAAGATCTTCACCCAGTAGCGGAACAGGTCGAGGAAGCGCTGCCTGCCCGTCCACAGCCACAGCCCCTCCAGCACGGCGAGGAAGCTCGCCAGGCCGATCGAGAAGGCGGGGAAGATGAAATGGAAGCTGACGGTGAACGCGAACTGCGCGCGGGCAAGGATCAACGCGGTCGCATCGGCGTCCATGCGCGGGTCCTTACGCCTGGTCCCGCCGTCGCGCCAGCGGCGATGTTCGTCGTGCGGTCGAACGAGGCCACAAACCGGTCGCAGTCACGCTGACGCGGATCAAACTGGCCCATAGGGCGTTTGATCTGTCAAGAGTTTTCGGAGGAAAAAATGCAGCAGCTTCGCGCGGTCGCCCCGCGTCGGAGGGCGCTCAACCGCGTCCTTTCGCGCCCCGTCCTGTTCGGTGTCCTGGCGCTTGGCCTGTTCGGTGCGGCTGCGACGCCTGCGCAAAGCCCGCAATATGTCGTCACCTCGACAGGCCAGATCGCGGTCTCGCCGTCGATGACGCCGTCCTGGTCCAAGGACGCGGTCGAGGATCTGATCGCGGCGATCGAGGATAGCGCGAAGGAGGGCCTCAACCCCGCTGATTATTCGCCCGCGACGCTGAAGCAGCTGGTCGCGGCCGACACGTTCGACCAGGTCGCGGTGGATGCGCAGGCGACGCGGATCGCCCGTCAGCTCTCCCGCGACTATTTCCTCGGCCGCGTCGCCGACAAGTCGACCATGGACTGGTACATCGAGCGTTCCGCCTATGACACGCTGGGCCTCGACGCCGCCCTCGCCAAGGCGGTGCAGGACGACAAGGTGAGGTCCTGGCTGAAGACGCTGCTGCCCGACAACCCGCAATATGCCGAAATGCGCGATCGGCTCGCCAGCACCAGCGACGGCGCTGAGCGCGACCGCCTTCGCGCCAATATGGAGCGGTGGCGGTGGATGCCGCGCCATCTGGGCGAGAGCTACGTCTATGTGAACGTGCCCTCCTACCAGCTGCAGGTGGTGGACGACGGCACGACTGCCGCGACCTATGACGTGGTGGTCGGCAAGAAGGCGACGCCGACGCCCCAGCTTGCCGCCAACGCCAGCTCGGTGGTGGTCAATCCCTGGTGGTCGCTGCCCGCCAGCATCGTGAAGGAGAAGGGCCTGTCCGCCGGCCGGCGCGGCGGTTTCGTCTACACCGGCAACGGCTTCCGCCAGGCGCCCGGGCCGAACAATGCGCTCGGCCGCGTCAAGATCGACATGCCCAACGAGCATGCGATCTACCTGCACGACACGCCCGCCAAGGCGAAGTTCGCCGAGGCCTCGCGCGGGTTCAGCCACGGCTGCATCCGGGTGAAGGGCATCGACGCGCTCGCCGAACAGCTTATGCAGATGTCGGCAGGCGACGATAGCGCCGTCACCGAGGCGCTGGGCACCACCCGCACCGCCACGCTGAAGATGCCGCAGAGCCTGCCGGTCTACATCGTCTACTTCACGACGGAGGTGGATGCGTCCGGCCGGCTGGTGAACCACGAGGACCCTTATGGCCGCGATGCACAGGTGCTGGCGGCGCTGGGCGGAGCGGCGGCCCCGACGCAGCTTGCGATGAAATGATCCATCGTTGATGCCGCCGATCCGATGGGTCGTGCGCCAGCTGCGATCAGCCGCTTCAGAGAAATCCCTAGCGTCTAAAGTTAGTTAACCGGATCTGCTATGACTGCCTCAGCGGGTTGAACCTACTGGGGCGATCATCTGATGACTTTTTCGACGGACGCGCTCTCGCGTCGTGCTGTTCTCGGCGGCGGTGTTCTGGCGGCTGGCGGTCTGATTGCCGGGCAGGCGATGGCCGCGCTTCCGGCCGTGGTCGCGCGCAAGCCGACGGTCCGGCCGGAGCTTATGCGACGTGCGCTGATGGCGCTTGAGCGGCACGGGAAGGCGATTCCGAACCGCGACGTGATCGGCGTCGCCGACTTCTCGGTCCATTCCGCCACTCCTCGCTTCCACTTCGTCAATCTCGCCAGCGGAGAGACCAAGACGATGCTGGTCAGCCACGGGCGCGGGTCGGACCCGGCGCATTCGGGCATGCTGCAGCGTTTCTCGAACGAGGTCGGATCGGCCGCCTCCTCGCAGGGTGCCTATCGCACCGACGACCTCTATGTCGGCAAGCACGGCCGCTCGCGCCGCCTGACCGGCCTCGACATCACCAACAACAATGCCGAACCGCGCGCGGTGGTCGTCCACGGGGCCTGGTACGCCAACCCCGACGTCATCGCGCAGCACGGCAAGCTCGGCCGCTCGGAAGGCTGCTTCGCCTTCGCCGAGGCGCAGATCGAAGAGGTGCTGGCGCGCCTGGGTGCCGGCCGGATGATTTACGCGGAGAAAGTCTGACCGTAATCCTCCCCCGCAAGGGGGAGGTGGCAGGCTTGCCTGACGGAGGGGGAGGACGGCGGTTACCCTCGAAGGGCCCGCTGCCCTCCCCCTCCGACGCCTTCGGCGCCACCTCCCCCTGGCGGGGGAGGATGAGCTTTCACCCCTTCTTCCGCGCAGCCTCTACCGCGGCCTTCAGCGCCTCATAGCCGACAGCCCCCGACAGCATCTGGTCTCCGATCACGAAGGCGGGCGTGCCGGACACGCCCAAAGTGCGGGCAAGCTGCAGGTTCTGGCCGAGTTCCGCGTCGATATCCGCCGCCTTCCCGGCGGCAGGATCCACCCCGACAGTCTTCGCCACCGCCGCGACTTTGGCCTCGTTCAGTTGCCCGCCGGCGTAGAACGCCTCATGCGATCTCAGATACGCGCCCTTCTTCGCGGCGAGCAGCGCGACGCGGGCGGCGGGTTCGCTCTCCGGCCCGATGATCGGCAGCTCGCGCCAGACCACCTTCAGCTTCTTGTCCTCGGCGAGCAGCCGCTGGATGTCGGGCACGCTCTTGCGACAGAAACCGCAGGCATAGTCCGTGAACTCGACCAGCACGACGTCGCCCTTCTCCGCCCCCGCCCACGCACCGGCGAAGGGGGTCTCGATCGCCTTGCGGTTGTCGGCGATGGTCTTGCCCGCCTGCTTGCGCTGCAGCCGCTCGATCCCCTCGGGCAGGATCTCGGGATGCTCGAGGATGTAGTCACGAACGATCGCCTCAATCGCGGCGCGATCGGTGGTTGAGACCGTCGGCCCTTCGATCGCGGCGGAGGCCCCCGCCCCGCCCAGCAGACCGAGGGCGAAGGCGCCGGCGGCGTAGAGCGCAGCGCGGCGGGCGGGGATCGTCTTCATTTCCGTTTCTTCTTTCCGTCGAGCGCATTGTGCCCGACCATCGAGATGTCCTGCGCGCGCAGCCAGTCCGACGTGCCGGTGGGCAGCCCCTGCAACGCGCGGTCGGCATTGACCATCGCCAATCGCTCGTTCCCTTCAAGGCTGTAGCGTTCGGCGATGGCGAGCGCAGCGCGCGCCTCGTCGCCCTCCCGCGCGTAGATCAGGCCGAGATTGTACCAGGCGAACGGGTTTTCGCGGTCCTGCGACACGGCGGTGCGGAGAACCTGCTTCGCCTCCGCCAGATCCTTCGGGTCCTCGGTCGAGACGAGCGCATGGCCGAGCGTGCCGGCGATCAGCGGCTGATCGGGCGCGAGCTTCACCGCCTGACGGAGCGGCGGGATCGCCTCACGCGGCTTGCCCGATTCGAGCAGGATCTGGCCCTTCAACTCCAGCGCATAGGCGTCATCCGGCATCTGCCGGATCAGCGCATCCGCCTCCTCCAGCGCTTTGTCGGGATATGCGCCGCGATGATAGGCGTAGGCGCGGGCGTAATGCGCGGGCGCGGTCTGGTTGGTCTCCGGGAACTTGCGCAGCACCTGCGGCGGCTCGTCGATATAGCCGACCAGCTTCGCCTGGATCAGCTTGAACCGTTGCTCCAGCTTCGGGTCGGACGGCTTGTCCCAGGCGGGACTGGCCTTCAGGTCCGCCTCCAGCGTCGCCGCACGCTCCGCCGACATCGGGTGATCCTGCATATACGGATCGACCTGCGTCATGTCGGAGATGTAGCGGTATTCGAGTTGGCGCAGCTTGCCGAAGAAGCTGAGATAGCCCTTGCCGGTGATGCCCGCGCCCTTGAGGTAGTTCGCGCCCGCCGCGTCGGCCGACGCCTCCTGCGATCGGCTGAAGGCCAGGTATTTGCCGAGGGCGGCCTGCTGGCCCATCGAACATCAGGCCCATGCCGGCCTCCCCCGCGCCCATCGCCATCGCCGCCGCGCCGACCAGCAGCGAGAGGATCGAGATGTTGCTCGCCCCGCGCGCGTTCTGGGAGGCGAGGCTGACATGGCCGCCGGTGATGTGGCCGATCTCATGGGCGATCACGCCCTGCACCTCATTGGCGTTGTCCGCCTCGATGATCGTGCCGGAGTTGATGTAGACGACCTGTCCGCCCGCGACGAAGGCGTTGATCGACCGGTCGGAGACGAGGACCACCTGCACGTTCGCGGGCGACAGGCCCGCCGCCGCGATGATGCCCTTCGACATGTCACGGAACAGCGCCTCGGTCTCGGCATCGCGCAGGACGGACTGGGCGGCGGCTGGGGGCGCGGTGAGTGCGAGGCTGACCAGTGCCACGACACACGCACGAAGCTTTGCCCATCCTCTCACGCCGACGCGCTTGCCGGATCGCGGTTGAACGAACGCTGACGCCCGTTCGCCGGCTAAACCCCCGTTCGCACTGAGCCTGTCGAAGTGCTGCGTTCCCCCAGCTGGAAAGAACGAGCCTCCGACAGGCTCAGGCTGAACGGTCATCGGGCTGGCTTAGTTACCGAACGTGCGCTGCCACCAGCCGCGACGCGGTGCTTCGCCGGACGCTTCGTCTTCGGCCGCTGTGGGCTGCTCCGTGCCCGAGGTCGGCTCGGAAGCAGCCGCTTCGGCCGGGGCCTCCGCAGATGCTTCGGGCTCGGCCTTCTTGCGGCGGGCGCGCTTCGGCTTCTCCGCCGGTGCCTCTTCCGCAGTCGGGGCGATCGCCTCCGCAACGGCTTCGAGAGGGGCGACTTCCTCGGCCACGGCGGCGACAGCCTTGCGGCGGGTGCGCTTCGGCTTGGGCGCTTCCTCCAGCACCGGCTCGCCCTGCGCCAGCGTCTCGGCCTCAACGGGTGTCGCCTCGGCCTGTGCCTCCGCGACGGCATCGGCCTTCTTGCGACGGCTGCGCTTCGGCTTCTCGGCGGGCGCGGGTTCGGCGACCGGTTCGATTGCCAGTTCCGGGGCAAGCTCGGCCGGGATCTCGTCCGGCTGCACCGCCTCGACCGCGTCCGTTACCTCGCCGCCTTCCGCCTGGGTGTCGACCTCGGCTTCGGCCTGGCCCTCACCCTCGCGGCGGCGACCGCCACGACGGCCGCGACGGCCACGACGGCGACGTCCGCCATTATCCTCGGCACCCTCGACTTCGGCCTCGACCGGCTCGGCACCGGCCTCAATGGCCTCGCCCTCGACCTCGGTCGCGTCCTCACCCTCGGCGGCTTCGCCAACATCGGCAGCGAGCTGGTCGTTGCGCTCGCCCTCCTCGTCGCGGCGGCCGCCACGGCGGCGGCGGCGGCGGCGGCGGCGTCCGCCACCCTCGCCTTCACCCTCGCCGGCCTCTTCGCCCCGGCCTTCACGACGCTCGCGCGGTTCGCGCTGGCCGCGCGGCTCACGCTCGACGCGCTCCTCTTCGATCTCCTCTTCCTCGTCCTCCTCGGGGAGGTCGCTGTCGTCTTCGACGATCGGGGTGAAGGTGATCGGCTTCGGCGGGGCGGGTGGCGGACCACCGGCCTCCACGGACATGCGCGCACCCTCGGCGCTGCCGTCGGAGATGACCTCGATCAGGACGCCGTAGCGGTCCTCCAGCTCGGCCAGCTCGCCGCGCTTGCGATTGAGGACGTAGAACGCCGCCTCCTGGCTGCAGCGGAGCAGCAGGCGCGAGCCGCGGCCACGCGCGGCCTCTTCTTCCAGCATACGCAGCGCGGTCAGGCCTGCCGACGACGCGGTGCGGACGAGACCGGTGCCCTCGCAATGCGGGCAGGTGCGGGTCGACGCTTCCAGCACGCCGGTGCGCAGGCGCTGGCGGCTCATCTCCATCAGGCCGAAGCTGCTGATCCGGCCGACCTGGATGCGGGCGCGATCATCCTTCAGCGCCTCCTTCATCGCCTTCTCGACCTTCCGGATGTTGGAGTTGTTCTCCATGTCGATGAAGTCGATGACGACGAGGCCGGCCATGTCGCGCAGGCGCAGCTGCCGGGCGATCTCGCGCGCAGCCTCCAGATTGGTCGCGGTCGCGGTCTGCTCGATATTATGCTCGCGCGTCGAGCGGCCGGAGTTGATGTCGATCGAGACCAGCGCCTCGGTCGGATTGATGACGAGGTAGCCGCCCGACTTCAGCTGCACCAGCGGCTGGTACATGGCGGACAGCTGGTCCTCGACGCCGAAGCGCTGGAACAGCGGCACCACGTCAGCATAATGCTGGATGCGCCGCGCATGGCTCGGCATCAGCAGCTTCATGAAGTTGCGGGCGGCGCGATAGCCGTCCTCACCCTCGACGATCACCTCTTCGATGTCGCGGTTGTAGATGTCGCGGATCGCCCGCTTCAAGAGGTCGCTGTCGCCGTAGATCAGCGCCGGCGCCTCCGAAGACAGCGTCTTTTCACGGATCTCGTCCCAGAGTCTCGCAAGATAGTCGAAGTCGCGCTTGATCTCGGTCTTGGTGCGCTGGAGGCCGGCGGTGCGGACGATGCAGCCCATCGTCTTCGGCAGGTCCAGCTCGGCCATGATCGACTTCAGCCGCTTGCGGTCGCCGGCATTCGAGATCTTGCGCGAGATGCCGCCGCCGTGGCTGGTATTCGGCATCAGCACGCAATAGCGGCCGGCGAGGCTCAGATAGGTGGTCAGCGCCGCGCCCTTGTTGCCGCGCTCTTCCTTGACGACCTGGACCAGCAGCACCTGCCGCCTGCGGATCACGTCCTGGATCTTGTATCGGCGGCGCAGGTTCATCCGCTTGCGGCGGATCTCCTCAACGGCGTCGTCGCCCTTGTTGCGCTGGGGCTTCGCGGCGGGACGGCCCTCGCCATCCTCCTCGTGCTCATGGTCCTCGGCGGCGTCGAGCGGCTCGTTCGCGCCATCGTCGTCGAGGCGTTCGATCGATTCAAGGTCGGGCTCGCCGCTTTCCGCAAAGCCCTCCTCGTCGTCGTAATCCTCGTCGTCGTCGTCCTGCGCGGCGCGCAGCGCCTCTTCCTCGGCGGCGTGCTCCGCCTCCTCGCGCAGCAGCGCCTCGCGATCCTCCTTGGGGATCTGGTAATAATCGGGGTGGATTTCCGAGAAGGCGAGGAAGCCGTGACGGTTCCCGCCATATTCGATGAACGCGGCCTGGAGCGACGGCTCCACGCGGGTTACCTTGGCGAGATAGATATTCCCCTTGAGCTGCTTGTGCTCTTCCGATTCGAAATCGAACTCTTCGATCCGGTTACCCTTGACGACGGCGACCCGGGTCTCTTCCCGGTGGCGCGCGTCGATGAGCATGCGCATGGTCATTGATTGATCTCCGGACGCGTCCTGGCCGCCGGCGTTCGGGCCTGGCGGCGCGCGTCATGTCTGTCGTGATGAAAAATGCCTCTGCCGCATGTCCATTTCCAGCCGCGTGGACCGGAAAAGCCGCCCGCACCCGCGCGCCGCACCCTTCGGCGGCACGATCGGATTGCGGGAAAAGATGGAGCATTCGGCGTCAACCCAAAAACCCGGCAGCCGCATCGTCGCGCTGCCGGCGTCCCGACGGGGCGCATCTGCGCGGATCGCCGGGCACGGTGTGCTAACACCCGCCGCAAGGAACGGCAAGCGGGGGTGGACAAGGCATATTTCTGTTCCTGCCATGATCATACCGCTCGTCCTGAGCGTAGTCGAAGGACGGGTTCCGGATGCCGGCTCTCCTTACCGGTGCTTCGACTTCGCTCAGCACGAACGGGGTGGAGGTAGGACGGGGGCTGCGTTATCCGCCTCGACATGATCCGGGTGGGCGCATGGTTGACGGCACTTGCCGCACTCCTCCTCACGGCCCCGGCATCTCCCCAGGGCATCACCGTCCCCCTGCGCTCCACCGGCGGCGGCCCGCTGCCCAAGGTCTCCGGTCCGAAGAGCCGCCAATACCCGCTCGTCGTCCTCGACCCCGGCCATGGCGGGCACGATCCGGGCACCATCTCGACCTACGAGCAGCGTCAGGAGAAGACCGCCGTCCTCGCCATCGCCCGCGCGGTCCGGGATGAACTGGTGAAGTCGGGCCGCATCCGCGTGGCGCTGACCCGAAGCGACGACCGCTTCCTCGCATTGCCGGAGCGGGTAGCGGTCGCCCGGCGGCTGAGCGCGGACCTGTTCATCTCGATCCACGCCGATGCCGCCGCGAACCTCCAGGCCTCCGGCGCCAGCGTCTACACCCTGTCGGAGGTCGCGTCCGACAAGGAGGCCGCGCGCCTTGCCGCCAAGGAGAACAAGGCCGACGTCATCCGCGGCGTCGATCTGGGGGCAGAGAACGCCGACATCCAGTCGATCCTGATCGATCTCGCCCGGCGCGAGACGATGAACGTCTCGGCGGGCTTCGCCAACCTCCTCCAGCGGGAGGCCGCGCCCGCCGTCCGCTTCCGCACCGTCTTCCACCGCTTCGCCAATTTCCGGGTGCTGAAGGCACCGGACACGCCCTCGGTCCTGTTCGAGACCGGCTATCTTTCCAACGACCGCGATGCGCAGTTCCTGTTCTCGGACGAGGGACGGGCGGCGATCGCCAAGGGGGTCCGCCGCGCGGTGGAGGCCCATTTCGCGCGGCGTCTGGCGAAAGGGTGAGGGAGCGGTTACACGCCGACACTCCGTTCGTCCTGAGCGCAGTCGAAGGACGGGTAACGAGGGAATCGCTTGCAACACGTGCTTCGACTTCGCTCAGCACGAACGGGTGGTGGTTGAGAGCGAGCTGAGCGACTTTGTCGATGAACGAGGACACCCCAACCCGCACCACCATCCGCGTCCACCGCGATACCCGCCTCGGCCGAGTCCTCCGCTCGCGCTGGACCAAGGCGCTCGGCGCGCTCCTCGCGCTGACCCTGATCGGCTGGGGCGCGCTCTGGTTCCTGTTCGCCCGCGACCTGCCGTCCGCCGACGAACTCCTTGCCTACCAGGCGCCGCTGCCCACCAACGTCCGCGCCTATGACGGCACGCCGGTCCATGTCTTCGCCCGCGAACGGCGCGTCGAACTCGCCTTCGACGAATACCCGAAGACGTTGGTCGAGGCGTTCATCTCGGCCGAGGACAAGACCTTCTTCACCCATCACGGCATCGACGTGACGGGCCTTGCCGGCGCGGTCTGGGACTTCGTCACCAAATACGGTTCGGGCGAGCGGGCACGCGGCGGCTCGACCATCACGCAGCAGGTGGCAAAGGGGCTGCTCAAGGATTCGAGCTACGCGGTCAGCCGCAAGGTGCGCGAGGCGATCCTCGCCTGGCGGCTGGAAACCACGCTCAGCAAGCAGCAGATCCTGGAAATCTACCTCAACCAGATCTTCCTCGGCCGGAACGCCTATGGTGTGCAGTCCGCCGCCCGCGCCTATTTCGGCAAGGATGTCGACGCGCTGACCCTGCCGGAGATCGCCTATCTCGCGATCCTGCCCAAGGCGCCCGCCAACTACACGCCCGAACGCAATGCCGAACGCGCGCTCGTCCGCCGCAACTATGTGCTCGATCAGATGGAGGCGAACGGCTTCATCACCGCCGCCCAGCGTGGGGAGGCCGCCGCCGCCCCGCTCGGCACCATCCAGCGCTACCAGATCCAGCCGGAACGTCAGGCGACCGGCTATTTCATGGAGGAGGTCCGCCGCCAGCTGATCGCGCAGTTCGGCGAGAATGCCGAGGCCGGGCCGAACAGCGTCTATGCCGGTGGGCTATGGGTGAAGACATCCTACGACCCGAAGATCCAGAAGGCGGCGGAGACGGCGCTGCGCGACGGCCTCGTCCGCTATGAGGCGGGACGCGGCTGGAGCGGGCGGATCGACAGCATCGACGTGGGCGACGGCTGGCCGCGTCGCCTCGCCAGCCTGCCGGTCGGCACGGGCTATGGCGACTGGCGCGCCGCCGTCGTCCTCTCCAAGGCGCGCGGCGCGGCGGAGATCGGCTTTGCCGATGGCACCACCGACACGCTGCCCGCCTGGGGCGCGGCGATGCCCAAGCGCGGTGTCGGCGGGGTCGCCTTCAACTTCCTGCGTGCCGGCGACGTCATCGTCGTCAAGCGCGACGGGGCCAATTGGGTGCTGCGCTCGATCCCGCGCGTGTCGGGCGGGCTGGTGGCGGAGAACCCGCATACCGGCCAGGTCCTCGCCATGCAGGGCGGGTTCGACGTGCGCGGCTCCTCCTTCAACCGCGCGACGCAGGCGCTCAGGCAGCCGGGGTCGAGCTTCAAGCCGTTCGTCTATGCCGCAGCGCTCGACGCGGGCATGACCCCTGCGTCGATCATCGTCGATGGCCCGTTTTGCGTCTGGCAGGGCGCCAATCTCGGCAACAAATGCTTCCGAAACTTCTCCGGAGGCTATGCCGGGCCGAAGACGATGCGCTGGGGCGTCGAGCAATCGCGCAACCTGATGACGGTGCGTGCCGCCAGCCAGACCGGCATGAAGAATGTCGTAAGCCTCGCCAAGCGGGCCGGGATCGGCGACTATCCGGCGGTGCTCGCCATATCGCTCGGTGCGGGCGACACGACGGTGTCGAAGCTCACCAACGCCTATGCGATCCTCGCCAATGGTGGCCGCGACCTGAAGCCGACGGTGATCGACTATGTCCAGGATCGGACAGGCAAGGTGATCTGGAAGGCGGATACGCGCCCCTGCGACGGCTGCAATGCGCGCGACTGGAACGGGCAGGCCATGCCGCGCCCGGCGCAACGGTCGAAGCAGGCGATCGACGCGATGACCGCCTATCAGACCGTCCACATCCTGGAGGGCGTGATCCAGCGCGGCACCGCCACCGTGCTGCGCGATCTCAACCGCCCGCTCTTCGGCAAGACCGGCACCTCATCCGGCCCGACCAACGTCTGGTTCGTCGGCGGATCGCAGGATCTCGTGGCGGGCGTCTATCTCGGCTACGACCAGCCCCGCCCGCTCGGCGGCTATGCGCAGGGCGGCACCGTCGCCGCACCGATCTGGAAGCAGTTCGCCAAGGTCGCGATGGATGGCATGCCCGTCGTCCCCTTCAAGGCCCCGCCCGGCATCCGCATGGTCCGCATCGACCGCGCCTCCGGCCGCCGCGTCTTCGGCGCATGGCCCGGCAACGATCCCAAGGCAGCGGTGATCTGGGAGGCGTTCAAGCCCGAGACCGAACCCCGCCGATCGATCAAGAAGCCGGAAAAGGAAGCGGCGGAGGAGCGGGTGTCGCAGGGCGACGCGGCGTTCCTCACCAAGGAAGACGGGATCTACTGACCCCGACCCTGCAATGACGAGGAGAGGAACCGGTCGATGCGCGCCATCACCGGCAGGCGCACCGCATCCGCCTCCCGCAGTAGCTCGTGTCCGACCCCAGGAAACAGCGCCAGCTCTGCCGCCGGCATCAATGCCGCCGCGCGGGCGATCGCCCGCACATCCACGATCACGTCCCGCTCGGAGGCGAGGATCAGCGCGGGCGTCGTGATCCGCCGGTAATCCCCGTCGCTCAGCCGCCCGATCGAGGCGCAGGCGGCGCGCGTCCAGCCCCAGCTCGGCCCGCCCGAGGCGATCTCGGGATGCTCGGCCTTCCACCAGAGCTTGTCCGCCTGCCGGTCGGGGCAGGAAGTCATCCGCCCGCCGACATCGCCCGCATCGCGGCGCCAGATCAGCCGCTCGCCGAGGCCGAGGCGCACCGCCGCCCCCGCGATCCGCCCGAGCGCACAGTTGCTGAGCCCGCGTACCCGGATGCCGACCATGGGCGCGGTCAGCACCACGCCGTCCACCGCCGTGCCTTCCGCCAGCAATCGCATGACGAGATGCCCGCCCATCGAGTTGGCGACGATGACATGCGGCCCTTTCGTCTCAGCCGCCCACAGGGCGACGAAAGCGCGCAGGTCGGCGAGCAGCGCGTCGAAGTCGGCGGCATGGCAGATCATCGGGTCGGCCAGCATCCGCCCCGACCCGCCTTGCCCGCGCCAGTCGAAGCCGGTCAGCCCCCAGCCCGCCTGATGCCAATGCGCCAGCGGCTCCAGGTACTTCTCGACGAAATCGCCCCGTCCGCCGAGGAACAGGATGTTGCCGCGCGCACCGTCCGCCGGCCAGTCGAAGCGGCGCATCCGCCACCCATCGGGTGCGGTCCAGTTACCGAAGCTCATGCCGGCCGGAATGACGCGGCGCGGGTTCATGCCCGCTCGACCCGCCCGTCACGCATCTCGAACCGGTCAGCCCCGTCCGCCTCAGCGAACAGCGCCGCCTCGGTCCCCGTCATCCACACCTGTCCCCCGCCTGCCGCGAGCCGATCGAACAGGGCAGCGCGGCGGAGCGGATCGAGGTGGGCGGCGACCTCGTCGAGGAGGAGGATCGGCCGCGCGCCGCGCCGTTCCGCCACCAGATCGGCATGGGCGAGGACGATGCCGAGAAGCAGCGCCTTCTGCTCGCCGGTCGAACAGAGCTGCGCCCGCTGGCCCTTGTCGAGATGGGTGACCGACAGGTCACTGCGATGTGGACCCGCCAGCGTCCGCCCCGCCGCGGCATCCCGACCGCGCCCGCCGCGCAGCTCGCCCGCGAAATCCGGCCCCGCCACCCAGCCCTCCAGCACTAGCCCCGCCCGCGCAAACGGCCCGGCCGGTTGCGCCTCCAACCGCGCCGAAAGCAGCCGCACCGCCTCAGCCCGCGCCTCAGCCAGAGCCAGCCCATGCTCGACCATCCCCGCCTCCAGCGCGGACAGCCAGGCCGGGTCGGCATTCTCCGGCTCGGCCAGCAGCTTGTTGCGCGCCCGCATCGCCGCCTCGTAACGGGCGGCGTGGCTGGCGTGCCCGGGTTCGAGCGCGAGGACGAGGCGGTCGAGGAAGCGCCGCCGCCCGCCCGCCGCCTCGCTGAACAGCCGGTCCATCGCCGGGGTCAGCCACAGCACCGAAAGCCATTCGGACAAGGCCGACACCGAAGTCGACGCCTGGTTGACCCGCACCTGCCGCCGCTCGGGCGCGGCCGCCATCGTGCCGGTGCCGATCTCGACAGGTCCGCCGGCGGTTTCGAGGCTGGCGAAGATTGCGAAATTGCCCGGCCCGCCCGCCCGCGCCATCTCCGACAAGGGCGCTTGCCTCAGGCCGCGCCCTGGCGTCAGCAGCGACACCGCTTCCAGCAGGTTGGTCTTCCCCGCCCCGTTCGGCCCGGTGATCGCGATCAAACCCTGCCCCAGCGCGATGGCGGTATCGGCGTGCGATCGGAAGTCGGTGAGGGCAAGGCGTGCAACGGGCATCCCGCCTTCTATCGCCTGCCGGGGTCAGTGTGGGAAGCCGCGCTCAGCTGCCGTTGCGCTGGTAGAGGATGCGGTGCCGCTTCCCGACGGCGACCGAGAAGACCGGGTGGTAGTCGCGCCGCAGCGCCGCTTCCATGTACCGCCAGGTCCGCCAGTTCGCCTTCTTCTCCGGCGTATCCTGCGACACCACCAGCTTCGGGCGACTGGCCATGATCCGCCTGACCTCGGCAAGCGGATCGGTGCCGATCGAAAGGTCTTCCGAAATGTTGTTGAGGTGATCCGGGAACGGCCAGCGGCCGGGCAGGCAGCTGCCGGTCAGATGGTAGAGGATCGGCTCGCCCGAATAGACGAAGAGGCAGCCGTCGAGGCGGGGGCGTATCGCCTTCACCATTGCGGCCACCTGCCGCCCGTCGCCCCGCGCCTTCACGTTCTTCTTGATCGTGATGACCGAGAGGACACCCGCAAAGACGGCTACGAACAGCCAGAGCGGTACGGAGCGGAATCGCTCCCCGGAGAGGATCCCGAGACGCGCACCTGCAAAGGCCGGCGCGGCGGTGACGGCGAGAGGAAGGAGGAGCGGGAGCGCATAATGGTCGAAATAGCTGCCGAAGATCAGGACGCCGGCGACGGCCGCAAGCGACCAGCCCACGAGTATCCGTAAGATCGCCCGGTCGCTTCCCTCCTTCGGCACAGCCGCGCCCGTCCACGCGGTAAGCCCGAGCGGCGCGATCAGCAGCAGCATCTCAAGGAAGCGTCCGCCCGTCTGACCAAGCGCATTGGTGTTGCGGCCGAAGATCGAGGTGAAGTTGGCGTAGAGAAACGGCTCCGTAGCGCCATGACTTGCATACCACGCCGCCGCAGCAACCGTCGGCAGCATGGCCACGGCCGCCCAGATGACGCCGGCCGATACGAGCAGGCCCAGCTTCAAACCCCGCGTCCTTGCGAGAAAGAGCAGCGTCAGCCCGAAGAACACGCCTTCGAACACGACCGTGTACTTGATCTGGATCGCCAGTCCGATGAACGCCATCGCGCCCAGGCCGAAGAGGAACGCGCGCCTTCCGAACACAGCTTGTTCGGCCGCCTTGACCATCATCAGCGCACCGAGCGCGGTAAGCAGATTGTAGAAGACGGGCGACTGGCCGCCATCGCCGCCGAACACGCCGAGATAGAGCAGGTACACGATCCCCGCGATCAGCGGCCCCGGCCAAGGGGCCACCCGTGCGGCGATGCGCGTGATGACCCAGGCCGTCGCCGCCGCGAAGACGGTCGCGGTCAACTGGTAGGCGAGCACCCCGTCACCGCCGAAGACGCGGATGCCGGCATAGAGCAGGAACAGGCCGATCGGCTTGCGATCCCAGATGTCGACATAGGGCAGCGCGCCCTGCCACATGCGATCGCCGACCAGCAGGTAGAACTGGTCGTCCACCTGGATCGCCGGATTGCCGAACTGCGCGTAACGGCACGCGACAGCGACGATCAGGAGGATTGCTACGGTAAGCCAGGATTGAGCGCCGGCCCTGGGGGACCATCTCTGCGAGGCGGACGTCGTCGGCAATCGCTTACTCCGGAAACTTGGGGCAGCGGCCGAAATGGACGCCGGTCGAACGCAGCATAAGACGGCCGTTCAAGACGGGCGATGCGGATCGGTGGCGCACCGACTATGTATTCGGGATGACCCGCGCACCCTTCGCCGACTTCGCTCCATCGATTCGCCCGCAATCCCCGCTGCGGCAGGCAATCACCGCCGCTTACCGTCGTGACGAAGCCGAATGCCTCCAGCCTTTGCTCGATCAGGCAAGCCTGCCCGAAAATATCCGCATGGCGGCGCAGGCGACTGCGCGCACGCTCGTCACCGCGCTTCGTGCCAAGCATCGCGGCAGCGGGGTCGAGGGCCTCGTTCACGAATATTCGCTGTCGAGCCAGGAGGGCGTGGCGCTGATGTGCCTGGCGGAGGCGCTGCTCCGCATCCCCGATGACGAGACCCGCGACGCGCTGATCCGCGACAAGATCGCTGAGGGGGACTGGCGCGCGCATGTCGGCGGGGGCCGCTCTCTTTTCGTCAACGCGGCAAGCTGGGGGTTGGTCGTCACCGGCAAGCTGGTCGGCAGCGTGGACGATCGCGGCCTTGGCGCGGCGCTCACCCGGCTGATCGCGCGCGCGGGCGAGCCGGTGATCCGGCGCGGCGTCGATCTCGCCATGCGGATGATGGGCGAACAGTTCGTCACCGGCGAGACCATCGGCGAGGCGCTCCGCCGCGCGCGGGAGATGGAGGCCAAGGGCTTCTCCTACAGCTACGACATGCTGGGCGAAGCGGCGACGACGGCCAAGGATGCCGAACGCTATTACGCCGATTACGAGAACGCGATCCGCGCAATCGGCAAGGCGGCGGCGGGGCGCGGGCCGATCGCGGGGCCGGGCATCTCGATCAAGCTCTCCGCCCTCCACCCCCGCTATGTCCGCGCGCAGGCGGATCGGGTGATGGGTGAACTGCTGCCCCGCGTGAAGGCACTGGCGGTGCTCGCGCGGTCGTTCAACATCGGTTTCAACATCGACGCGGAGGAGGCCGATCGCCTCGAACTCTCGCTCGACCTCCTCGAAAGCCTCGCCGTCGACTCCGATCTCGCCGGCTGGAACGGCCTCGGCTTCGTGGTGCAGGCCTATGGCAAGCGCTGCCCCTATGTCATCGACTGGATCGTCGACCTCGCCCGCCGCGCCGGGCGGCGCATCATGGTCCGCCTCGTCAAGGGCGCCTATTGGGATGCCGAGATAAAGCGCGCGCAGGTCGACGGGCTCGCCGGCTTCCCCGTCTACACCCGCAAGATCCACACCGACGTCGCCTATCTCGCCTGCGCGCGAAAGCTGCTGGCCGCACCCGAGGCCGTGTTCCCGCAATTCGCCACCCACAACGCCCAGACGCTCGCCACCATCTACGAGATGGCGGGCGATGATTTCGCACCGGGCGCTTACGAGTTCCAGTGCCTGCACGGCATGGGCGAGCCGCTCTATGAAGAGGTCGTCGGCCCCGACAAGCTCGACCGCCCCTGCCGCATCTACGCGCCGGTCGGCACGCATGAGACGCTGCTCGCCTATCTCGTCCGCCGCCTGCTGGAGAACGGCGCGAACTCGTCCTTCGTCAACCGCATCGCCGATCCGGCCGTGCCGTTGGACGAACTGGTGGTGGACCCCGTCGAGGCGGTGCGCGCCATGCCGCATCCCGGCCGCCAGAACGACCTGATCGCGCTCCCCGCCGATCTCTACCCCAACCGCCGCAACTCCGCAGGCATCGACCTGTCAGACGAGTCCGCTTTGGCCGCGCTCGGCGAGGCGTTGGCCGAGAGCACCCGAACCGAGTGGACCGCCCGTCCGACATCCGGCGGCACCGAGCGCCCGGTCGCGAACCCGGCGGACCACCGCGATATCGTCGGCCGCGTGTTTGAACTCGGGCCGGACGACGCCGCCGCACTCGTCGCGCGCGCCGCCGCCTCGACTTGGGGCGAGACCCCGGTTGCCGAGCGCGCCGCCATCCTCGACCGCGCCGCCGATGCCATGCAGGCGCGGATGCCGATCCTGCTCGGCCTGATCGTGCGGGAGGCAGGCAAGTCGCTCCCCAACGCCATTTCCGAGGTGCGCGAGGCGATCGACTTCCTTCGATACTATGCGGCGCAGGCGCGGGAGACCTTCGGCCCGGCGCAGGTGCCGCTCGGCCCGGTCGTCTGCATCAGCCCGTGGAACTTCCCGCTGGCGATCTTCACCGGGCAGGTCGCCGCCGCCCTCGTCGCCGGCAACCCCGTCCTCGCCAAGCCCGCCGAGGAAACACCGCTGATCGCGGCCGAAAGCGTGCGCCTCCTCCACGAGGCGGGCGTGCCGGCGGATGCGCTGCAGTTCACGCCCGGCGACGGCAAGCTCGGTGCGGCTCTGGTCGCCCAGCCGCAGGTCGCGGCGGTGATGTTCACCGGATCGACCGAGGTCGCGCGCCTCATCCAGCGTCAGCTTTCCGAGCGCCTCTCTCCCAGCGGCAAGCCGATCCCCTTCATCGCCGAAACCGGTGGGCAAAACGCGATGATCGTCGACTCCTCGGCGCTTGCCGAACAGGTCGTGGCGGACGTCATCGCCTCGGCCTTCGACAGCGCGGGGCAGCGTTGCTCGGCGCTGCGCATCCTCTGCCTGCAGGACGACATCGCCGACCGCACGCTCTCCATGCTCAAGGGGGCGCTGAAGGAACTGAGCATCGGCCGCACCGACCGGCTGGCCGTCGACATCGGCCCGGTCATCACCGCCGAGGCGCAGAAGAACCTCGAACAGCACGTCGCCCACATGGCCGGCCTCGGCCGCAAGGTCGAACGACAGGCGCTCTCGGAAGAGACCGCGCACGGCACCTTCGTCGCCCCGACGATCATCGAACTGGACAGCATCGCCGATCTTGAGCGCGAGGTGTTCGGCCCCGTCCTCCACGTCATCCGCTATCGCCGCGACCGACTGGACGCGCTGATCGCCAACATCAACGCCACCGGCTACGGCCTGACCTTCGGCCTGCACACCCGGCTGGACGAGACCGTCGCCCATGTCACCGCGCGGGTGAAGGCGGGCAATCTCTACGTCAACCGCAACACCATTGGCGCGATCGTCGGCGTGCAGCCGTTCGGCGGGCGCGGCCTTTCGGGAACCGGGCCGAAGGCGGGCGGCCCGCTCTATCTCGGCCGGCTGGTCGATGTCGCGCCGGTCTTCGCGGAGCGGGCGGGGCATCTCGATACGCCGCTCCACGACTTCATCGCCTGGCTGGATGCGTCCGGAGAGGCGAAGGCGGCGGATGTCGCGCGGCGTTACTGCGACGCCTCGGCGCTGGGTGCCGGGCTGACGCTGCCGGGCCCCGTCGGCGAGATCAACCTCTACACCCTCCATCCGCGCGGCCGCGTGCTGATGCGCCCGGCGACGCGCGAAGGGCTGTTCGAACAGATTGCCGCCGTACTCGCCACCGGCAATCGCGGCACGGTCGAAGGGATGGCCCTCCCCGCCGGCCTCCCCGCCAGCGTCGCCGCAGCACTCGCCGCGACCAGCGAACCCTATGCGGCGGCCTTGGTCGAAGGCGGCGAGAAGCGCATCGCGGCGATGGCGGAAACCGTCGCGACGATGCCCGGCCCGATCGTACCCGTCCACGCCGCTGCCCCCGGCCAGCCCCTCGCCTACCAGCTCGACTGGTTGCTGGAGGAGGTCTCGACCTCGATCAACACGACGGCGGCGGGAGGCAATGCCAGCCTGATGATGATCGGGTAGAGGCGGGCCTAGCTCGCCGGATCGTACATGAAGGCCCGGACCTCCTGTGCGCACCGGCAAGCGGCGGCGATCTTGGCTGCCCAGCGGACGGCATCCTCGCGCGTCGGCAGTTCCAGCACCGCAAACCCGCCGGTCAGTCGGCTCCCCGGATAGGTTTCGGCAGCCACCGCCCCATCCCCGGAAACCATCACCGGGTCCAGTTGCTCATCGATCCCGCCGGCGAACACGTAGACCCCGGTCGCCTTCGCCTCCTCGATCACGGCACCGGACTCGACACCGGCAAGCGCCAGTTCTTCGTCGGAGAGCACCATCGCCGCGCTGGGGAGGGAGATCAGGTACTTGGTCATACCGGCGTCTCTGCTGCGGTCTTGGCGGAGCGGGTGGGATTCGAACCCACGAGGAGCTTTGGACCCCTACACACTTTCCAGGCGTGCGCCTTCGACCACTCGGCCACCGCTCCGTCCGCGGGAAGGCGTGCGCTTATCCCGCTGCCGCTCCCTGCGCAACCCGTCAGGCGGGTTTGAACGTCATGGCCGCACCGTTCATGCAGTAGCGCAGGCTCGTGGGCTTCGGCCCGTCCTCGAAGACATGGCCGAGATGGCCGCCGCAGCGCGCGCAAAGCACCTCGACCCGTTCCATCATCAGCGACCGGTCGCGCCGCTCGCCGACGGCGCCGGGCATCGGCTTCCAGAAGCTCGGCCAGCCCGTGCCGCTGTCGAACTTGATGGTGGAGAGGAACAGCGGCTGGCCGCAGCCGGCGCAAGCGAAGGTGCCGCGCCGGTGCTCGGCATTGAGCGGGCTGGAAAAAGGCCGCTCGGCGGCTGCCCGGCGCAGCACCGCATAGGCCGAGGGGCTGAGTCGCTGACGCCATTCGGCGTCGCTCAGCACGACGGGGAAGGTGGCGGGCTTGGCTCGGGTGAGGGCGGGCGCGAGCAGGGCCAGCCCGACGACCGCGCCGCCACCAACCAGGCTCCGGCGGCTGAAGGCCGGAGCGCGGATCACGGCTCCGCCTGCCTGCGCCCGCCGAGACGCGGAGCGGTCTCGCGGCGGGGTTGCGCGGGGGCTGCCCGGGGCGCGCGATCCGGGCGCGACGGGCGGACGGCGTCACCGGACGGGCCTGGTGACGGACGGCCGATGCCGCCGTTCGGGCCGGGTGCGCCCGGCGGCGGCCGATTACCGCGATCAGGTCGGCCGACACTGCCATCCTGCGACGGCCGCCCGCCATGGTGATCGGGCCGGCCGGGACGGTCGGGACGGCCCTCGCCAGGGCGATCGGGGCGTCCCCCGCCCGGACGGTCGGGCCGGCCTGCACCGGGACGATCGCCGCCCGGACGGTCCGGACGATCTGGACGACCCACATGATCCGGACGGCCCGGCCGATCGGGGCGACCGCCGTGATGACCATGCCAGTGATCGCGGTCACGATCGCGCATCCGGTGCCGCCGCCCGCCGCGATCGTAGATCCAGACGCCGCTGCCCGGATAGTAGAAGCCGTCGTACCAGCCATAGCCGGGCCCATAGGCATAGCCGGGGCCATAGCCGCCGTCATAATACGGATCGCTATAATACGGATCGGCGGGCGCGGCCGCATATCCGCCGCCGCCATAGGTCACGTCATCGTAGACGCAGCCGCCGAGCATGGCGGCAAGCGTGGCCAGCAGCGCTGCCTTGCCGCCCATCGACATCCTGCCGCCGGTGGAAATCCGCATCCTCGATCCTTCCGCTTATCTTGCGCTAAGTAATTGGCGCAAAACGGTTGAACCGGCCCTGAACCGGGACGGGTCAAGCGGATGGAAGCGTTCGTCGGGGCGGCTGGTTCCGCCAATCGGGCGTGGCCGAACCGGTATCGGCGCGTCCCGCGGGGACACAGCCCCGCGGGATCGGCACGAAAAAGCTTACTTCAGGTGGCCGGAGAAGTGCTTGTTCATCTCGAACATCGTCACCTTCTTGGTGCCGAAAACCTTCTCGAGCTTGTCGTCGGCGAGTATCTCGCGCTTGTTCTCGGGGTTCTGGAGGTTGTTCTTCTTGATGTATTCCCAGACCTTGCTGACCACGTCGGCGCGGGTCAGCGGGTCCTTGCCCACGATCGCGGCCAGCTCTGCGGACGGGGTCTGGACCTTGCTGAGGCCGCCGGACACTTTCTTCTTGAGCATAGTCCCTCCTGATAGAGAATCGCATGTGACGCCGATTGGCGCGGCCCGTCAACCGGACTTGGCCCCCGTTGCACCGGAGAGCGCGCGGCGGCAAGGCGGCGGTGGCTTTTTGTCCTCAGGGACACGACGAAATCATGGAAACGGCACGCCGGGGCATACGGCAGCCTGCAACTGTGGCATGATCGACGCGTTATCACTCCCTAACAGGCGGGAAGTCGAAGATCGTGCCGCATCAGAGATCGTCCCCTAACCCAAACCGCAGCCCCACCACCCCGATCATGGACCTTGGCGAATGCCTGCGCAGCACGTTCGGGCAAAGCACCGGAAGCTTCGACTCAGGGATAGCCGAGTTGCTGGGCAAGCTGTCTGTGATACCGGAATGTGGCGGGAACAACAGCCGGCATCGCTGAGTCTTCACGCACGGCGCTCGATCTTATAGACCCCAAAGCGCGCTATGCGGAAGGACGAGGGTGCAGCCAGCCGATCTTGAGGCGGAACCCGTTCACCGGCGCGGCGGATCGGCGGGCCAGCTTTACGTCCAGGTCCTCGTCGCCATCGTGCTCGGTATCCTTGTCGGACATTTCTGGCCTGACACCGGGGTCGCGCTCAAGCCGCTCGGCGACGGCTTCATCAAGCTGGTCAAGATGGTCATCGCGCCCGTCATCTTCCTGACGGTGGTGACCGGCATCGCCGGCATGAACGAGCTCCGCACGGTAGGACGAGTCGCCACCAAGGCCTTCGCCTATTTCCTATTCTTCTCGACGCTGGCGCTGTTCGTCGGTCTGGCGGTCGGCAACCTCACCCAGCCGGGTGCCGGGCTGAACATCGATCCGGCGACGCTCGATGCCGGCAAGGTCGCGGATTACGCGACCAAGGCGCATGAGCAGACGATCACGGGATTCCTCCTGAATGTCATCCCGGAGACCATGCCCGCGGCGCTGACTGGGGGCGACATCCTGCAGGTCCTGTTCGTCGCCATCCTCACCGGCATCGCCATGGCGCTGGTGGGGGAGCGGGCGAAGCCGCTGCTCAACATCCTCGAATCCGCCACGCATGTCGTCTTCCGTCTGGTCGCCATCCTGATGCGCGCGGCACCCTTGGGCGCGTTCGGGGCTATGGCGTTCACCGTCGGCCGCTACTCGATCGACGCGCTCGCCAACCTGGCGGAGCTGGTCGCCACCTTCTACCTCACCTCCGCCTTGTTCGTGCTGGTGGTGCTCGGGCTGGTCGGGCGCTTTGCCGGCTTCTCGATCCTGAAGCTGATCCGCTACCTGAAGACCGAACTCCTCCTCGTCCTCGGCGCGTCCTCGTCGGAGGCGGCGCTCCCCAGCCTGATCGACAAGATGGAGAAGGCGGGCTGCCGCAAGTCGGTGGTCGGCCTCGTCGTGCCGACCGGCTATTCCTTCAATCTCGACGGCACCAACATCTACATGACGCTTGCCACCCTGTTCATCGCTCAGGCGACCGGCATCCACCTGAGCTTCGGGCAGCAGGCGCTCCTTCTCGGGGTGGCGATGCTCAGCTCGAAGGGTGCGGCCGGCGTCACCGGCGCCGGCTTCATCACCCTTGCCGCGACGCTCTCGGTCGTGCCCGCCGTGCCGGTCGCCGGCATGGCTCTTATCCTCGGCGTCGACCGGTTCATGAGCGAGTGCCGCAGCCTCACCAACTTCATCGGCAATGCCGTCGCGACCATCGTGGTATCACGCTGGGAAGGGGCGCTGGACCTAGACCGCCTGCACGCGACCCTTGACGGGAAGGCGCTTCCAAGCGAGGCGGACCCTGACTTCAAGGCGGCATGATGCGCCGCCCCAAGCGGTAGAGAGTGTATGGACGAAGATTTCCGCAAGGCAGCGCTGGATTACCACCGCCTCGCCCCCGCCGGTAAGCTGACGGTCGAGCCGACCAAGCGCATGGCGAACCAGCGCGACCTCGCGCTCGCCTATTCGCCGGGCGTGGCCGCCGCCTGCGAGGAGATCGCCGCCAACCCGGACACCGCCCGCGAATATACCGCGCGCGGCAACCTCGTCGCCGTCATCTCGAACGGCACCGCCGTGCTCGGCCTCGGCAATATCGGCCCGCTCGCCGGCAAGCCGGTGATGGAGGGCAAGGCCGTCCTCTTCAAGAAGTTCGCCAATATCGACGTCTTCGACATCGAGGTGGCGGAGACCGATCCGAAGAAGTTCATCGAGGTCGTCGCCGCGCTGGAGCCGACCTTCGGCGGCATCAACCTTGAGGACATCAAGGCCCCCGAATGCTTCGAGATCGAGGAGACGTTGAAGGCGCGGATGAACATCCCCGTCTTCCACGACGATCAGCACGGGACCGCCATCGTCGCCTCGGCCGCGATCCTCAACGGCCTGCACCTGCAGGGCAAGAAGCTGGAGGATGTACGCCTCGTCACCTCCGGCGCGGGTGCGTCGGCTTTGTCCTGCGTTCGCCTGCTGATCCACCTCGGCCTCAATCCCGAGAACGTGATCCTCACCGATTCAAAGGGCGTCGTGCATAGCGAGCGGGAGAACCTCGCTCCCATCCTCCAGCCCTATGCCCGCACCACCAACGCCCGCACCCTCGCGGATGCGCTGCCGGGCGCGGACATCTTCCTCGGCCTGTCCGCGCCGCGCGTGTTCAACCCCGACTGGCTGCCCCTCCTCGCGGAGAAGCCGCTCGTGCTGGCGCTCGCCAATCCCGAGCCGGAGATCCTGCCGGAGCTGATCATCGCCGGCCGACCGGACGCGATCTACGCCACCGGCCGTTCGGATTATCCGAACCAAGTCAACAACGTGCTCTGTTTCCCCTACATCTTCCGCGGCGCGCTCGATGTCGGGTCGACCGCGATCAACGAGGAGATGAAGGTCGCCGCCGTCCGGGCGATCGCCGGCCTCGCCCGTGTCGAGCCGGAGGAGACGGTCGCCAACGCCTATGGCGGCGCGAGCCTGATCTTCGGCCGGGACCACATCATCCCCAAGCCGTTCGACCCGCGCCTTGCGGTCGAAGTGCCGCTCGCCGTCGCCAAGGCGGCGATGGAGACGGGTGCCGCCTCGCGCCCGATTGACCTTGAGGAATATCGCATCAGCCTGCGCGCGCTGACTCGCCGGTCGGACCGCCTGATGACCCCGGTGTTCGAGACCGCCCGGCAGGGCAAGGCCCGCATCGCCTATGGCGAGGGCGCCGATCCCCGCGTGCTCCGCGCTGCGCAGGGTGCGGTGGACGAGCGGCTGGCGCGGCCCGTGCTGATCGGTGACTGGAACAACATCACCAACAAGATCGCCGAACTCGGCCTCCGCCTTCAGGCCGGGCGGGACATCGACGTCGTGGATCTCGCCTCGGACGATGCCCTGCGCGAGCGGCTGCTGACCGGGTTTGGCGAAGTCGCCGGGCCGCGCGGCATCAGCGACGAGGAGGCCGAGCGCCTGCTCCAGGATCAGCCGACGGTAGCCGCAGCCATGCTGTTGCGCCTCGGCGAGGTGGACGGCGCGCTATGCGGCGGCGTCGGGGACTGGGGCGCGCATGTGAAGCATATCATGCCGATCGTGCCGCGCCGCGCGGACGTCAGCCGCGCCTATGCCCTCTCGGCGATGATCGTCGACAACCGCACGCTGTTCTTCTGCGACACTCATCTCAACCTCGATCCCTCCGCTCAGGAGATCGCGGAAATGACGCTGCTCGCCGCCGACGCTGTGCGCCAGTTCGGCATCACGCCGAAGGTCGCGATGCTCTCGCATTCCAACTTCGGTGCCTCGGAAGGCCCCAGCGCACGCAAGATGCGCGAGGCGCTGGCGCTGGTCCGCGCGGCGAACCCGGACTTCGTGATCGATGGCGAGATGCACGCCGATGCCGCGCTGATGGAGCCCCTGCGCGACCGGCTGACGACCGACAGCCCGCTCGAAGGCGCGGCCAACCTGATGGTGATGCCGAACCTCGACGCGGCGAACATCTCGATCACCCTGCTGGCCGGGGCCGCCAACGCGCTCGGCGTCGGCCCGCTGCTGATCGGCATGTCGAAGCCGATCCACATCCTGGTCGAAGCGGCGACCGCCCGCGCGATCATCAACATGACCGCCCTCGCGGCCGCAGAAGTCGCGCGGGCGCGGTAACCTCATCCTCCCCCGGAGGGGGAGGCGGACCGCCGCAGGCGGTGGAGGGGTAGTCGCCACAAGCGGGGCGGGTCGATCTCGTGGCTGCGCTCTCAGCAAGCTTCGAGATCTGCCGCATAACCACGGCGAATCGCAGCGGCGACTACCCTCCACCACCGCCAGTCGGCGGCGGTCCCCCTCCTCTTCCGGGGGAGTATTATCGCTTACTCGCGACAACCTCATCCTCCCCCGCAAGGGGGAGGTGGCGCCGTTAGGCGACGGAGGGGGAGGAAAGCGGCGCACTCTGAGCTCAAAGTGACGCCGCCACCCTCCCCCTCCGTCACCTCCCCCTGGCGGGGGAGGATTATAACCCTACGAACACTTCGCGTCGGCCTTGGCTTTCGCAACGCGCCCCTTCAGCGGCTCGCCGATCTTCTCGCCATAGACGTCGGTCAACTCGCCATAGACCTTGCAGGCCTCGGCCGGCTTCTTCAGCTGGGTCAGCGCCTGGCCGAGATAATACAGGCTGTCCGGCGCGCGCTCGCCGCGCGGCATCTTCTGGTAGTTGGTGTAAAACGCCTCCGCCGCCTGCGCGGGCTTCCCCTCGTCCAGGAACGACCGGCCGAGCAGGTTCTGCGCATAGCTCGCCCGCTTGTGCTTGGGATATTTGGCGACCACCTCGCGCAGCGCCGCCTCGGCCTCGGGGTACTTCTTCGCCTCCCACAGCCGGTATCCCGCCATATAGGCGTCCTCACCCGCATCACCGGTGGAAGGAGGGCCTGCGGACGCGCTGACCGGGGTCTCCGCCGCTGGCGTGGCCTTCACTGGAGCCGGGGTAGACGGACCGGTGGTGAACGGAGAGCCCGCGCCCCCCGCCGCCGGAGCCGCAATCGCCGCCGGAGCATTGCCCTCCAGCGCGGCGATACGCGCCGCATGATCCGCCTTCACCTTCGCCCAGTCGGCTTCGAGCTGGCGAACCTTGAACCCGTTCTCCTCCGACTGCGCGGTCAGGCGAGCCAATTCCTTCTCCAGCGCATCCACCCGTGCGGACAGCTCCTCAACCGCGCCGACGGACGGCGTGCCAGCAGCGACCGGGGCGACGGCCGGTGGCGCGATCTCGGCATCGAAATAGTCCGGGTTCGCGCCGGGGAAGACCTTGCGCTGCACGGCGCGCAGCTGCTTCTCGACCTTGGTCACGCGCCCTTCCAGCGCGGCATCCTGCCCCAGCGCCGTACCCGATGTAGAGGCCAGCAACAGGCCGGCGATCACCAACTTCCGCATCGCACCCCTCATTCCGATCGACTTTGGCCTTAGTGGCAGCGCATCCCTGTCGCCAGCCTTTACGGCGTCGGCGCGGCAGGCGCGGCGGGCGTGACCGGGGCGGCGGCGCGGGCGAGCAGCGCGTCGGCCTTCAGGCTGACGTCCTTCACCAGCCGCTCCGGCGGGCCGAGCGCCGGAATCGCCTGCGTGCCGACCGTGACGTTCAGCACGTTGGGCCGGCCGGTGCGGATCATCGGATCGGCGGCGGTCGGCGGCACGTCATAGCGCTGCCCGGCGGCGAGCGTCCCCATGAACAGGGTCGTCGCACCATCGGTGATCTTCACCCAGACCGGCTCGGCGGGGGTCAGCGCGACATTGCGCGCGACGGCGACCGGTGCTGCGGGTGCGACCACGGGTGCGCTCGGCCGATCCACCGGCGTCGGCGCGCCTGCGGGGTCCGGCGGGTTGAGGCCAGCCGCCGTGCGCATCGCCGCATCGGGATCGGCCCCGCCGATATCGTAGCCGCGCCACAGGCCATAGCCGCCGATCAGCAGCACCGCGATGATCAGCGCGGTGACCGCCAGCCATTTCGGCGGAATGCGCGTCGGATCGGCGGGGGCCGCCGCGATCGCCGCCGGCCGCGCCACGTCCGCGCCCGCCATCTCGGCACGGAAGGCAGCCCCGGTCTCCTGCGGATCAAGGCCGATCACGCGGGCATAGGATTTGACGAAGCCGACCGCATAAGGCGCGGCCGGAATGTTCGCGAAATCGCCGCTTTCAATCGCTTTTAGATGGCGCAGCGGGATGCGCGTCTGTTCCGCGACCTGCTCCAGCGACAAGTCGCGCGCGATGCGGGCCTCGCGGAGCCGCGCCCCGACGCCGCCTGGCTGGTCAGAATTCATGGCCTCCTCGACATCCATCAAAAGCGGCCTTTTTTTGCTGTGTTCCACCGGCGCGGTTGATTCATGTCACAAATGCCGGGGCACCTTGTCAAATCGAACCGCGCTCAGCCGACCGCGACGCCGTTCCCCTCGGCCCAGTTCTGCAATGCGGTGCGGAAATCGCGCGGTGGCCTGGCGAGCATATCCGGCAGCGCGGCGCGCAGGGCACCGACGTCGAGGCTGCGGATCATCGCCTTGACCGGGCCGACCGCCGCCGGCGTGATCGACAGCCGCTCGATGCCGAGGCCGATCAGCGTCATCGCCTCCAGCGTGCGGCCGCCCATCTCCCCGCAGACGCCGATCTTCACCCCTGCCGCGCTGGTCTGCGCCGTCACCCGCGCCAGGAAGCGGAGGATCGCCGGGCTCAGCCAGTCATAGCGCTCGGCAAGCTTCGGATGCGCCCGGTCCGCCGCGAACAGGAACTGGGTCAGGTCGTTGGTGCCGATCGACAGGAAGTCGAGCTTGGGGAGGATCAGGTCCAGCACCTCGGCGAGCGCCGGCACCTCCAGCATCACGCCATAGCGGATCTCGGCAGGGCCCGGCCGGCCGCGATCGGCGATCCAGCGCCGCTGCGCCTCGACCAGATCGCGCGCCTCGTCAAACTCCCAGGGCTCGGACACCATCGGGAACATGACGTTCAGCGTCCGTCCCGCCGCCGCGTCCAGCAACGCGCGTGCCTGCGCCTTCATCAGCGCATCGCGTTCGAGGGCGAGGCGCAAAGCGCGCCAGCCCATCGCCGGGTTCTCCTCCTCCTCGTCGGCGGCATTCATATAGGGGAGCGCCTTGTCCCCCCCGATGTCCACCGTGCGAAAGATCACCGGCCGGTCGCCCGCGCGCTCCAGCACCTCGCGATAGAGCCGCGTCTGCTGCTGCCGCTGCGGCAGGGTCGCGGAGACCAGGAACTGGAACTCGGTGCGGAACAGGCCGATGCCGTCCGCGCCCGTAACATCCAGCGCCGCGAGATCGTCGCGCAAACCCGCATTGATCATCAAGTCGATGCGCCGACCGTCGGCGGTCACCGGCGGCAGCTCGCGCAATGCCGCGAAGCCCGCCCGCCGCTTCTGCGTCAGCGCCAGCTTGGCGTCGAACGCCTCCAGCATCGGCGGCGTCGGCCGCACCGTCGCGACCCCCTGTCCGACGTCCAGGAGCAGATAGTCGCCCTCGCCGATCGTCCGCCGCACGTCCTTGACCCGGCCCAGCACCGGCACCCCCATCGCCCGCGCGACGATGGTGACATGGGCGGTCAGCGACCCTTCCTCCAGAACCACGCCCTTCAGCCGGCGCCGGTCGTATTCGAGAAGCTCCGCCGGCCCAAGGTTGCGTGCGATCAGGATGGTGTCCTCACGCAGGCCCAGCTGCGCCGCCGTGCCCAGCTGCCCCGACACGATCCGCAGCAGCCGGTTGGACAGGTCCTCCAGGTCGTGCATCCGGTCGGCGAGGAGCGGATCGTCGATCTCGCGCATCCGCATCCGCGTCCGCTGCTGCACCCGCTCGATCGCCGCCTCGGCGGTCAGGCCGCTGTCGATCGCCTCGTTGATGCGACGGCTCCAGCCCTCGTCATAGGCGAACATCTTGTAGGTGGCGAGGACGTCCTGATGCTCGCCCGCCACGCCGAACTCGGCCTGGCTGGTCATGCGGTCGATCTGCTCGCGCATCTTGGCGAAGGCGGAATAGACCCGCTGCCGCTCAATCTCGGTATCCTCGGCGACGGTGTGCTCGATGTTGACGCGCGGCTGGTGATAGACCGCCTTGCCCGCCGCCATGCCATCGACCAGCTTCAGGCCGGTCAGGCGGATGTCGCTGGTGTCGCGCGCCGTGCCGCCCTCGCCCCGCGCGCTGTCGTCGATCAGCCCCGCGCCCGCGATCAGCTCGGCCAGCACCATGGCCACGGTCTGCAGCGCCTCGATTTCGACATCATCGTATCGGCGGCGGTCGGCATGCTGCACCGTCAGCACGCCGACCGATCGCTCGCGCCGCACGATCGGCACGCCGGCAAAGCTGTGGAACAGATCCTCCCCCGTCTCGGGATTGTGCACGAAATCCGGGTGGCTGGTCGCCTCGGCCAGGTTCAGCGTCTCGACCCGCTCGGCGATGGTGCCGGTCAGCCCCTCGCCCATCGCCAGCTTGGTGACGTGCACCGCCTCCTGCTTCAGCCCGCGCGTCGCGAACAGCTCCAGCACGCCTTCGCGAAGCAGGTAGATCGAGCACACCTCGGTATTCAGCGCCTCGCCGATGATCTGCACCACCTGGTTCAGCTTCGCCTGCGCCGCCGACCGTGCCGCCATCACATCGTGCAACCGCGTCAGGATCTCGCGGGCGGCGGAGGCAGCGGTGGTGACCATGCCAGACGCTTAACGAACGGCCCGCAGCCTCGCCATAAAGAAAGTCGGGACCGGCGAACGCATTCGGACAGCCGCATCAGCCCAACACCCTTGAGTTTGCGGGGGAGAATCGCTAAGGGCCGCCCCTCACGACGTGGGACCTGTCCTGCGGCGACTCGTTTTATGGCTTTCGTGCGTGTGCCGTTCGGATCGTCTGGTCCTGGTCCGGCGGGCGCATCGCGACTGGAGAGTGACTTCGTTTATGCAGATCATGGTTCGCGACAACAATGTCGATCAGGCCCTTCGCGCGCTTAAGAAGAAGCTGCAGCGTGAGGGCGTGTACCGCGAAATGAAGCTGCGCCGTCACTACGAGAAGCCCTCCGAAAAGCGTGCGCGCGAGCGTGCGGCCGCCGTCCGCCGCGCCCGCAAGCTGGAGCGCAAGCGCGCCGAGCGCGACGGCGTCCGGTAAGAACCGGACCCGTTTCCCGCGCAACGTCGTTGCGCGCCTGCTGTATCTTGCCTGTCCTTCGGGGGTCCGATGTCGATTACCGCCGTCCCGCTGCACCCCATCAAGAAGGGCTCGCTGACCAAGCTCTGGATCGGCATCGCCGCGCTCGCCATCGTCGGCGGCGCGGTTGCGATCGCTCAGACCTCGGACCATCACGGCCCGACGGCGGTCGCCACGTCGGGCATCAAGCTGACCACGCTGAAGGACGGCAAGGGTCCGGCGCCGACCGATGCCGACCTGGTCCAGCTGCACTACACCGGCAAGCTCGCGAGCGACGGCACGGTCTTCGATTCGACCTCCGGCGGTGAGCCTGCGGTGTTCCCGGTGCAGGGGCTGATCCCCGGCTTCACCGAAGGGCTGAAGCTGATGCATCCGGGCGGCAAGTACCGCCTCTTCATCCCCGCCGCGCTCGGCTACGGCGCGGAACAGGCCGGCCCGATCCCGCCGAACTCCGACCTCGTCTTCGACGTCGAACTCCTCGCCGTCCAGCCGGGCGTCGCGCGCTGACGTAGTTTCCATCCTCCCCCGCAAGGGGGAGGTGTCAGGCTTGACTGACGGAGGGGGAGGACAGCGGCCAGCGCTCAATTTCAGAGGAAAGTCGCAGTCCGCCCCCTCCGTCGCCTTACGGCGCCACCTCCCCCTGGCGGGGGAGGATCATTGGTCACCCCTCCGCCCGCTTCGCCGCCTCTTCGCTCCGCCGCTCCAGCGCGACCTTGATCATCGCCACGATCGGATCGGCGAGGAACAGGCCCATGATCCCGAACGCCGCCCCGAACAGCAGCTGCGCGCCCAGAACCAGCGCGGGGGCGAGGTCCACCGAGCGCTTCGCCACCATCGGCACGATCAGGTAGCCGTCGATGGTCTGTACCGAGACGTAGATCACGATCGCCCAGATCCCCGGCTCGAACCCGGCCGAGAAGCCGACCAGCACCAGCAGCACGCCCGACACGATCGCCCCGATATTGGGCAGGAAGGCGAGCAGGCCGGTCAACAGGCCGAGCAGCGCCGCCATCGGAATGCCGACCATCGCCGCGAAGATGCCGGTGAACACACCCTCCACGGCCATGCCGACCAAGCGGCCGAACATCAGCAGGCGCAAGTTCCGCGCCATGCGCCCGGCGGTCACGTAGAACGGCTGCCGGCTTTCCATCGGCAGCATCCAGGCAAGGCCGCGCTCATAAAGACGTGGCTCGATGGCGATGAAGATGCCGAGGACGAGGATCATCGCCACGCTGGACAGGGCGCCGAGCGCGCTGCCGACGAACGACGTCACCTGACCCAGCGATCCCATCAGCTGCTTGCCGATCTCGTTGACCTGTGGCCCGCCGGTCGCGAGGCCCAGGCCGTGCGCCCAGTCGAGCAGGCGGTTGACCTGCGAGGTCACCACCGCCCGCAGGGCATCGAACTGCGCGGCAAGCGTCGATCCCGTGAAGTAGAAGGTCCAGGCGAGAAAGGCGAAGACGCCGATGCACACCATTGCCAGACGCCAGCCGCGCCCGATCGGCAGCACCTTGCCGATCAGCCGCGCGCCGCCGTCTAGCATCGCTGCGAAGACGAGGGCTGCCACGATCAGCAGGATCGGCTGGATCAGGAACCAGAGTGCCACCACGGCGACGATGAGGGCGACCCAGACGCCGGCCCGCTTCAACTCGAATCGCACGGTGGCGTCGCGGAAGTCGGCGGGTCCGGGCTGTTCGACCTTCTGCTTGTCGCTCATCGTGCCGCCTCCGCCGGGTGTAGGCTGGTGCCGGCGCGTCCGCTGCGGAACGCGTCGATCCAGCTCTTCGGGTCGCTCCACTTCCACCCGCCGTTTAGCGAGAAGGTGATGAACTCCGCCCGCCCGCCGATATTCTCCAGCGGAATCGGCCCGCCCAGGCCGCGATCGGCGGAAGAAACGCGGCTGTCGGCGGACTGGTCGCGATTGTCGCCCATCAGGAAGATCCGGTCCTCGGGCACGGTGATCTCCGGGAACTCGTCTACCTGCTCGAACTCGCCGAGGTCGATGGTGTCGTAGCTGCGCCCGTTCGGCAACGTCTCGCGATAGATCGGCAGGCTGCAATAGAGCCGCCCGTCCGGGCCGACGATGCGCCGGTCGGCGACCTGCGGCTGATCGCAGGGCACATTGGCGTCGATGGGGATCAATCGGTCCGGCATCGCCTGCCGCTTCACCGCGACGCCGTTCAGATAAACCACCCCGCCGCGCAGGGCTATGCGGTCGCCGGGAAGCGCCATGACCCGCTTGATGTAATCGCTGGTCTCGCCCGGCGGAACTGCGATGACGACGTCGCCCCGTTCCGGCACGCGGCCGAACAGCCGCCCCTTCAGCGGCGGCAGGACGTGGAACGATGGCGACACCCATGACCAGCCATAGGGATATTTGCTGACCACCAGCCGATCGCCCTTGAGGAGCGTCGGCATCATCGATTCGGACGGGATGTAGAACGGCTTCGCGACCAGGCTGTGGAAGCCGATGACGATGAGAAGCAGGACGAGGATGCTCCGCGCCTCCGCCAGCCAGTCGGTTCTTGGGGCGGGAATGTCGGAGGGTTCGGCGGTCATCGGGGCGCTGCGGTCGCTCAAGCAGGCATCTCCAGGCGGCGGGCTTCGAGGATGACGAACGCCTGGGCCCAGGGATGGTCGTCGGTCAGGGTCAGGTGGACCACGATGTCGTGGCCCGGCGGCGTCAACGCATCAAGCCGCGCCTTGGCCCCGCCGGAAAGTGCGAGCGTCGGGGCACCCGACGGCGCGTTGACCACGCCGATATCCTTCATGAACACGCCGGCCTTGAACCCCGTGCCCACCGCCTTGGAAAACGCCTCCTTTGCCGCGAATCGCTTGGCGTAGGTCCCCGCGCGGGTGAACGGCCGCCGCTCCGCCTTGGCCCGCTCGACCTCGGTAAACACGCGGGCAATAAACCGCGCGCCGAAGCGATCGAGCGAATTCTGGATGCGCTCGATATTGCACAGGTCGGAGCCAAGCCCGATGATCACGACGTAATCCTCCTCGCGCGAAGCGGGGGGAGGGGGACCAGCCGCAGGCTGGTGGAGGGGCCGCCGGCGCAGACGGCGGTTGCACCGCCGGCCCTCCACCACTCGGCTAGGGCCGAGCGGTCCCCCTCCCCATCTGCGATGGGGAGGATTTGCATGACCCTCACCGCGCCTGATCCATCAACACGCGCATCTGCCGCACGCTCTCGCCCAGCCCGGTGAAGATCGCCTCTCCCACCAGGAAATGCCCGATGTTCAGCTCCCGGATCTGCGGGATCGCGGCGATAGGCGTGACATTGTCGAAGGTCAGGCCATGGCCGGCATGCGGCTCGATCCCGTTCTTCGCGGCCAAAGCCGCCGCGTCGGCCAGACGGCGAAGCTCGTTCCCGTCCGCATCGCCATGCGCATAGCGCCCGGTATGGAACTCCACGACCGGCGCGCCGAGCCGGATCGCCGCATCGATCTGCCGCGCGTCGGGTTCGATGAACAGCGACACGCGGCACCCCGCCGCCCCCAGCTCCTTCACCATCGGCGCCAGCGTGTCGAACAGGCGCGCGGCGTCCAGACCGCCCTCGGTGGTCACCTCCTCGCGCCGCTCCGGCACGATGCACACCGCATGGGGGCGGTGGCGCAGCGCGATGGCCAGCATCTCCTTCGTCGCCGCCATTTCGAGGTTCAGCGGCACCGGCAGTTCGGCCGAAAGCCGCGCGATATCCGCGTCGGTGATGTGCCGCCGGTCCTCGCGCAGATGCGCGGTGATGCCGTCGGCGCCCGCCTCGACCGACAGCAGCGCCGCCCGCACCGGATCGGGGTAGCCCGCGCCCCGCGCATTCCGCACCGTCGCGACATGGTCGATGTTGACGCCGAGGCGGAGCGGCCCGCTCATGCCGGCTTGGCGCGGCTCCCCGGCTTCACCGCCGGGATCGCGGCAAGCTCGGGCGGCAGTTCGTCGGGCGCATAGGTCGGCACCGCGATGGTGATCAGCGGGAAGAACGGCACGCCCAGATCCGCCGTTCCGTTCGACCGATCGACCAGCGCCGCCGCCGCGATCACCTCGCCACCCGCCGCCTCCACCGCCTTGATCGCCTCGCGCGACGACAGCCCAGTGGTGACCACGTCCTCCATCAGCAGGACCTTCTGCCCTTCCTCAAGCCGGAAGCCGCGGCGCAGTTCGAACACGCCCTCTGGCCGCTCGACGAACAAGGCCTCCACCCCCAGCGCGCGGCCCATCTCATGCCCGGCGATGATCCCGCCCATCGCCGGAGACACGACCACCTGGATTGCGCTGCGAATCTCGCGCGGCATGGACGCGACCAGCGAGGAGGCGAGGCGCGACGCCCGCATCGGATCGGCCAGCACCCGCGCGCATTGCAGGTAGCGCGGGCTGCGCAAGCCCGATGACAGGATGAAGTGCCCCTCCAGCAGCGCCTCGGCCGCGCGAAATTCGGAGAGCACCTCTTCGTCGGTCATCGCTTCGCCGCAATCCTGTCAGCCGGGGTCACATGGGTCGCCCGCGCTGATAGTGCTGTCGCGCCCCCGCCACAACCGTGGGGTTTTGCGAACGATTCTCATGGCCTGAACTTTGCTTGAGGGCTTGAAAAGCCGCGCCTATAAGCGCACCCGGCCGCGGCGGGGGGTCTCGCCCGCCTGCCCGGAAGAGGGGCTCCCAACGGGGGTATGATGACGAGCTTGAAGACTTTCCTGATCGCAGCGGCCCTGGCGGTCACGCCCGCCGCCGCGATGGCGCAGGACGCGGCGCCCGCCGCCACCCCTGCGGCAACCACCGCACCCGCTGACGCCGCAGCTGCCGCTCCGGCCGCTGCCAAGGCACCGGACATTGCCCACGCCCTGCCGACGCCCGGCGTCGGTGAGCCCGTCCCCGGCGGCTTCACCCTGCAGGAGCAGGTGACCGACATCGGCCATGACGCGAAGTGGATGCACAACGTCGTCCTGATGCCGATCATCACCGTCATCACCATCTTCGTGCTGCTGCTGCTGGTTTGGACCATCGTCCGCTACAACCGCCGCAGCAACCCGGTGCCGTCGAAGACCTCGCACAACACCCTGATCGAGGTGATCTGGACGCTGGCGCCGGTGCTCATCCTGCTCGTCATCGCGGTCCCCTCGATCAAGCTGCTGGCCAAGCAGTACGCGCCGCCCAAGGCCGACCTGACCGTCAAGGTGATCGGCAACCAGTGGTACTGGACCTACCAGTACCCGGATAACGGGGATTTCGAGATCGTCTCCAACATGCTGAAGGAGAAGAACGAGATCACCGGTGCGGAGCGTGCGCGCACCGACGCCGACGGCCCCCGCCTCCTCGCGGTGGACGAGCGTCTTGTCGTTCCGGCCGGCGCGGTGGTGAAGCTGATCGTCACCTCCGCCGACGTGATCCACTCCTTCGCGGTTCCAGCCTTCTGGACCAAGATGGACGCGGTCCCCGGCAAGCTGAACGAGACCTGGTTCAAGGTCGATCGCCCCGGCGTCTATTTCGGCCAGTGCTCCGAACTCTGCGGCGCGCGCCACGCCTACATGCCGATCGCGGTCGAAGTCGTGTCCAAGGCGCAGTTCGCGCAGTGGGTCGCGTCGAAGGGCGGCACCATGCCCGGTGCCGCGCCGGCCAACCCGGACGCGACGGCCAACTCGCCGATCACCAACGCCACCGCGGGCGCCGCAACGGCTGGCAACGCGCCGTCCACCCCGGCCGTCCCTGCCCCGCCGACGGCCGCCGTTGGCGCTCCCGCCGCCACTTCTCAGGGCGCCACCGCCAACGAAGGCACGCAGCCATGACCGATACCGCCATCCACGCCAGCCATTTCGATGCGCATGGCACGCATGACCACCACCATCACGATGCCGATCACAAGCCGGGGTTCTTCGCCCGCTGGTTCATGTCCACCAACCACAAGGACATCGGCACCCTCTACCTGATCTTCGCGATCGTCGCCGGCATCATCGGCGGCGCCATCTCGGGCCTGATGCGCGCCGAGCTGGCGAACCCTGGCATCCAGTACCTGCCCACCTGGGCGGCGATGATGAACGGCGGGGACGTCACCTTCGACACCGCGCTGCACATGTGGAACACGCTGATCACCGCCCACGGCCTGATCATGGTGTTCTTCATGGTCATGCCGGCGATGATCGGCGGATTCGGCAACTGGTTCGTGCCGATCATGATCGGCGCGCCGGACATGGCCTTCCCGCGCATGAACAACATTTCGTTCTGGCTGCTGATCCCGGCGTTCATCCTGCTGCTCGGCTCGGCCTTCGTCTCGGGCGGCACCGGCCTCGGCGCCGGCACCGGCTGGACGGTCTACGCGCCGCTCTCCACCAGCGGCTCGGCCGGCCCCGCCGTCGACATGGGCATCCTGTCGCTGCACATCGCGGGCGCCTCGTCGATCCTGGGCGCGATCAACTTCATCACCACCATCCTCAACATGCGCGCGCCGGGCATGACCCTGCACAAGATGCCGCTGTTCGTCTGGTCGGTGCTGGTCACCGCCTTCCTGCTGCTGCTGGCCCTGCCGGTTCTCGCCGCGGCGATCACCATGCTGCTGACGGACCGCAACTTCGGCACGACCTTCTACGACGCGTCGGGCGGCGGCGATCCGGTGCTCTACCAGCACCTGTTCTGGTTCTTCGGCCATCCCGAAGTGTACATCATGATCCTGCCGGGCTTCGGCATCGTCAGCCAGGTGGTGTCGACCTTCAGCCGCAAGCCGGTCTTCGGCTATCTCGGCATGGCCTACGCCATGGTCGCGATCGGCGTGGTCGGGTTCATCGTGTGGGCGCACCACATGTTCACCACCGGCCTCGACGTGAACACCAAGATGTACTTCACTGCCGCGACGATGGTCATCGCCGTCCCGACCGGCATCAAGATCTTCTCGTGGATCGCGACGATGTGGGGCGGCTCGCTGTCCTTCAAGACGCCGATGCTCTGGGCGATCGGGTTCATCTTCATGTTCACGGTCGGCGGCGTGACGGGCGTCGTGCTCGCCAACGGCGGCATCGACAACTACATGCACGACACCTACTACGTCGTCGCGCACTTCCACTACGTGCTGTCGCTGGGCGCGGTGTTCGGCCTGTTCTGCGGCTTCTACTACTGGTTCCCGAAGATGTCGGGCCGGATGTACAACGAGCTGCTGGGCCAGCTGCACTTCTGGGTGTTCTTCGTCGGCGTGAACGTGCTGTTCTTCCCGATGCACTTCCTGGGCCTGGACGGCATGCCGCGTCGTATCCCGGACTATGCGGACGCCTATGCCGAGTACAACAAGCTCGCCAGCCATGGTTACGAGATCATGGTGGCCGGCATGGCGATCTTCTTCGTCAACGTGATCTGGTCGCTGTTCGCGGGCAAGCCGGCGGGCGACAATCCCTGGGGCGAAGGTGCGACGACACTGGAATGGACCCTGTCCAGCCCGCCGCCGTACCACCAGTTCGAAACCCTGCCGGTCATCGGCGACGATCCCCACCACTGATCGGGATCGGATCGAAACGGAGAGGCCCCGGTGGAAACACCGGGGCCTTTTTGTTGGTGGCCGAAGCGGGCGAGGGTGGGCCTATCCACCTTGGCGGCCACTCCCGACCGTTGATCCTACCTAACCCGTTCGCCCTGAGCCTGTGGAAGGGCCAGCCCCGACGGTCGCACCACCGCTTAGACAAGCTCAGCGCGAACGGATGTCGGGTGCGGGGTGGACCGCCCCTTACTCCCGTCCAGCAGAGCCCACCCGGCCGTGCGCCCTGAGCCGGTCGAAGGGCCAGCGCCAACGGGTTCAGCGCGAACGGGGGCTGGGCATGTGGGGCAAATCCCGCGCTGCTCCCGCCGGGTCGCGGACCCACACCAATCAACGCTGTCCTACACCCGGGCTGCGATGCTACGCCCGGCGCATGGCCGCTCCTGCCCCCAGCTTGTGCTCGCCGCCGAATGCGACGCAACGGACGCGCTCCCTTCGTCCCGCCCACCCCTCAACTCACCGACGTTTCCGCGTGACGTGTGCGTACCTTCGTTACCTTTCGACGGCCCAGCATCGCCGCTTTCCCGCCGCCCCCGTGTCGATTATAGGCCCGCTCCATGGCTTCCCGTTCACTTGACGCCGGAGTCGGAGCGCAGGCGCTGCCGGCCGATTGGCGCGACTTTCTCGCCCTCACCAAGCCGCGCGTGCTCTCGCTGGTGGTCTATACCGGTCTCTGCGGCCTGCTCGCGGCCCCCGGCCACATTCACCCCGTCCTAGGCTTCGCGGCGATCCTCTGCATCGCGCTGGGTGCCGGTGCCGCCGCCGCGCTGAACCAGTGGTACGAGGCGGATCTCGATGCCAAGATGCGCCGCACCGCCGGTCGTCCCCTCCCCGCCGGCCGTATGGAGCGTCAGTCCGCGCTCCATTTCGGCGTGGGCCTTGGCGTCTTCTCCGTCCTGCTGATGGGTCTCGCCACCAACGTCCTCGCCGCCATTGTGCTGGCCGTCTCGATCCTGTTCTACGTCCTCGTCTACACCGTCTGGCTGAAGCGGCGGACCCCGCAGAACATCGTCATCGGCGGCGCGGCGGGTGCCTTCCCGGCGGTGATCGGCTGGGCGGCGGTGACGGGTGAGATCAACCTCCTGCCCGCCCTCCTCTTCGCGCTCGTCTTCCTGTGGACGCCGCCACATTCCTGGGCGCTCGGCCTCTACATCAAGTCCGATTACGCCGCCGCCGGCGTGCCGATGATGCCCGTCGTCGCGGGGCAGAAGGCGACCCGGCTGCAGGTCCTTCTCTACACCCTGCCGATGGTCGCCGCTGCCATCGCACCCTGGCCGCTCGGCCTGACCGGCGCGATCCACGGCGTGACGAGCGTGATCCTCAGCGCCGTCTTCCTCGCCCTCTCCGCCCGCGTCGCGTTCAGCACCCAGACCGATCAGGCGCTGATGAAGCCGGAGCGGATCCTGTTCCGCTATTCCATCCTCTACCTCTTCCTCCTTTTCGGCGCGCTGGTCGCCGACCGGGTGATCCTGGCATGACGCAGCTTCCCGACGACGATGCGGTGCGCCGCCGCCAGCGCTCCCGCGCGATCGTGATGGCGCTGGCGCTCGGTGCGCTCGTCGTGCTGATCTACGCGATCGGCATGGCGAAGATGGTGCGCGGGTGAACCAGCTCGCTCGCCGGAATCAGCGGGTTGGCCTGCTGATGGTCCTGCTGGTCGCGGCCATGATCGGCCTCGGCTTCGCCAGCGTGCCCCTCTACCGCCTGTTCTGCCAGGCGACGGGCTTCAACGGCACGACGATGCGCAAGGCGGAGACGGACGTCCCCGGCGCGGTCGTCGGCAAGATCGTCTCCGTCCGCTTCGACGGCAACGTCTCGCCCAAGCTCCGCTGGCGTTTCGCGCCGGAGGCGGAGACGATGCGCGTCGCGATCGGCGCGCGGCAGATGGCGTTCTTCAACGCGACAAACCTGTCGGACAAGCCGGTGACGGGCACCGCGACCTTCAACGTCACCCCGACCCAGGCCGGCCCCTATTTCTCCAAGATCCAGTGCTTCTGCTTCACCGAGCAGCGGCTGGAGCCAGGCGCTACCCAGCGGATGCCGGTGGTCTTCTACGTCGATCCCAAGATCCTGGAGAACCCGGACACAAGGGACATCAGCGAGATCACCCTGTCCTACACCTTCTACGAGGCGGCCGAGCAAAAGTAGGGGGTAGGCTGAGGTCCGGCGCGAGGGCGAGGCTCGCTCGATTTGCCGCGATCAAACCATTGCGACCTTCCGGACCACGTTCTAATGAGCGGGCGACAAATCCAGGGGACGAGACGCGACATGGCTGGTGCCAAGACCCACGATTATCACATTCTTCCGCCCAGCCCCTGGCCGCTGCTGAGCTCGTTGTCCGCGCTCCTGCTCGCCTCCGGCGGCATCATGTGGATGCATTCGGCGGCATTCGGCGGCTATCTCTTCTTCGCCGGCCTGATCGCCACCGTCGCCTGCATGGGCTTCTGGTGGGGCGACGTGATCAAGGAGGCGCATGCCGGCGACCATACGCCCGTCGTGCAGCTCCACCTGCGCTACGGCATGATCCTGTTCATCGCCTCGGAGGTGATGTTCTTCGTCGGCTGGTTCTGGGCCTTCTTCGACGCCTCGCTCTTCCCCAAGACGGTCGAGGCGGTGGGCGGTGTCTGGCCGCCGAAGGGGATCGAGGTCATCGACCCGTTCCACTTCCCGCTGCTCAACACCCTGATCCTGCTCTGCTCGGGCACGACCGTCACCTGGGCGCATCACGCCCTGCTGCACGGCGATCGCGACGGGCTGAAGAAGGGCCTGTGGTGCACCATCCTCCTCGGCGTCCTGTTCTCCTGCATCCAGGCCTACGAGTATATCGAGGCGCCATTCGCCTTTAAGGGCAACATCTACGGTGCCACCTTCTTCATGGCGACCGGCTTCCACGGCTTCCACGTCATCGTCGGCACCATCTTCCTCGCCGTCTGCCTGATCCGCGCCTATCGCGGCGACTTCACGCCGAAGCAGCATTTCGGCTTCGAGGCGGCGGCCTGGTACTGGCACTTCGTCGACGTGGTCTGGCTGTTCCTGTTCGCCTCGATCTACATCTGGGGCAACGCCGGCGGCACCATCCACGGCTGATCGGATCTCCGAAAGTTGAAAGAGGCGGCGCCGGGACATGCCGGCGCCGCCTTTTTCGTTCGGGTCACAAGACCTATATCGCGGCCATGGCCGAACCGACTCCTCTCCAATGCGGCCTCGGCGGGCTCTGCCCACGCTGCGGTGCCAAGACCCTGTTCGGCGGTGTGGTCCGCTTCGCACAGCGCTGCACCGCCTGCGGCCTGGACTTCGATGCGTTCAACGTCGGCGATGGTCCAGCCGCGTTCCTGACGCTGATCCTCGGCACGATCATCACCGCCGCCGCCGTCATCCTCGAACTTGCGGTTAGCCCGCCCTTCTGGGTCCACATCGTCCTCTGGGTGCCGCTGACCATCGCTGCGGTGATGCTGTCGCTGCGCCTCGCCAAGGGCATGCTGATCTCCTCCGAGTACCGGAACCGTGCCCGCGAGGGACGATTGCGGGACGAATGACGCGCCGCCTCCCTTTCTGGCCGACCTTGATCGTGGCGCTTGCGGTGGCCACGATGATCGGTCTCGGCACCTGGCAGCTACAAAGGGCCAAGTGGAAGGAGGGTCTCCTCGCCCGCTACGCCGTCGCCCGTACCTTGCCCGTCATGGCGTTCCCTGCCGTGCCGGTCGAGCCGGAAACCCTGCTGTTCCGACGCGCCACGGGCTACTGCCTCCAGGTGACCGGCTGGAGCGCCAAGGCGGGCCGCAACATGGCCGGTGAGAGCGGCTGGCGCCACATCGCCGCCTGCCGCACTGGCGGCGGTGAAGGGCCGGGCATGCAGGCGGACATGGGCTGGTCCAACAATCCAGCCAACCCGGCGTTCAAGGGTGGCCCCGTCACCGGCATCATCACCGAGGATCGCCAGAAGAACCTGATCCTCGTCGCCGAGTCGCCGGCTGCCGGCCTTCAGCGCAGCTTGCCGCCCGACCCCAAGGACATCCCGAACGACCACCGCATGTACGCCGTGCAGTGGTTCAGCTTCGCCGCGATCGCGCTCGTCATCTACGCCGTCGCGCTCAGGAAACGCCTCCGGGCTTAGAACGCCAGCATCATTTGGGCGACCGGCGCGAAGGAGCGACGGTGGAGCGGCGTGGGACCGAGCCGCTGCAGCGCAGAGCGATGATCGGGCGTCGCATAGCCCTTGTTGCGGTGCCAGCCGTAGCCCGGATGCTGCAGGTCGTACTCGATCATCATCCGGTCCCGCGTCACCTTGGCGATGATCGACGCCGCCGCGATCGAGCGGCAAAGCGCGTCGCCATCGATCACCCATTGCGAGGTGTAGCGCCATTTCGGGCAATGGTTGCCGTCGACCAGCACCATCGCCGGCTCGACCCCCAGGGCGTCGACGGCGCGGGACATCGCCTGCATCGTCGCCTGGAAGATGTTGATCCGGTCGATCTCCTCGACCTCCGCAATGCCGACGCCCACCGCTGCACAGGCACGAAGCTTGGCGTAGAGAGCGACGCGCGCCTCGTGGTCGAGCTTCTTCGAGTCGTCGAGGCCGCGGGGGAAGCGCTTGCGGTCGAGGATCACCGCCGCCGCGACGACCGGACCCGCCAGTGGACCGCGCCCCGCCTCGTCCACGCCCGCCACAGGGCCGCCATGAAGACGTTCAATCTTGAAACAGGGGCGCGCCATTGGCCGCTTGTTATCGCCGCCGCCGGGCGATAGGCAACCACCGTCATCTGGGGAGTAGCCAGCCGGTCGCGCTGACCGGGCCTCTGCGTCAACATACTCGGTCGAGAGGCCGTGGCGCAGAGGGAGCGGGGAACCGTTCGGGCGAGACCAATGGCGTCGCATCTCCGCTTTGCCGGGCGGGATTTGCGTCGTCGTTGGATTCGCGTTCCGTCCGGCCGGAGACTGTCCCCTTGGAAGCGCTGCTTACTTCGACGGTCGTGGTCGCCCTGGCGGAGATCGGCGACAAGACCCAGCTGCTGGCGATCGTGCTCGCGACCCGTTTCAAGCGGCCCGTGCCGATCATTATGGGCATCCTCGCCGCCACCCTGGTCAACCACTTCCTGGCCGCACTGATCGGGTCCGAAGTAGCCGGTCTGCTGGACGGCTTCTGGTTCCGGGTCGTTATCGCCGTGTCCTTCATCGCGATGGCGGCCTGGGCCCTTATTCCCGACAAGTTCGACGAGGAGCGTCAGGCGAAACCGGGCCGCTCGGGTGCGTTCCTCACCACGCTGATCGCCTTCTTTCTCGTCGAGATGGGCGACAAGACACAACTCGCGACCGTGGCGCTTGGTGCACGGTATCATGCGGCGCTGGCGGTGACCGCAGGAACAACTTTCGGCATGATGCTCGCCAACGTTCCCGCCGTGCTCTTCGGAAACGAACTGATCAAGCGCGTGCCCCTCAACATCGTTCGCATCCTTGCTGCGCTGCTCTTTCTAGTCATCGGGCTGTGGCTACTCTTAAAGGCGCTTCAGATATTTAGGTAGTCTGGAAGTTTACCACGCAGGTCGTTGTGGCCACCGGATGAAAGGCGTATTACGCAGGCTGAGCGAGGTTTATTTAAGGGGGCTCTGGTGACGCTGGTCGCGCCGGTTGACGCTGGCTTGCCGCGCCCGCACGTCCGCCGCGTGCCATTGGCGGGCGCAGCCTCGCGAGAGGGATCGCGTCAGGCGATGTGGATGACCCTCGGCCTGTGGGGGTTCACCTATCTCACCTTCCTGATGCCCAGCCTCGCGGATGACGGGCGGATCGCCTGGTACGGGTTTCCCATAGTCGCGGCTGCGGTCGGTGTCGGCCTGATCCTGTCAGACCCGCTCTACCTGTTGATGCGGGCGATGCGGGAGACCTTTCTGCCGGTGCGCATCCTGGTCGCCGGGCTTGCCGCAGCGGTCGCGGCGGCGCTTCATGCCGTGCTGGACGCGATAATCGTAAACGCGCTACGCGGCGTCTTCGCGCCCGAGACCGTCCGCGCTGTCACCGCCGCCATTCTGGTCGACAAGTTCCTCGCCTATATCTGGATCTACGAGCTCTACGTCATCGCGCTCGGCCTGATCTTCTCGGTCGCGCGCGCCAACCAGCACGACCAGCTCCTCTTGCAGGCGCAGGCAAACGCCGATCAGGCGCGGCTGACCGCCCTCCGCTTCCAGATCAATCCACATTTCCTGTTCAACACGCTCAACTCGATCTCCAGCCTGGTGGTCACCGACAGGCCCGAGGAAGCCGAGTTGATGATCGATCGGTTGGCCGAGTTCCTCCGCGCCTCGCTCTCGTCAGAATCGCAGGAGATGGTGCCCCTGGGAGAGGAACTGGCAACGATCGACGCGTATATCGAGATCGAAACCGTGCGGTTCGGCGATCGGCTCGGCTATGAGGTCGACTGTCCGCCCGGCTTGTCCGAGGTAATGGTGCCGAGCTTCATCCTTCAGCCGCTGGTCGAGAACGCGGTCAAGTACGCGGTCGCGGCCTCCCCGGCGGGAGCGACGATCCGGGTCAGCGCCTGGCGGGAGGACGGCACGCTCCGGATCGCCATCGTCGACGATGGGCTAGGTGTGCCGGAGCATCGCGAAGGTTATGCCAGCACCGGGCTCGGCGTGGACAATGTGCGGGAGCGGCTGGTTGCCGTGTTCGGCAAGGAGGCAACGCTCGCCACGCGCAAGCTAGACCCCGGCTTCGAAGCGCTGCTCTGCATGCCGGTTGCGTTCTAAAGCTCAATAGGGCGTTTCGCCGATCACGTTGCCGCCTTCGGCGTAGCGGCAGACCAGGAAATCGTCCTGCTGTCCATGGGCGATCGCACACCCGACCTGCCGGGAGGAGCGCCAGACCAACTGCGTATAATGGCCGACGTCTTCCAGCTCGCCAGTGCGGCTGTTCGTCGGAAAAGCGCCCGGCTTGAAGTTCTTCTTCTCCGCGGCCCACAGCCCGACCATGTCCTCCGGACCATAATATCCCCGCGTTCCCGCCCAGAGGTTCTCACCCGGAGGATCGGCATCGCTTGGATCGTCGGGCGAATGGATCAGCCGGCCCACCCGCGTCAGGTGCTTCGCCCACTCGGCGGCGCCGGCCGCGAGCTCCTTGTCCCAGACCAGCGGCGGCAGACCCAGTTCTGTACGCTCGCGATTATGCGCGGCGAGGAGCCGCGCCTCGATGGACAGGGGCTGGTGGGTGGCCTGAAGCGCGGGCGACAGCAGAGCCAGAGCGAGGATGGGAAGGAGGCGTTTGAACACCGGCCCCAGATATTCGCCAAGGCCTGAGATACGGTTAACGGGGCGAAAGCAAAACGACGTCACGGCAACTCTCATCAATGAAGCGATGAGCGGCTCTCGGCGCTGACAGCATGCCAACCAACGACGCGACGACCGGTCGGCCTGGCGTCGCGATGGAGAGTCGTACCGGCGACGAAACATACGATACGAGCGGCAAAGCGCGGAGTGCGGGCGAATGCAGCCCAAAAAGAAAGGGCGCGCGAAGCGTCAGCTCCGCGCGCCCCTGTGGACGTCCATGCTGGAGAAGGTCAGGCCGAACGAAAGCGTCCGGTGATCGGTGCCACGACGGCGAAGAGGAGCGTCGCACAAACCAGGCCGATCATCTCGTCCTCGAAGTAGTCCGACAGACCGACAGCAAACGGTGGGAGGATGCCCGCCCAGACGGCGACCGCCAGCATCACCTGACGCCGCCGCGACGCCATCGTCAGCCGGCGTGCGCTGCGCTCCCGGCAAAGGCGAAAGATCGTCTCGATCTGCTCGCGCCGAAATCCAGCGGAAAGGAAGCGGACAGTCTCGCTTTCGCCCGCCATCCCGTCGCCGAGGCGAAGCGAGATGGCGAAGCGGCGAAGTGCCTCCAGCCGGGGATCGGCGAGCGTGTTCGCCGGCCGCGTGCCGAACAATGTACGCGCAATCCGCTGCGCCTTTTCCGCCAGCTTGCCGGGCACGGGGCGGTCGCGGCGCGACAGCACGACCACACACCTCTCGAGGTCGGTCAGCGCCGCGGGCTCGTTGGACACCACCAGCGCCAGCGGCGCGGCGCGCGCGGGCATCACGGGGGCCGAGTGGCGAAGCTGAAGAGCGGAGCGGGGCATTGGACGTGACCTCATCATCGGCCGATCGATCGGCCACCCGCCTCGTGCCCTCATGATTCGATTTGTGCAGCCAGGATGCTGCGGGTCCCGCGCAGTGGGCGACGAAGGCGAGAGAGCGGCCAGGCCGTGTTTTCGTCGCGCAGAATGCCGGTTTGGTCTGACTGGCGTAGGAAAAAGCGTTATCTCGCGTGACCTTAGCCGTATGAAGTTGGACGCCATCCAGCGGTCTGCGGAGGACGGGCAGTCCATGCGCATCGATCCGCTCCGATCCCGCACTCAGGTACCCTGGTCTCAGGCGTTGCGCCTGTCCGCGGGCCTGTGGCTGTTCGTCGCCCTGATCTTCCTGCCCCTGATCATCGCCCGGCATACCACGGACACCCTGGCCAGCGTCGCGCTCGACTGCTCCACCTTCCTGGTCTCGATCGCCTTGTCGATGCCGCTCTTTGCGCTGTTCCGGGGCACCGCCAATCTGTCTGCACCGCGCCGGCTGACACTCTGGACGGTGGCGGTGCTGGCCGCCAGCGCGGCGCAGATCCTGTTCGATCTCGCCTTCCAGCAATGGGTGGCGGACAATGTGAACCCGAACTGGGGGTCGATGCCGGCCAATCTGGTCCGCGCTTGGCAATCGGGCTTGAACTATGTTCTGGTCTTCGCGGTCAACATGGGCCTGTTCCAGCTGGCATTGATCCGTCGGCGCGCGCTGGCGCAGGAGCGTCATTTCGCCGCGATCCAATCAAGCACGCAGCAGGCGCAGATCGCCGCCCTCCGCTTTCAGGTGAACCCGCACTTCCTGTTCAACACGCTGAACGCGATATCCTCGCTGATCGTCGCGCAGCGCAATGAGGATGCCGAGCAGGTCGTGAACCAGCTCTCCGACTTCCTTCGCTCCACCGCAACGATCCGCCCTGACGATCTGATCGCGGTCGAGGAGGAGTTCGCCTTCGTGGAACGATATCTGGAAATCGAGGGCGTTCGCTTCGGCGAGCGGCTTGCGAGCACGGTCGATTGTGCGCCCGCTGTCGCCGACCGGATGATCCCCGCGCTCACGATACAGACCATCGTGATGTCCGCGGTGGACCACGCCGTGTCCCTGACGCGGGAGCGTGTCTCGCTTTCGGTCCGGGCGTCGCGGGTCGGGGAAGGGCTGCGCATCACCGTCGAAACCAGCATGCCGCCAGGCGTCCTCACCGGCCTCGACGATGTCGATGACGAGATCGCCTCGGCCGAGGCGCGGCTGACGGCGCATTACGGCGGCGCGGCGCGGCTGGTGCGCGACGTGACCGAGGATCGCTTCGCGGTTATCATCACCATCGCAGAAGGTTGACCGGCGCGCCGACGCCGGAGCTGGGGGCTTAGCATGCGGGTTCTGCTTGTGGATGACGAGGTGCTGGCGCTCGATCGCCTGCGTACCCTCCTCGCCGACATGGAAGATATCGAAGTGGTCGGAGAGGCTAATGACGGCGACGCCGCCCTCGCGCTGATGCGGGAGACGCTGCCCGACGTTGTCATCCTCGACGTCCAGATGCCCGGCCGCAACGGGCTGCGCACCGCGGGCGCCATCGACATCGATCCCGCGCCGGAGGTCATCTTCATCACCGCGCACGAGCATTATGCGCCCGACGCCTTCGACCTGGAGGCGGCCGACTACATCCTGAAGCCGGTGCGGTTCGAGCGGCTGCAGCAGGCGATGAACCGCGCCAAGCGCCGCCGCTGGCTCCGCGACGAGGCGGCGCGCGCGCAATCCCTTTCCGAGCAGATCGAGAGCGGCAAGGGGGCCGCCCGCCCGTCTTCCGAGGCGGAGATCTGGGTGCCCGGCCGCCATGGTCAGGTCCGCGTGCCCGTGGAGACGATCGACTGGATCGAGGCGGCGCGCGATTACGTCCTCCTCCACACGCCCCTGCGCAGCCACATGCTGCGCACAACCATGTCCGCGCTCGAGGAAAAGCTGGAGGGCAGCCAGTTGATGCGCGTCCACCGCTCCGCCTTCGTCCGCCCTTCCAAGGTGAGCGAGGTTCGCTGGGCCAATCGCACGGCGACCCTGGTCCTGCAGGACGGCGTCACGGTGCAGGTCGGCCCGAGCTACGTCTCGGCGGTCGAGGCGGCGCTGGGGATCGGATAGGGCCGAAAGCCCTTGACCCTCCGGCCCGGCCCGCCCATCGCGCGCGCCATGACGAACGTGAAGATCACCCGCGCCCTCCTCTCCGTCTCCGACAAGGCGGGCCTCGCCGATCTCGGTCAGGCGCTCGGACGACACGGCGTTGACCTCGTCTCGACCGGCGGCACCGCCAAGGCGCTTCGCGGTACCGGCCTCTCCGTCCGCGACATCTCCGATCTCACGGGCTTTCCCGAAATGATGGACGGGCGCGTCAAGACGCTGCACCCGAAGGTTCACGGCGGCCTTCTCGCCGTTCGAGACAATCCCGAGCACGCTGCCTCCATGACCGAGCACGCGATCGCACCGATCGACCTCGTCGTCGTCAACCTCTACCCCTTTGCGCAGACCGTCGCGAAGCGCGCGGATCGTGACGAGATCATCGAGAATATCGATATCGGGGGCCCCTCGATGGTCCGCTCCGCCGCTAAAAATCACGACCACGTCGTCATCCTGACCGATCCCGCCGACTATGCTGAATTGCTGGCCGAGCTGGATGCAAACGACGGCGCCACCACGCTCCCCTTCCGCCGCCGCATGGCCGCCAAGGCATACGCCGCCACCGCTGCCTATGACGCGATGATCGCGGCGTGGTTCGCGCATAGCGATCAGGGCGAGGCATTCCCGGCGAGCCTCTCGGTGCCGCTGAAGAAAGCCGCCGAACTGCGCTATGGCGAGAACCCGCACCAGTCAGCCGCGCTCTACCTGCCGATCGGCCCTTCTGCGCGCGGGATCGCCCAGGCGGAGCAGGTGCAGGGCAAGGAACTGAGCTACAACAACTACAACGACGCCGACGCCGCGCTGGAACTGGTGTCGGAATTTCGTGACGGCCCGCCGACAGTGGTCATCGTCAAGCACGCCAATCCCTGCGGCGTGGCGAGCGCCGACACGCTGATCGAAGCCTATGAGGCGGCGCTCGCCTGCGACAGCGTCTCGGCCTTCGGCGGCATCATCGCCGTCAACCGGCCGCTGGACGGCCCGACCGCCGAAGCAATCAGCGGCATCTTCACCGAGGTCGTCGCCGCCCCGGCCGCCGATGAGGCCGCCCGCGCCGTCTTCGCGAGGAAGAAGAACCTGCGCCTCCTCATCACCGGCGACCTGCCCGACCCGACGCGCCCCGGCTTGATGCTGAAGTCGATCGCCGGCGGCATGCTCGTCCAGTCGCGCGACAATGGCGCAATCGCGGAAGCCGACCTCAAGGTCGTCACCAAGCGCGCGCCAACTCCGCAGGAGCTGACGGACGCGCTGTTCGCCTGGACGGTCGCCAAGCACGTCAAGTCGAACGCCATCGTCTACGCCAAGGACGGGTCCACCGCTGGCGTCGGTGCCGGCCAGATGAACCGCCTCGAATCCGCCCGCATCGCCGCCTGGAAGGCGAAGGATGCCGCGGAGAAGGCCGGCTGGGCGCAACCGCGCACCATCGGCTCGGCGGTCGCCTCGGACGCCTTCTTCCCCTTCGCGGACGGCCTGCTGGCTGCGGTCGAGGCAGGCGCCACCGCCGTCATCCAGCCGGGCGGCTCGATCCGCGACGCAGAGGTCATCGCCGCAGCGGACGACGCCGGGCTTGCGATGATCTTCACCGGCATGCGCCACTTCCGGCACTAAGGCGCAACCGCGCGGAAGTCTGGGAGTGGGCTCCCCCCGGCGTGGCGCAACACTACAATCGCGCAGCCCACCCCCAACGCTCCTCCTGGCGAGGAGGTTAGCCGAACGAGGGAGCGCGCCTCGGCACCCGCGCTCCACGCAACGCGCCGCCGATCAGGCCGAAGCCGCCGATCAGCATGGCCCAACTGGCCGGCTCCGGCACTGCCGCGGTCTCGGTCAGGAACACACCCGAGTCCGATGTGTAGGTCGCCCCCGCAGGCACATCGATACCGAACTGGCCGGTGTGGCTGAAGTCGATACCGATGTTGATCGGGTTGTCGTTCGTGGCGGCGAACAGACTAAGGCCTGCGAACACGTCATAGCTCCCGGCACCATCGACGACAAAGGCACCGTTCAGCACCTTGTCGATGACCTGGTCGACCGCCGTCGTCGGGCTCAAGCTGATGAAGTCGGATAGGCCGACAACCTTGTAGGCGTCGTACTTCGCATTGCCATAGTCGAGATAGCTGACGCCCGATCCCGCACGATAGGCGTAGAGTGTCGCATAGATACCGAAATTGGCGGTAGAATTGCCTAAGCCGAGCGGCGCGCCGGCCGTGATCGACCCATCATAACGGAACCGCACTCCCGCAGTCTGCCCAATCGCGTTGGACGAGAAGGTGAGCGTATCACCGAACGTGCCGACCACCTGACCGTAGTTATCCGGTCCGGTCATGTTCAGCGACGACTTCACTGTCCCGGCCTTCAGGTCGGCCGTCACCGCCAGGTCCGTGCCGTTCGAATGGAACTCCTGCCTGGCCGAGGTCGCTCCGTTGATGATCGTGCCGTTGATCTCCTCGCCATCGCCATAGAAGATGCGCGGCGACACATAGTAAGCGGCGAATGCTGGCGCCTGCGCGCAAGCGGCAGCCGCGATTGCTAATCCGATACAAAGCCTCGTCATGTCCCAACCTCCCGAGCGTGCTTGGCCCTTCAGGTATAAGCGTGGCGGGGACGGAAAACGGGTCAGGCGATTGCGAGAGAAATGAGCTGCCGGGGATGCGGGACCGAGTGCACGCTGCGAGCGGCAAGAGCGTGTGTCACTCTGACGAGATCGAGGCCCACAGAAAGATCAGCGTGGCGGTGAGGCCGAGGATGCTGCGGCCGTCGTGCAATCGCCCCCATCGTTTCAGCAGATGGCGTGTTTCGCCTAAGTCGGCGGCATCGATCGCCTTCAGCCGCTTGTTGACGGGCATGATCACCAGAAGCGTGAACGGCCAGTTGGCGAGCAGCACCACGCTACCCAGTACGCATCGCCAGTCGCCGAGCACGTACCCTGCCCCCAGTCCCGCTACGCCGCCGCCGATTGCCAGCCCTGCCTGGATCGGCAAGGCGCGCGCATAGCTGGGTCGCCACTGCCGCAGTAACGGTCCGTCTTCGAGTTCAAGCCGTGCCGGATGCTCGACGAGGCTGATATAGCCCGCCGCCCCCGTGAAAAGCGCAGCTAGGACAAGCGCCACTTCGATGAGAATGGTCATCGCGCGCCTTCTGCCTTCCGGAACAGAACCCGGTCTTCGTGCCCAAAGCCCCGGTACCAGATCACCGCCCCGAACGCGCAGAGGATTAGGGGAACGCCGGCGAGCAGCTCCAGCCATTCCGGAAAGAAGCTGGTCGCGATGAACCCGATCACCGCCGCCGCCGCCGTGGCGGTGACGATCGCGAAGCGCCAGCCGGACACGCCTGCGCCGAGGAGGCGGGCGAGGACATGCGACTTCACCACCGAGGCCATTCCAAGCGCCACCATCAGCCCGATCGCCACGCCCGCCGCCGACCAGGGATCGTCCCGCTGCGCGACCTCAACGATCGGCAGCCCCCAGCCACGCAGATGGGGCAGGGCGTCGCGAATGGCGTAGATCAGCGCCACAGACACGGCCACCTGCACCACGATCATCGCCGCCGAGATTGCAAGATTGCGCCAGCGCGCCACATAGATCAGCGCCGCCTCGCTCACCGCGGCGGTGGCCGCGATCACCTCGGCGGCGAGCAGGAAGGCGAGGGCGGCTGTACCGTGGACATAGCTGGGACCGCCCAGACCCATCACCGCCTCGCCGGGGATGCCGAGCGCCAGGCCGATGCCCGCCTGCGCGGCGATGATCCAGAAGCCAACCTGGCGGACCTGCTTCGCGACCGCCACCTTGTTCCCTTCCTCCAGGTTCTGGGTGATGACGGGTCCGAGGATCGGGTCGAAACTGGTCTTCAGCTTCTGCGGCAGCGACGCGACCTGCTGCGCGAAATAGTAGATGCCGACGATCTCCGGTGCGAAGAAGCGGCCTAAGATGTAGATGTCGAGGCGGCGCGATCCCCATTCGATCGCATCCGCGCCGGCGAGCGGCAGGTTCCACCCGGCGGTGCGGACGATCTCCGCCGGTCGCGGCCGCCATCCACGCGGCGGGCCGTAGCTCTTCAGCAGGGGCACGATCGAGGCGACGAAGGCGGCGATGGCGGAGAGCGCGTAGGCGAGGATCAGGCCGTCGCGCGTCGAGTAGAAGTAGAGGAGCCCCGCCCCGATGCTGATCGTCCACGGCTCGACGATGGCACGCGCCTTCACCGTTGCGCCGACATCGCCCCGATAGGCGAGTGCCGCGAGCGCGATGTCCGACAGGGCCCAGCCGAAGATGGTCAGCGGCAGCAGCCAGTCGAGCCCGTAGATGGGGCTGTTCGGGAACATCAGGCCCGGCATGAAGATCAATACCAGCGCCGCCGCGATTGATCCGAGCAGCCCGACGAGCAGACCGTCCCAGACGACATGGACATGCTCACGCCCGCTATGCGTCAGTTGCTGGGCCAGACCCCGCTTCAGGCCAAGGGTGGCAAGCTGACCCGCGAACTCCACCGTGATCGTCGCGATCGCGAACCGACCCAACGCGTCGGGGCCATAGAGGCGTCCGGCGATGAACAGGAACGGGATGCGCGCGATCAGCCGAATGACGAAGCCGAAGAAGTTCGTTCGCCCACCCTTGGCGAGCGCGCCGAGATCGTCGGGCGCGGAGGTGTCGGCGGCGGACATTGGCGGTGTCTAGGGGAGCGAGGGACCGCCCGCCAGATGGGTGTGGCGATTGGCCGCGGGGAGTGCGGGCAGGTCACACCCCTCCATCATCCTGACGAAAGTCAGGATCCATCTGCACTCACTTAGACGTGAAGCGCTGCGGCAAAGGGATGCTCAATCGAGTTCAGCATGACGATCAGCCGGTCAGTGCGCCGCGCCCCAGCTTGAACCCGTGCCGACCTCGACACCGAGCGGCACCGACAGCTTCACCGCCGGCTCCGCCGCCTCTGCCATGGTACGGCGGATCACCGCGCCCGCGCGTTCAGCCTCATCCTTCGGCACCTCGAACACCAGCTCGTCATGCACCTGCAGCAGCATGCGCGTGCCCTCCAACCCCTCCGCGGCAAGCGCCGGACCCATCCGCACCATCGCGCGCTTGATGATGTCGGCGCTGGTGCCCTGGATCGGCGCGTTGATCGCCTGTCGCTCGGCCGCCTGCCGCTCGTTGACCGTGGCACCCTTGATGCCCGGCAGGTGCAGCTTGCGGCCGAACAGCGTGCGCACATAGCCATGCTCGCGCAGATGGTTGATGGTGTCGGCCATGTAGTTCCGGACACCGGGAAAGCGGTCGAAATAGCGGTCGATGATCGCCTGAGCTTCGGCCCGATCGACGCCCAGCCGGCCGGCCAAGCCGAAGGCGGAGATGCCGTAGAGGATCGCGAAGTTGATCGTCTTGGCGCGCCCGCGCGTATCGCGGTTCACCTCGCCGAACAACTCCTCGGCGGTCAGGTTATGGATGTCGGCGTCTTCCGCAAAGGCCTGCTTTAGCTGCGGCACGTCGGCCATATGCGCTGCCAGCCGCAGCTCGATCTGGCTGTAGTCCGCCGAAAGGATGACGTTGCCCGGCTCCGCCACGAAGGCGTTACGGATTGTGCGGCCGACCTCGGTACGGATCGGGATGTTCTGCAGATTTGGGTCGGTCGACGACAGCCGGCCGGTCTGCGCAACCGCCATCGAAAAGCTGGTGTGGACGCGGCCGGTCACCGCGCTGATCTGCTCCTGCAGCGCATCGGTGTAGGTCGATTTGAGCTTTGTCAGCTGCCGCCAGTCGAGCACCCGTCGCGCCACCGCAACACCCTCGCCCGCGAGCCGCTCCAGTTCATTGACGTCGGTCGAATAGACCCCCGACTTCCCCTTGCGTCCGCCTTTCAGGCCCAGACGGTCGAACAGCACCTCGCCCAGCTGCTTGGGGCTGCCGATCGTGAACGGACCGCCGGCCAGCGTATGAACCTCCGCCTCGATCTCCATGATCTCGCGCCCGAACTCGCCGGACATGCGCTGCAGCTCGGCGCGGTCCACCTTAATGCCGTCCATTTCCATGGTGGCGAGCACCGGGATCAGCGGCTTGTCCACGGTCTCATAGACCTGCACCGCCCGCTCCCGCGCCAATCGCGGCTTCAGCTTGTGCCAGAGCCGCAGGGTCACGTCGGCATCTTCGGCGGCATATTCCGTCGCCTTGTCGAGCGGCACCTTGTCGAAGGTGATCTGCGACTTGCCCGTCCCGCATACCGACTTGAACTCGATACAGGCATGGTCGAGATGACGCCGCGCAAGCTCGTCCATGCCATGCCCCCCGCGCCCGGCGTCGAGCGCGTAGGAGAGGAGCATCGTGTCGTCATAAGGGGCGACCTCGATCCCTTCCTTGCGGAACATGATCAGGTCGTACTTGATGTTCTGCCCGATCTTCAGGACCGCCGGGTCCTCCAGAAGCGGCTTGAGCCGAGCGATCGCCTGCGCTTTCGCGATCTGCGGCGGCGCTTCGGACAGCAATCCGTCGCCGGCGTGACCCAACGGTATGTAGCAGGCCCGCCCCTTGGCGGTGGCGAGGCTCACGCCCACCAAATTCGCCCGCACGCAATCGACATGGTCGGTCTCGGTATCGACCGCGACCACGCCATCGGCCAGCGCCTCGGCGATCCAGCCGTCGAGCGCCTCGGAGTCGGTGATCGTCACATAATCGTGATGCACGATCGGCGGATCAGCTTCCTCGTCCGCCTGCGCCTCTGGAGAACCGGGGGCAGGTGGCGGAGGCGGTGCGTCCACGCCGCCGACCTTCATCAGCAGCGATCGGAACCCCATTTCCGAAAGGAAGTCGCGGAGCGGCTCGGGCGGAATGCCCTTCATTTCAAGGTCGACCAAGGCCTCGGGCAGCGGCCGATCGCAGACCAGCCGCACAAGCTCGCGGCTCAGCCGCGCCTTCTCCGCATGTTCGATCAGCGATTCGCGCAGCTTGGGCTTCTTGATCTCGCCGGCATTCGCCAGCACGGTTTCAAGGTCGCCATAATCGTTGATCAGCTGGCTCGCCGTCTTCGGCCCCACCCCCGGCACGCCCGGCACGTTGTCGACGCTGTCGCCCATGAGGGCCAGCACATCGCCGAGCTTCTCGGGCGGCACCCCGAACTTCTCGATCACGTATTCCGGCCCGAGCCGCCGGTTGTTCATCGTATCGAGCATATCGAGGCCCGGCTCGATCAGCTGCATCAGGTCCTTGTCGGAACTGACGATGGTGACCTTCCACCCCTCGGCCAGAGCGGCCTTGGCATAGCAGGCGATGATGTCGTCCGCCTCCAGCCCCGCCTCTTCGATGCACGGCACCGAGAAGGCGCGCGTTGCCTCGCGGATCAGCGGGAATTGCGGCACGAGATCCTCAGGTGGCGGCGGCCGATGCGCCTTGTATTCGCCGTACATGTCGTTGCGGAACGTCTTCGACGACGCGTCGAAGATCACCGCGCAATGCGTCGGCCCGTCCGCCTTGTGGAGGTCATCCAGCAGCTTCCACAGCATGGTCGTGAAGCCATAGACCGCACCCGCCGGCACCCCATGCCGGTTCGTCAACGGCGGCAGGCGATGATAGGCACGGAAAATATAGCCGGAGCCGTCGACTAGGTAGAGGTGGTTGGCGGACGTGTCTGTGGACATGACGCCGGGATAGCAGGCGGCGGCGACGACGCGAACCCCGGCCGGACCGGCGCCCATGCCGACGTCATGAAACTGGCGGCAAACCCCCGCGTTCTCGCGGGCGACGGTCGCTGGACGGAGGATCGATGTTCGCTTGGGATCAATCGAGGGCCGTCGCTTGACCGGCACCAGCCCGCCCGTTCAACTCTCCGGCATCCGCATCGCCCTCGCACTCGGCGGTGGCAACGCGCTTGGTGCGTACCATGCCGGTCTCTATCAGGCGCTGGACGAGGCCGGGATACAGCCGGACTGGATCCTCGGCACCTCGATCGGGGCGATCACCGGTGCCATCATCGCCGGCAATCCACGCGAGCAGCGGTTGGCGCGGCTGCGCGGGTTCTGGCGTCCGGCCGATGCGGCGGCAAGCTGGCTCTTGCCGACCGACTTCCTTCCGGAAAGCTGGCGGCGCAGCGGTGCCGTTCTGGCCACTCTGCTGGCCGGCCGGCCGGGCCTCTTCGGACCGATCGGTTCCGGCCCTTCGGCGTGGCTACACCCCGCATCGGCGGCTCCCGCGCTCTACGCGACGGAGGTGCTGGAGGGCACCCTGGCCGCGCTGATCGACTTCGAGCTCCTGAACCGTGCCCAGCCTCGCTTCACCGCAGCCGCTATCGATGTGGTAAGCGGGGAGGAAGTACTGATCGACAGCACGGCCGGATCGCTCAGGCCTGAGCATCTCCGTGCCAGCGCCGCCCTGCTTACCACCTACCCCGCGATTGAAGTCGATGGACGTGTGCTCGCCGACGGCGGGCTGTCGATGAACCTGCCAATCGATCCCGTTCTGGCAGAGCCGGGTGAGCGGCCAGTCCTCTGCATCGGGTCCGACCTCCTGCCCCTTTCCGATAGTCCGCCAAAGACCTTGGGCGAGACGGTGAGCCGGATGCAGGACCTGATCTTCGCCGCGCAGACCCGTCGCACGGTCGAGAAATGGCAGGCCATCTATGATGCCCGTCTTGCATCAGCTGAAAACGTGTCCTCGGTCACCCTGGCCCTCCTCAGCTACGCCGATCAGGAACAGGAGGTAGCGGGGAAGGCGATGGATTTCTCACCGGAGACGGTCCGCCAGCGCTGGAAGTCGGGACATCGCGACGGATGCCGGCTCCTTGACCGGCTCAGGTCCGGCGCACTTCCAACAGGCTTGCCGGGTCTGGCGGTGCAGCGCCTCTAGGTGTTCAGTCCCGGCATCTGGCGGCATCGCAGGTCCGCCCACCGCGCGAGCGGCCGATCGCTTCGTGCCACTCCCCCTTTTTGAGCCGGCTGCCCAGCGGTGCGCCTTTACGTGCGTGCTCTCGATCGAGAGCACGTCCGGCACTGGCCCGGTGCCCGCGATCGTTTCGAACAGGCGCTGCCGGACGCGCGACGCCGATCGGTTGTAGCGATTGTAGATGGTCGTCGGCCGCCTAGGCTGCAGGCACGTCACGCGCAGATGGATCGTGACCTTCGTCAGCACGACGGGAGAATGCTGGCCCGTCCGTTCGACTATTTTTATGTCGATTGGCCTTAGCCCCGCTCGGCCCCCGCGACGCGCCCGCGATCCTCGCGCGGGATCAGCCCCTCCAGCACGTCCCAGAACCCGGTGACGGCCTCTTGGCCCGCGGACGCATAGGCCTCCGACAGCTTGGCCCTGAGCGCCTCGAACAGATTGCTCTCGAACACCCGACCCTCGGGGGTCAGTCGCAACCGCCGCTGCCGCCGATCCACCTGCCCCACCCGCGATTCGACCAGTCCGCGTGCGGTCAAATCGTTCAGCACTCGCCCAAGCGACTGCTTGGTGATGGCCAGAATGCGGAGAAGCTCGCTGACCGTCAGGTCCGGCCGCGTCGAAATGAAATACAGCGCCCGGTGATGCGCCCGCCCCAGCCCCTGTTCGGCCAGCACCGTATCGATCCCGCGATAGAGATGGCTGTACCCGAAGTAGAGGAGTTCAACCCCCCGGCGGATCTCCGCCTCGCGCAGGAACAGGGGCGATGCGGCGCGCCGCGTTTCGATCGGAGTTGGGGCAGCCATGTTGACGTATGTTGCGCGAATGAATAGTCCGGCGCAACCCTGATGGAGAGTTCGCGATGACCGAGACCCTGGCGTTCACCCAAGAGCCCCATGCCTCGCCCGTCGCCGTGGCGGACCGCCAGGCGCAGCTCGCCAATCCCGGCTTCGGCCGCGTCTTCACCGATCACATGGCGCTCGTCCACTACTCCGAAGCCGAGGGCTGGCACGACGCGAAGATCACCCCCCGCGTCGAGTTTCGCGTCGATCCCGCCTGCGCCGTGCTCCATTACGCGCAGGAGATCTTCGAAGGGCTGAAGGCGTACCGCACACCCGATGGCGGCGCACAGCTGTTCCGCGCAGACGCCAATGCCCGCCGCTTCCGCCAATCCGCCCGCCGCCTCGCCATGGCCGAGCTGCCCGAGGGCATCTTCCTCGACTCAATCCGTCAGCTGGTCCGCACCGACCGCGACTGGATCCCGGACAGCCCGGACGGCGCGCTCTACCTCCGCCCCTTCATGATCGCCAGCGAGACGTTCCTCGGCGTGAAGCCCTCCTCCGAATATCTCTACATCGTCATCGCCTCCTCGGTCGGTGCATATTTCAAGGGTGGCGCCCCCGCGGTCACGCTCTGGGTGTCGGAGAACTACACCCGCGCCGCCCCCGGCGGCACCGGCGACGCGAAATGCGGCGGCAACTACGCCGCGAGCCTCGCCGCCCAGTCGGAAGCGATCAAGCAAGGCTGCGACCAGGTCGTCTTCCTCGACGCGGTCGAGCGGAAGTGGATTGAGGAGCTCGGCGGCATGAACATCTTCTTCGTGTTCGATGACGGCACGCTGCAGACGCCGCCGCTCACCGGCACGATCCTGCCCGGCGTCACCCGCGATTCGATCCTGACCCTCGGCCGCGCCCAGGGGCTGACGGTGCGGGAGGAGCTTTACTCCTTCGATCAGTGGAAGGCGGATGCCGCAAGCGGCCGGCTGGTCGAAAGCTTCGCCTGCGGCACCGCCGCCGTCATCACCCCGATCGGCACGGTCAAGCACAGCGGCGGCGAATTCACTATCGGCTCCGGCGGCCCCGGCCAGCTGACCGGTGCGCTGCGCAAGACGCTGGTCGATATCCAGCGTGGCGTGACCCCCGATCCGCACGGCTGGACCGAAAAGCTCTTCTGACCTTTCCTCCGCCGTCGGCGCGGCTATAAGCGCGGCCGGTCGTTGGGGCGTCGCCAAGTGGTAAGGCAGCGGCTTTTGGTGCCGCCATTCGCAGGTTCGAATCCTGCCGCCCCAGCCAGCATGTACCGGTAGTTGCAAACGATTCGCGACAGGGCTGCTTCCCTTCCATGTCGGGTTCGGGCCTGCTAGTCGCGCGGGCGACTCTCGCATTTGCAGCATATAGGGGCCGCTCGATGACCGCAGTTGGACAGGACACGCTCAACACCCGCAGCACGCTGGAGGTGGAGGGCAAGACGGTCCACTACTACTCGCTCGCCAAGGCGGCGGAGAAGTACGGCGACATCAGTCGCCTGCCCTTCTCGATGAAGGTGCTGCTCGAAAACATGCTACGGTTCGAGGATGGCGTGACCGTCACCCCCGCAGATGTCCAGGCGATCGTGGAGTGGCAGAAGGAGCGCCGGTCCGAGCGTGAGATCCAGTACCGTCCCGCCCGCGTGCTGATGCAGGACTTCACCGGCGTCCCCTGCGTGGTCGATCTGGCGGCGATGCGCGATGCGATCACCAAGCTCGGCGGCGATGCGCAGAAGATCAACCCGCTCGTCCCCGTCCACCTCGTCATCGACCACTCGGTCATGGTCGACAAGTTCGGCACGCCCGACGCCTTCCGCGAGAATGTCGAGATCGAGTACGAGCGCAATGGCGAGCGTTACGAGTTCCTGCGCTGGGGTTCCAAGGCGCTCGACAACTTCAAGGTCGTGCCGCCGGGCACCGGCATCTGCCATCAGGTCAACCTGGAGAACATCGCGCAGGCGGTCTGGTCCTCCGCCGATGAGAGCGGGGCGATCGTCGCCTATCCGGACACCTGCGTCGGCACCGACAGCCACACCACGATGGTCAACGGCCTGGGCGTGCTCGGCTGGGGCGTCGGCGGCATCGAGGCGGAGGCCGCCATGCTCGGCCAGCCGGTGTCGATGCTGATCCCGGAGGTCGTCGGCTTCAAGCTCGACGGCACGCTGAACGAGGGCATCACCGCCACCGACCTCGTCCTCACCGTCACCCAGATGCTGCGCGCCAAGGGCGTCGTCGGCCGCTTCGTCGAGTTCTACGGCCCCGGCCTCGACGCGCTCAGCCTCGCTGATCGCGCGACGATCGCCAACATGGCTCCGGAATATGGCGCGACCTGCGGCTTCTTCCCGATCGACGACGCGACCATCACCTATCTGCGCCTCACCGGCCGCGACGCGGAGAACATCGCTCTGGTCGAGGCCTATGCCAAGGCGCAGGGCTTCTGGCGCGACGTGACCTCGCCCGATCCCGTCTTCACCGACACGCTGCACCTCGACATGTCGACCGTGCAGCCGTCGCTCGCCGGGCCGAAGCGTCCGCAGGACCGCGTCCTCCTCAACTCGGTGGACGAGGGCTTCAACAGCGAGCTCGCCAGCGGCTACAAGAAGGGTGACGAGAGCGAGAAGCGCGTCACCGTCGAGGGCGAGGACTTCACCCTCGGCCATGGCGACGTGGTGATTGCCGCGATCACCAGCTGCACCAACACCTCGAACCCCTCGGTTCTCGTCGCCGCCGGCCTCGTCGCCCGCAAGGCGAACGCGCTCGGCCTCAAGGCGAAGCCCTGGGTCAAGACCAGCCTCGCCCCCGGTTCGCAGGTCGTCACCGATTATCTGGAGCGCGCTGGCCTCACGTCGGACCTGAACGCCCTCGGCTTCAACCTCGTCGGCTATGGCTGCACCACCTGCATCGGCAATTCCGGCCCGCTGCCCGATCCGATCAGCAAGGCGATCAACGGCAACGACCTCGTCGCCTCGGCCGTTCTCTCGGGCAACCGCAACTTCGAAGGTCGCGTTTCGCCGGACGTGCGGGCGAACTACCTCGCCTCGCCGCCTTTGGTCGTCGCCTATTCGATCTTCGGCACCACCGCGAAGGACATCACCGAGGAGCCGCTCGGTCTCGGCAACGACGGCAAGCCGGTCTACCTGAAGGACATCTGGCCAACCACGGCGGAGGTCGCCAACACCGTCGCCGCCGCGATCGATCGGGAGATGTTCTCCAGCCGCTACGCCAACGTCTATCTTGGCGATAAGCACTGGCAGGCGATCGATGTCGAGGGTGGCGACACCTATGGCTGGTCGTCGACCTCCACCTACGTCCAGAACCCGCCCTATTTCGAGGGCATGTCGATGACGCCGGCGCCGGTCCACGACATCACCGACGCCCGCCCGCTCGCGATCTTCGCGGACTCGATCACAACCGACCACATTTCGCCGGCCGGCTCGATCAAGCTGGACAGCCCGGCCGGCCGCTTCCTGACCGAGCATCAGGTCAGCCGTGCCGACTTCAACAGCTACGGCGCGCGTCGCGGCAACCATGAGGTCATGATGCGCGGCACCTTCGCCAACATCCGCATCAAGAACGAGATGATTCCCGGCATCGAAGGCGGCATGACCAAGCATGTGCCGACCGGCGAGGTCATGGCGATCTACGACGCGGCCCAGCACTACAAGAGCGAGGGCACACCTCTCGTCGTCGTCGCGGGCAAGGAATACGGCACCGGCTCCTCGCGCGACTGGGCGGCAAAGGGCACCATGCTCCTCGGCGTCCGCGCCGTGATCGCCGAGAGCTTCGAGCGTATCCATCGCTCGAACCTGGTCGGCATGGGCATCCTGCCGCTGCAGTTCGCGGAAGGGGTCGACCGCAAGACGCTGAAGCTGAACGGTACCGAGACCTTCACCATCACCGGCGTCGCGGACCTGCGGCCCCGTCAGGTCGTGACGGTCGAACTCACCCGTGAAGACGGCTCCAAGGAAACCTTCGAGACCCGCTGCCGCATCGATACGGTCAACGAACTCGAATACTTCCTCAACGGCGGCATCCTCCCCTACGTCCTCCGCAAACTGGCGGCGTAAAGGCCGGCTATCCTCCCCCGCCAGGGGGAGGTGGCGCCGAAGGTGACGGAGGGGGAGGACGGCGGCGTCTCTTCTATTGAAGGTGCGCCGCTATCCTCCCCCTCCGTCAGGCCATGCCTGCCACCTCCCCCTGGCGGGGGAGGACAATTCGGTTGCTAAGCCAAAAACGCCCGCGCTTCCGCAAGGAAGTCATCATGCCGGTCGTGGTGAACCCAATGCCCGGCATTGTCGTAAAGCGACGTCCGCGCGTTCGTGAACAGGCCCGCCAGCCCCGCCTCCTCGGGGTTCTGAAAGAAGCTTTGCCGCCCCCAGGCGAGGAGCACCGGGCAGGTGATGCGCCCGAACAGCGCCTCAAGCTCCTCGTCCGGAATGTGGATCGGTGACCGCGTGCGGAAGTAGTTGTCGTACTTCCAGCTATAGGTCCCGTCCTCGTTGCGCAGCAGGCCGTGGATCGTCAGGTGCCGCGCTCGCGCCTCGCTGAGGTGCTTGTTCTCGGCCATCATCCGCTTCAGCGCGGTATCGATATCGGGGTAACGCCGCGGCACCCGCCCGCTCAGCCCGCGCAAAGTCTCGGTCCACGCCCGAAAACGATCGTGCAGCGGCCCGATCTCGTCTGGCTGCTTGGGCGCGCCGATCCCTTCGATTACGATCATCCGCCGCAGCTTCTCCGGGAAGACGCCGGCGTAACGCAGCGACACCATGCCGCCATAGGAGTGCGCGATGATCGAGACCTGATCGGTCTCCTGCTGGTGGATCAGCTGCGCCAGATCATAGACGAAGGCGTCGAAGCGGTAATTGCCGTCGGGCGAATGATCGCTGTCGCCATGACCACGCAGATCGGGTGCGATGACATGGAAATCATGCCGCAACTCCGCCGCCAGCCAGTCCCAGTTGCGCGAATGGTCCATGCCCCCATGGACCATCAGGAGGAGCGGCGCGGTCGGATTGCCCCAGTCGACATAGCGCAGCCTCAAACGCTGCGAGACGAAGGTGTGCGACGTCGGCCCGACGATCTCGCCGAAGCTCGTCATGCGGCATCCTCGGGCTGTGCCAGCGCGCTCTTCAGCCAATCGGGCATGATCACGTCCTCCCCCAGTTCCTCCACGCGCCGCCGAACGACGGCCAGTCCCAGCTCCGGATACCAGGCCATCGCCTTCTCGCCCGGGTCCGCCTCGGCGCGGACCACGACGATGCGGCGATTGACCTTCTGCCGCCAGTTCATCCGCGCGGTGTTCTCCTGCCCCACATAGCAGCCCTTGGTGAAGCTCACCCCGTTCAACTCGGCGGCATTCGCCTCCAGCCACAAGATCTTGTCGGACCCGAGTTCGCCCACGCCCTCCGCCACGCCGAGCGACAGCCGATGCGCCAGCCACCCGTCGGCCGGCTCACCAGCCGGTGCGAGCCAGCGCCGACCAAGCGCCGCCAGACGCGGATCGATTGCACCCTCACCCTCCGCAGCCCAATGCACCGCCAGGCCGTCATCCCGCGCGATGGTGATCGCCCGTCGCAGCCGATAGAGCGAGAGGCGGCGGACGAGCGCATCGGCCTGGCTCCCCTCGCAGTCGATCAGCAGGTCCTCGCCATCCGCCCAGAGGATGAAGTCGAACAGCACCTTCCCCTGCGCCGTCAGCAACGCCGTCCAGACCGGCAGCACGCCCGTCACGTCGTTGGTGACCAACCCTTGCAGGAACCCGCGCACGTCCTCGCCGGAAATGCGGAGTACGGCGCGGTCGGCGAGCATGGTGGACATGACAAGGCAGATAGGCGAGCCGATTGCATTCACCAACCATTCGTGGTGATCGATGCGGCATGACCGACCGCATCACCATCCGCCGTCCCGACGACTGGCACGTCCACCTGCGCGACGGCGACATGCTGCACGCGGTCGCGCACTACACCGCGCGCCAGTTCGCCCGCGCGATCGTCATGCCGAACCTCACCCCGCCGGTGACCACCGTCGCCGCAGCCGAGGCCTATCGCGACCGCATCCTCGCCGCGCTGCCGGCAGACGCAGGCTTCACCCCGCTGATGACCTGCTACCTGACGGACGACATCGATCCGGCCGAGATCGAGCGCGGCTACACAACCGGCGCATTCACCGCCTGCAAGCTCTACCCCGCGCATGCCACCACCAACTCCGCGCACGGCGTCACCGACATCCTCGCGTTGACCGGCGTCCTGGAGACGATGCAGCGCATCGGCATGCCCCTCCTCATCCACGGTGAGGTGACGGACAAGGACATCGACATCTTCGATCGCGAGGCCGTGTTCATCGACCGCATCCTCACCCCACTGGTCCGCGACTACCCCGCGCTGAAGATCGTCCTCGAACACATCACCACCGCCGAAGCAGCAGCCTTCGTGGAGTCCGCCGGCCCCAACATCGGCGCCACCGTCACCCCCCAGCACCTCATCATCAACCGCAACGCGATCTTCGACGGCGGCCTGCGCCCCCATGCCTATTGCCTGCCCGTCGCCAAGCGGGAGAAGCACCGCCTTGCCGTCCGCAAGGCCGCGACCTCCGGCAGCCCAAAATTCTTCCTCGGCACCGACAGCGCCCCGCACGGCGTCGGCCGCAAGGAAGCCGCCTGCGGCTGCGCCGGCATCTTCAACGCCCCCTTCGCGCTGGAAAGCTACTTGCAGGTCTTCGAAGAAGAGGGCGCGCTCGCCCATTTCGAAGGCTTCACCAGCGAACACGGCCCGCGCTTCTACGGCCTCTCGCTGAATGAAGGCACGGTGACGCTGGAACGCGCGCCCGTGACTGTGCCGGACCTGACTGGCGAAGGCCCGACCGCCGTCGTCCCGTTCCATGCGGGCGAGACGTTGCGCTGGCGCTTGACGGCCTAAAGCCCCCAACCGTGCTCCTGCGAAGGCAGGAGCCCAAACCCAGCGTCTCCCCAAGGCTCCTGCTTCCGCAGGAGCACGGCCGGCCGAAGGCTATCCTTCCGTTCCCACCGCACTCGCCAAATCCGCAAACCCGTCGCGCTTCAATAGCGCGGGCAGCCCATCCACGATCCGCTTCGCCAGCCCCGGCCCTTCGTAAACCAGCGCCGTATACAGCTGCACGAGGCAAGCCCCCGCCCGGAACCGCGCATAGGCGTCCTCCGCACTCGCGATCCCGCCCACCGCGATCAGCGGGATCGACCCGCCCGTCGCGCGCCGAAAATCCCGCAGCCGCTGCAACGCCATGTCCTTCAACGGCGCACCCGAAAGCCCGCCCGTCTCCCCCGCGTGCTTCGACCGCAGCACCGGCCGCGCGATCGTCGTGTTCGACACGATAAGCGCGTCGATCCGCGTCCCGATCGCCACCGCCGCGATGTCGTCGATGTCGTCGGGCTGCAGGTCGGGTGCTACCTTCAGGAAGATCGGCGGCCCGAACGCCCCCCGCGCCTCCACCACCCGCACCAGCAGGTCCGCCAAGGCCCCACGGTCCTGCAGCGCGCGCAGCCCCGGCGTGTTCGGCGACGAGATGTTGACCGTCAGGTAATCGGCGACATCCGCCATCGCCTTCGTACCGGCGACATAATCCGCCACCCGATCCGCCGCATCCTTGTTCGCGCCGATGTTGACGCCGACGACGCCCCGCCGCTTGCGCTTCGCCAGCCGCTCCCGCGCCGCCGCCTGTCCCTCATTGTTGAAGCCCAGCCGGTTGATCACCGCCCGGTCCTCCGGCAGCCGGAAGATGCGCGGACGCGGATTGCCCGCCTGGGGCAGCGGCGTCACCGTCCCGACCTCGGCAAAGCCGAAGCCGAGGCCCAGCATCGCATCCGGCACCTCGGCATTCTTGTCGAACCCGGCGGCCAGCCCCACCGGGTTGGAAAACTCCAGTCCCGCCAGCGACATGCGCAGCATCGGATCGCTCTTCGGGGGCATGCGATGTGGCCGGGCGGCGAGCGCGCGGATGGTCAGGCGATGGGCGTTCTCGGCGTCGGTCGCCCGGAACAACAACGGGCGGACGATGGGGTACAGCGACATGGGCGGGCGGTTAGAGGATTGCGGTCAGGGGGTCAAAACATCCTACCCAGCAAAGCTGGGGAGGGGGACCGCGACGCGAAGCGGCGTGGTGGAGGGGCCGCCGCGAAGACGGCGGTAAACCGCCGCCCCTCCACCATGCTTCGCATGGTCCCCCTCCCCGAGCTTCGCTCAGGGAGGATGCAAGTGCCTTGACCCCACCCCCGTTCGCCCCCATCTGCCCAATCGGAACGAATCAGTCCGATTAGAAGAAGATGCGCCTCTCCAGCCTCGCCGACTATGCCGTCGTGATGATGTCCGCCGCCGCGCGGCATCCGGCCGGCGCGCGTCTGTCGGCGACCAGCCTGTCTGAGGAGACCGGCGTCCCCCTCCCCACCGCGCAGAAGCTGATGGGTCGCCTCGCCGCCGCCGGCATGTTCGCCTCGGCACGCGGCACCGGCGGCGGCTTCGCGCTGTCCCGCACCCCCGACCAGATCACCCTCGCCGACATCGTCGAGGCTGTCGAAGGGCCGATCGCGCTGACCGCCTGCGTCGACACCGAACGCCATGACTGCGCCCTGGAAGGCTCCTGCCAGGTCCGCCCGCATTGGGGCGTGGTCAACGGCGCGATCCGGGGGGCTCTAGCGAATGTGAGCCTTTCCACCCTTTCCGCATCTCCCATGCCGATGGGGCAAACCGTATGAGTAGCGCACCCGTGAAGAACGCAGAGGCGCTCGCCGCCGCGAACAAGAAGTACGAATGGGGCTTCACCTCCGATATCGAGCAGGAGTTCGCACCCAAGGGCCTCAGCGAGGCGACCGTCCGCTTCATCTCCGCCAAGAAGGGCGAGCCGGAGTGGATGCTCGACTACCGCCTCAAGGCTTGGCGCATCTGGGAGACGATGACGGCTCCCGATTGGGCCAAGCTCAACGTGCCCCCGATCGACTATCAGGAGGCCTATTACTACGCCGAGCCCAAGGCCAAGCCGAAGCTTGAGAGCCTGAACGAGGTCGATCCCGAGATCCTGCGCGTCTACGAAAAGCTCGGCATTCCGGTCGAGGAGCAGAAGGTCCTTGCCGGCGTCGAGGGCAGCCGCAAGGTCGCGGTCGATGCGGTGTTCGACAGCGTCTCGGTCGCCACCACCTTCCGCGCCGAGCTGGAGAAGGCGGGCGTCATCTTCCGCTCGATCAGCGATGCGGTGAAGGAATACCCGGACCTCGTCCGCAAATGGCTCGGCCGCGTCGTGCCGATCCAGGACAATTACTTTGCCGCGCTCAACGCCGCCGTCTTCTCCGACGGCACCTTCGTCTACGTGCCGGAGGGCGTCCGCTGCCCGATGGAGCTGTCGACCTATTTCCGCATCAACGCCGCCAACACCGGCCAGTTCGAACGCACGCTGATCGTCGCCGACAAGGGCGCTTACGTCAGCTATCTCGAAGGCTGCACCGCCCCGATGCGCGACGAGAACCAGCTCCACGCCGCCGTGGTCGAGCTGGTCGCGCTGGACGACGCCGAGATCAAATATTCGACCGTCCAGAACTGGTATCCGGGCGACGAACAGGGTCGCGGCGGCATCTACAACTTCGTCACCAAGCGCGCGCTCTGCCAGGGCGCGCGCTCCAAGGTCAGCTGGACGCAGGTCGAGACCGGCTCCGCGATCACCTGGAAATACCCGTCCTGCGTGCTGAACGGGGAAAACAGCGTCGGCGAATTCTACTCGGTGGCCGTCACCAACAACCGCCAGCAGGCGGACACCGGCACCAAGATGATCCACAACGGCAAGGGCAGCCGATCGACCATCGTGTCGAAGGGGATCAGCGCGGGGCGGAGCGACAACACCTATCGCGGCCTCGTCCGCGTCGCCCCCGGTGCCGAGGGCGTCCGCAACTTCACGCAATGCGACAGCCTGCTGCTCGGCGGCGACTGCGGCGCGCACACCGTCCCCTATATCGAGGTCCGCAACCCCTCCGCCCAGATCGAGCACGAGGCGACCACCAGTAAGATCAGCGACGACCAGCTCTTCTACGCCATGCAGCGCGGCCTGACCCAGGAAGACGCCGTCGCCCTGATCGTCAACGGCTTCGCCAAGGAAGTGCTGCAGCAACTCCCGATGGAATTCGCGGTGGAGGCGCAGAAGCTGCTGGGGATCTCGCTGGAGGGAAGCGTTGGCTGACCCCCCCTCCCGTCACCCCAGCGAAGGCTGGGGTCCATGTCTCTCAAAGCGGACCGCACCTCACGTCTTGAGAGCCATGGATGCCAGCCTCCGCTGGCATGACGAAAAGCGACTGCCCTGCTGATGTCTCAAGAATCCGAAAGACCCATGCTCCAAATCACTGACCTCCACGCCGAGATCGACGGCAAGCCGATCCTCAAGGGCCTCTCGCTCAGCATCAATGCGGGTGAGGTGCATGCCATCATGGGGCCGAACGGCGCGGGCAAGTCGACGCTCGGCTACACGCTCTCCGGCCGCCCCGGCTACGAAGTGACGGGTGGGTCGGCGACCTTCGATGGCCGCGACCTCCTCGCCCTCTTGCCCCACGAACGCGCCGCCGCCGGCCTCTTCCTCGGCTTCCAGTACCCGGTCGAGATCCCCGGCGTCTCCAACCTCCAGTTCCTCCGCACCGCGCTCAACGCCCAACGCCGCCTGCGCGGAGAGGCCGAACTGTCGGGAGGCGAGTTCCTGAAGATCGCCCGCGCCCAGGCCAATACCCTCGGCGTCGACATGGAGATGCTGAAGCGCCCCGTGAACGTCGGCTTTTCCGGCGGCGAGAAGAAGCGGAACGAGATGGTGCAGATGGGCATCATCGATCCCAGGCTCGCCATCCTGGACGAGACCGATAGCGGCCTCGACATCGACGCGCTGCGCACCGTCGGCCACGGCATCAACACGATCATGCGGCGGCCCGACAAGGCGGTCCTCCTCATTACCCACTACCAGCGCCTGCTCGACTACGTGAAGCCCGACTACGTCCACGTCCTCGCCGCCGGCCGCATCGTCCGCTCTGGCGGCCCCGAACTCGCGCTGGAGCTTGAGCGCGAAGGCTATGTCGGGGTGGCGGCATGAGTGCATCGCCCATCCTCCCCGGCACGGGGAGGGGGACCATGCGCAGCATGGTGGAGGGGGGGCCTCGCACACGATCCGTTCGCCCGCTGAACGCCCCCTCCGACACCGCTTCGCGGCGCCACCTCCCCGTTCCGGGGAGGATCAAGTGACCCTCGCCCTCCCGAACCCTCGCGGAGAAGCATGGCGCTGGTCCGATCTGTCAGCGCTGCGCGCGCTCTCGGATGAGCGCCCCACCGGCGCCGCCAACGACCCCGCTCCGCTCTGGATCGGCTGCGGCGGCCCGCGCCTCCTCTTCATCGACGGCGTGTTCCAGGCAGACGCCAGCACCCCCGGTCCCATCCGCATCGGCCGCACCGAAGCCGATCCGCAGAACCACCCCCTTGCCACCCAGGCGGGGGCCGAAGGCTGGACCCTGGATCTCGGCCCCGACCACACCCCCTCGGCCACGATCGAGATCGTCCACCTCTCCACCGGCGGCGCGAACCACCTGGCCGCTTCCCTCCGCCTCGCCGCCAACGCACAGGCGAGCGTGGTCGAGACCTATGCCGGCCCCGGCTGGGCCAACCGCCTCACCGATGTCCGCCTCGCCCGCTCGGCCCGCCTGATGCTCAGCCGCCGCGTGCTGGGCGACGCCGGCTTCACCAGCCTCACCGACTTCGCGGACCTTTCCGAGGGCGCGAGCCTCATCAGCGTCACCCTCGGCGCGGGCGCAGGCGACACCCGCCTCGACGGCCGCATCACTCTCTCCGGCCCGAACGCCTTTGCCGAGGCGGGTGGCGCGCTCCTCGCCCGTGGCGAACAGCGCCACGACGCCAACCTCGTCCTCCGCCACGCCGCGCCCGACGGGCAGAGCCGGCAGGTCTGGCGCTCGGTCGCCGACGATCGTGCCACCGCCTCGGTCGCCGCCCGTGTCGAGGTTGCGCGGGCCGCGCAGAAGACCGACGCCGAACAGTCGCTCAAGGGCCTGCTTCTCGCCCGCACCGCAACGATCAACGCCAAGCCCGAGCTGGAGATCTTCGCCGACGACGTGAAATGCGCCCACGGCGCGACCGTCGGCGAGCTGGACCGCAACGCCCTCTTCTACCTCGCCCAGCGCGGCCTCCCCCCCGCAGACGGCCAGGCGCTCCTCACCCGCGCATTCGTCATCGCCGCCCTGGACCGCATCGGCGAAGAGGGCGTGCGCGAGGCCTTCGTCGCGGATGCCGAGCGGTGGCTGGGGGGTGCGGCATGATCCTCCCTACGCGCAGCGTGGGGAGGGGGACCATGCGCAGCATGGTGGAGGGGCCGGCGCAGCCGGTGCTCCGCACCGCCCCTCCACCACGCCGCTGCGCGTCGCGGTCCCCCTCCCCATCTTCGACGGGGAGGAAGTCATGACCACCACCCTCGACACCCGCCCGCTCGACGTCCTCGCCGACTTCCCCGCGATCCCCGCCGGCTGGGCCTATCTCGACACCGCCGCCACCGCGCAGAAGCCGGCACCCGTCCTTGCCGCCATCGCCCGCGCCTATGGCGAGACCTACGCCACCGTCCATCGCGGCGTGTACCAGCGCAGCGCCGACATGACCGTCGCCTATGAGGCCGCCCGCCGCCGCGTCGCGACCTTCCTCAACGCCGCGTCGGAGAACGAGATCGTCTTCGTCCGCGGCGCGACCGAGGCGATCAACCTCGTCGCGACAAGCTGGGGCGCAACCCACCTCAAGGCCGGCGACCGCATCGTCCTCTCCCAGCTTGAGCACCATTCCAACATCGTCCCCTGGCAGCTTCTCCGCAATCGCATCGGCGTCGACATCGACGTCTGCCCACTGACCGTAGACGGCCGCATCGACCTCGACGCACTCGAAGCGATGCTCACCCCCGCGCACAAGCTGGTGGCACTCGCCCATGTCTCGAACGTGCTCGGCTCCGTCCTCGACGCGACCCGCGCAACCGAGATCGCCCACGCCGCCGGGGCCAGGATCCTGCTCGACGGCTGCCAGGCCGTCCCGCGCCTGCCCGTCGATGTCCGCGCGATCGGCTGCGATTTCTACGTCTTCTCCGCGCACAAGCTCTACGGCCCGACCGGCATCGGCTGCCTCTGGGCCAGCGCCGAGACGCTCGACTCCATGCCCCCCTGGCAGGGCGGCGGATCGATGATCGACCGCGTCACCTTCGCGAAGACCACCTACGCCCCCCGCCCGGCCGATTCGAGGCAGGGACCCCGCACATCGTCGGCGCCCTCGGCCTCCACGCCGCGATCGACTATGCCGACGCGATCGGGCTCGACGCCATCCACGCCCATGAGACGGCGTTGGTCACCCTCGCCCGCGAGCGCCTCTCCGCGATCAACTCCGTCCGCCTGTTCGGGCCGGAGGACTCCGCCGGCATCGTCAGCTTCGCGGTGGAAGGGGTGCATCCCCACGACATCGGCACCATATTGGACGAGGCGCAGGTGGCGATCCGCGCGGGCCATCACTGCGCCCAGCCGCTGATGGAGCATCTTGGTGTTCCGGCCACCGCGCGAGCCAGCTTCGGCGTCTACAACTCCGCCGCCGACGTGGACGCTTTGGCCAAGGGCATCGAACGAGTGACGAGGATCTTCGGGTGAACGACAGGATCGAAATCGAGGAAGTGAGCGAGGCTGCCACCCCACCCCGCGCCCGCGTGGATGAGGCGGCCACTCCTGAACTTGAACGCCCCCGCGACTATCTCGAAGGCTTCCTTGCCCAGAAGCCAGCGGAACAGTCAGCCGGCGAACCCGGCGGCTCGATCTACGACGGCGTGATCGAGGCGCTAAAGGAGATCTACGATCCCGAGATCCCGGTGAACATCTACGATCTCGGCCTGATCTACGGCGTGGACGTGACCGAGGCCGGCCATGTCGTCGTCACCATGACACTGACCACCCCCCATTGCCCCGTCGCCGAATCGATGCCCGGCGAGGTGGAACTCCGCGTCGCCGCCGTCCCCGGTGTCGGCGCGGCCGAGGTCAATCTCGTCTGGGACCCGCCCTGGGATCCGCAGAAGATGTCCGACGAGGCCAAGCTTGAACTGGGGATGTTGTGATCTGTGTCCAAGTAGTCAATCCGTTCGTCCTGAGCGAAGTCGAAGGACGGGCAACAAGGACCATCGTGCGTAACCCGTGCTTCGACTTCGCTCAGCACGAACGGAGAATTTGATCGTGGCAACCACCACCCGCGCCCGCCCGGCCGCGCTCAACCTCACCCCTACGGCCGAGGCGCGCATCGCCGATCTCATGGCCAACGCGCCCGAGGGCGCGATCGGCGTCAAGCTCTCTACTCCCCGCCGCGGCTGCTCGGGCCTCGCCTATTCGGTCGACTATGTCACCACGGCCGACAGCTTCGACGAGCGGATCGACACGCCCGGCGGCACGCTCTTCGTGGACGGCGGCTCGATCCTCTACCTGATCGGCTCGACCATGGACTGGGTGGAGGACGACTTCACCGCCGGCTTCGTCTTCCAGAACCCCAATGCCAAGGGCAGCTGCGGCTGCGGCGAGAGCTTCACGGTTTAGCCATTGTCTGTCACCCCAGCGAAGGCTGGGGTCGCTCCGTTCCTTCGCGATGCCAGCCTTCGCTGGCATGACGGCATGGTGGCGGCGGACGGAAACATCCGCTACCCGCCCCCGTGATGCTCCCAGCACTCGCCCATATCGAGACCTGGATCTTCGATCTCGACAACACGCTCTACCCGGCGAGCGCAGACCTTTTCGCGCATATCGACCTGCGCATGGGCGAGTACATCCAGCGCCTCCTTGCAGTCGATCCGGTCGAGGCGCGGCGGGTGCAGAAGGACTATTTCCACAGCCATGGCACCACGCTGCGCGGCCTGATGGACGCCCATGCCGTCGATCCCCACGAGTTCCTCGCCTTCGTCCATGACATCCCGATGGACGCGGTCATCGAGAACGCCCGCATGGTCGCCGCCATGGCGCTGCTGCCCGGCCGCAAATACGTCTTCACCAACGGCGACGCGGCCTATGCCCGCCGCGTGCTCGACCGCCTCGGCCTCGGCGACAGCTTCGACGATCTCTACGACATCCACGCCTGCGGCTATTGGCCGAAGCCCGATCCGCGCGCCTACGAGGGGCTCTGCGATCGCCTGAAGATCGACCCCACCCGCGCCCTCTTCGTGGAGGACATGGCCCGCAACCTGAAACCCGCCAAGGCGATCGGCATGACCACCGTCTGGGTCAACAACGGGTCGGAGCGGGGCGATCACGAGGCCTGCGCCTCCTACATCGATTACGAGATCGCCGAAGTCGGCGAATGGCTGGAACAGATTACGGGGGACGCATGAGCGCTGAACTGCAGAAGACGATCGAAGACGCCTGGGACGCGCGCGAGGGCCTCGGCTTCGCCACCACCGGCGCGGTGCGCGACGCGGTGGAGACCGCCCTCGGCCTGCTCGACAGCGGCCAGGCGCGCGTGGCCGAGAAGGTCGATGGCGACTGGATCGTGCACCAGTGGCTGAAGAAGGCGGTCCTCCTCTCCTTCCGCCTCAACGACAATGCGGTGATCGACTACGGCGCGGGCGGTGCCACCGCCTTCGACAAGGTGCCGTCCAAGTTCGCCGGCTGGGATGAGGCGGCATTCCGCGCCGCCGGCTTCCGCGTCGTCCCCGGCGCGGTCGCCCGTCGCGGCAGCTTCATCGCCAAGGGCGTCGTCCTGATGCCCAGCTTCGTCAACATCGGCGCGCATGTCGGTGAGGGCACGATGGTCGATACCTGGGCGACCGTCGGCTCCTGCGCGCAGATTGGCCGCAACGTCCACCTCTCGGGCGGCGCGGGCATCGGCGGCGTTCTCGAACCGCTTCAGGCGAACCCTGTGGTGATCGAGGATGGCGCATTCATCGGCGCGCGGTCCGAAGTGGCGGAAGGCGTGATCGTCGGCGAGGGCGCGGTGCTCTCGATGGGCGTCTATCTCGGCGCCTCCACCAAGATCGTGAACCGCGCCACGGGCGAGGTCCACACCGGCCGCGTGCCACCCTATAGCGTGGTCGTCCCCGGCACCCTCCCGGGCAAGGACGGCGGCCCGGGCCTCTACTGCGCGGTCATCGTGAAGACCGTCGACGCCCAGACCCGCAGCAAGACCGGCATCAACGAACTCCTGCGGGACTGACGCACCCCCATCCTCCCCCGCCAGGGGGAGGTGGCAGGCGCAGCCTGACGGAGGGGGAGGACGGCGTCGAAGCCAATCCTTACGACACCGCCGCCCTCCCCCTCCGATGAGGAATGTGCGTTCAACTATCCCCTTCCAATGTAGGAAAAGTTCTGGAACAGCCCCTCCCGCTCTTTGGATAGTTTAGGGTCCGGACTCACAACCACCAGATGACGGTGGCGGCGAGGGCGATGGCGCCCATGAAGTTCTTGATGTTGCGATCGAAGCGGGTGGCGAGCCGCCTCCAGTCCTTGAGGCGGCAGAACATGCGCTCGATGACGTTGCGCTGTTTGTAGATGGTGCGGTCGTAGTCGTACTGGACCTTGCGGTTGCAGCGCGGCGGGATGACGGCCTGGGTGCCGCGCTGGTCGAGCCACTCGCGCAACTCCTGACTGTCATAGCCCTTGTCGGCGACGAGTTCGACGGATGGGGGCAGCGCCGCGATGCAGGTCTTGGCGACCTTGCAGTCGTGGACGTTGCCGGGCGTCAGCAGGAGGACGTGAGGGCGGCCCTTGGCGTCGCAGACGGCATGGACCTTGGTGTTCCGGCCGCCTTTGGTGCGGCCGATACCATGGGCCAAGGCCCCCCTTTTCCACCGCCTGCGCAGCGGTGGACCTTGATGCAGCTGCTATCGATGAACAGCCGGTCCGGCGCGTCGTCGGCGCCTGCCAGCGCGCTGAAAATCCCCTCCCAGATGCCGCGCTCGGACCAGCGCACGAAGCGATTGTAGAGCGTCTTCTTTGGCCCGTACACGTCCGAGCAGTCCACCCAGCGACCGCCGCAGCGGAGCGCATGCACGATCCCGCTCAGCACCCGGCGATCATCCACACGTGCCTTGCCGCGAACGTCCGTCGGCAGCAGTGGTGCGATCCGCTCCCACTGCGCATCGGAAAACCAGAAGAAATCAGCCATTCCACCGCCTCCACACCAACGCAGTGAATCACGATCCAAGCGGTAGCAAAAGCCGTTATTGGGTCCGGACCCTAGAATCACCCCTCGCGCACGCACGCGTGCGCAGGCGGGCGCGCACCCGCCCGTTGTGGTAGGACCTTTGAGACTTTCCGGGCGTCGGCCTACCGCAACGGCAGCCGGTTCGACGCCCGTCCGCCCGCCTGCCGATGCCGCACGATCCTGAGATAGGCGTCGAGCAGCGCGCCGTTCACCTCGTCCCAGCCATAGCGTGCGCTCGCCGCGCGCCCGGCCGCACCAGCCGCCTGCCGTGCCGCGTGGTCCTCGCAATAGAACTGGATCGCCTCGGCGAAGCGGTTGATCGCCCCCGGCCGCACCAGCCGCCCGGTCACGCCATCGTCGACCAGGCTGGAGCTGCCCGTCGCGATCGCCGCCACCACCGGCAGGCCCGCCGCCATCGCCTCCAGCGTGACATTGCCGAAGGTCTCGGTGACGGACGGGTTGAACAGGATGTCCATCGAGGCCACCGCGCGGCCAAGGTCCTCGCCGCGCTGGAACCCGGCGAACACCGCATCGTCGGGCAGCCGCCGCGCGAACCAGTCCCCGGCCGGACCCTCGCCCACCACCAGCACGCGGTGCTTCACCCCGCGTTGCCGCAGCCGGTCGATCGTCTCCGAAAAGACGTCGAGGCCCTTTTCCATCACCAGCCGCCCGACAAAGCCGACCGTCACCTCATCGTCGCCGATGCCGAGCGCGCGCCGCCAGTCGAGATCGCGCCGCGCCGGATCGAACACGTCGCGCTCTACCCCACGGGACCAGATGCCCACGTCGTAGTTCATCCGCTGCTCGCGCAACAGCTGCGCCATCGATTCGGACGGGGCGAAGATCGCGTCGCAGCGGCGATAGAACCGCCGGAGCGCCGCCTCCATCAACGGTTCCAGAAATGCCATGCCGTAATAGCGGGGATAGGTCTCGAACCGCGTGTGCACCGACGCCACGACCGGCCGGTCCATCTTTCGCGCCAAGGTCACCGCGCGGTGGCCGAGGATCTCGGGGCTGGCGACATGGAAGATGTTCGGCGCGAACTCGCGGATGTCCTTCCGCACCCGGCGTGGGATGCCGATCGGTGCGCGGTATTCGGCGCGGCCGGGCAGCGGGATTGCGGGAACCCCCACGACCTTCCCCACCGAGGGGAAGGCGGGCTTCTCGACACGCGGCGAATAGACCCTGACCGACGCACCCTGCGCCAAAAGGAACCCGACGAGCCGGTTCAACGCCTGGTTCGCCCCGTCGCGAACGTAATTGTAGTTGCCCGTGAACAGGGCCAGGCGAATGTCGGTCGCGTCCATCGCCGCCCGATAGGCGGGGCCTGCCGAAAAGGCCATTGCGGAACGTCATCCGGCTTCTCCCGTTTTCCCGGGCGAGGAGAAGAAGATGTCGAACGCCTTCCGACAGGGCCAGAAGGTCAAGTGGCATTGGGGCGCCCACATGGCCGAGGGCAAGATCACCGAGCGGTTCAATCGCCGGGTGCAGCGGACGATCAAGGGCACCAAGGTCGTCAAGAACGGCACCGCTGACAACCCGGCCTATCTCATCAAGCAGGAAGACGGCCAGGAAGTGCTGAAGCGCGGGTCCGAACTCAGCCACTGATCGCGAAAAGGCCGGCTGGCCGAGTCTTTTCGGCAACAGCCACAACCCGTTGAGCCCGCTTGGGCCACCCGGACTCTACATCCTGTGCTCTGGCCCATTATCCGCCATCCGATCTGTGGATAACCTGCCAAGCTGCGCACTTGACGGCGGAATCTTCCGGACTCACCCTGCCGCCCTCGATTTCAGGGGATGGATCGAATGGGGGTCGAACTACGCGTCGCACCGTCGCGGCGCGGGCGGAAGATTGGTGATGCGCCGGTGGCGGTGGATGCCGACCGGATCATCGAATCGGACTGCGTCGCCGCGATGGCGTCGCTGCCGGACGCCTGCGTCGACATGGTCTTCGCCGACCCGCCCTATAATCTGCAGCTCGGCGGCGACCTCTTCCGGCCGGAGGGAGGCCGCGTCGATGCGGTGGACGATGACTGGGACAAGTTCGACAGCAACGCCGCCTATGACCGCTTCACCCATGCCTGGCTGGCCGAGGCGCGCCGCATCCTGAAGCCGAACGGCACCCTCTGGGTGATCGGAAGCTATCACAACATCTTCCGGGTGGGCGCGGCGCTGCAGGATCGCGGCTTCTGGATCCTCAACGACATCGTCTGGCGCAAGACCAACCCAATGCCGAACTTCAAGGGCACCCGCTTCACCAACGCCCATGAAACCCTGATCTGGGCCTCGAAGTCGGAAGAGGCGCGCTACACCTTCAACTACCAGGCGATGAAGGCCCTAAACGACGAGCTGCAGATGCGCTCCGACTGGGTGCTGCCGATCTGCGCGGGCCAGGAACGGCTCAAGGTCAACGGCGTGAAGGCGCATCCGACGCAGAAGCCGGAGGCGCTCCTCTACCGCATCCTCCTCGCCACGACGAAGCCGGGCGACCTCGTCCTCGACCCCTTCTTCGGCACCGGCACAACCGGCGCGGTCGCTCGTCGCCTCGGCCGCCGCTGGATCGGCATAGAGCGCGAGCAGAAATACGTCGCGGTCGCCCGCGAACGCATCGCCGCCACCCTGCCGCTGGACGAGAGCGCAATGACCGTCATGGCCTCGAAGCGTCAGTCCCCCCGCGTCGCCTTCGGCGCGCTGGTCGAGGCGGGGCTGATCCCGCCGGGCACAGAGGTCATGGATGCGAAGCGCCGCTGGACCGCCCTCGTCCGCGCCGACGGTTCGCTGGCGCGCGAGGCCGCGACCGGCTCGATCCACAAGCTCGGCGCCGATCTCCAGAACGCCCCCAGCTGCAACGGCTGGACCTTCTGGCACATCGAGCATGAGGGCACGTTCAAGCCCATAGACGCCCTCCGCCAGATCTACCTCATGGCGAGTGGCGAGGGGTAAGCAGGCAACAGAGCCGCCCATCCCGAGCGAAGTCGAGGGACGCTCGCCGAGCGAAGCCGAGGCGCTCATGGTGAAGGCATCTCGGCTACGCTCGATGATGATCCCTCGACTTCGCTCGGGATGGGCGGGAAAGAGGACCAGATGCCCCTCTACCTCCGCCCAACCGCCTTCGTCGATGCACCCTTCGGACTGGACGGACGCGCCCTCCGCCTCGCCGGTGGCCTCACCTGGTTCTCGGCCGTCGAGGTCATCCGCCGCAACGGCAACACCCGCACCACCGAACTCGTGCCCGTCGATCGCATCGACCAGATCGCAGACGCCGCCCCGATCCTCGCCCGCCTCACCGCCCCCCGGCCGCCTCTCAACCTAGGCACCCGCACCGTCCACCTCGATCAGCCGCAGGTCATGGCCATCCTCAATGTCACCCCCGACAGCTTCTCGGATGGCGGCCGCCACGCCGACCCCTCCGCCGCCGTCGCGGCAGGCGTGGACATGGCGGCGGCGGGCGCGGCCATCCTCGACGTAGGCGGCGAATCGACCCGCCCCCGTGCCGATCCCGTCTGGGAAGGCGACGAGATCGCCCGCACCCGCCCCGTCATCGAACGCCTCGCCGCAACCGCCAACGCCATCTCGATTGACACCCGCAACGCGGCGGTGATGGAGGCCGCACTCTCAGGCGGGGCGCATCTGGTGAACGACGTATCCGCCCTCCTCCACGATCCGCGCGGTCTGGAGGTCGTCGCCCGCGCCGCCTGTCCGGTGGTCCTCATGCACCATCTCGGCACGCCGCAGACGATGCAGGACGATCCCCGCTACGACGACGTCCTCCTCGACATCTACGACTGGCTGGAGGCGCGGATCGCGGCCTGCGAAGCGGCCGGACTCGACCGTTCCCGCATCATCGTCGATCCCGGCATCGGCTTCGGCAAGACGCTCGCCCACAACCTCGCGCTGATCAACGGCCTGTCGCTGTTCCACGGCCTCGGCTGCCCGGTCCTGCTCGGCGCCAGCCGCAAGCGCTTCATCGGCGCGCTCTCGAACGAGGTGGCGGCAGACGCTCGACTCGGCGGCTCGATCGCCGTCGCGCTCGCCGGTGCGGCGCAGGGCGTCCAGCTCTTCCGCGTCCACGATGTGCCCGAAACCGTCCAGGCGCTCCGCGTCTGGCGCGGCCTGCGCGATCAGGCGCTGGCCCCGCCCAGTTCGCCGAGCTTGCGGTAGAGCGTCGACCGTCCGATCCCAAGCCGCCGCGCGACCTCGCTCATGCGCCCATCATAGCGCTCGATCGCCAGCCGGATGATGTCGGCCTCGATCTCGTCCAGCGGACGCAGATGCCCCTTCTCGTCAAAGACGGCGATCGGGCTTACCGTCTCCGGCGCTGGTCGTCTATCGACATTCGCCTCGATCCGCGGCAGCAGCGTGGCGAGTTCGCCGAGATCCCCGATGTCGAGGATGTCGCCCTCCGCCACGGCACTCAGCCTGATCAGTACGGACTGAAGCTGGCGCACATTCCGAGGCCATTGCAGGTTCTGCAGCAACTTGGCCGCCTCCATGGACAAGGCTCCCGGCCCGGTGCCGACCTCCTCCTGGATCACGGCGATCAGGTCGGCCGCCAGCGCCGGAATGTCGCCGCGCCGCTCGCGGAGCGGCGGTATCGTGAACCGCGCGTCCAGCATCCCTGCCAGGGCTGGATCGAACTCAGCCCCGGCGGCGATGTCGTCCAGCGAACCATCGACCGCAGCAATCACCCGCACATCGGCCAGGCTCCCTGCGGTACTTCCCAGCGGGCGGACCTCACCGGTCTGCAGGAAATGGACGAGCCTGCCTTGGCTTTCCAACGAGAGCGCGTCGATCTCGTCCAGCAGGAGCGTGCCGCCATGCGCCTGGACGATCTGCCCCGCCCGGCGCTGGAAAGCGCCCGGGAACGCGCCCTGTTCGTGCCCGAACAGCTCCGAATCGATCATGTTGCGCGGCACCGTCCGGCAATTCACGACGGCAAAGACCTGCGACGCACGGCCGGAGGCGGCATGGATCGCGGAGGCAAAGGCCTGCTTGCCGACGCCCGCCTCACCCTCGATCAGGATGGTGCCAGCCCCAGCCGCGGCGCGGCGCGCGGCGGCGACCGCATCGGTGAAGACAGAGGTCTCGCCGATCAGCTCGTCGAATCGGATCGGCTGGCTGATCTTCTCGGTCAGCATGCGGAGCGCCCCCGCCTCGCTTTGCCTCAGTCCGTCCAACGCCATCAGAAGCCGTTCCGCCGTCACTGGTTCGATCAGTACATCGGCCGCCCCGGCCCGCAAAGCGGCCGCCATCTCTTTGTGCGATGCAATCAGCAGGATCGGCGCGGGGGCCATTCCCTTGCGCTCCAGCGACTCGATCGCCGCCTGCGCGACCCCATCGTCCCAGCGGAGCAGAATGGCGTCCGGCCGAGTCGCCGCGCGGTTGACGATGGCGAAGGCGTCGTGCAGCGTCTCGGCACACAGGCTGCGCCAGCCGGCCCGCGCGGCAGCCGTCTTCAACAGGCGCGTTTCCGCCGCCCTGTCGTCGATCAGCAGTAATTGGCGTTCGGGTTCGGTCGCCACCTGCAATCCCCTTCGCCACCGCTCTAAGCGCGAGAAGTTAAAATCGTGCTTAAGCCGAAACGACCCCTTAGACTTGGGGGTTGAGGCTCTGGCGGCGCTTTGGCTACAGAGGCCACTAGATCGAAAGGAATTCAAGATGGCGAACGATCACACGCCCGCAGACCTTGGTGCGCATCAGCACACCTATTCCGGCTTCATCGCTCTGTTCAAATGGGGCACCGTCGCGGCGGTTGCCGTCACCGCGATCGTCGTTCTGCTGATCGCGAGCTGATCGTGGCGCCGCGCAAGACGCCCGACCCCAAGACCAGCCGCAAGGCACCAGCCCGCAAACCGGCGCCCCGTGCCACGCCTGCCAAGGACAGCGGCGGGTCCAAATGGGCGGTTGGCGCGGCGGCGGCTGGGATCGGCTCGGCGGCTCTCGTCGCGGCGCTTCTCTACGCCCGCAAGGCGCGCCGGCAGGAGCCCGCGCCCAAGCCGCCGGTCGACAGCGAGGATTAAGCCTCCGCGATCCAGTCGGCGAGGCTGAGCGCATCGGTCGCATCGGTGCGCGCGCCCATAGACTGCTCCATGATCTCCAGTGCCCAGCGGGTCCGCTCCGCATCGCCCGCCGCCACGGTGTCGCGCGGAACCCACAGGTCGTACTGACGCATATGCGCGTCGGCCGCCGTGAACAGGACGCAGATATCGGCGGCGATCCCCGTCAGGATCAGCCGCGATACCCCAAGCCGGGGCAGCAGCACCGGCAGGTTGGTCGCGTAGAAGCCTGAGAATTGCGGCTTGATGACGAACAGGTCCTTCGTCGCCGGCTTCACGGCGGAGACCATGTTCCGGCCCGGCCCGTCCAGGCATCGCTCGACCAGCAATTCGCGGTTCGAATGCCACTCGTCGAAATTGTCATTGACGTAGATCACCGGCACACCGGCCTCGTCAGCCGTCGCGCGCAGGCGCGCCGCCGCCTCCGCCGCCGCTTCTGCCGCCGGCAGCATCGCCTCCGCGCCCCGGAATTTCATCTCGTTGATGAAGTCGATCAGAAGCAGCGCGGTCTTTCCTGGCGCGTTGTTCTCCGTGTCACTCATGCCGCGCGCAACGACAGGGCACACAGCCGGTTGCGCGCCATGCAACATTCTTTTTCAATTTCGCACTTGCAAAGCGTCGTGCTGCAGCGCACAAAGATCGGGCCTTTCAGGCATCCTCTCCTAAGACTTCAGGGGCTGGCGGAAACGCTGGCCCTTTTTTTGCGCCTGCGTTGACCGCGTGTCCGCATGGCTCCACACCGATATGATGCGCTTCTTCTCCGACAACGCCGCATCGGTGCACCCTGCGGTCCTCGACGCCATCGCCGCTGCCAATCGGGTCGATGTCGCCTATGACGGTGATTCGTTCAGCCAGGCGCTCGACGCGACGTTCTCCGATCTGTTCGAGACGAAGGTCACGGCCCTGTGGGTGACCACCGGCACCGCCGCCAATTCGATCGCCCTCAACACGCTCTGCCCCCCGCATGGCGGCGTGATCTGCCATGCAGGCGCGCATATCCAGACGGACGAGGGCGGCGCGCCCGAGTTCTACACCCACGGTGCCAAGCTGCTCTTGGCGCAGGGCGACGGTGCCAAGCTGACCCCCGAGGCGATCCGCGCCGTTCGCGCCGCCATCCCCACCGATGTGCATCGGGTCCAGCCCCGCGCCGTCTCGATCACCAACGCCACCGAGCTCGGACGGGTCTACATCCCGGCCGAGGTCGCCGCGATCGGCGAGGTCGCGCGGGAGATCGGCCTCGGCTTCCACATGGACGGCTCCCGCTTCGCCAATGCCCTGGCGACCCTCTCCTGCACTCCCGCCGAGGTGACCTGGCGCGCGGGCATCGACGTGCTGAGCCTCGGCTTCGTCAAGAACGGCGGCATGTCCGCCGAGGCGCTCGTCTTCTTCCGCCGCGACCTTGCCGATCAGGCACGCGTCGCCCGCAAGCGCGGCGGCCACCTCATGTCCAAAGGTCGCTACGCCGCCGCCCAAATCCTCGCTCTGCTGAAGAACGACCTTTGGCTGGAGAATGCCCGGGCCGCCAATCACGCGGCCAGCCGCCTTGCCGAAGCCGCAGGATCGCGTCTCGTACAGCCGGTCGAGGCGAACGAACTCTTCCTCCGCCTCAGCGCCGAAGAGGCCGCGTCGCTCCGCGCGCAAGGCTTTCACTTCTACGATTGGGGTGCGGGGGAGGCGCAACTCGTGACCTCCTGGGATCAGGAGGAGGCGGGCATATCGGCACTCGCCGCCGCACTACAGGCGCTGAAACCCTGAACTCGCCCGCACCTCCGCAAGCGCCGACCGAAAGGCCTGTGCCCCGCCGCATCCAGGCGCGGGTCGCTCTCCCCTTCGTCTTCGTCACCTTCCTGTGGAGCACGACCTGGATCGTCATCCGCGATCAGATCACCGCCGTGCCCGTCGGCTGGACGATCACCTAACGCTTCCTCGTCGCCGCAGTGGTGATCTGGGGCTGGTGCCTGGTCGCCCGCCATCCGCTCAGGATGAACCGGCCGGCGCACCTCATCGCGCTCGCCTCCGGCGTGACGATCTTCTGCGCCAATTTCAACTTCGTCTACCGGGCGGAGGCGCATGTCACCTCCGGCCTGGTCGCGGTCACCTTCGCGCTGCTGATCATCCCGAACGCGATCCTGTCGCGCATCTTCCTTGGTCAGAGCGTCACCTGGCGCTTCGCCCTCGGCTCGGCTGTGGGCGTCGTCGGCGTCTGCCTCCTCTTCGCGCATGAACTCGGGCAGGTCGGCTCCGGTGGGACGGAGGCCGCGCTCGGCATCGGCATGACGCTGGTCGCGATCTCCTTCGCGTCGATCGGCAACACTGCGCAGGGCGCCCGCGCGGCAAAGGCCTATCCGGTCATCGTGCTCCTCGCCTGGTCGCTGACCTACGGCCTTATCGCCAACGCGCTCGTCGCCTTCCTCATGTCCGGCCCGCCGGTGATCGACCCGCGACCGCTCTACTTCTTCGGCATCTTCTACCTGGGCGCGATCGGCTCGGCGCTCGCCTTCCCGTTCTATTTCGATCTGATCCGCGTGCTGGGGCCAGGGCGCGCCGGCTACATCAACGTGCTGACCCCGGTGCTGGCAATGGTGATCTCCAGCTTGTTCGAGGGCTATCGCTGGACGGCGACCTCCGCCGCCGGCGCGCTGCTCGCCGCCGCCGGGCTGGTCATCGCGCTGAGAGCCCGCAACCCGGCACGATAGTCGGGGTAGAGCGGCCGCCAACCGAGCAGGCGCTTCGCCTTGCCGGTCGCGACGCGCCGGTTCTCGGCATAGAAGGCGCGGGCCGCCGGCGAAAGCGACGCCTCCTCCAGCGGCAGCAGCGGCGACGGCTCCAGCCCCAGGCACCGCGCCGCCTCCGCGATCACCATCTCCTGTGGTGCGGGCAGATCGTCGGCGATATTGTACACGCCGCGGGGGCCCTCGAACGCCGCGATCACCGCGCGCGCGATGTCATCGACATGGATGCGGCTGAACACCTGCCCCCCGGCATCGACCCGCACCGCCGTTCCGGCCAGAACCCGGTCGAGCGGCGACCGCCCCGGCCCGTAGATGCCCGGCAGGCGCAGTACCGTCGCACCGATCGCCTGCCAGGCAAGATCCGCCGCCGCCCGCGCGCCCCGCCGTCCGGTTCCCACGGGCGCGCTCTCATCCACCCAGGCCCCACCGGTATCGCCATAAACGCCAGTGGAAGAGAGATAGCCGGTCCAAACCCCCGCCGCGCCGATGAGCCGTCCATAAGTGTCAAGCACCGGGTCGCGCTCCCCCTCCGGCGGCACGCTCGACAGGATGTGCGTTGCAGAGGCGATGGCAGCCGCCAGAGACGGCTGATCGTGGAAGGCTACCTCTTCCTCCGACGCGGCTCGGCGGATGCCGGTCACACGCCACCCATCGGCACTCACTCGGTGTGCGAGATGCGAAGCGGAGTAACCTAGACCGAAGATCAGCAGGTGAGGCATCCCCCCTCCTATCCTGCCCATTCCGAGCGATGTCGAGGGACCTCCGCCGAGCGGAGCCGAGGCGCATGTCTCCGAACCAAGCTTCATCACGCCCCCGCAACCGATCCTTAACCCCATCCGGGCCATTCAGACCGTCGCGAACCTCTGTCTGGAATCCGCCGCCCGTGCTCACCACCCTCCTCCGCGACCGCAAGGGATCGATCAGCGTGCTCGGCGCGCTGTCGCTGACCTCGATCGTCGGCGGCGGCGCGATGGTGGTCGAGCTCGGCAATGGCTACGTCGCCCGCACCGCCAACCAGCGCGTCGCCGACATGGCGGCCCTGAGCGCGGCGTTGGCCTACAGCGACAAGGTGGCTGCGGGGATGACTGCCACGAACCAGCTGCAGGCAGTGGTGGACGCGCAGGTCGATGCGATCGGTGGCGCTGCCGGCATTCCTGCCGATCGCATTACGGCCCATATCGACGCAGTCCCCGGCAGCGAGACAGCGAAGCGAATCGTCGTCGTCGCCACCACCCGCGTCCCGCTCCGTCTGGCGCGAGTTCTTAACCGCGACGGTAGCTATCCGGTTTCCTCCACCGGCTCCGTCGATGTCAGTGCCGCCCCGTCCACCCCTCCTTCGGTTCCGCCCGTGGTCGGCTGCTACATGGGCATGAAATCAGGCGTCACGGGGATCAGCCTCACCGGCGGCACCAACCTCACGGCCAGCGGCTGCGGCGTGGTGACCAACGGCAGTATCAGCGTGACGGCCGGACCCAAGCTAATCGCCAAGGACGTCTCCGCTGGCGGCACCGTCAACGACGTCGCAAAGCAATGGGGCACAGGCGGCATCAGCACGACCAGCGGCGGCAACTACAATGTGAAGTCGGGCCAGGCACAGGTCACCGATCCGCTCGCCAACTACACGCCGCTCAACGACGCGTTCAATCAGTTGAAGACGCCGAGCGCGTTTCGCACGCCGGTCGTCCCCGCCGTGCCGAACGGCAACGACCTGACGCTCGACTGGAGCGGCAACATCAATTTCAAGGGAACAAAGCCCACCTGGTCGAACAACACCTACACCTTCCCGGCCGGCACCTATAACTTCAAGAACGTGACCCTGCCCGGCGGCATGAAGCTGGTGTTCCAGGGGCCGACCAACATCACCGTCAGCGGGACGCTCAACCAGGGCGGCGGCTCCGACATCATAATCGGCGACGGTCCGGTGACGCTCGCCAACAGCTTCACCATGAACGCGGCGGTGACCATGGGTACCGGTGCGCATTCCTTCGGCGGCGACATTACCCCGCAAAGCTTCACTCTGACACTCGGCGCGGGTGACGTGAACATCGCGGGCGGCATCAACCAGGGCGGCGGCGGCACGATCGTCTTCGGGGCGGGCAACTACGCCATCGGTAAGCTCAGCGGCTCCGCGAACTCGATCAACCAGGGCGGCGGCTCGCGGCTGACTTTCGGCAACGGCACGTTCAGCCTGGCGGGCGATGTCACGACGGCAGGTGGCACCTCCCTCACCTTTGGTGACACCGCTTATCACTACATCAAAGGTAGCCTAAATCTCTCGGGAAGTGTCACCTTCGGCAAGGGCTTCTACATTATCGGCACCTGCACGGTCGTGACCGCGCCGACGACCTGCATCGGCGGTAATTTCAACAACGGCACCGGCGGCTACATGTACGGCACGGACACCACCTTCATTCTGGGTGGCACGGTCAACCTCTCGGGCGGCACCTCGCTCTCCCTCAGCGCGCCGAAGAAGGGGTCGCTCTGGGGCATCATCGACATCCTCTTCGCCACCCGCTCCTCCGCGGCGTCGAAGATCAGCGGCGGCTCCGGCAATAGCTATAACGGCACGTTCTACGCGCCGAACTCGGACTTCACGCTCGACGGCGGTGGGTCGCTCACTTCGCCGACGAACGGCTGCCTGATGATGCTGTTCGGCACGCTGACGCTGAGCGGCGGCACCAACTCGGCCAGCGCCTGCACCGACCTGATCAACGCGCTCCCGCCGACCAGCGGCACCGGCTCGGGATCCGGGTCCGGGACGTCGACCACTACGATCGTGCTGAAGAAATGAAGCGCCGCCGCCTCCTCTCCGACGATCGTGGTGTCGCGACCATCGAGTTTGCCTTGTGGTGCTCGATGTTCTTCGTCCTCATCATCGTCGCGCTCGATTTCGGCATGGTCCGCATCTACCAGATGCGCCTCGGCGCGGCGGTCGAGCAGGGCGCGATCATCGCGTTCAACCAGCGAACGTCGCTCAGCACCGCCACCGGCGAGTCCATCAAGACCTATGTCGCATCGGCTTCAGGGCTGCCGGGGATGTCGGCCACTAGCGTCTATCTTGACTGCAATTCAAAGACGCTGAACAGCGGCTGTGTCTCGGCCGGCAGGATATTTCGCTGCCTGACAATCAACGGTTCCACCTACGAGTTTAGCGCGCCCCAGGCGCAGGGATCTGCCTGCACGGGCGGGGCGACCGCTGGCTACTACCTGACCATCATAGCCCGCTACGTCTATCACCCTGTGATCGTGCCGAACTCCTGGCTGAACAACAAGACGATCAGCGCCAAGACCGTGCTGCGCCTGCAATGAACACCCGTCGCCTTCGCACTTCCCTTTGGCGGCACGATCGCGGTGCCACCGTCGTCGAGTTCGCCCTTGTCGCGCCGCTCTTCCTGACGGCGCTGCTCGGGATGATCGAGGGCGCACGGGCCCTGTGGATGCGGCAGGCGCTGCAGCAGACCGCCTTCTCGGCCGCGCGCTGCTATGCCCTGCAGGAAGACTGCAAGACCCAGGCGGGCACGAAGACTTGGGCTCAGACCTTTGCTCGTAAGATGGGTGTCAGGATCACGCAGGCGCAGGTGACAGAGGCGACGCGTCCCACCACCTGCACGGGCGGCGGCACGATCCCGATGACCCGCGTGCGCATCTCCGTGCCGTTCAACAGCCCGGCAACAGGCTTCGTCCCCGCCGCCTGGACGACGGTCGCCGCCTCCTCCTGCTTCCCGAACCCCGCTTAGCGGGTCGCCAGCGCCGCCTCGGCCTCGGCCACCAGCGTCGCGATGATCTCCGCCGCCGGCTCTTCCTTGGTCACCATGCCGACCGACTGGCCGGCCATGATCGATCCATGCTCGACATCGCCGTCGATCACCGCGCGGCGCAGCGCGCCTGCCCAGTAATGCTCGATCTGCAGCTGCGCCTCGGCCATCTCGACCGACCCCGCATCCAGCAGGCCCGCCACTTCGCGCTGCTTGGCGGTGAACAGCTCGGTCGATGCGTTCTTCAGCGCCCGCACCGGGATCACTGGCAGGCGCGGGTCGATCTGCACGCTCGCCACCGCATCGCGGGCCGAGGCGCGGATGAACGCCTTCTTGAAATTGGCATGGGCGATCGATTCATGCGCGCAGACGAAGCGGGTGCCGAGCTGCACGCCCACCGCCCCCATCTCCAGATAGGCGGCAATCGCCTCGCCGCGCCCGATCCCGCCGGCCACGAAGACCGGCACCTGATCGCCGACCACCGGCAGCATCTCCTGCGCCAGCACCGACGTGGAGACCGGCCCGATATGCCCGCCCGCCTCCATGCCCTCGATCACCAGCGCGTCCACGCCCGACCGGATCAGCTTCTTCGCGATCGCCAGCGCCGGGGCGAAGCACACCACCTTGGCGCCCGACGCCTTGATCCGCTCGATCGCACCACCCGGCGGCAGCCCGCCCGCCAGCACGACATGGCCGACGCCATGCTTCGCGCACACGTCGATCAGCTCCATCAGCTGGGGATGCATGGTGATCAGGTTGACGCCGAACGGCTTGGTGGCGAGCGCCTTGGTGCCTGCGATCTCCACGTCGAGCAGATCCGGCGACATCGCCCCACATGCGATCACCCCAAACCCGCCCGCGTTCGAGATCGCGGACACCAGATGCCGCTCCGACACCCAGCTCATCGCCCCCGCAAGGATCGCGACCTCGGTGCCGAGAAACGCCGCGCCGCGTGCCATCAACGCATCGAGCTTGCTCACGCCGCCTCGTCTTCCGCGTCGAGGCCGTAGGCGGTGTGGAGGACGCGAACCGCAAGCTCGGTATAGTCGCCCTCGATGATCACCGAGACCTTGATCTCGGACGTGGTGATCGCCTGGATGTTGATGCCGCGATCGGCGAGGCTCTTGAACATCTGCGCGGCGACGCCCGCATGGCTGCGCATGCCCACACCCACCACCGAAATCTTGGCGATGTTGGTGTCATGCGTCACGCTGCCGAAGCCGATGGTCGGCTTCTCCTTCTCCAGCACGTCCAGCGCGCGGGCGAGTTCGGCCTTGGGCACGGTGAACGTCACGTCGGTCGAACCCGTGCCGTGGCTGACGTTCTGGACGATCATGTCGACGTTGATGCTCGCCTCGGCCAGCGGCGTGAAGATCGTCGCCACCGCGCCCGGCCGGTCCGGCACGGCCACAAGCGTGACCTTCGCCTCGTTCTTGTCATGCGCGATGCCGGTGATGAGCTGCCGTTCCATGCCGTTATCCTCGATTTCGTCCTCGCCGACGATCAATGTTCCGCGATACCCGTCCTCGTCGCGCGTGTCGTCGAAGGAGGAGAGGACGCGCACCCGCACCTTCTCCTTCATCGCCAGGCCGACGGAACGGGTCTGGAGCACCTTGGCGCCCACGCTCGCCAGCTCCAGCATCTCCTCATAGGTGACGCGGGCGAGCTTGCGGGCGCGGGGCACGATGCGCGGGTCGGTCGTGTAGACGCCATCGACGTCGGTGTAGATGTCGCAGCGATCCGCCTTCATCGCCGCCGCCACCGCTACCGCCGAAGTGTCGGAGCCGCCCCGGCCAAGCGTCGAGACACGCCCCTCCTCGCTGATCCCCTGGAAACCCGGGATCACTGCCACCTCGCCCGCCGACATCGCCGTGCCCAGCGTTTCGGCATCGATCGTCGAGATGCGCGCGGAGGCATGCGCGTCGGATGTGCGGATCGGCAGCTGCCAGCCCAGCCAGCTGCGCGCCTTCACCCCCATCGCCTGAAGCGTGATCGCAAGCAGGCCGCTCGTCACCTGCTCGCCCGACGCGACCACCACGTCATACTCGCGCGCGTCGTAGAGCGGGGATGCCTCGCGGCAGAACTGGACCAGCCGGTCGGTCTCGCCCGCCATGGCGGAGACAACCACCGCCACCTCGTTGCCGGCCTCGACCTCGCGTTTGACGCGCGCCGCCACGTTCCGGATCCGCTCGATGCCGGCCATCGAGGTGCCGCCGAACTTCATGACGATGCGGGCCATTCGCGAACTGCTCGTGAGAAAGGAAGAAAATTGCGCGGGCTGCGCTAAGGCGCGCCTGATAGTAAGGGGGGGCCATGAACGCAAGCAGCGCCGCCGCCCCGACCATAGACCCTGCCGAAGCCGCCCATTTCGGCAGGCTGGCCGCCGAATGGTGGGATCCGAAGGGCTCCTCGGCCATGCTGCACAGGCTGAACCCCGTGCGCCTCCGCTACATCCGCGAGGCGGTGGACCGGCACTTCGGCACCGACCCGTTGGATCGCCGCCCCCTCGCCGGCAAGCGCGCCGTCGATGTCGGCTGCGGCGCCGGGCTGCTGACGGAGCCGCTCGCGCGCCTCGGGGCGGCGGTGACGGGGGTGGACGCCGCGCCCGAGAACATCGCCGCCGCCCGCATCCATGCGGAACGTCAGGGCCTCGCCATCGACTATCGGCCGGGAGAGGTCGCGAGCCTGGACCAGACCGGCTTCGACCTCGTGACCTCGATGGAGGTGATCGAGCATGTCACCGATCCCGCCGCCTTCATCGCCGCGCTCGCCCGCCTGCTCGCGCCGAACGGCCTGATGATCCTCTCCACCCCGAACCGCACGCAATTGTCGAAGCTGGCGATGGTCACCATCGGTGAAGGCGTCGGCATGGTGCCGAAGGGCACCCATGACTGGTCGAAGTTCCTGACGCCGGAGGAGTTGACCCGCCATATCGAGGCGGCCGGACTGATCGTCAGCGACGTGACGGGTCTCAGCCTCTCGCCCGCTCGGGGCTTCATCTTCTCGCCGGGCACCGGCCTGAACTATCTGCTGACCGCGCGCCGAGGCTGACGCGGAACGGCAACATTTCCATGATCTGCTCCCGTCCCATGAAGACCGCACTCACTTTCGCCCTGATCGCCACCCTCACCGCGCCGGCTTGGGCGAAGGTGCCTGCCGACCCGCTGGTCACGCGCATCGCGCCCGATCGGGTGAAGGTTAGCTGGTCCGATCCGGACGGCGTGGATGTCTATCTGGCCGAGCGGCCCGATGCTCCCGCGGACGCGTCCCGGCGTGTCTCGGCCGATGATCGTGACGGCGTGCACGAGATGGCCGTGGCACCTGGCACGCGACCATACTTCCTCCTTGTCGATCATAAAGATCATGCCTCGGTCCGCGTCGCGGAGCGTCTCCTCCCGCTCGAACAGGGGTCTAACTTCCGCGACATCGGCGGCTATGCGGCGGCGGGCGGAAAGCATGTCCGCTGGGGCATGATCTACCGTGCGGGCGCGACGCCGATGCTGACGATGACCGATCAGCAGGCGGTCGCCAACCTCCACCTCGCCAATCTGGTCGATCTCCGCTCCAGTGAGGAGCGGCAGATCGCGCCGACCCGGATCGAGGGCGTTCCGTACCACGCTGTAGGCTATTCCATAAACGCGATCCTCGCCGCGATGAAGCCACCCGCCGGGCAGACCGCACCGGTGAACGGCAGCACGCTGTACCGGGCGCTTCCCGACATGCTCGCGCCGCAGATGCGCGTCTTGTTCGACCGCCTGCTCGCGCGGGAAGGGCCGGTCGCCTATAACTGCTCGGCGGGACAGGACCGGACCGGCTTCGCCACCGCGATGATCCTCACCGTCCTCGGCGTCCCGCGCGACACGATCATCGCCGACTACCACCTCTCCACCGCCGTCCGGCACCCGGAGTACGAGATGCCGGTGATCGAGCCGGGCGCCTTCCCCGGCAATCCGGCGGCAAAACTCTACGCCGGCGTCCGCGCGCATCCCGGCGCGCCGAACCAGCCGCTCAAGGAAGGCGACGGCACGGCGTTCCTGGCCGCCGCCTTCGATCAGGTCGAAAAGGACTATGGCTCGGTGGAGGGCTATCTGAACAAAGCGGCCGGCGTCACCGCCGCCGACATCGCCCTGCTCCGCAAGACCTACCTGGAATAAGGCTTGCGGAGGTCAGTGGACGAACCGTGCCACCACCTCGCGATAGCTGCGGCTGACCTTCACCTGCGCGCCGGAGTTCAGCACCAGGAAGCACTCGCCATTGGTATGCGGCTTCACCTGCTTGACGAGGTCGAGGTTGACGATGGTCGAGCGGTGGATGCGCTGGAACCGGCGGGGGTCCAGCCGCTTCTCTAGATCCTTCATCGTCTCGCGCAGTATCAGCGTGTTGTCGCCGGTGTAGATGCACATATAGTCGCCGGCCGCATCGATCCGCTCGATCGTGTCAACATCGACGCGGAAGATCTGCCCGCGATCCTTGATGTTGATGAGCTTCTCGAACCGGCTCGCGGCCGGCTGCTCGCCTGAGTCACCCCCCGCCGCATCGGCCGCGTCTGGCGCGACCTCCGCCAGCACTTCCTTCAGCCGATCGACCTCCTCCACGCCCCGCTTCTCGGCAAGCCGCTGCCGCACCCGATCGAGCGTGTCGGCAAGACGCGCCTCCTCCACCGGCTTTAGCAGGTAATCGGTCGCCTGCGCCTCGAAGGCGCGAATGGCGTGGTCGGAATAGGCGGTGACGAAGACGAACAGCGGCGGCTCGACCTCCATCAGCCCCTGGACGACCGAGAACCCGTCGAAGCCCGGCATCTGGATGTCGAGGAAAACGAGGTCGGGCTTGTGGGTCTTGATCGCCCGGATCGCCTCGCGCCCATTGGTGCAGGTGTCGATGATCTCGACATCCTCGTGCGGTTCCAGCCGCAGCTGGAGTCCTTGAATCGCCAGCCGCTCGTCATCGACGAGGATGGTGCGGATCGTCATGCTTTTTCCTTGGGAAGTTCAACCTGGTACGGGATCTCGATCAGCACCGTGAAGCCGCCTGCCGGGCCCGTGCTCGTTTCGAAACGCGCCTGTCCGTCATATGCCTGGTTCAACCGGTCCCTGATGTTCGGCAGGCCGACGCCCGTCCCTTCGCTTGAGGTGGACCGCTGCGCCCCGTCGTTCAACCCCGGGCCGGTATCGGAAACGGTGATCTGCACCTTGTCCCCGGCCAGCCGCGCCGCGACCGAGATATCGGCCCCCTCCTCAAGCGGGGTGACCGCGTATTTGATGGCATTCTCGACGAGCGGCTGGAGCAGCAACGAGGGCAGCCGCGCCTGCGTGACGCGCGGGTCTACCTCGAAGGTGGTGCGCAGCCGGTCCTCGAACCGCATCTTCTCGATATCGAGGTAGAGCTTCAGCGTCTCAACCTCCTGCTCGACGGTCACCTGCCCGGCCGGCTCGTTGACGAGGGTGTAGCGCAGGAAGGACGATAGCCGGCTCAGCATCGCATTGGCACGATCGGTCTGCTTGAGCAGGACCAGCGTCGAGATCGAGTTCAGCGTGTTGAACAGGAAATGCGGGTTGAGCTGATAGCGCAGCATCGCCAGCTGCGCGCTTGACGCCTGGTTCTCCAGCCGGTCCATCCGCTCGATCTGCGCGTCGAGCAGCAGGTAGAAGTTGATCGCGTAGTAGAGCGCCGACCACGCGCCGAGCAGCGCCACGTCGAGGAGAATAGCGCCGAGGAACTGCACCCCCTCGGGCCGGTATCCGGGCCGGAAGAACGTCGCATGCGCCCAGACCTCAATGATCGAGAAACAGGCGGAGGCCGCCAGCAGGATCAGGATCGAGGCGGGCCAGGTCACGATCGGCTTCTGCGTGATCAGGCGGCGATAGGCCGATGCCATCAGCAGCGTCAGCGAATACCCCGTCGCCGTGGCAAGCGCGGTCGGCACGATGAACAGCAACCCCATGTCGTTGGCGACGCCGGTCAGCGCCCGCAGCACGAAATAGCCCGACCAGCCGACCGACTGGAGCATCCAGAACGCACGGTTCTTGTCAGCGAAGAAGGATTTCTGGCGGAGAGACGCGTCCGTCATAGGTGTGCGGTGTAGCGGCATCGGCGGGTCGAGGCAAAGGTGTCCCCCTTCCCGCCGCCCCGCCCCTCCGTTACGGAGCCGCCTGAACCGATCGAGGAAGGTGAACGATGGCGGAACCGTTGCGCGTGGCGCTCGCAGGGCTGGGCACGGTGGGCGGCGGCGTCGTCAAGCTCCTGGACGCGAACCGTGCGCTCATCGAGCGGCGCGCCGGGCGACCGATCGAGATCGTCGCCGTCTCTGCGCGCGACCGTCATCGCGATCGCGGCGTCGACCTGTCCCGCTTCGATTGGGTCGACGACGCCACCACCCTCGCCGGGCGCAGCGACATCGACGTGGTAGTCGAACTGATCGGCGGCGCGGATGGCCCTGCGCTGACACTGGCGCGCGGCACGCTCGGATCGGGCAAGGCCTTCGTCACTGCCAACAAGGCGATGATCGCGCATCACGGCCTCGAACTCGCCGAGACCGCCGAGCGTGCGCAAGTCGCGCTCAAATACGAGGCGGCGGTCGCCGGCGGCATCCCCGTCATCAAGGGCCTGCGCGAGGGCGCGGCGGCGAACGAGATCGGCCGCGTCTACGGCATCCTCAACGGCACCTGTAACTACATCCTGTCGACGATGGAGACCGAGGGCCGCGACTTCACCGAGGTTCTCGCCGACGCGCAGGCGCTGGGTTATGCCGAGGCGGACCCGAGCTTCGACATCGACGGGGTTGATGCCGCACACAAGCTGTCGATCCTCGCGAGCCTCTCTTTCGGCACGCGGATCGACTTCGACGGCGCAGCGGTCACCGGCATCCGCCACGTCATCGCCGCCGACATCGCCGAGGCGGCGGCGCTCGGCTTCCGTGTCCGCCTCGTCGGCCTGGCGGAGGCGGACAGCCACGGCCTGTTTCAGCGCGTCCACCCCTGCCTCGTGCCGCTCGGCCACCCGCTCGCCCATGTTTCCGGCAGCCTGAACGCGGTCGTGGCGGAGGGCAATTTCGTCGGGCGCCTCCTGTTCCAGGGTAGAGGCGCCGGCGAAGGCCCGACCGCCAGCGCGGTCGTTGCCGACCTCATCGACATCGCGCGCGGCGAATTCGGCCCCGCCTTCGCCATGCCGGTGGACAGCCTCGCCGGCCTGTCGAAGGCCGCGTCGGGCGAGCGTCGCGGCCGCGCGTATCTGCGCTTCACCGTTGCCGACCGCCCCGGTGTGCTGGCGGAGATCACCGCCGCCATGCGCGACGCCGGCGTGTCGATCGAAAGCCTCATCCAGCGTGGCCAGGCGGCGGACGGCGACGTCATCCTCGTCATGGTCACGCATGAGGGGCCGGAGCGTTGCATCACCCGCGCCCTTGAAAAGCTGGAGGGTTCGCAAAGCCTGACCGGGCAGCCGCTCTGGCTCCACATCCTCGACATCTGACCCGACTCGTCTCGACAACGTCACCGGCCTTGCCTATCGCCTTCGCAACTGCGGCACAGGGGATTTCGGCAATGGTGACGGCAAGCAAGGCACTCGATCGCGTACTCGTCCTGGAGATGGTCCGCGTGACCGAGGCGGCCGCCATCGCCGCATCGAAGCTGGTCGGCCGGGGCGACGAGAAGGCGGCCGATGCCGCCGCCGTCGAGGCGATGCGCGCCGCCTTCAACGAGCTGGAGTTCGACGGCACCGTCGTTATCGGCGAGGGCGAGCGTGACGAGGCCCCGATGCTCTACATCGGTGAGAAGGTCGGTAAGGGCACCGGCCCCAAGATCGACATCGCGCTCGATCCGCTGGAAGGCACCACCCTCACCGCCAAGGCCTTCCCCAACGCGCTTGCCGTGCTCGCCATCGCGGAGGAGGGCGGCCTCCTCAACGCGCCGGACGTCTACATGGAGAAGCTGGCGATCGGCCCGGGCTACGAAAAGGGCCTGGTCAGCCTTACCAGGACGCCGACCGAGAACGTCAAGGCGCTCGCCGCCGCCAAGGGCGTTCAGCCCGACGAGATCATCGCCTGCGTCCTCGATCGCCCCCGCCACGAGGCGCTGATCCAGGAACTGCGCACGCTCGGCTGCGGCGTCGTGCTCATCCCCGATGGCGATGTCGCGGGCGTCATCGCCTGCACCAATCCCGACACCACCATCGACATCTACTTCGGCTCGGGCGGCGCGCCGGAGGGTGTGCTGGCCGCTGCCGCCCTCGCCTGTGTCGGCGGGCAGTTCCAGGGCAAGCTCCTCTTCCGCAACGACGACGAGCGGGGCCGCGCCGCGAAATGGGGCGTCACCGATCTCGACAAGATCTACGAGCTTGAGGACCTGGTGAAGGGGGACGCAATCTTCGCCGCCACCGGCGTTACCGACGGCTCGCTGCTTGAAGGCGTCAAGCGGCGCAAGGGCTGCATGACCACTGAGAGCATCGTGATGCGCGCAAGCTCCGGCACCGTCCGCTGGGTCAAGGGCGAGCACAAGCTCTGAGCGACGCTACCTTTGATCCGCATCAAGCCGTTACGGATGTGGAAACATTGCGCTTTTTGTGGCTTCGCGGCGGCGTGCTAATCGGTTGTTAACCAGAACGCTCCATTTTGAATGAGTATTCAGAAGGAGTTGGTCGTGAACAGCATGTCGTCCTTTGCCGCGGCCGCAAGCAGCCGGTCCATTGTGCTGTCGGTGCTCGACAGCATGCTTGCGCAGGTTGAGTACAGCCGTAGCGAGGGCCGCATCCCGGCCATGTTCGTCATCCGCCCGGGCGATATCCAGGCGCTGAAGGGCGAAGTCGCCGGTCAGTCGGTGACCTGGAACCAGGGTGTTCCGGACGCTTTCGTGGGCGTCCCTATCGAGATCGACACGGTCGGCACGGCCGAGCCGCACCTGCTCTGCGCGGATGACATCGATCTGGTTTGAAGACATCGGCTTGGTGAGCCATTTTTGACGTCCAACAGGATAGCTCCATAGTCGGAGAGGTCAGAGCACGGCCTTTGGGCAGGGCTCCACATCATCGCCCGCTGCACGCTTGCGCCACTTCGCGGCTGTCTTGGGGCCCAAACTCCGGCTGAGCGTCGCGGTCGCTGTATCGCTGCTCAGACGGCGTGGGTGGTCGTGGCGCTCCCTTGACCTACCTGGCCATGGCGCTTCCATTCCTTCGAAACGATCACGTTATTAGACCGTGCGATCGAGCACCTAGCGTGCCGGATAGCGCAGCCGTCCCAGGAAACGCGCGATATTGAAGTGGTTGTCCGGCTGCGGCCGCCACTGCGCCTTGACCTTCTCGAACCGCATCACGTCCTCTATCCGGCGGTCGAGAAACGCGCGCCACCCGTCCCCTTCGCCCTCCCCTTCGTAGTCGAGGAAGGCGAGGATCGTGGCCGCATACACCCCCGCGAGCGTCGTCCGCTTGGTATAGTGGTTGAGGTCGGTCGCCGTATCGCCGGCCATCCGCCACATCCCGTCCGCCGCCCGCCAGCCGAGCTTCGCCGCGCGCGCCGGGTTCAGCCCCAGGATCGGCAAGGCGCGGGCGAGCGCATCCTTGTGCCGCCCGGCGATCTCGGTCCGCGTCGCAACCAGCGTCGTGATCCGCGCCCGTACCTTCATCGCCCCCAGCGCCTCGGGTGTCAGACGCCGCGCCAGTTCGCCGTCGATCCAGCCGAACCAGGCGTCGATCATGTCGATCGGCTTGGGCAGGGCCAGCGCCGCATGCATCGGCGCGATCCCCGCTTCCTCCGCCGCCCGGTCCAGCGCGAACGCCGTCCAGCCGTCGAAGGCGGCATGGGCGGGCACAACCGGTGCCAGCTTCGCCCGCATCTCGTCGAGGGTGAGGTCCTGCGTCCCGATCATCTCACCCCTCCAACGCGCGGATCACCGGATCGATCAGCCGCGCATCGCCCGCCGCAATCACCCGGCCGTCGCTGGCGATGTCGAGCGGCTTGCCCGCCCAGTCGCGCATCACCCCACCCGATCCTTCCACGATCGGCACCAAGGCGGCGAAATCGTACAGCTTCAGCCCCGCCTCGACCACCAGGTCGAGATGCCCCGTCGCCAGCAGCCCGTAGTTGTAGCAATCCCCGCCCCAAAGCGTGTCGCGGCAGCCGGCCGACAGCCTCTCGAACGCCGCCAGCTCTTCGGCCTTAAAGTAGCCCGGCCCGGTCGTCGCCAGATGCGCCTCGGCCACCGTGCCGCACGACCGCGCGCGCACCGCCCGCCCATTCAACGTCGTCACCCGTCCCGCCGCGCCGACCCAGCGCTCCTCCTGGATCGGCTGGTTCAGCACGCCGAGCACCGGCCGCCCGCCCTCCAGCAGCGCGATCAGCGTTCCGAAGATCGCCCGCCCCGCGACGAAGCTGCGCGTCCCGTCGATCGGGTCCAGCACCCAGACCCGCGCCGCATCCTCGCGCGCATTCCCGTATTCCTCGCCGATGATCCCATCGCCCGGCCGCTCCGCCTCCAGGATCGTCCGCATCGCCGCCTCCGCCGCGCGATCCGCCTGCGTCACCGGGGAGGCGTCGGCCTTGTGCTCCATCGTGAACGGCGCGCGGAAGAACGGCCGGATCGCCCCCGCCGCGGCATCGGCAAGGCGGTGGGCAAGCGCGAGATCGTCATCGGTCATGCGGGCGAGGGGTAGCGCCTCGCACCCCATCCACCAACCCCGTTAGTCGAACAGCGAAGACACCGACGTCTCGTCCGCGATCCGTCGGATTGCCTCGGCGAACAGCGGCGCGATGGTGAGCAGGCGGATCTTCTTGGCGTCGAGCACATCCTGCGGCACGCCGATCGAATCGGTCACCACCAGCTCCTCCAGCACCGATCCATCGACGCGCGCCACTGCACCACCCGAAAGCACCCCGTGCGAGCAATAGGCGACCACGCCTTCAGCGCCCGCCGCCTTCAGCGCGGCGGCGGCGTTGCAGAGCGTCCCCGCCGAATCGACGATGTCGTCGATCAGGATGCAGAACCGGCCGGTCACGTCGCCGATGATGTTCATCACCTCCGATTCGCCCGGCCGCTCGCGGCGCTTATCGACGATGGCGAGCGGCGCGTTGTCGAGCCGCTTGGCCAGTGCGCGCGCGCGCACCACGCCCCCCACGTCGGGAGAAACGACCATCAGGTTGCGCCCGCCGAACCGCGCGAGGATGTCGGCCGACATCACCGGCGCGGCGTAGAGGTTGTCAGTCGGGATGTCGAAGAACCCCTGGATCTGCCCGGCATGGAGGTCCATCGACAGCACGCGGTTCGCCCCCGCCGTGGTGATCAGGTTCGCCACCAGCTTGGCCGAGATCGGCGTGCGTGGCCCCGGCTTCCGGTCCTGCCGGGCATAGCCGAAATAGGGGAGCACGGCGGTGATCCGCTTGGCCGAGGACCGCCTAAGCGCGTCGATGCAGATCAGCAGTTCCATAAGGTTGTCGTTGGCGGGGTAGGCCGTCGACTGGATCACGAACACGTCCTCACCGCGCACGTTCTCGTGGATCTCGACGAACACCTCCTCGTCGGCGAAGCGGCGAACGCTCGCGTCCGTCACCGGCATTTCGAGATAGTCGGCGATCGCCTTGACGAGCGGCACGTTGGAATTGCCGGCTAGAAGTTTCATGGACATGCCCCCGGAAAGACTTGCGCGCGCCTTAATGGACCTTGGCCGCAGGGGAAAGTCCCTTGCCCGCCCGGCGGCCTCATGCTCCTCTCGCCGCCGCAAGGGGGAAGGGCGATGTGGCAGGACATACCGGGGATCGGCGCGGTGATCGCGGGCGCGCTGGCGGCATCCTCGCCGGTCAAAGGACCGCCGCCGCCCGATCTCGCCGGAAAGCGCATCGTCATGGTGCAGGCGCATCCCGACGACGAACAGAACCTCGCGCCAATGTTGGCGGAGGCCTGTCGCTTTCAGGGTGCCAGCTGCCACTTCATCCTCGTGGCGGACGGGCCCGGCCCCGGCTGCGCCGTGGTCTCCCTCGTCCGGCACGCGAAGCCGATGACCGACTTCGCCGAATGCAGCCGCAAACGCCGCGCCGAGATGGAGGCTTCGGCCGCGCTGATGAACGCCACCGTCACCTTCCTCGGCCATGAAGACCTGTTCTACGCCTATGACGATGCCGGCGTCGAACGCACGATCGACGGCTGGGCCGAGAAGGCGGGCGGGCGCGAGGCGCTGGTCGGACAACTCGCCACCGCCCTCCGCAAGGCACGGCCGGATGTCGTCTTCGCGCTCGATCCGCGCCACGGCTCCTCCTGCCATGCCGGCCATCGCGGGGCGAGCCGCCTCCTCATCGAGGCGATCGCGACGATGCCGGAGGACAAGCGGCCGCAGGTCTGGTTCGAGGAGACGACCGATCTCGGCACCGGGCTGACCGAGGCGGAACTCACCGAACTCGACAATGGCGGCCTCTGGACTTGGCCGGCCAATCAGGCCCCTGTCGCGCTCTACGACGGTGCGAAGGCGCTGCCGGACGGTACGCAGGCCCATGCTTTCCGCGCCGCCGTCCACCGCGTCCACAAGACGCAGGATCTCTCGCCGGACAAGCCGATCGTGCCGCCCACGCCCCAACGGATGCGCATCCCCCTCGTCCGCCTCGCCGACGTCGATCCGGCCGAGGACATGTGCACCGCCCTACACCTCAAGCGCCCGACCTTCGACGTCGCGGGCAATCGCGAGAAGTTCATGGCGCGGCTTGAGGCGGCGAAACGCTGACCTTCAACCGCCATCAGGGCGAGAGCGAAATCAGCGCTTCCAATGTAGGGAAATAAATGCGAGCCGACCTATGGCTCTTTCGATCGTTTATCATCCCTTCCTCGCGCACCCGCGCGTGCGGGCGCACGTTGGTGGCGCGACCTTTGAGACTTTCCGCGATTTCGACGCCGCGCCGCTCCAGGGTCGATCGATACTCGGCTTCGTGGCCGTGACCGCCCGCACAAACCCGTCATACTGACTTTCGTCAGCATGGCGGAAAGAATACCGGTCCGTCCGTTCGACTGTTTTGAATGTCGATCGGCCGTAGGTGTTTGGTCACGCTGATAACATGCTCCAGACGCTCGGCCCCGCCGCTCGCCCCCCGAGGAGCCGTCGCCAGCATCAAGCCGCCTCGACACCGACACATGCAGCCAAGGACCTCGTCCTCGTCGAACTCGCCGCCGCCGAGATCTGGATGCGATTTATAGGTCGTGACCTATGCTGCCCGAGCGCTTTCTGCTGGGACGGTGCGCTCGATCCATCCCCCGCCGAGGACGCGGTCTCCGGCATAAAGGACGGCCGCCTGGCCTGGCGACACGCCATATTCCGGCGCCATGAAGCTCAGCCGGCCCTTGTGCAGCACGGCCGGGGCCGGCTTCGCCAAGGATCGCACCTTGGCCGTCAAGGGTCCCGTATGGTCGCCGCCGATCCAGTTCATGTCGGCCAGGACCGCCTCCGACACGGCAAGCGCCCCGCGAGGGCCGACGACCACGCGGCGCGTCTCCGGCTCCAGCCGCACGACGTAGAGCGGCTCTGCCTGCCCGCCGATCTCCAACCCCTTCCGCTGGCCCACCGTGAAGTTGATCAGCCCTCCATGACGACCGAGAACTCGCCCCGACGCATCGACGATCTCCCCCTCGGCCGCGGTTTCGGGCCGAACCTTGCGGACGATGTCGGCGTAGTTCCCCTGCGGCACGAAGCAGATGTCCTGGCTGTCGGGCTTGGCGGCGACGGTCAGCCCTTCCGCCTCCGCAATCGCGCGCACGGCCGCCTTCTCCATCCCGCCCAGCGGAAAGCGAAGGAAGTCGAGCTGCTCGGCGGTGGTCGCGAACAGGAAGTAACTCTGGTCGCGCGCCGGATCGATCGCCCGATGAAGCGCCGGCCCCCCGCGACTCACGACACGCCGAACATAGTGCCCCGTGGCCAGGCAATCGGCGCCAAGCTCGCGCGCGATGTTCAGCAGGTCGGTGAACTTCACCCCCTGGTTACACCGCACGCACGGGATCGGCGTACGCCCGGCGGCATATTCCGCCGCGAAGTCGTCGATCACCGAAGATCTGAAGCGGCTTTCCAGGTCGAAGACGTAGTGCGCGATACCGAGGCGATCCGCCACGCCGCGCGCATCGCGGATGTCCTGCCCGGCGCAGCAGCTGCCGGTCCGCCCAGTGGCTTGCCCATGATCGTAGAGCTGAAGCGTCACCCCGATCACCTCGGCACCCGATCGGGCCGCTAGGGCGGCCACGACCGAGCTGTCGACGCCGCCCGACATCGCGACGACGATGCGCGCTTCGGCGAACGGCTTGGCCAGTTGAAAGTCGGGAAGCATGGCCCGCGCCCTTACCCGAAGCTGGCACATGACAAAAGCGGCCGTGGTTTACGGAGCGTTTAGGCTTCTTGGCTAGGGACGGAACTCACAAGGCTCAAAAGGGACTTACTGGTCATCATGGACATGCGGTTTTCTACGTGCTCGGCAGAGGCGATCACGCCTGCGGGGCTCGACTATCGCGCGGTCCTCGCCAGTATCGCGGTCGAGCAAGCCGGTACGGCAACCGCTCGCTCTGCCGCTTCGATGCGCTCTGTCGCCGCCGATCGGCGGTCGCAAGCAGCCGCCCTCACCGCCATTCTCCGCCCCGGCGCGATCGGCAGCGACATGCGCGCGCTCCACGGCAGCTTTCATCCCGGAATGGCCAGTCGCTTGCCCGACATCCTTCCGGAAAACTCCGTGAATACGCCCTTTACCTTGGCGTTTGAGGCTTCCTTCAACGCGAACGGCGTAGAGCATTCGCCGTCGGCAGCCGTGCCGGCGTCGGTGAGGTAAAAATGATCGAGAACCAGAAAATCCGCCCGGCTCAAGTCATCGGCCCGTTGGGAGAGCCGCTTACGCTCGAGTCGCTTCCGCCTGCTGGCACCACCCGCTGGGTCGTGCGCCGCAAGGCGGAGGTCGTGGCAGCGGTCAGCGGTGGCCTGCTTTCCATCGACGAAGTTTGCGATCGCTACGATCTGACGGTCGAGGAGTTCGCGGGCTGGCAGCGTGCCGTCGAACGGTCCGGCATGCCCGGCCTGCGCGTGACCCGCATTCAGCACTACAAGTCGCTCTACGAACGCCAGCGCAACTATTGACACGCAGGTGGGGTTTACCGCCCCACCCTCCCCCCTGTAGAACCCTGCCGTCGCGCCATCGGGATGCGACGGCGAGCGGGTGTAGCATGGGCTTGATCTTCATCACCACTATCGGGCTGTTTGCGGGCTGGCTGCTGGTGCGGCTGTTCCGCGAAAGCGATTCAGTGCATGTCGGCCCGCGCCTCGTGGTGGGTGTGATCGCGGCCTTTGCTGGCGCATGGTTCGTCGGATCAGCCTTCCAGCGTAAGCCGTTCCTCGCCTCTTCGCCGGATCCTGTAACCCTGCTAGGAGCGTTCGCTGGCGCGTTGCTGGGTGCTTACCTGATCGGACTGCGGCAGCGCCAACGCGACTGACCTTCAGGTTCCGATCGTCACGGCGCCGGAACCTGCCCGCCCTCTCGCGCGTCTTCTTCACCGTTCGTCTCCACCCGGGGAGACGTCTTACGAGGAGGACGTCATGGGTCTCATTCTTTGGCTGATCGTCGGTGGTGTCGTGGGCTGGCTGGCCAGCATCATCATGCGCACCGATGCGCAGCAGGGCATTCTGCTCAACATCGTGGTCGGTGTCGTCGGCGCGTTCATCGCCGGCCTGATCTTTTCGGGCGGCACCATCAACAACGCGCCGCTCAACCTCTATACCTTCCTGACCTCGCTGGTTGGCGCGGTCATTCTGCTGGCCATCGTCAATCTGGTTCGCCGCGGCAGCGTCCGCTAAGCGGTCAAAGCTTCTTCAGAGGCCGCGCGTTCCTCGCGCGGCCTTTTTTCAGTCTACTCGAGCTCGAAGACGACGTTCAGCGTGACGTCGAGCTTCTGTTCACCGGGCGCAATCTCGCTCACCGCGTCGCTCTTCGGGGCCCGCGCCATGGCCATCACCGGAACAGGCCTGGGAGGCTCATAACCCCCAGCCTCGTTGATGGCGACGATCCGCTTGATGCGGAGGCCTGCCGCGCGCGCATAGAGTTCTCCCCGCTGGCGGGCGGTGGCGAGTGTCTGGGTCCGCGCCTCGTCTAGCGCCGCATCCGGCGTGTCCACCGACAGCGCCGGCCCATCGATCTGGTTGGCGCCCGCCGCCACCAGCGCATCAAGGACCCCTCCGGCCTTCGCCACATCGCGGAACCGCACCGTTACCTGATTGCTGGCCTGATAGCCTGTGATCCTTGGCGGCTGATTGTCATTGTATTCGTAGCGTGGCGACAGCGCGATCGTGCTGGTCTGAACGTCTCGCGGTTCGATCCCCGCGGATTTCAGTTGAGCCAGCGTTGCCTGCATGCGCCGCGCATTGTCGGCCATCGCGGCCGCGGCACTGGCAGCCTGGCTGACCACGCCGGCGTTGATCGTCGCCACGTTCGGCACCCGTGTGACGCTGCCGGTGGCGGACACTTCCAGACGTGTTCCGCTCAAGTACGGTGGCGCGGCCGGCGCGACCTGCGCCGCGGCGGGCGCCGCAGCCAGCAACATGGTCCCGAACATTGCGAGTGCTTTCGTCATGTCTGCCTCTCTCCTCCGATACTCGCCTGTGCGAGCGAGTGGCTGCACCTGTGGTGAACGAGCGATTCGACAAGCTGTTCGCCGACCAGGAGAAATGGGTGTAAGGGGCCGCACCGGTCCGATCCGGGCGCGCTTGAGCCGGTGGTTTATTTGTGTAATACAGCCGCCCCGGCGGAGGGGCCGCCGAGGGGATCTTAAGGGCATGAACGTGCAGCAGGGTTTTCACGAAGCGGCCGTCGCGCTGCCGGACCGCCGCTGGACCCGCCGCCGGATCATCTGGACGGTCGCGATCGCCATAGCCGTGATCGTGGCCGTTGCTCTGTGGTTCGGCAGCAGCGGCAAGGCCCCGCCACCCGCCCCTGCCGACCTGCCGCGCGTGACCGTGATCGTGCCCGGACGGACGGACGTGGTCGGCACGATCACCGCCACGGGCAATCTGGGCGCCAAGCGGGAGATGCCGGTGGGCATTGCCGGGGAGGGTGGCATGGTCACCCGCGTCTTGGTGGAGCCGGGCGATTGGGTCGCGGCGGGACAGGTCCTGGCGACCGTGGAACGCTCGGTGCAGCGCGAGGAAGCCGCGGCGCAGGGTGCCTCCATCGATGTCGCGCGTGCCGAAGCTGCCCTTGCACAGGCGGAACTCGACCGCGCCAAGGCTCTTGTCGCGCGCGGTTTCATCTCCAAGGCCGACATCGATCGGCGGACCGCCACGCGCGATCAGGCAGTGGCCCGCGTGAAGGTTGCTCAGGCAACCTTGGGGCAGACGCGTGCTCGCATCGGTCGTCTTGATGTCCGCGCGCCTGCCGCTGGTCTTGTCCTCGCCCGTGCCGTCGAGCCAGGGCAGATCGTCGGTCCGGCCAACGGCGCCCTTTTTCGCCTCGCCAAGGGCGGCCAGATGGAGCTTCTCGCCCGCATGTCGGAGCAGGACCTCGCCCGCTTGAGCGTCGGGCGCCCGGCTGAGGTGACGCCGGTCGGCACCAGCCAGCGCTTTGCTGGCCGGATTTGGCAGATGCCGCCGATCATTGATCCGCAGAGCCGGCAAGGCTTGGTGCGCATCGAGCTGCCGTACAACTCCGCCATTCGCCCCGGCGGTTTTGCCAGCGCCGCAATCCACAGCGGGACGGTGCAGGCGCCGCTTCTCCCCGAGTCAGCCATCCAGAACGACGAGAAAGGTGCCTTCGTCCTGATCGTCGGCCCGAATGGCGTCGTCCAGCGCCGTGATGTGAAGACGGGCGACACCTCCGCTGAAGGAATTGCCGTCCTCTCCGGCCTGAGCGGCACCGAGAAAGTGGTGCTCAGCGCCGGCGGCTTTCTCAACCCGGGCGAGAAGGTCATTCCCGAACGGGCGAAGGCCCGCGGCTGATCGAGAGACAGCACCGATGCGCAACATCTCCGCCTGGGCCATCCGCAACCCGCTGACCCCGATCGTCCTGTTCGCCGCACTGACGCTGGCCGGCATCGTCAGCTTCCTACGGATGGACATCAATCAGATGCCGGACATCAGCTTTCCGGCGGCGACGGTCGATATCACCCAGCCGGGTGCGGCGCCCACCGAGATGGAGACGCAGATCACCCGCCGGGTAGAGGCGTCGGTCGCGTCGATCGGCAACGTCAAGTCGATCACCTCTATGGTGAGCGAAGGCCTGTCGCATACCATCGTCGAGTTCCAGCTCGGCACGCCGGTCGACCGCGCGACCAACGATGTCCGTGACGCCGTCGCCAAGATCCGGTCCGAACTGCCCGACGGTATCATGGAGCCGGTCGTCCAGCGCGTCGACGCCGATGGCGGGCCGATCGCCTATTACTCGGTCGAAGGCGTCGACATGACGCTCGAGGAGCTGAGCTGGTTCACCGACAACACCGTGATCAAACGGCTGCTGTCGATCGAGGGCATGGCAGGCGTCTTCCGGGGCGGCGGCGTCACCCGCGAGATCCGCATCGTGCTCGATCCCGCGAAGATGCAGGCGCAGGGGGTGACCGCCAGCCAAGTCAACCAGGTCGTTCGCGCCATGAACGTCAACGCGGCCGGTGGTCGCGCGGAGGTGGCAGGCGCCGAGCAGTCGGTGCGCGTGCTCGGCAACGCCAAGAACGCCTATGAGCTCGGCCAAACCCAGATCTCGGTCGGCATGGGTCGTACCGTGCGCCTGGCGGACATCGCGACGGTCCGCGACAGCTGGGGAGAGCAGCGCAACCTGTCGAAGATGGATGGCCGCCAGGTTCTGTCCTTCGGTCTTCAGAAGGCCAAGGGTGCGTCGGACGTGACGGTCTTCGAGGAGACGCAAAAGGTCTTGGAGGAGCTCCGCAAGGAGAACCCGAAGATCCACTTCACGCAGCTGTTCACCAGCGTCGAATACACCAAGCAGCAGTACCATTCCGCCATCGACGCGATGATCGAGGGTTCGGTGCTCGCCGTTCTCGTCGTCTTCCTGTTCCTGCGCGACTGGCGCGCGACGATCATCTCCGCGCTGGCCATTCCATTGTCGGCGATTCCGGCCTTCTGGTTCATGGACCTGATGGGCTTCACGCTGAACACCATCAGCCTGCTGGCACTGAGCCTTGTCGCGGGCATCCTGGTCGACGATGCGATCGTCGAGATCGAGAACATCGTCCGCCACATGCGCATGGGTAAGTCCGCCTATCAGGCCTCGATCGACGCCGCGGACGAGATCGGGCTCGCCGTCGTCGCCACCACCATGGCGATCGTTGCCGTGTTCCTGCCAGTCTCGTTCATGCCGGGCATCCCGGGGCAGTTCTTCGTCCAGTTCGGCCTGACTGTTGCCGTGGCGGTCCTGATGAGCCTGGCGGTCGCACGTCTTATCACGCCGATGATCGCTGCCTACTTCCTCAAGGCTCATGGCGTGGCTGAGCATGGCGGCGGGCCGGTGATGGACCGCTACATGAGCCTGCTGCAATGGTCGCTTCGCAACCGCTGGAAGACCATTGGCGTCGGCGTGCTCGCCTTTGTCGCAACCATCTTCCTGTTCGCCAGCATGCCGCAGCAGTTCCAGCCGACTACCGACGTGGACAACAGCCAGGTCCGCATCGAACTGGTGCCCGGCGCACGCGTTCGCGAGGATACGCAGCGGATCGCCGATCAGGCGGCTGCCATCCTGCGGACGGCACCCGAGGTGGAGGCTGTGTTCGCGGACATTGGCGCGGACGGAGACACGCGCTTTGCAAATCTCTTCGTCACGCTGAAGCCCGCCAAGGAACGGGATCGCACCAGTGTCGAATTCGAGCGCGCCTATGCGCCGAAGCTGCGGCAGATCGCCGACGCGCGCGTGAACTTCCAGTCGCAGGCGGGTGGCTTTGGCCGCGACCTAACGATCATGCTGGCGGGCGACGATCCCGACAAGCTGAAAGCTACGGCCGAGAGCCTGATTCGCGACATGGCCAAGAGCCCGCTGATCCGTGATCCACGGATCGACGGCGATATGCAAAGGCCGGAACTGATCATCAAACCTCGTCTCGACCTTGCCGCCGACCTCGGTGTCTCGACCGCCGCGTTGTCGGAGACGATCCGCATCGCGACGCTCGGCGATATCGAACAGAACATGGCCAAGTTCTCGCTGTCGGACCGTCAGATCCCGATCCGGGTATCACTTAGCGAGGAGTCGCGGCGCGACCTGGACACCATCCGCAACCTGCCGGTGCAGACACTGTCAGGCGGCAGCGTCCCGCTACGCGTAGTGGCCGACATCAGCTTCGGCGCAGGCCCATCGAAGATCCGCCGCTACAACCAGGTTCGCCGCCTTGTCGTTGGCGCCGACTTGGCAGCCGGTGCGGTCAGCGGCGATGCGTACAAGGCCATCTACGCCACTCCGACCATGAAGAACCTGCCGAGCGGCGTGCGCGAAGTGAAGTTCGGGGAACAGGAGTTCCAGGGCGATCTGATCTCCGGCTTCATCATCGCCGTGGTGGCAGGCATCCTGCTGGTCTTCGCGGTGCTGGTGCTGCTGTACAAGCGCGTTCTGCCACCTTTCGTGAACATGGCCTCGCTGTTGCTGGCCCCGCTCGGTGGGATCCTTGCGCTCAAGATCGCCGGCATGCCGATCTCGATGCCGGTCTATATCGGCCTGCTCATGCTCTTCGGCATCGTCGCCAAGAACTCGATCCTGTTGGTCGATTTCGCGATCGAGGAGATGCGGCACGGGCGTGAACGATCGGAGGCGATCCTGGAGGCGGCGCATAAGCGCGCGCAGCCGATCGTGATGACCTCCGTCGCGATGATCGCCGGCATGGTCCCGGTCGTGATCGGACTGTCCGGTGACTCGAGTTGGCGCGCGCCGATGGCTGTCTGCGTCATCGGCGGCATCGCGCTCTCCACCCTTCTGACCCTTGTCATCGTGCCCGCAGGCTTCACCATGGCGGACGACCTGGAAAAGTGGATCGGACCGAAGCTCGGCCGTCTGCTCGGCCATCAAGGCGGCGAAGGAACGGCGGGACGCACGGAGCCGTTACCCGCGGAATGATCTTCCGCGCCGCGCAGTCTGCCTCTCCTCTCGACCCGTCACGGCCGATGCGGCTGCTCGCCGCCGGCTTGTTGGTCGCGATGGCGGTTCTGTTCCTGGCCTCGCGCCGACTGGAACCGCTGCACCCCGGTTGGGGCTTCGTGCGGGCCTTCGCAGAAGCGGCCATGGTGGGCGGACTGGCGGACTGGTTCGCGGTGACGGCACTCTTCCGGCACCCGCTCGGTCTACCGATCCCGCACACCGCGATCATCCCTCGCAACAAGGACCGGATCGGCGACAGCCTCGCCACCTTCCTGCGGGGCAACTTCCTGATCCCCTCTGTCATCGCGCGGCGTCTGGCGGTGCTGGACACGGCCGATCTGATCGGGCGCTTCCTCGCGGCACCGACGGGGACGGCGACGGACGGTCGAATAGCCGCCGGCGCGGCTCGGCTGGCGGCGGACGTCCTCGCTGCCCTCGATCAGGACAGGCTCGGAGGCATGGCCAAAACCGCGATCGTCACGCGCCTCCGCGCGTTAGAGGTAGCGCCGCTTGTCGGCCAGGCTTTGCACGCCGCGATCGCCGACCGGAGGCATGTGCCCGTCCTCGACGAGGTGATCCTCTGGGCCTGGCGCCTGCTCGACAACAACGAGCATATCGTGCGGGCAACGATCCATGAACGATCGGGCTCGATCATGCGCTGGACGGGGCTCAACGAGACGCTTGCGACCAAGATCCTGAACGGTTTGCGCAAGCTCCTCGTGGAAATGGTGGATAATCCCGAGCATCCCCTCCGCAATCGCATCGAAGAGGGTCTTGAGACCCTCGCTTCCGATCTTCAGCACGACCCGGAGATGCGCGCTCGGGTGGAGGGGCTGAAGATGGAGATCATCGACAACCCGGCGGTCGGTGCATGGATCGACGGTCTTTGGGAACGTGCGCGGGCCGGTCTCCTGAAGGCCGTGCAAAATCCCGACGCGGCCTTGCGCGGCCGCCTGGGTGAGACCCTCGCGCAATTGGGTGAGGCGATCCGCCGGGAACCTAGGCTGAAGCGGGCGATCAACCAGCTCTCCCGCCGAGCAGTGGCAGGTGCGGCGGCCCGCTATGGCGATGCGATCGTCAGGTTGGTTTCGGATACGGTTCGGGGCTGGGACCCGGCGACGGTAACTGCGCGGCTGGAAGCGGCGGTCGGGCGAGACCTGCAATACATCCGTATCAATGGGACCTTGGTCGGCGGTCTCGTGGGTCTGGGGATCCACGCCGTGGATCTGCTCTAAGGTCGGATGGTCCGAAGAATCGTCTGCGCACGTGCGAGGAAGCTATGCTCCGCGGCGATGCTGCGGGCTAGATCAAGCCGCTCTGCCCGCCTTGCCGAGCTTTCGGCGTAAAGGCGGGCCACGATCGGGGCGAGCGCTTCTCCCGGACTGACCCTCTCGACAAGATCGCCGAACAGCCTGTCGACGCCTTCGACCGGATCGGAGATGATCGGGCTGGCGCAAGCGGCGGCATCGAAAAGGCGGTTCGACAGGATGCCGGCCTCGGCCATGTCGGCCCAATGATCATTGAACACGATGCCGGAACGGTAGAGTGCGGGAAGATCAGCGTTCGCCACGCTATGCCCGCGCAGGAACTGCCGCGCCTCGAACCTCTCCCAGCCTCGGCCATATATCTCCAGCGGCAGGGCTTCCTTGACCGCGGCGGCGGCGACCGGGCGGAGCACCTGACGCGAGTTGGCCACGAAGATCAGGCGTGGCTCCGTCGGCGCCTCGCCTGGATTGAAGCGAGCCGGATCAGTACACTGGAGGAGCAGCGTGGCGTCGATACCATCCGCCGCGAACCGTTGGACCAGCCTTGGCGACGCCGCAAAGACGTGGTCGTATCCGCCGAGCGCCTCGGCCGTAGCGTCATCGGGATGACTGATGACCCAGGCGACGTTCCGCTCGTGCGGGCGGGGCACATAGCGCCCTCGGCCGCATAGCGCGATCACGACATCGACACGCTCGGAGCGGCTGTACCACTCGGCGCTGTGGTCGATCCGCGCCTGGTGGCCGTGCTGCTCGAACGCCGCAGCCAACGCCGCCGCGAAATGGTGATCGCCCGAATTGGCGAGCGGCCCGCGGCGATAGGCGACCTTGATCGCGATCCGGAGCGGCCCCAGAGGAAGCGGCGACGGCGGCCCGGCGCGGCGAAAGGCGGGATTACCTGCGCTGCGGCTTTGCACCGTGGTGGCGGAGAGAGCCGGCGGACCTAGGATGCTCTCTCCGCTCATAAAGGTCGCGAAGTCCTGCCGACGAAGAAGGAGGCAGTCGTATGGGGCTCCCGCGCGCGGTATGCCATCGGCTTCCACAAGCTTGGGCACCGAGTGCATGGCGTGCCGCAGCCCGTCGCTAAGCGCGACAAACCAGTCGTCGGCGACAACCGTTCCGCTACCAACGATCGCGAGCAAATCCGCTTGGGCTTCGGTTACACCCGCCGACAAGGCGACGGCAAAAGCGAGGCCACTTTCAACATCCACGACCCGGATAGCATCGAAGATGCGCTGCCACTCGCGCAGGCGCGGCAGATCTCGCTTCGGGACATCCTGAGCGACGAGGATGACCTCGATAGCCGCGCCGGATCGACGGGTGAGAAGCGCCTCGATCGCATCTTCCGCATCGGCGAGGGGACCGGAAAGCACCATAACGATGCTGACATCCGGCATCACGCTGTGGGGCTGCCGGGGGAGCGGCTTCAGCCACGCGTCGGGATCGTCGGGCAGCAGATCGGGAGGGCTGACGGCCAAACCGAGGCGCTGCGCAATCGCCGCAGCACGGTTGGGGAACGCCGCGCGGGTCCTGAGGTCATTGAGGAGAGCAGGGCCCGATCCGGGGGCCGCTCGCTCCGGATCGATCAGGGGATGGAAGGTCAGGGCTTCGCCTGATGAGCGCCGTGCATAGTCCAGCAGCGGAGAGCCCTTCCGCGCACCGCGATCCTGGGAGAAGCGCCGATACCAGTTCGGCATGAACCAAGGATGGGGTTGAGGCACGACTTCGTCGGTCGCCATCTCGACACGCAAGGCCTCATGCAGGCTCTGCGGGAGCACCGCGAAGGGATCAAAACGCCCGTCGCCTTCACCGTTGCCTTCAGGTTCGACGGCAATCCGGAGTGGCGCGACGACGGCCGGCCCCGGCAGATCGATCGAGACGCGGCCGCGAAGCGGGCGACCGGGCGCGGAGAGAGACGCGCGTCGCCCTTTTAGAGGGAAGTCGTGCTCGGCCACGAACTCGCCGCTCAGATCGAATAGCTGAATCCGGTAGGTCGATCCGGGCGGCAGCGCGCTGGCCCCGATGCTGGATCGAAGAGAGACATCTTCATCGCCGTACAGGAAGAACGAGAAGCTGCCGGGCGGCTGGACGAGTTGAACCGTTCCGTCGGTCCGCCAGCCCTCCCCCGATCGCACGAGCTTGCCGCCGATCGCCGTCAGCGGCACCGCGTGGCGTGTGCCCCGCAGCCGCAGGTCCAGCAGAAATGCCTCTTCGCTCATCAACGCTCCTCGCGCGACGGCTTAGAGGCTGCAGCCGGGCTCGGAAAGGATCAGGCGATCCGCTGGGCCACGCCGTAAAGCATGCCGAACCACAGGAGCGCGGATATCCAGAGCACCAGGCCGATGCGTGCGAACGGCGACCAGCGAACTCGCTCGGCGTCGCCCGCTGCTCCAAGGTCCGATGCGACCCTCTCCTGCAGCGCGCGAGCCGGCGATTCGATCGACATATGGCTGGCGTCGACCAGCGCGATCTCCGGGTGGCACTGCTCAGTTACGTCGCCATGCGGACGCTTCAAGGATGCGGCTGTACGGGGCATGGCTATCTCCTTAGCGGCGACCATGTGCCGGAGACGGTTACCCAAGGGTAAAGCGGGGGTGTACTTGAAGCGCCGGAACTGTCCCGAAACGACGCGTTTCAGCCGTCCGATAGACGCTCGATGTCCGCGCCGACAGCCCGCAGCTTCTCCTCCAGCCGCTCATAGCCTCGGTCGAGATGGTAGATGCGTGAGACCTCCGTCCGGCCTTCCGCGGCCAGACCCGCCAAAACCAGGCTCATCGACGCGCGAAGGTCGGTGGCCATCACCTGTGCGCCGACCAGTCCCTCGACACCCTTGACCACTGCGGAGCGGCCGCGCACCTGGATGTCCGCGCCCATGCGCGCCAGTTCGGGTACATGCATGTAGCGGTTCTCGAAGATGGTCTCCGTGAGAACGCTCGCTCCGCTCGCAAGGGTCAGCATGGCCATGAACTGCGCCTGCATGTCGGTCGGAAAACCGGGATGCGGCGCTGTCGAGAGCGTGAGCGGTTTCAAGCCGTCAGTGGCGCAAACACGCAGGCCCTTCGCCTCCTCGGAGACAGTTACCCCAGCCTCGGCCAAAGCAGCCAGCATCGCCGCCATCTCTGCGACTGGCGCGCCGCCAAGCACCAGATCACCGCCGGTGATAGCGGCGGCACAAGCATAGCTGCCCGCCTCGATGCGATCCGGCATGACGCTGTAGGTCGCACCGTGAAGGCTCGCCTGACCTTCGACCACCAGCCGTTCGCTGCCGATTCCATCGATTTTGGCACCCATCGCAACTAGGCAGTTGGCCAAGTCGCTGATCTCGGGCTCTCGCGCCGCATTGTCGATGATACTAGTGCCGCGGCAGAGGGCCGCCGCCATCAGCGCGTTCTCGGTCGCTCCGACCGATACGGTCGGGAAGATCACATGCCCCCCCGGCAGGCCACCTTCGGGGGCGGTCGCCTTGACGTAGCCGGCGGCGAGCTCAATCTCGGCGCCGAGCGCTTCCAGAGCCTTCAGGTGGAGGTCTATCGGACGGTTGCCGATTGCGCAGCCCCCCGGAAGCGAGACGGTCGCCTCGCCCGCACGCGCCACCAGCGGCCCCAGCACCAGGATCGAGGCGCGCATCTTGCGCACGACGTCATACGGCGCGACCGTCGACGCCAGATCGGCGGCTGTCAGCGTCATCACCCGGCCGTAATCCTCCGGCTTCGCCCCTGCGACTGCCGTCGACACACCAAGTTCGTTCAGAAGATGACCGAAGCTGTCGACGTCGGCCAAGCGCGGCAGGTTGCGTAGAGTGAGCGGCTCAGCGGTCAAGAGTGCGCAGGGCAGCAAGGTCAGGGCTGCGTTCTTTGCTCCGGAAATCGGCACGAAGCCTGACAGGCGGTGTCCGCCATTGATGACAATGCGATCCATTGGCGGCTTCTACCCCGGCCTGTGCGTCAGGCAAGCGCTCCGGCACGTCTAAAAAGGCAGGGGGAGCCTTGTGTCGGGTTGATCGTTGTTAAAGCGTTCTAATCACGGACGTTCTAGGAAAGGCGTTGGGGCAAAAACGGAACCTACATGTCTTCGCGTGAAAGTTGCTTGGCCGACAGGCTGGACATCGCCTTCGGTCTTTCCGGTGACGAGCGCGCGGTCCTGACGGCATGGGAGCAATCACCACGTCAGTGCCGGCGCGGATCGGTGATCCGTAGAGAACGCGAACGGTCGGACGACCTGTACATCGTTAGGCAGGGTTGGCTGTTCAGTTCCATCTTCCTGGACTCGGGAAAGCGCCAGATCCTACGGTTTCATTTCCCCGGCGACCTGGTCGGCTTAGGCAGCGGCGCGCTTGAGGAGGCTGCGGAGACGCTGGTCGCCGTCACCGATGTAGAACTCTGCGTCGTCAGCCGTTCTCTGGTGCGCAGCCTCTTCGCCGATCAGCCGCGACTGGCGGCGATGTTCTTCATCCTAGCGCAGGCGGATCACGTTGCCCTGGCGGATCGGCTGGCTTCCGTTGGGCAGATGACGGCCAAGGCGCGCGTGGCCGGGGTGTTGGCCGACATCCTCATCCGGTCCCGTGTGCTGGACAGTGGAATCACCGACACCTTCCTGCTCGGGCTGACCCAAGAGGAGATCGGCGATGCAACAGGCCTGACTGGGGTGCACGTCAATCGGATGATCCGCAGCCTCGTCGAGGAAGGTGTGATCGCCCGCGCGCAGGGTAATGTCCGCGTGCTCAACGAGCGGCGGCTGATCGAACTTGCCAACTACACCGATCGTTCGGCCGAGATCGACAAGAGCTGGCTGCCCCCGGCTCGCTGAGGAACGATCAGGCCTTTTCCAGCGTGCATTGGAGTGGATGCTGGTTCTGCCGGGCAAAATCCACGACCTGGCTGACCTTGGTCTCGGCGACCTCGTAGCTGAAGATGCCGCAGACACCCACACCCTTCTGGTGGACGTGGAGCATCACGCGGGTAGCGTCCTCAATGCTCATCTTGAAGAAGCGCTGCAGGCAAAGAACGACAAACTCCATCGGCGTGTAGTCGTCGTTCAGCATCAACACCTTGTAAGGTGAAGGCTTCTTCGTGCGCGTCCGTGTGCGGGTGGCGACACCCAGGCCGGTATCGCCATCATCGCCGTTTGCGCCGGCCATCGCCGTCGCGTTCGATGAGAGTCACCTTGTCCATGTGTATCGAGAATATGGCATGGCGAGGCGGGAGGGCAAGGCGTCGGCGCCGGCGGCATGCAAAAAGGCGGCGGATCACTCCGCCGCCCTCCGCTATGGCATTGCCGCCGATCAGTAGACCGCGGTGCGGACCTTGTCGGAAGCAAGCTGGATACGGCCAGAGATCGGCTCGAACACGTCGCTCACGAGCTTGATGTACGCTTCGCTGACCTTCGAGGCTTCGGCGACCGCGGAGTCGAAGCTGGTCTTCGCATACTCGCTCTGCAGCTGCAGCAGCTCGGACGGCGACTTCGCCGCGGCGAAGGATTTGAAGGCGGCAGATGCGGTCTCGAAGCTGGTGCGGCCGTAGCTTGCGACATCCTGCAGAATGGCCTCGGTACCCTTGGCGGCGGCGCGGCCGGAGGCGACGAACGCCTCGACGTTGCCGCGCGTCAGCTCGGTCGCATCTTCGAAAGCCTTGGTGCTCTTCTCGAAGGCACCCTTTGCCTTGGTGGTCGCGTCCTCGAACAACGCCTTCACCTTCTCGGTGCCGAGTTCGGGGGCGTAGGAGATGTTTTCTGCTGCACTGGCCATGTCGTCTGCTCCTGCTGAAGGCGTGGCGTCCGCCACCGTCTGTTCATCGCTCACCGGGGCTTCCATTATCGCCACCGGCTGAATCGTAGGGAGGATGGCGTCACCAGCCTGGATCACGGGCGGAAGCGCCTCATCATCCACGATCGGCGCCGCCACCTTCTTGCTCGCACGCGGTGCGGCCTTGACTAGAACAGGCTTGGCCATCCACACGCTCCTCATTGCTGCACTGCACAATAAGGAAATCTCGCCCGAATTGCAAGCGCGTATACCGCGCCGCAACAGAGTAGCGCGATTAGCGCGTGCGAACATATCTGCCAGGCGCATCCTCTATCGCCGGCAGTTCACCTTTGCCCGGAATCCGCGCTTTTTTGGCACTCACCCTCTTGGGCGAACCGGACGAGAGCCATTCGAGCCAGTTCGGCCACCAGCTGCCCTTTGTTTCAGTCGCCGACGCTATGAAGGCCTCGAGCGAATCGGCGGGTTCGGAGCTGGTCCAGTACTGGTACTTGCCCGAGTCGGGCGGGTTCACCACCCCGGCGATGTGGCCGGAACCCGCGAGAACGAACCGCATAGGCCCGGTGAAATGATCCAGCATCTTCCAGACGCTCGCCGCCGGCGCGATGTGATCGTCGCGCCCGGCCTGGATGTAGGATGGCGTCTTCACCTTCGACAGGTCGATCGGCACGCCCAATACCGTGACGGCCCCGGCTGAGACCAGCTTGTTGTCGCGATACAGATCCTCAAGGTAGCTCTTGTGCCAGCGCGCGGGCAGGTTGGTGACGTCGCTGTTCCAGTGGAGCAGATCGAAGGGAAGGTAATCCGCCCCCAGCAGGTAGTTGTTGACGACGTAGTTCCAGATCAACTCGCGTCCGCGGAGCAGGTTGAAGGTCGCGGCCATGAAGCGGCCATCGAGGAAGCCACCCTGTGCGGACAGCGTGTCTATGAGCTTCAGCTGTTCGTCACCGACGAAGAGGTTGAGATCGCCCGACTGGGAGAAGTCGATCTGAGCGGTGAAGAAGGTGGCGGTGGCGACGCGCGCGGCCTGACCTCGCGCCTCCAACACTGCCAGGGTGGCGGCGAGTGTCGTACCCGAGACACAGTATCCGATCGCATGCACCCCCTCGACGCCGAGCAGCTTCCGGATGGTGTCGACCGCGTCGATCTGCGCCGCGACGTAATCGTCCCATGTGACATCCGCCATCGTTTCGTCCGCCGAGCGCCACGACACCATGAACACGGTCAGGCCGTTCTCCACGGCCCAGCGCACGAAGCTCTTCTTCGGGCCGAGATCGAGGATGTAGAAACGATTGATCCAGGGCGGGAAAATCACCACCGGCGTCTCGAACACCTGTGGGGTCACGGGATCATATTGGATCAGCTGGTAGAGCGGGGTCTCGTGGATGACCTTGCCGGGGGTGGCTGCGATGTTGCGGCCAAGCTCGAATGCGGCCGAGTCGGTTTGGGTCAGCTGTCCCCGACCGAGATCGGCCAGCATACGTTCGAGACCGGTCAGCAGGTTCTGGCCCCGCGTCTCCAAGGTGCGGGCGAGAACCTGCGGATTGGTGAGCGGAAAGTTCGAAGGGGATAGCGCGTCGAGCGCGGCTTGCGCGACAAAGCGGAGGCGATCTCGCTGACGGGGATCGTCCGTCTCGAACGCATCGACGCCGTTCAACAGGTGCTGCGCGACCATAGCGTAGGTCTGGTGAATCAACGCGAAGAGCGGGTTGTCCTGCCACTCGGCAGCCGCGAATCGCGGATCGGGCCGCGTGGTCGCTGTGGCGGCCGCAGATGGCGTCAGCGTTCCCGGCGCCATGAAGCCCTGCCAGAGGCGGATGGAGTCGCGCCAGAAGTCCGCCTGTACTTGGCCGAGCTTGGCCGCGTCGGCATGCGGTATGGCCAGGCCTTCAGGGAAAGACGGAAAGAGCGGGGGATTGGTCGCGCGTTGACCCGCGAACTCCATCATCAGCTGCTGGGCGCGGCCGATGACCCAGGTCCAGTGCTGCATCTCCTCCAGGCTGGGGAGCGCCGTCGCGACGCTGGCAGGCTTCTGATCGTCTTCGGCCATGACCATCCGTTTCTGCATCCCCCGCTGACAAGCGGTGGAATTGCGCCCATAGAGCAGGCGTCGCCCCGTTATGGGCGATGAGATTTCGGCCGCCAAGCCGCGAAAACCTCAAGAGGACCAGCACAGAGGACGATATGTCAGACGAGTTCTACCGCATCCGACGCCTGCCCCCCTACATCATCGCCGAAGTTAACGCGATGCGGGCAGCGGCGCGCGCGGCGGGCGAGGACATCATCGACCTTGGCATGGGCAACCCGGATCTGCCGCCACCCTCCCACGTAATCGCCAAGCTGATCGAGGTGGCGCAGAAGCCGGACGCGCATGGTTATTCAGCCTCGGCCGGGATCCCCGGGCTCCGGCGCGCGCAGGCGGGCTATTACGCCCGGCGCTTCGGCGTGGAGCTCGATCCGCAGAGCGAGGTCGTCGTAACCATGGGATCGAAGGAGGGGCTTGCGAGCCTCGCCACCGCGATTACCGCGCCCGGCGATGTCGTGCTTGCACCGAACCCGTCTTACCCGATCCACACCTTCGGCTTCATCATTGCCGGCGCGACGATCCGGGCGGTGCCGACCACGCCGGACGAACGCTATTTCGAGAGCTTGGAGCGGGCGATGGCGTTCACGGTGCCGCGGCCTTCCATTCTCGTCGTGAACTATCCTTCGAATCCTACAGCCGAGACGGTGGGCATCGCGTTCTACGAGCGGCTGGTCGCCTGGGCGCGGGAGAACAAGGTCTGGATCATCTCCGACCTCGCCTATTCCGAGCTGTACTATGACGGGAAGCCGACCGTCTCGATCCTGCAGGTGAAGGGCGCGAAGGACGTTGCGATCGAGTTCACGTCCTTGTCCAAGACCTTCTCCATGGCGGGCTGGCGGATCGGCTTCGCGGTCGGCAACAAGAAGCTGATCGCGGCGATGACGCGGGTGAAGTCGTATCTCGATTACGGTGCGTTCACCCCGATCCAGGCGGCCGCCTGCGCCGCGCTGAACGGTCCTCAGGACATCGTCGAGCAGAACCGACAGCTTTATCACAAACGCCGCGACGTGCTGGTCGAGAGCTTTGGGCGGAGCGGCTGGGACATCCCGCGTCCCTCGGCCTCGATGTTCGCCTGGGCACCCTTACCGCCGGCGCTCGCCCACCTCGGCAGCCTTGAGTTTTCGAAGCAACTGCTGACCCATGCGAACGTGGCGGTCGCGCCGGGCGTCGGTTACGGCGAGAACGGCGAGGGTTTCGTCCGCATCGCGCTGGTCGAAAACGAGCACCGCATACGTCAAGCGGCACGCAACGTGAAGAAGTACCTGCAGTCGATGGGTGTCAACACGCCCGGCAAGACGGCGGCGGTCTGATCGCGACGGTGCGGGGGTTTACGCCGCCTCCCGCTCCTCCTTCCACGCCCAATAGAGCTGAGCCGGGGGAATGTTGATCAGTTCAAAGGCGTGGTCGATCTGCTCAAAATTGAGCGCGATGAAATCGCGGCATTTCGGGCTGAACTGATAGACGAGGAAGCCGCCACCGGGGCGGAGCGCCGCATAGGTCGCGTCCGATATGGCGGGACCGACGCCGGGCGGAAGCGTCGAGAAGGGGAGCCCCGACAGGATGTAGTCTGCGTGATCAAAGCCCTGTTCGGCAATGATCCGCTGCACGTCCGCTGCCGAACCCTCGACCGCGATGAAGCGGGGATCGGCGATCTCGTTACGCAGATAGTCGATGAAGTCCGGATTGGTGTCGATCGCGATCAGCACCGCATCGGGCGCGAGCTTGTCGAGAATCGGGCGGCAGAAGGTGCCAACGCCCGGACCATATTCTACGAACAGCTTCGTGTTCGCCCAGTCCACCGGCTTCAGCATGCGCTCGATCAGCGTCTTGGACGAGGGGATGACCGAGCCGACCATGACGGGGTGTCGGATGAAGCCCTTGAAGAACATCGAAAGCGGACCGGGCCGCTTGGCCGAGGCACCGTTGCGGATGCGCGGAGTGCGTTCGGCGGACGATGCGTTCATGAATGCTTCCCGTAACAGATACGACTTAGCCCGTTCGCAAATGCGTCACGCAAACGCAAGGGCGGCACGCGGAACGCGAGGGTCCGCGCGCCGTTCCGTGGCGGATCAGCGCTCGCCCTTTCCGCCCATGGCTGGGGCGACGAAGCCGATGGGATTGATCGACCGCGCGTCCTGCATCAACCGCGCCTCCATCTGCTGATACTCCTGCTCCATGTCGGCAGTGACGCTGGCGCGGGTTTCTTCGAGTGCGCTCTCGAAATGGTCCTGACCAACCTCCCGCACGTCGAGCGAGGAGCGCAGGGCGAAGAGACCGGCCCGCCGGACGAGATCCTCCAGATCAGCACCTGTAAATCGCTCCGTCCGCGATGCCAGAGCGTCAAGGTCCACATCCGAGGCCAGCGGCATGCGTGCGGTGTGAATGTCGAGGATGCGACGACGGCCCTTCCGATCGGGCACGGTGACGTAGATCAGTTCATCAAATCGGCCCGGGCGGAGGAGCGCCGGGTCGATCAGGTTCGGGCGGTTGGTGGCGCCGATAACAACCACCGATTGCAGTTCTTCCAGCCCGTCCATCTCCGCCAGGATGGTGTTCACCACCCGCTCGGTCACCTGCGGCTCGCCCATGCCGCCACCGCGTGCGGGAACGAGGCTGTCGAGCTCGTCGATGAAGATGACGGTCGGCGCGACCTGCCGGGCGCGGGCGAAGAGGCGGGCAATCTGCTGCTCGCTTTCACCGTACCATTTCGACAGGAGGTCGCTGGACTTGGTGGCGATGAAGTTCGCCTCCGCCTCCCGCGCGACCGCCTTGGCGAGGAGCGTCTTGCCGGTGCCTGGCGGGCCATAGAGGAGGAACCCCTTGGCGGGGCGAATGCCGAGGCGACGGAAGGCATCCGGGTTGCGCAAAGGCAATTCGACGCCTTCCTTCAGCTTCTGCTGCGCCTCGTCGAGACCGCCGACATCGCCCCAGCCGACATTCGGCGCCTGGACCATGACCTCGCGCATCGCGGACGGCTGGACGCGCTTCAGGGCCGCCAAGAAGTCGTCGCGGGTGACGGACAGTTCCTCCAGCACCTCGGGCGGGATCGTCCGCTCGTCGAGGTTGATGCGGGGCATGATCCGGCGCGTCGTTTCGATCGCCGCCTCGCGGGTAAGCGCGGCCAAGTCGGCACCGACGAAGCCATAGGTCGTGCGCGCCAGCTCATCGAGGTTGACGTCCTCGGCCAGCGGCATGCCGCGTGTGTGGATGCCGAGGATTTCGCGGCGACCACGCTCATCGGGCACGCCGACGATGATCTCGCGATCGAAGCGGCCGGGGCGGCGCAAGGCTTCATCGATCGCCTCGGGCCGGTTGGTCGCCGCGATAACGATCAGATTCGCCCGCGCCTCAAGGCCATCCATCAACGTCAGCAGCTGGGCAACGAGACGCTTCTCCGCCTCACCCTGGACCTGGCCGCGCTTCGGCGCGATCGAATCGATCTCGTCGATGAAGACGATCGAGGGGGCAGCGGCCGTCGCCTGCTCGAATACGTCGCGCAGCCGCTTCTCGCTCTCTCCATATGCCGAACCCATGATCTCGGGTCCAGCGATGTGGAAGAACTCGGCATCGCTCTCGTTCGCGACGGCCTTGGCCAGCCGGGTCTTGCCGGTGCCCGGCGGGCCATGGAGCAGGACGCCCTTGGGCGGATCGACGCCGAGGCGCTGGAACAGCTCGGGATAGCGCAGGGGCAGTTCGACCATCTCGCGGAGCTGGTCGATGGTGTCGGCCATGCCGCCAAGATCGTCATAGGTCACGTCGGCGCGGCGGGCACCGATCGGCTCCTCATGCTCCGGCCGCAGCTCGACCTCGGTATCGCCATCGATATGGACGATGCCCTTCGGCAGGGTGGAGACAACGACGAGGCGGATTTCCTGAAGGGAATAGGCGGGACGGTTCAGCATCTGCCGCAGCTGCGGCGGCAGACCGTCCTGCGGCACGCGCTGTTGGCCGGTCGTGGCGACGATGTCGCCTGCTGTGATGGGCTTCGCCGCGAAGCTGCGCTTCAAAGCCTGGCCTGACCCTTCGAGGCGGAGGTTCGCCTGAGCCGGCGCGAAGACGACCCGCTGCGCCGGACGGGATTCCGCCTTACGGATTTCCACGAACTCGCCAGAGCCAACACCCGCATTGACGCGCTGGAGGCCGTCGAGACGAAGGATGTCCAGACCCTCATCCTCCGGGTAGGGCAGAACGGCACGGGCGGGTGTCGCGCGCTTGCCGACGATCTCGACCACGTCGCCCTCGGCAAGACCCAAGGCATTCATCGTAGCTCGGTTCAGGCGTGCAAGACCTCGTCCGCTGTCATCCGGCCGCGCATTGGCCACCTGCAGACGGCGTCCGCCGCCTTGTTCCTCGTCCGCCATTCTCGCCCTCCGCTCTGCACGCTTGGCCAGCGAGATAAGACGCGCAGGGCCGAAAACGATCCCGCGCCATCAAATTTCATTCGTTGCCGGATCGAAACACAGCCATTGATCCGGGCGCGGATCGGAATATCTTGCACTGCACAATCGACAACATGCGAGGGCTTAGCGACATCGTGCGCCGGCTGCCTCCCCTTACGGCCGTTGAGGCCTTCGTCCAGGTGGCGCGCCTCGGGTCCGTGAAAGCAGCGGCCGAGGCACTGGCGCTATCATCTCCGGCGCTCAGCCGGCGCGTGCAATCAATGGAGCGGTTCGTCGGACGCAGCCTGTTCGACCGACGGCATCAGGCGGTGGTGCTGAATGCGGAGGGCGAACGCCTGCTGACCCGGCTCGCCCCCGCGCTCGACGCGCTGGCGGAAGCGATTGAGCCGGGTGCCGGCGAGAGCGAGATCCTGCGCCTGCGGCTTGGTGTCGTCCCTCTTTATGCGTCGCAGCGGCTGATCGGCGGCCTGCGCGAGCTGCGGACCCTGCACCCTGAACTGCATGTGGATATCGACACTGCGGCGCATCCGCTCGTTCGTCTGAACGAGGGGTTGGATGCCGCGATCACGGTCGCCCGGGGCATCGATCCCACGCTTTATTCCCGCCGGTTGGAGGAGACGAAGGTCGTCGCCATCGCGTCGCGCGAGCTGGTCGAGGGGGCTGACGCGATCCGGCGGCCGGAGGACATCGCGCGCACCACCGCGCTGGTACATCGGGACCTTCCGGAAGCCTTCAGCGTGTGGATGGAGGCGATCGGCAATCTCGACATCCAACCCGCCGCTATCGACCAGTTCGATTCGGGGCAGTTGATGCTGGACGCCGCCGCCCAGGGCCTTGGCGTCGCCTTCATGCTGGAAATGCATCTGGAGAATGCCCACAACGACGCGCTCGTCAGGCTCTTCGACCTCGATGTGCATAGCCCTTACAGCTACTGGTTCGCCTGCCGTCGCGCGGCCTTGGTGCAGCGGCCGGTCAAGGTGTTCCACGACTGGCTGTTCGGCGCGGGTGAAGAGGCTCAGCCGTAGAGGCGTTCCGCTTCCTCCGCGGTTACGTCGAGGCCGAACATCATGCTAAGGCGCAGGCGGAGCGCACGGGGCGAGGTTAGTTCACTCTCGACCGTCTCACTGGCGGTGATCCGGCGATAGCTGCGGCCGGCAAGTGCCGCGTAGCCGGTGGGCAGCGCGATCGACACTGTCGAGCCGTGGGTGAAACGGCTCTCCGGAGCCGTCGCGGCCCAGTGGGATGACAAGGCAAGGTCGGAATCGAACGTCCGCTCCGTCGTAAAGCTGTACTGCGGCTGCCAGTCTCCGGCGGGTCCCCTCCGATAGAGCATCCAGCCATGATCCGGATCGGCGACCAGACGATGCGACACACCGTCGTGGCCCTGAGCCTCCTCCTGATCCGCAAGGCGCATCGGCGGAGCGTAGCCGCCGCCGAACCCGGCATCGGCGATCCACTGATCCCCGTCCAGATCCACCAGCAGGAGGGTATGCGTGCGTGGCGGAACCTCGTCACCGGCAAAGAGCCAAACGCGCGCAAGGAGTGGCCGGGCGGTGAAGCCGAAGGCGGCGAGCGCGCGGTCCAACAACTGGTTCTGTTCGAAGCAGAAGCCGCCGCGATTGCCGGTCACGAGCTTTGCGAAGACGTCATCGGGATCGAGGCTGACGCCGCGCCCGAGCAGCACGTCGAGGTTCTCGAAGGGAATGGCGAGCCGATGCGCGCGCTGAACGACGGTAAGTCCCTCCGCATCCTGGGCGGGAACGAGCGGCAGTCGGATGCGGGCTGCGTAAGCGTCGAGATCGAAAGACATGCCCGACTTTTCAGCTTGCGGGCGGGGTGGTCAAGCCGTCACAGGCTCGGGAAAGCTAGATGAGCCCCGAACGCGATGACGTAGCCCACGCACCCGCCCGCAACGGCGACCAACAATCCCAAAGCCTCTTGCCGCAAATCGAGCAAACGTTCGGCGCGAAGCGCGTACCAGGCCGACATGAGACCGACAACGTCGACGGTTCCCACGATCGCAACGAGAAGGATGATGTTCCCGGTGGCAGCGCCGACGACCGCGGCGATCACCAGCCACGCCACCCGCCAGAAGTTTCCGATCAGCGTGGGCCGTGTGACTCCGATCGACATCAGAACCTCCTTCGAGGACCAGACCGACACCGCGAGCACGGTATTGACCGCGATCAGCCGCAGGAACATCGTCACGCCGGCATAGCGAGGATCGTAGAGGATCGCGACAATCAGCGAGGCCGATCCGATCAGCCCGCCGCACGCGAACATGTAGGCAAGCCTGAAGGGGCGGCCCGTGCGGTAGAACACCTGGCGGAGAAGATCCCGATCGTCGGCTGCGGCCGTCTTGGCATAGGCGGGGTACAGCACCCGGCTCACATATGCGCCAGCCAGGGAGCCCGGCGCTACGCCGATGGACACGGCAATGGCGTAGAGACCGAACTGCGAAAGGCTGAGTAGCTTCGCAAGCACGATCTTGTCGAACTGAAGGATCAGCAGCGACAACATGCTGGATGCGGCGATCAGACGCGAGAAGCGCCAAAGTTCCTGCGTGCGGGCTCGGCTGTAGTCGAAGCGGCGGCGCGTGTTCGGAAAAAGCAGGTAGGTCATCGCCAGCTTGCACAATTCGCCGCCGATCATACCCCCGACCATCGCCCAATAGCTGCGGTAGAAGAGCACCAGCGCCATCGCGATCAAGAACGTGGCGAGATTTGCGCCGACGTCTAGGACAGTCAGGCGCCAAAGCTGTTGTTCCCGAATGGCGGTGGCGAAAGCGAGCGACGACAGCCCCTCAAGAAGAAAGACAGAACCCCAGATTGCCAAGACCATCGCCAGCTCGGGCTTTCCGAGCAGATGCGCGATTGGCTCCGCAACCAGCGCCATTGCGATCGTCAGACCCAGGCCGCGCAAAAGGCGAATGGTCCAGATCTGATCAAGAAAACGGCGTTCACCCGCCTCCGGATGGCGCACGATGAAACCGACCAGCGCGACATCGGTGAGGAGGGCCAATGCGACCTGAACGGAAATGACGATGCCGACCACGCCGTAGGATTCGGCATCAAGCAAACGCGTCAGCGTCATGGAACTGACGATACGCAGAACATTGGTCGCGATGGTCCCGACGGCCACGCTTGCCGTGCCGCTCTTCATGTATCTTCCGGCAGCGGCAGCGTTCCACCGTCCCGCAAAGGCCATCACATCATCCTCGCTTCGCTGCGCCGCCTTTAGCCGTCGAGTGTTAAGGCGCAATTATTGGTTGAGCTCGCCGGTACTTTCGGGCTCGGCCGCCGTTGGAAGTCCGACGCCCCAACGCCATATGTCCATGATGGCGATCCAGATTCGTACGGGCCTTGAGGAGCCGGAGACCGGCGAGAACTTCGTACCGCACCGACCACAAAGGCCGGACAAGTCAGAAGGGGGCCGACCCTTCGTCATCAAGTCGGATTATGAGCCCGCCGGCGATCAGCCGACGGCCATCGCCGAACTGGTCGCGCAAGCGGAACAGGGCGAGCGGGACCAGGTGCTGCTGGGCGTCACGGGATCGGGCAAGACCTTTACCATGGCGAAGGTCGTGGAGAAGCTGCAGCGGCCGGCGCTGGTGCTCGCGCCCAACAAGATCCTCGCGGCGCAGCTGTATGGCGAGTTCAAGAGCTTCTTTCCCGACAACGCGGTGGAGTTCTTCGTCAGCTACTACGACTACTACCAGCCAGAGGCCTACGTTCCGCGCACCGACACCTATGTCGAGAAGGAGTCGTCCATCAACGAGGCGATCGATCGGATGCGGCATTCGGCCACCCGGTCGCTGCTTGAGCGCGACGACGTGCTGATCGTCGCATCGGTCTCCTGCCTCTACGGCATCGGATCGGTCGAGACATATTCGGCGATGATCTTCGACCTGAAGAAGGGGCAGGCGGTCGATCAGCGCGAGATCGTGCGGAAGCTGGTGGCGCTGCAATACAAGCGCAACGACGCCGCGTTTGCGCGCGGGAATTTCCGTGTGAAGGGCGACAATCTCGAAATCTTCCCGTCGCATTACGAGGACAGCGCCTGGCGGGTCAGCTTCTTCGGCGACGAGATCGAGCAGATCACCGAATTCGATCCGCTGACCGGCAAGACGTCCGCGAATCTCGGATCGGTGCGGATCTACGCGAACAGCCACTACGTCACGCCCGGGCCAACGATGAAGCAGGCGACGGAAGCCATCCGCTTCGAGTTGACTGAGCGGCTGAAGGAGCTGAACGCGGAAGGGCGGCTGCTTGAAGCGCAAAGGCTGGAGCAGCGGACCAACTTCGACCTGGAGATGATCGCCGCCACTGGCAGCTGCGCGGGGATCGAGAACTACAGCCGCTTTCTGACGGGCCGGCTTCCGGGCGAGCCGCCCCCGACCTTGTTCGAGTATCTGCCCGAGAACGCGCTGCTGTTCGTAGACGAGAGCCACCAGACGATCGGGCAGGTGAACGGCATGGCGCGCGGCGACCACCGGCGGAAGATCACGCTGGCCGAATACGGCTTCCGCCTGCCGTCCTGCATCGACAACCGCCCGCTCCGCTTCAACGAATGGGACGCGATGCGGCCGCAGACGGTCTACGTCTCCGCCACGCCGGGAAGCTGGGAGATGGAGCGGACCGGCGGCGTGTTTTCCGAGCAGGTGATCCGGCCGACCGGGCTGATCGACCCGCCGGTCGAGATCCGGCCTGTGGACAGCCAGGTGGACGACCTTGTGGGCGAGTGCCGCGCCACCGCCGCGCTCGGGTATCGCAGCCTGGTAACAACGCTGACCAAGCGAATGGCGGAGGACCTCACCGAATATCTGCACGAGGCGGGATTGAAGGTCCGGTACATGCACTCTGATGTCGAGACGCTGGAGCGTATCGAGCTGATCCGTGACCTCCGGCTCGGCGTCTACGACGTGCTGGTCGGCATCAACCTGCTCCGCGAGGGGCTCGACATTCCTGAGTGTGGGCTGGTCGCGATCCTCGACGCGGACAAGGAGGGCTTCCTGCGCTCAGAAACCTCGCTGATCCAGACCATCGGCCGCGCTGCCCGCAACGTTGATGGGCGCGTGATTCTTTATGCCGACCACATCACGGGATCGATGGAGCGCGCGATGGCGGAGACCCAGAGACGCCGGGAGAAGCAGCAGGCCTATAACGAGGCGCATGGCATCACGCCGGAAAGCGTGCGCCGCGAAGTGGCGGATATCGTCAGCCACCTGTCGTCCAAGGACCAGGTCACCATCGATACGGGCATTGAGGACGTGACCCACATGGTTGGGCACAACCTGCGTGCCTATATTGAAGACCTCGAACAGAAGATGCGCAAGGCCGCCGCGGACCTGGAGTTCGAAGAGGCCGGGCGTCTGCGGGACGAGATCCGCCAGCTGGAGAATCAGGAACTTGGTCTACCCCCGGCAGAGCGCAAGGCGCCGGTCCGTGGCAACTCGACGCTGGGCAAGCCGGGTACGCGCCAGACCCGGTTCGGCAAGGCCAAGCAGGTGCGAGCGGAGAAGCGCGCGCGGGGACGCTAAAGCGCGCGAAACTGCGAATTGTCATCGACGTGTCACGGAAAACTTACCTCCCGTTTACTACCTTAGACTTAGTCCGCACATCATGATGATCGACGTGGCAACTGCATTTGCGCCCGCTGCCGAACGAGATGAGGCGGCGGCGGTGGCGGCTCTGCTGCACGCCGGCACGCCGGTGTCTGTTGCGGCGGATGCACCACTCGAGGAGGCCATCGAGACCTTCCACCGCAACGCGGCGCTGCGTCTGCTCCCTGTTCTCGATGATGATCGGCCGGTCGGCGCTCTGTTCGAGACGCAGCTTCGCGAGTTGCTGTTCAATCCGTTCGGACATGCCCTGCTGAAGAACCCTCGCTACGGTCAGAGCCTCGACCGGTACATTCGTTCCTGCCCGGTTGCGGAGGCGCGTATCGGGCTGGCCGCGCTGCTCGACTTCTATGCGGCGAGCGGCGGTGGCGAAGGACTGATCGTCACGGAGAACGGCCGGTTCCTGACGATGCTGCCCAACCGCGTCCTGATCGGCCTTGCCGTGCAGCGCGAAGCCGAGCGGCTCGACCGGGTGCGGCTCGCCAGTTCGCTGTTCGAGGCGGAGGCGTCGGTGCTCGCGCGCGGGCTCGGCGAGACAGCCGTGAGCTTGCGGGAGCAGGCGTCGGGCATGGTCGTGCGTGGGCATGCCACGCGCGACCGCAGCGACGCGATGACGCATGCCGCGACCGAGATGCTGGCCGGGATCGGCGGGGTTGCGGCGCGCGGTCGCGATCTCGTCTCCGCGATGGACACCATCCAGCACCAGACCGCTCACGCGCGCGCATCCGTGCACTCGCCGCCCAGGCAAACGAGATCGGCGATATCACGGCGATGATCCGCGGCATCGCGGACAAGGTGCGGATGCTGTCGATCAACGCGTCGATCGAGGCCGCGCGCGCCGGCGCCGCCGGACAGGGCTTCGGCGTGGTCGCGCAGGAGATCAAGGCCTTGGCGGGGCAGACGAGGACAGCGGCCGCGTCGATCGGCGATCGGGTGGGCGGCGTCTGCACGGTGATCGATGAAGTGGCATTCGGCCATGACGGCATGGCAGGAGCGGTCGGGCGGGTGGACAGCGCTACCACTGTGATCGACGCGGCGATCACCGGCCAGCGTCTCGCCATCCACGACATCGCGGCGGCGGTCGAGCAGGCGGCGGGCGCCGGGGAAGGCATCCTGTCCGACCTCTCCGAGATGAACGAGCGGGCGAAAGTCGCTCTCCTCAACTCGGGACGCATCCAAAGCATGGCGGGACGGCTCGCTGACAATGCCGGTGCGCTGAACGGTTCCGTCGGACGCTTCATCGCCGAGGTTGCGGTCTAAACCCGACCTCATTTGCCAGATCGCGGAGGACGGCGCAGAAGCGCACCATGCCTGCTCGATCGATTGCCCGCACACGCACCGCCGTCCTGACTGCTTTCCTGTGGCTAGCTGCCTGCGTCGCGCCTCCGGCACCAGCACCGGTCGCCCCCCCAACGGCGCCAAAGGAACCGCCGGTCGCTCAGACCGCGGAGGACTGGCGTGATATTCCGCTGACCACAGGTACATGGAGCTACACCGCCGCAAGTGGCGCACGTTATGGAGCGTCCGGAGTTCCGGTCCTCACCATGCGGTGCGATCCGGGCAGCCGGACGGTGTTTGTTTCCCGCGCAGGTTCTCCCGGAAACCTGGTGATCCAAACCTCGGCGGGGACAATGGCGTTTGCCGCTCATGCCGGGGGATTGGGTGTCGAGGCGGCGCTGCGGGCCAGTGATCCGTTCCTCGACAAGATCGCGTTCAGCCGTGGGCGGTTCACCGTCTCGCTTGCGGGGCAACCGCGCCTCGTCATCCCCGCCTGGGCCGAGCCGGGGCGGGTGATCGAGGACTGCCGCTGACGCGAAGCGGCGGATTGTCCACAGAATATTTTTGAGTTCAAGACTTGTGCGCGAGTCCGGGATGAATCATGATTCCCGGACCATCAATTTGGCGAAAGGAGGTGATCCGATGTCTCATGGTTCAGCCAGGAGGTCGGCTCTGTCCGTTCGGGAGATGCGCGGCTGATTTAGCAGCCGCCAAGGGTCTCCCGGGCCGGCACTTCCGGCCGCTGACCATGTCGAGGGACCGTCGGGGGAGACCCCGGCGGTCTTTCTTCGTTTCCGGGTTCGGCACGGCAGGAGCCAGCCTCCGTCTGTGACATTTCGATGACATTTGGTTCATGCCAGCGACAGGCCAGGCGGCGCAATCGGCGCCGGCGCCCCGACGATCGATCGGGCCGCGCTTAGAACAATACATGGAGTGAACTATGCGTCGTTTTGCGTATGCCGTTTTCGCGGCAGGCACCGTCATGTCCGCGATCGCCGGACCCGCCCTCTCCCAGACCCCGGCTGAGGGAAACTTCTCCGGCGCGCGGGTCGAGGGTCTGCTTGGTTGGGATCGCACCCATGCCTATGGCGGGCATGACGATGGCGTTCTGTACGGCATCGGCGCCGGCTACGACTGGCGGAGCGGCAATCTGGTGGTCGGCATCGACGCGGAAGCCAATGACTCCACCGCCAAGGAATGCGCCGGCGCACTCTGCGCCAAGGCCGGTCGCGACCTGTATATCGGCGGTCGGGTCGGCAGCGTCGTCGCGCCGAACGCCCTGCTCTATGCCAAGGCGGGTTATACCAATGCGCGTTACAAGCTCGCCTATGACGACGGCTCGGCCCGGGTCATCGACGGCCGCACCTTCGATGGCCTCCGCGTCGGCGCGGGTCTGGAGTACGCGCTCAGCCCGAACAGCTTCGTGAAGGCGGAGTACCGTTACTCGAACTACGAGGACGGGCTGTCCCGCAACCAGGTGGTCGGCGGCTTCGGCGTCCGCTTCTGATCGAGCGAGGGGGCGGTCCGGCGGGCCGTCCCCTTTTTCGCGCAGCCGCCACTGGCATGGGGCGAAAGCCGCGCTATAACCTCGGCTCAAGGTCTTTTCGGGGTTCCGGGGGTTGTGATGAAGGCGACGATCGAACGCGCGACGCTGCTGAAGGCGCTGAGCCATGTGCAGTCGGTGGTCGAGCGGCGCAACACCATCCCGATCCTGTCGAATGTACTGCTGGAGGCGTCCGACGCCGGCCTGCGCCTGATGGCCACCGACCTCGACCTGCAGATCAACGAGACGGTCGATGCCGCCGTGGACCAGGCGGGCGCCACCACCGTATCGGCGCACACCCTGTTCGACATCGCTCGCAAGCTGCCCGAAGGCGCGCAGGTGCAGATGTCCGCCGCCGAGGGCAAGATGCTGATCGTGGCAGGCCGGGCACGATTCAACCTCGCCACCCTGCCCCGTGACGACTTTCCGGTGATCGCCGAGGGCGAGTTGCCGACCCGCTTCGAACTGCCGGCCGCGACGCTGCGCCAGATCATCGACAAGGCGCGCTTCGCGATCTCCACCGAGGAGACCCGCTATTACCTGAACGGCATCTTCCTCCACACGGCCGACGGCGTGCTGAAGGCGGCGGCGACGGACGGCCACCGCCTGGCGCGCGTCACCGTGCCGCAGCCGGAGGGAGCGGAGGGCATGCCCGACGTGATCGTGCCCCGGAAGTGCATCGGCGAACTGCGCAAGCTCCTCGACGAGGTGGAAGGGGATGTCGGCGTATCGCTGTCGGCGACCAAGATCCGCTTCGCGCTCGGTCATGCGGTGCTGACGTCGAAGCTGATCGACGGCACCTTCCCGGATTATTCGCGCGTCATCCCGACCGCCAATGACAAGCTGCTCAAGCTCGACCCGAAGAGCTTTATGGAGGGCGTGGACCGCGTCGCGACGATCGCCAGCGAGAAGACCCGTGCGGTGAAGATGGCGCTCGACCGCGACAAGATCACCCTGTCGGTGACCAGCCCGGAGAACGGCACGGCGGCGGAGGAGGTGTCGGGCGATTATACGTCGCCGGGCTTCGAGATCGGCTTCAACGCGCGTTACCTGATGGACATCCTCGGCCAGATCGAGGGCGATACCGTCGAGGTTCACCTGGCGGACGCCGCCGCACCCACGCTGATCCGCGAGAGCAACCACGCGCCCGCGTTGTACGTGCTGATGCCGATGCGGGTCTGAGCTCTTAGCGTCAGATTGCGCCGAAGTCGGCGCATCCCTCCACCAGCTTCGCTGGTCCCCCTCCCCATCTGCGATGGGGAGGATCTTAGGACGCCGGCGGCGCTGAGGTCTGCGTGGCCGCGGCCGTCGGGTGATAGGGGAAGGGGTAGACGTTGGTCATGCCTTCCAGGCCGTTTCCATCCACGGCGCTGATGCTGATGAAGTAGTCGTTTTCCGACAGGCCGGCGATCGTGAACACCGGGTCGGTGGTGTAGAGATCGTTGGTGATGTTGCCGAAGCGCGTGTCGAGCGCGAATTGCAGGTGGTACTTCACCGCGCCTTCGACCGGCTTGATCGTGACGCGGACGCCGTCGCTACCGGCGCGCTCAACCTGATTTGAGATGACGGGCGCTTCCAGAAGCTTGACCACGTCGCCGGCACCCGCCTCCCTCGCGATGACGCCGAAGCCGCCGGGAACTGAGACGTTCGTAGGACCCGCCTCCAAACCGACCTCGCCCCGCAGGGTTTCGGTGGCCGAGGACTTGACCGCGTCGTCATAGCTGACGCGGAAGGCCGTGCCGCGGACGGCGGCGACTGCCACCGGGGTGACCACGTCGAAGCGGTTTCCCGGACTCTCGCTATGCGGGACGTCGTACTGGCTCTTGCCCGCTTCGAGGCGGAAGACGCGCTCCACCTCGCCCGAGATCAGCACCGAGCGCAGGCGTTCGATGCGGATGCGGCTGTTCGAGGGAAGTGCGATGGTCGAACCATCCTCCACGGCGAGGCTGACGGACGAGTTGGGGCCGGTCTGAATGCGTCCTCCCTCGCTTACCACCATGCCGCGCCTCGCTGCTTCCGCGCCGACGGTAACGTTGCCGCGAAAGGCGGTGATCCGAGCGGAGATGATCGTCGTCTTCAGCAAGGAACGGGGAATGGTCAGCGTCGAACCGACGGGGATGCGCCTCGGGTCGCGGACACGATTGACCGTCTGCAAGGTGCGGTAGTCGTTCGGGTTGCTGAGATAGGCGTTGGCGATCGTCATCAGCGTGTCGCCGGGCGCCACCTGGTAAGCGAAGGGGCCGACCATCGCGCTGCGGGCGACCGCCGCCGCCGGGGTCAGCGCGGCCGTCGCAAGAAGAAGCGCGGGGATGATGGCGGAGATACGCATACCGGACCCTCTTCAGCCTCCTGCTGGCAACCGGCTCTGCCGCGGTGCTCGACGCGGGCGAGCTTATAGAAGGCCCGCCGTCAACGCGAGGCCCGGGACCGTAAACTATGGTTGAGCGGGAAAGCGTGGATGCCCCGTGAGGATTCGAACCTCAATTGACGGAGTCAGAGTCCGTAGTCTTACCTTTAGACGACGGGGCAACGCGGGGGCGGCAGATAGGTTGACGGCCGGGGCCTGTCAACATCGCTGCGCGCCGGAGGCGCCCTTGCGGCGAAACCCGGGGGCAGATAGGCTTGCCCCAAGTTCCGCCGGCTCTGGGCCGGCGGTGAGCCGCGAAGAGTTCGACAATGGCGCAGATGATCCCGGCGGCGGGCGAGTGGCCCGGCAGCCAAATGCCACGGCCGGGGCGACACGAGGCAGGCGAAGCGCGTACATTCGGCGCCATCGACCTGGGCACCAACAATTGCCGCCTGCTGATCGCCCGGGCCGAGGGCGAGGAGTTCGTGGTGGTCGACGCCTTTTCGCGCATCGTGCGGCTGGGCGAGGGGCTAACCGCGAGCGGGCGGCTGAGCGACGCTGCGGTTGAACGGGCGATCGGGGCGCTGGCGATCTGTGCCGGCAAGCTCAGGCGGCGGCGGGTGACGCTGGTGCGCTCGGTCGCGACCGAGGCGTGCCGGAGCGCCGCGAACGGGCCCGCCTTCGTCGAGCGGGTCTGGCGCGAGACGGGGCTGAAGCTGGACGTCATCACCGCACGGGAAGAGGCGCGGCTCGCCGTGCTGGGGTGCCACAGCCTGGTCGAGCCGGGAACCGGGCCGGCGCTGATATTCGACATCGGTGGCGGATCGACCGAGCTGGTACTGGTTGAGACGGGGCAAGGTGAGCCGGAGATCCTCGACTGGTTCAGCGCACCCTGGGGCGTCGTGTCGCTGACCGAGAGCGAGCCGGCTTTGTCCGACGACCGAACGGGGCGGGAGGCCGCCTATGGCCGGATGCGGGCGAAGGTGGAGCAGGCGTTCGCCGGGTTCGCGGCACGGCTGCCGCAGCCGGCGGGCGGTGCGCGGCTGCTGGGAACCAGCGGGACGGTGACCACCCTCGCCAGCGTACATCTCGGCCTTCCGTGCTATGATCGGCGGGCGGTGGACGGCGCGCGCGTCCCGGCGGAGGCGATGCGGGCGATCGGGACGCAGCTTGCCGCCATGTCGGTGACCGAACGGGCCGAGTTGCCGTGCATCGGGACCGAGCGGGCCGATCTGGTGGTCGCCGGCTGCGCCATCCTCGACGCGATCCTCGACATCTGGCCGGCCGAGCGGCTGACCGTGGCGGACAGGGGCATCCGCGAAGGAATATTGCGGACGTTGATGGCGCATCGCGGGCGCGCCTCGTGAGCCGGGGCGGCTCCGGCGGGCGCAAGCACGTGCTAACGGCGCGGAACCGAAGTGCTGCCTCCACGCGCTGGCTGGAGCGGCAGCTGAACGATCCGTATGTCCGCCGAGCCAAGGCCGAGGGCTATCGATCACGAGCGGCGTACAAGCTGCTGGAACTGGACGAGCGGTTCGGCCTGTTGAGGGGCGTGACGCGGGTGGTGGACCTCGGCCTCGCGCCCGGCGGCTGGGCGCAGGTCGTGCGGCGGCGCGTGCCCAAGGCGGCGGTGGTGGGCATCGACCTTCTGCCGGTCGATCCGATCGATGGGGTCGAGATCGTCCAAATGGACTTCACCGACGAGGGCGCGCCGGAGCTGCTGGCCGAGATGCTGGGCGGGCCGGCGGACCTGGTGCTGTCGGACATGGCGGCGAACACCGTCGGGCACCCGCAGACCGACCATCTGAGGACGATGGGGCTGGTCGAGGCCGGCGCGGATTTCGCCGGGGACGTGTTGCGGCCGGGGGGCGCCTATGTCGCCAAGGTCCTGGCAGGCGGTGCGGACAACACGCTGGTCGCTCTGCTGAAGCGCATGTTCACGACGGTGAAGCACGCGAAGCCGCCCGCAAGCCGCAAGGACTCGTCCGAATGGTATGTGATCGCCCAGGGGTTCAAGGGGCGCGGAGATGAGGCCGAGGCATCGGAAGGCTAGGCTAAGTTCGGCCAAGACATCGGCGTGATCATGGCTGTGCTGAGGTAGGGCCTCCGCTGGTGAGGGAGCGCGGATGGATGCTGAAACGCGTTCAGAATGACTGGCCTCGTCCCGTACGGCGCTCGGAAAGTCTCAAAAGTCTCCCCTCAACGAGCGGGTGCGCGCACGCCTGGGCGCGCGGGCGCGAGGAGGCAGGATAAACGATCAAAAGAGCGAAGGCGCGCTTGGCAGAACTTTTCCTACATTGGAAGAACAAAACGAGGTCGAGGCCAGATCGCCTCGAAGGGCGCCTGCGTCGAAGGGGGTAAGCAGAAGTCCGTCGTCATGCGTCGACTTCGCCCGGGACAGATGGTCGCTGGCACATACGAGAAGGGCGGCCCCTTCCGGAGCCGCCCTTCCTGTCCCACGATCCGGCGACGGATCAGAAGTTGCCGTAGGCCTCGTTGCCGACGAAGCCGACCTTGGTCACGCGGGCGCGCTTCACCACGGCGAGGACCTCGTCGACCAGCTCGTAGCGGGCCTGGGGATCCGGCTGCAGGTGCAGCTCCGGCTCGGTCGGCAGCTGCAGCGTCAGCGCCAGGTAGCTGCGCAGGGTCGGAAGGCTGATCGCCTGGCCGTTCCAGAGCACCTGACCGGCCGGGGTGACGACGATCTTGTTCTTGACCGTGTCGATCGGCGGGTTGGTCGTGTCCTGGTTCTGCGGGAGATCCATCTTCACGGCGTGCGTCTGGATCGGGATGGTGATGATGAACATGATCAGGAGCACCAGCATGACGTCGATCAGCGGCGTCGTGTTGATGTCCATCATCGGCTCGCCCTCGGCGCCGCCCGTGCTCATGGCCATGAGTTTATACTCCTAACTGGGCTCAGCCGGCCTGCTGACCGGGGGTCGGCTCCGAGATGAAGCCGACGCGGGCGAAGCCGGCGCGCTGCATCGTGAAGACCGCGCCGCCGATGCAGCGGTAGGGCGTGTTGATATCACCACGGATATGCGCTTCCGGCAGTTCGAGGCCGGGGGCGTTAATGCCGCCCTGCTTCTCGATCTCTAGCTTCAGCTTCTCGACGGCGCGGTTAAGCAGGTCGCCCGCATTGACGCGGGTCTGGCCCCAGTACACCTCGCACTCGCCGCCGGGACCGGCGCGCACGGACAACGAGACGTTCTCCGGCTTGGTGGTGGTCGCTTCGTAACGAACCTTGGGCAGCTGAACCGGAACGGTCTGGATCACGACCGGAACGGTGATCAGGAAGATGATCAGGAGCACCAGCATGACGTCCACGAGGGGCGTCGTGTTGATGTCCGACATCGGGCCGTCCGAGTCTCCGGGGCCGACACTCATGGCCATAAGGCGGGGTCCTATCCTACTTTACTGAACCGGCAACCGCCGGGTGCCGGGAGGGGCGGCGCCCAAGAACGCCGCCCGCTCCTCAGGTCTTACTTCTTGATCGGCGCGGCCGGGGTGGCGACCGGGCGGGCAGCCGCGACGGTCGGCTTCAGCGCGCCGTTCGACACGAGGTAGCCGTGCAGATCGGTCGAGAAGGAGCCGAGCTGCTCGGCGATCACCTTGTTGCGGCGGATCAGCCAGTTGTAGCCGAGCACGGCCGGAACCGCGACGACGAGGCCGATGGCGGTCATGATGAGCGCCTCACCGACCGGACCGGCAACGGTGTCGATCGACGCCTGACCGGCGGCGCCGATCTTGATCAGCGCGCGGTAGATGCCGACCACGGTGCCGAACAGGCCGACGAACGGCGAGGTCGAACCGACGGTGGCGAGAATGGCGAGGCCGTTGCCGAGCTTCGAGTTGATCGCCTGCTGGCTGCGGCCGATCGAGCTTTCCAGCCACTCATGCTGGTCAACCGGGTCGATGAGCTTGGTGTGCTCGTCCTGCGCCTTCAGGCCGTCGTCGACGATCTGACGGAACGCCGAGTTCTTTTCCAGCTTCGCCGCGCCATCACGCAGGGTGGGCGTGCCCCAGAAGCTGCGGCGGACGGTCTTCGCCTGATTCAGGATCTTCTGCTGCTCCCAGAGCTTGGTGAAGATCACGTACCAGGACGCGGCCGACATGATGACGAGGATTGCGAAGGTGCCGATAGCGATCGCGCCACCCTGCTCAAGGGCTTCGACGAGACCAAACTGGTTGGGGGCCGGAGCCGCGGGAGTTGCCATTTTCGAACGTTCCTTTGGGTTTGAAGTCTTAGTCTAGAGGCTTGGTGGCGGTCCGAAGGCCGCCACCGATCAGTTCGCGGGAACCACCCACTTGACACGGCGGGATGCGGTGGAGCGCAGCGGCTGCCCGTTCTCATCCAAGGCAGGCGAGTACTTGCCGCGGCGGGTGATCAGGCGGCAGGCCGCCTCGTCAAGGTCAGACGAACCGCTGGACTGCGTCACGCGGCAGTTCTCGACCCGACCCTGGGTGTTGATGTCCCAGGTGATCGCGGTCGTGCCCGACCGCTCTTCGCGCAGTGCGCCCGGCGGATAGTCATCGTTGGTGATCCACTGCGCAGGGTCACCCTTCGCACCGGCAGCCTTCGACACGCGGGGCGGCGCGGGGGGCGCCGGCGGCGCCGTCGGCGTGATGACAGGCGCCGGGGGTGGCGTCGGCACGGTCACGATCGGCGGCGCAAGGCTCTGCGTCTGCACGATCGGCGGCGGGGCGACGATCGGCGGCGGCGGAATATCCTTCGGCACCTCGGGCGGGGGCGGCGGGGTTTCCGGCGGCGGCGGTGGCGCCTCTTCCACGTCGAAGGTCTTCAGATCGGGGGCGATCTGCTTCACCGCCTTGTAGGCGAGACCGGAGACGAATGCGTAGCCCAGGAAAATGTGCATGAGGACGACGATGATGATCGACGTCAGCTTGCGGGGGCTCATCGCTGGTTGATCAGTGTAAGCCATTCAGAAACGAAACTCCCACTCCACCGGTGATCATAGATCGTCAGGTTGATGCTATGTGATTGGGCCGGGCGGGGCTGCTTGCATGGCTACCCATCGTTTCCGGATCAATCTACGGAGGGCGACTTTGTATCGTCGGTTTCGCGAACAGGTCAAACGCTTTGTGGAGAGCGTTAACATCGGGTAATTTCCGCGAGAATTCTCATTTTGGGGCGGATTTCCGGCCGCCCTGCCGATCCAGGGAGCCGTGCGTGCCGAGAAAGCCAAGTCTTTGTGCCGCCTTGATTTTGGCTGCGACCGCTATTTCGATGCCGGCGGTTGCCGCGCCCGCCCCGCCACTGGCCGCGACATCGCTCAGCTACGCCGATCTGGCCGATCTGGCCCTTCCCGCGCCCGTTGTGGCCATTGCCACGATCGCCAGGGCGCAGAAGTTGCGACCCGATGATTCGCCCGGCCTGAGCCCCGGCGCGACGCGATTCTACGTCCAGGCGGAGGTCGGCGGGCTGATCCGCGGGGCGTCCGGCCTGCCTGCGGAAGTGAGCTATCTGGTCGATCTGCCCGCCGATGCGCGCGGCAAGCCGCCCAAGCCGAAAGGCGCGAAAGTGATCCTTTTCGCCGATCGCGTCGCCGCACGCCCCGGCGAGTTGCGGCTGATCGCGCCCGATGCGCAGCTGGTGTGGAGCGCGGAGACCGAGGCCAAGGTCCGGGCGATCCTGACCGAGGCGCTGTCCGCCAGCGCGCCGCCGCGCGTGACGCGGGTCGGCAACGCCTTCTACGTGCCGGGGGTGCTGCCGGGCGAGGGTGAGACGCAGATATTCCTGCAGACGGCGGACAACCGGCCGGTCTCGCTTTCGATCCTGCGGCGCCCGGACGAGCAGCCGCGCTGGGCGGTGGCCTTGGGCGAGATGGTCGACGAGGCGGCCGGGCCGCCGAAGCCGGAGACATTGCTGTGGTATCGGCTGGCCTGCACCCTGCCCGCCGCCCTCCCCGCCAGCAGCGCGGCGAGCCTGGGGGCCGAGGAGGCGGCGCTGGCGCGGCGCGATTACGGCGTGGTGATCGCGGGGCTGGGCGCCTGCGAGCGCAAGCGGGTGAAGTAGACGGTCAAAGCGTCGGTACTGGGCCGGCGAAAGAGGCCATCTCCACGCCGACGCCCTCGCAATCGGGATAGACATCGGGCTTGCTGGTCTTGATGCGGAGGGCGAGCACGCCTTCGCGCCCGGCGAGAAGGGCATAGATCTCCCGCACGAAAGTCTCCTGCAGGTTGAAACGGCGGCCGGCGGCGAGGCGGCCGATTTCCGTGCGGAGGAAGTCGTAGTTCCAGGCGGCGGCGCGGCTGTCCTCGGCGGCGAAAGCGTCTTCCGTCACCCACACCTCGACCGAGACGAGCAGGCGCTGGGGCGTGCCGATCTCGAAATCGTGGAAGCCGATGTCGACGGGCAGGTCGTAGTTTTCGAGGAAGATGCGGAAGCTGCCCGGGCGCAGCGTGTCCGGCAGCGGGCCGTCGATCGGACGGGGGTTGGTCATTCGGACTCCATGTACTGCACGTCGCGGGGCAAGCCGAGGAAGCGCTGGCCCGCGTCGAGCGTGAGCGTCTGGCCGGTCATCACCGGGCTGGCGATGATGGTGCGAAGGGCGGCGACGACATCGTCCACCGTCACGCCGCGACCCAGCGGGTTCATCTTGTGGACGGCGTCGAAGTTCTCGCGGGTCTGCTTGCCGGAGACGAGGGTGACGGCGGGCGCGATCCCGCAAACGCGGATGTTGCGGGCTGCGAGCGCGCGGGCTGAAAGCTCGGTCAGGCCGGCGAGGCCGATCTTCGAGATGGTGTAGGTGAAGAAGTCCGGGTTGAGCGCGCCGAGCTTCGCATCGAGAAGATTGACGATCAGGCCGTTCGCATCGGCGGGTAGATGACCGGCGAAGGCCTGGGTCAGGAGCGCGGGGCCGCGCAGATTGACGTCGAGATGCGCGGCCCAGCCGGCGGCGTCGAAGTCCTCCAGCCGGTCATAGGTGAAGCGCGAGGCGTTGTTGACGAGCAGGCCGAGCGGGGGGAGTCCGTCGAGTGCCGCAAAGATGCGGGCGGGTGCGTCGGGATCGGCGAGGTCCGCCTCGACCACGCCAGCCGCGCCGACCTCCGCCGCGAGCGCCTGCGCCTCATCCAGCGAGTCGTGGCAGTGGATCAGCACCGACCAGCCGTCTGCCGCGAGAGCGCGGGTGATCGCCGCACCGATGCGGCGGCCGCCGCCGGTGACGATCGCTGTGCGCGGGCTGCCGAATTCGGGCGTCATCGGGCGCGCGGTTAGCCTCAAGGCGGCGCGGCGTCCACAGGCGATCCCACGACTGCTCACCTACCTGTCCACTTAACTGTCCACAGGCGGTCACATTTGCGCTTCACAGGGGCGGCGCGCAGCCCCATGGGACGCGCCCGTGTTTCCGTCGTCCGGAAAGCCGGACCGACAGAAGGACAGGCGAAGACTTGATCAGAGTGACCCCGATCGACCAGGCGCCGCCGAAGGCGGTGGAGGCGCTGCTCGACGCGGCGTTCGGCAAGGACCGGCACCAGCGCACCGCCTATCGCCTGCGCGAGGGTGCGAACCCGGTGCCCGAACTGAGCCTCGCCGCCTTCGACAATGCCAGCGCGCTGGCCGGTGTGCTGCAGAGCTGGCCGGTGGCGCTGGTCGATGGTGAAGGCGGACGGCACCCGATGGTGCTGGTCGGGCCGGTGGCGGTGCGGCCGGACCTGCAGCGCGAGGGCCTGGGGCGGCGGATGATGGAGGCGATGCTGGCGAAGGCGGATGCGGCGGCCGAGCCGGCGCTGATGCTGATCGGCGACCCGGAATATTACGGGCGGTTCTTCGGCTTCTCGGCGGTGCCGACACAGGGGTGGAGCCTGCCGGGACCGTTCGAGCGCCATCGCCTGCTGGCACGGCTGGCACCGGGGGTGACCCTTCCGGCCGAAGGATCGGTTGAGCCGGCACGCGCGGTTTTGCCGGCGGGATGCTAATCGCCTAAACGGCGGCATGGACCGGATCGATCCGACAGGCTGGCAGGAGACAGCGGGCCTAGCGACGCTGCTCGACGCGCTCGGCGGCGATAGCGGAGACACGCGGTTCGTGGGCGGGTTCGTGCGCGACACCCTGCTGGGCGTCGGCAGCAAGGACATCGACCTTGCCGCCCGATTTGCGCCCGAGGAGACGGCGCGGCGGATCACGGCGGCGGGGTTCAAGGCGGTCCCGACGGGCATGGCACATGGCACGGTAACGGCGGTGCTGCCGGGCGGACCGGTGGAGGTGACGACGCTACGCCGCGACGTGTCTACGGACGGCCGGCATGCCGAGGTGGCGTTCACCGACGACTGGCGCGAGGATGCGGCGCGGCGCGATTTCACCATCAATGCGCTGTCGGCTGAGCCGGCGGGCGCGGTGTTCGACTATTTCGGCGGGCTGGATGATCTGCGCGCGGGGCTGGTGCGGTTCATCGGCGACCCGCTGACCCGCATCGCCGAGGATCACCTGCGCATCATGCGGTTCTTCCGTTTCCACGCCCGCTTCGGACGGGGCGAGCCGGATGCGGCGGCGATCGCGGCCTGCACGGCGCGCGCGAAGGACCTGATGGCGCTGTCGCGTGAGCGGATCGCGGATGAGCTGCTGAAGCTGCTGGCGCTGCCCGATCCGGTGGCGGCGGTGCGGTTGATGCTGAGGAGCGGCGTGCTCGCGGCGGTGATCCCGGAGATCACCGCCGCCGACGGCCTTGCCGGTCTGGTCGGGCGCGAGGGGGAGATTGCGCCCGATCCGCTGCGGCGGCTGGCGGCACTTCTGCCGCGCGACCCGGAGAAGGCAGGGGCGGTCGCCGCGCGGTTGAAGTTGTCGAACGCCGCGCGCAAGCGGCTGACCGAGGCGGCGGCAGTGCGGGATGAACCTGCGCGGGCGCTTGCCTACCGGCTGGGAATGGACGGGGCGGTGGACCAACTGCTGCTGGCGGGCCGCGATGTGAGCGTTCTGGTCGGCTGGGAGCGGCCCCGCTTCGATCTGTCGGGCGGCACGCTGATCGGCATGGGCCTGACGCGCGGGCCGGGGGTGGCGGCGACGTTGCAGGCGATCGAGCGGCGGTGGATCGCCGAGGATTTTCCCGGCGAGGGCCGACTGGCGGAGATCACCGCCGAGGAAGTGGCTCAGGCCTCTCGGGCGAGCATATAGGCGAGCGCCTCGGCCGCCGGCAGCGGCTTGGCGAAATAATAGCCCTGCCCCTTGTTGCAGCCGAGCGCGGCGAGCTTCTCCGCGAGTTCCGCCGTTTCGATGCCCTCCGCCGTCGTCTCCATGCCGAGCGCCTCGGCCAGGCCGAGCACGGCGCGGACGATCGCCACCGAATCCTTGTCGGCGAGCATCCCCATGACGAAGCTGCGGTCGATCTTCAGCACGTCGATGGGGAGACGCTGGAGATAGGCAAGAGACGAATAGCCGGTGCCGAAATCGTCCATCGCGACCTTGCAGGACAGCGCCTTCATTGCCTCCAGCACGCGGGTCGCGCGTTCGGGATCGCTGACGATGACGCTTTCGGTGAGTTCGAGGGTGAGGCGGTTGCCGGGCAGGCCGGTCTCACGCAGCACCTCTTCGATCGAGGAGACCACGTCGTCGCGCGCGATCTGGATAGCGGAGACGTTGACCGCCACCGAGAGCGGCAGTTCGCGGCCGACCTGCGCATCCCATTGCTTCAGCGTGCGCGCGGCTGCGGCCGTTGCCCAGCGGCCGAGCGGGAGGATGAGGCCGGATTCCTCGGCCACAGGAATGAACTCGGCGGGGGAGACGAAGCCGAATTCGGGATGGGTCCAGCGGGCCAGCGCCTCGAAGCCGGAGACCTTGCCCGAAGCGAGATCGATCAGCGGCTGGAAGGCGAGGGTCAGCTCCTCGCGCTCGATCGCACGGCGGAGTTCGGTTTCCAGAGTGAAGCGGCGGCGGGCGAGCATGGCCTCGGCCGGCTGGTAGATCTCGATATGGCCGGTGGACTTGGCGTATTTGCAGGCGAACTGCGCATTGCGGATCAGCTCTTCCGACTGGCCCGAGCCTGCGCCACGCAAGGCGCAGCCGGCGACGCCGTCGATGCGGATCTCCAGGTCGGAGATGCGGAACGGGGCGGCGAGCGCGCTCTGGAGCCGTTGCGCGGCGCGGATCGCGTCGTCGCCCGATTCGCAGCCGCGCAGCAGCACGCCGAACTCGTTGCCGCCGAGGCGGGCCAGCAGGTCGCCCGAGCGGAGTGCGGAGACGAGGCGGCGCGCGACCGTGATGAGAAGCTCGTCACCGGCCATCGATCCGAGCGATTCGTTGATCCGGCTGAAGCGCGAGAGGTTGAGGATGAGCACGCCGAAGCAGCTGCCCGGCGCGTCGCCTTGCGCGGCCTCCAATGCCGAGTCGACCGCCTCGTCGAAGGCGACGCGGTTCGGCAGTCCGGTCAGGCTGTCGTGCATCATCTCGGCACGCAGTGAGCGGGCGGTCTCGACCTCCGCCGTGCGGTCGATGAGGGTCACCATGCAGCGCGCAGTCTGGCCGACGAAGGGACCCATGGGCGCCAGGCGGACGGTGAAGTGGCGGGCACCGATACCGTCGCCGTCGGACCAGGCGAACTGGCGCGGGCTGTCGCATTCGCCGAGGAAGCGCTTGATCTTATGGGCAAGCGAGGTGCGGCCGAGGACGGGCAGGCCGGCGAGCGAGGTGTCGGCGAGCGCGTCCTTGGACGTCTCGCAGAGGCGCGCGAAGATGCCGTTCACGCCCGAGATGACGTCGCCGGAGAGCGTCCGCGTGACGATCGCCGCGGCGATCGGCAGCGCTTCGAGATAGCCGTCCTGCACGGAAAGAAGGGGAACGATCGCCGGTACCGGCGTGATCGCGATCGCCTCCGCCGCAGCCTTGATCGGCAGCGACGCGGGTTCAGGAACCGGCTGGGGCTTCGATGAGCGCATGACTCTGCCCTAGGGGTAAAGGGTTAAGTCAATGTTGAGGAGGGAATCGGTTGTCTCTGGGGAAGCCGGTCGGCGGCATGCGCCCTCCCGCACCACGCGCGGTGCGCCAGGCGGACAGATCGGTTTCGGTTCGGGTCCGACCCGAATCGCCTCCCATTGGCCAGCTGAGACCCGCATCGAATCGGAAGGCGATGGCGTCGGAGAGACCGCCATCGCGGTAGCGCTGGATCTGAGCCCCCTGCCCGCGCGTCATCTCCGGCATCTCGGCCAGGGGGAAGACGACGAGCTTGCGGTTGTCGCCGATGGCGGCGACGTAGTCGGCGTCGGCGGGCACGGGCCGCACGATCTTCAGCTTCGCACCGCTGCGGACGTTAACGACCTGCCGGCCTTTGCGCGTCTCGGCGGTGATCTCCTCCGCCTTGACCACGAAGCCCTTGCCGTCGTCGGCGGCGAGGAGGAGGCGCTGGCCGGGGATGACCGGGATGAGCCCGGTGATCGGCACCTCCCCCTCCAGATCGATCATCAGGCGGACGGGTTCGCCGAAGCCGCGCGCGCCGGGCAGCTTGTCGGCGCCAAGCGTGTAGAAGCGACCGTTCTCGGCGGCGAGGAGGAGCTTGTCGGTGGTCTGGGCGTGGAACGAGAGCTGAAGGCCGTCGCCCTCCTTGAACTTGACTCCGGCAACCGTTGCCTCGTCGGCATGGCCCTTCATCGCGCGGATCCAGCCGCGTTGGGAGAGAATGACGGTGACCGGCTCGCGCTCGATCATCGCGGACCAGTCGATCTCCCGCGCGACGGTCGCCTCGGCAATGGTCGTGCGGCGGCGGCCGAGCGGGGTGGTCGCGGCATAACGCTGACCGAGCTTGTCGAGTTCGGCGCGGAGATGGCTGCGCTGCTTGGCGGGCGAGGCGACGAGGGCCTGGAGACGCTTCAACTCCTTGTCGAGCGAATCGCGTTCCTTCCTGATCTCCATCTCCTCCAGCCGGCGGAGCGAGCGGAGGCGCATGTTGAGGATCGCCTCCCCCTGCCGGTCCGTCAGGCCGAATTCGGCCATGAGGACGGGCTTGGGCTCATCCTCCTCGCGGATGATCTGGATGACGCGATCCAGGTTGAGATAGGCGATGAGATAGCCATCGAGCAGCTCGACCCGGTCCTCGATCTTGGCGATGCGGTGGTTCGAGCGGCGGACCAGCACCTCGATCTGGTGTTCGAGCCAGGCGACCAGCGCCTCCTTGAGGCTCATCACGCGGGGGGTGCGGGCGGCGTCGAGGACGTTGAGGTTGAGCGGCACGCGCACTTCGAGGTCGGTCAGCCGGAACAGGCTGTCCATCAGCATCTGCGGATCGACGGTGCGGGCGCGGGGTTCGAGGACGAGGCGGATCACCTCGTCCGATTCGTCGCGGATGTCGGCGAGGATGGGGAGCTTCTTCTCGTCGATGAGCGCCGCAACCTGCTCGATCAGCTTGGCCTTCTGCACGCCATAGGGGATCTCGCTGACGACGATGCGCCAGACGCCGCCCTTCTCCTTCTCCTCCTCCCAGCGGGCGCGGACTCGGAAGGCACCCCGGCCGGTGGCATAGGCCTCGGCGATGGCCGAGGGCGAGTCGATGATGACGCCCCCGGTGGGGAGGTCCGGCCCCTTTACATGCGCCATCAGCATGGCGTTGTCCGCCTCGGGCTGGTCGATCAGCAGGCCGGCGGCGGCGACCAGCTCGGCGACATTGTGCGGCGGGATCGATGTCGCCATGCCGACGGCGATGCCCGACGCGCCATTGGCTAGGAGATTCGGGAAGAGGCCGGGCATGACCTCCGGCTCCTCATCCTCTCCGTTGTAGGTGGGGCGGTAGTCGACGGTGCCTTCGTCGAGGCCGGCCATCAGCTCGATCGCCGTCTGCGTCAGCCGCGCCTCGGTATAGCGGTAAGCGGCGGCGTTATCCCCGTCGATATTGCCGAAATTGCCCTGCCCGTCGACCAGCGGGTAGCGGAGCGCGAAATCCTGAGCGAGGCGGACCATCGCGTCATAGACCGACTGGTCGCCATGCGGATGGTACTTGCCGATCACGTCGCCGACGACGCGGGCGCATTTCTTGTACCCGGAGGCGGGATCGAGACGGAGGAGGCGCATCGCCCAGAGGAGGCGGCGGTGCACCGGCTTCAACCCATCGCGCACGTCCGGCAGCGAGCGGGCCGTGATCGTGGACAACGCGTAGACGAGGTAACGCTCGCTGAGCGCACTGTCGAAGGGAGCGTCGACGATCTGGTCGAAGGGATCAGCGGTGGCGGCCATCAGGGGGGATTAGCAAGGGGGAGCGGAGAAAGTCACGCACGCAGCCTGAACCCATCCCTGTCCCGCCCGTTCTGGCGACCTTGGCGCCCGAGGCGTCGTGTTCTCCCGAGGAGTGGTGTGATGGAGTTCGATGGGCCTTCGCGGCGGATGGTTTTGGGTGGAGCGACGATCGGGATGGCGGCGGCGGCTGCACCCGGTTTTGCCGAGGCAGCGGGCGCGGGCGGCGGTGGCGGCGCGCCGGTGCTGCGCGATCCGCGGACCAAGTACACGACCGAGCCGTTCAAGGAGCAGCCGCAGCCCTGGCCGGCGCTGCAGGGCAAGATGGATCCGAAGCCCGACAGCGGCGAGACAAGTTACACGGGATCGGGCCGGCTGGCGGGGCGCAAGGCGCTGATCACCGGCGGCGACAGCGGCATCGGACGGGCGGCGGCGATTGCCTATGCGCGCGAGGGCGCGGACGTTGCGATCAACTATTATCCGACCGAAGAGCCGGATGCTCAGGAGGTCGCGGAGTATATTCGCAAGGCCGGGCGCAAGGCGGTGCTGATCCCCGCCGATTTGCGCACCCTGCCCGCCTGCGAGAAGATCGTGGCGGATGCGGTGAAGGGGCTCGGCGGGCTCGATATCCTAGTCAACAACGCCGCCTATCAGCAGAGCAAGGCCGACATCTCGGAGATCAGCGACGAGCAGTTCGTTCGCACCTTCGAGACCAACATCTTCGCGATGTTCCGCATCTCCAAGGCGGCGATCCCGCAGATGCCGGCCGGATCGGTCATCATCAATACGGGGTCGGTGAACTCCTATGACCCAGGCGAGGAACTGCTCGACTACGCCTCCACCAAGGGTGCGATCCTGATCTTCACCAAGGGGCTCGCCAAGCAGCTGGCGAAGAAGGGCATCCGCGTGAACATGGTGGCACCGGGTCCGTTCTGGACGCCGCTGCAGGTGGCGGGCGGACAGCTGCCCGGCACGCTGGGCGAGTTCGGGCAGGATACGCCGCTCGGCCGGGCGGGGCAGCCGGCCGAGCTGGCCGCGCTCTATGTGGCGCTGGCGTCGGACGAGACGAGCTTCACCACCGGCGGCGCATTCGGCGCGAACGGGGGCAAGGGCAACCCGTAAGCGGGTTCAGCGGCTCCACCGCGCGAAGATCGCGGTGGGGAGGAGGAGGCCGCGTGCCTCCTCCCGCACCGCCATCTCTCCGACCTCGACCTGTCCGCCGAGATGGGCGGTGGCCTGTTTCAGGAGTTCGCCGATGGCGAGCGCCGACATGCGCACGGCGTAGACGGTGAGGACGAGGAACTTCGACTTGTCGTCGAGGAGCGCCACGCAATCGGCGATCAGGCCGGGGAGCCCCTCCTCCAGCCGCCAGACTTCTCCATTCGGACCGCGTCCGAATTTCGGCGGGTCGAGCATGATGCCGTCGTAGCGGCGGCCGCGGCGGACCTCGCGCGCGGCGAACTTGGTGGCGTCGTCCACCATCCAGCGGATCGGTCGATCGGCCATATCGGAAAGGAAGGCGTTGGCCTTGCCGGCGTCCACCGACTTCTTGGACGCGTCGACATGGGTGACGCGCGCGCCCTTCGCCGCCAGCGCGAGGCTGCCGACGCCGGTATAGCCGAAGAGGTTCATCGCTTCGTCCCCCTCGGCGACCCTCTCCCGCATCCACGCCCATTGCGGGGCCATGTCGGGAAAGAAGGCGAGGTGGCGGAAGGGCGTGTTCTGGGCGAGGAAGCGGACATCCTCCCACTTCAGATGCCAGCCGCCATGCGGCACGTCGCGGGAGAGGTGCCATTTGCCGCCGCCCTCCTCATCCGACGCTCCGATGAAGTCGCCGTCTGCCTCCCAGTTCGGCGAAGCGGGTGTCCACATGGCTTGCGGTTCGGGGCGGATGAAGCGGAAGCGGCCGTAGCGTTCGAGCTTGCGGCCGTGGCCGGAGTCGATGAGGCCGTAGTCGGGCCAGGGTTCGGTGACGAGGGTGAGGAGGTTCACCTGCATCCTCCCCAAGCCTGCTTGGGGAGGGGGACCAGCCGAAGGCTGGTGGAGGGGGCGCCGCAGGCGCTGCGCGCCTCCCCTCCACCACTCGGCGGCGCCGAGCGGTCCCCCTCCCCATGTGCGATGGGGAGGATGGTCACGCCGCCGCCATCAGCTTGCCGCCGACGCTGGCCAGCGCCTCGCCGCCGGTGATGGCGCGAGTGCCGGCGGCACGGGCCTGGGCCAGGGTAACGGCGTCGATGTTGGCGACGATCTCGGCGGGGCGGACGATGCGACCGTGGATCTGGAGCTGGCGGGCGAGGTGGTCGCAGCGGGACTGGACGGATTCGAGACCCATGAGGAGCCCGGCCTTAGATTGGGCTTTGGCGCGGTCGAGTTCGGCCTGGGTGAAGTCCTCGGTGGTGCGGGCCATGACCTCTCGGGCGAGCGTCAGGGCGCGGGCGGCATCTCCGCGCGCGGCGGCGAGGTAGAGGCCGAGGACGCCGGCATCGTCATGCGACTGGCTCCAGGCGTAGACGGAATAGGCGAGGCCGCGCTGTTCGCGCAGCTCCTGGAACAGGCGCGAGGACATGCCGCCACCCGCCGCGCTGGCGAAGAGCGACAGGGCGTAGACGTCTGCGTCCAAGTGGCCGAGGCCGGGATAGCCGAGCGCGAGGTGGATCTGGTCGAAACGGCGGGTGTCGTAATGAACGCCGGGCGTGAAGGCGGCGGTGGCGGTCGCCGGGCGCGTGCCGGGCGTGAGATCGCCGAAGCGCGCCTCGGCGAGCCGCTGCAGCGCGTCCTCGTCCACCGCGCCCGCTGCCGCCAGGACGAGGCCGTCGGGGCGATAGTGGGTGGTAAGCCAGTCGTGCAGATCGAGTGCGGTGATGGCGGCAATGCTGGTCTCGTTGCCGAGCACGGGGCGACCGACCGGCTGGTCGCGGAAGGCGGCGGCCTGGAGGTGGTCGAAGACGATATCGTCGGGGGTGTCGCGCGCCTCGCCGAGTTCGGAGAGAACGACCTGCTTCTCCCGCTCCAGCTCATCCGCGTCGAAGCGGGGCGCGCGGATCAGATCGGCGATCATGTCGACAGCGAGGGTAAGGTCGGCAGGAAGGACGCGGGCGTGGAAGACGGTCGCGTCGCGCGAGGTCCAGGCGTTGAGGCTACCGCCGACATCCTCGATATCCTCGGCAATGGCGCGGGCGTCGCGGGGGCCTGCGCCCTTGAACACCATATGCTCGACCATATGAGCGAGGCCGGAGACGGGTTCAGCCTCGGAGCGGCTGCCGACATCGGCGTAAAGGCCGACGGCGACGGTTTCGACCGAGGCCATTGGCTCGACGGCGACCGTCAGCCCGTTGGCCAGCCGGTGAACGCGGGCGCTCACGGCTTCGGGGTCGCCCGCTGCGCGATGTAGTTGGACACGTCGCGGAGGGTCGCCGGCAACGTGACGTAGCGCTCCTCCTTGTCGAACAGGTCGGCGAGGCGGGCTGGGAGCGTGGGACGGATGCCCGTAGCGGCCTCCACCGCGTCGGGGAATTTGGCCGGGTGCGCGGTGGCGAGGGTGACGCAAGGTGCGCCGCCCTTCTCGATCAGCTGGTATCCCGCCATCAGGCCGATGGCGGTGTGGGGATCGATGATCTCGTCGGCGCGCTTGGCGGCCCATTTCATGCCGGCCGCCATCGTCTTGGCGTCGATTGCCTTGCTGACGAACAGGCTGGCGGCGTCGCCGCGCATCGACTGGCTGAGGGTCAGGGTCTTGTCCGCCTCGAACCCCTGCATCGCCTTTGCCAAAGCCACGCCGTCCCGACCGTGCAGGTCGAAGAGCAGGCGCTCGAAATTGGAGCTGACCTGGATGTCCATCGAAGGCGCATCGGTGGGTGTCACCGAGCCAACCGAATAGTCGCCGGCGGAAAGGGCGCGGTGAAGGATATCATTGGTGTTGGTGGCGACGACCAGCCGATCGACGGGTAGGCCCATCTTCGACGCCGCGTATCCTGCGAAGACGTCGCCGAAATTGCCGGTAGGCACCGCGAAGGCGACACTGCGCCAGGGCGCGCCGAGGCGGGAGGCGGCGTAGAAGTAATAGACGATCTGGGCCATCAGCCGTGCCCAGTTGATCGAGTTCACCGCCGACACCGCATAGCGGCCGGCGAAGGCCTGATCGGCGAAGAGCGCCTTCACCATCGCCTGCGCGTCGTCGAAGCTGCCCTCGATCGCGATGTTGTGGATGTTGTCGGCGAGGACGGTGGTCATCTGCCGGCGCTGCACCTCCGACACGCGGCCGGCGGGGTGGAGCATGAAGACATCGACCTTGGCCTTGCCCGCCAGCGCCTCGATCGCGGCGGAGCCGGTGTCGCCGGAAGTGGCACCGACGACGGTGAGATGGGTATCGCGGTTGGACAGGAAACGTTCGAACAGCAGGCCGAGAAGCTGGAGCGCTACGTCCTTGAACGCGAGGGTCGGGCCGTGGAACAGCTCCAGCAGCCAGTGCTGCGGATCGAGCTGGACGAGTGGGGTCACGGCGTCGGAGGCGAAGCTGCCATAGGCCTTGGCACAGAGGTCGCGGAGCGCCTCGTCATCCAGCGCACCGGCGACGAAGGGGCGCATGACGGTGACCGCGACATCGACATAGGGCTGCGTGGCCATCGCCGCGATCTCGTCGGCGCCGATCTGCGGCCAGCTTTCGGGCACATAGAGGCCGCCGTCGCTGGCTAGGCCGGCGAGGGTCACCGCCTCGAAATTAAGGGCGGGCGCCTGGCCACGGGTGCTGATGTAACGCATGGGCGCGCGCTTAGCCTTGGGGGCGAGAGCGGGCAAGGAATGACTCCTCGTACACACACCACCTCCGTTCGGGCTGAGCTTGTCGAAGCCCTGGTGCGACGGTTGATGCTGGCCCTTCGACAGGCTCAGGGCGAACGGCGTTGAGGGATGCGAGCGGTGTGGGACGTGTCTCTTGCCTTCGCCCGCGAAAACCCCGATCTCTCCCCGCGATGATGACGCCGACCCGTCGTGAGGCCCTGATCGCGCTTGGCGCGGCGGGTATCCTCCCCGCCGCCGCGCTCGCCGCGCCTCGCAAGGGCGCTGTCGCCTTCTCCTTTGACGCGTTGAAGCAGGACGCGATCCGACGCGCGACGCAGGCCTACAAGCCGGTGAAGCCGGTGCCGGGCGCCCACGCCATCGACTTCGATGCGGTGGGGGCGATCCAGTTCCGCGAGGCCAAGCAGATCGTGCTGTCGCCGGACACGCCGCCGATCCGTCTGTTCCCGATCAGCCGCACCGCCCCCAAGGCGGTTCGCCTGTTCACGGTCAAGGACGGGCGGGCAAGCGAGATCGTCTTCCACGCCGACTATTTCGACGTGCCGGCCGGCAATCCGGCGCGCAGCCTGGGCGACCGTAGCGGCTTCACCGGGTTTCGGGTGATGAACACCGATGCCGAGGGTGACTGGCTGGCGTTTCTCGGCGCGTCCTATTTCCGCACCGCGGGGGCGCTCAACCAATATGGTCTCTCCGCGCGGGGCATCTGCATCGACACCGGCGCGCCGCATCCCGAAGAGTTCCCGGAGTTCACCGCCTTCTACCTGGAGGCGGGCAAAATGGGCGAGGTAATCGTCAACGCCGTGCTTGACGGGCCGAGCGTCACGGGCGCCTATCGCTTCACCTGCCGCAAGGGGCCGGAGGGTGTGGTTCAGGACGTCGAGGCGTTCGTCGTGATGCGCAAGCCGGTCGAGCGGATCGGATTCGGGGTGCTCACCTCCATGTTCTGGTATGGCGAGGGGCATCGCGACAAGGCGATCGACTGGCGGCCGGAACTGCACGATTCGGACGGGCTTGCGCTCGCCACCGGCGCGGGTGAGCGGATCTGGCGGCCGCTCGGCAACCAGCCGAGCCTCAGCCTGTCCAGCTTCATCGACGAAAATCCGAAGGGCTACGGCCTTCTCCAGCGCGACCGGCGCTTTGACCATTATCAGGACGACGGGGCGTTCTACGAGAAGCGGCCGAGCCTGTGGGTCGAACCGCTGGGAGACTGGGGTGCGGGCGCGGTGATGCTTTTCGAGATCCCGACCAATCGCGAGACCGACGACAACATCGTCTCCTTCTGGACGCCGGCGGGACAGACCGTGGCGGGGCAGCGTTTCGACCTCAAGTACCGGCTGCATTGGGCGAAGAAGGAGCCCGATCCCGTCGTGGCGCGGGTGGTGGACACCTGGACCGGCGTCGGCGGGCGGCCGGGGGATGAGCCGGTCGCGACATCGCAGAAGGTCGTGGTCGACTTCGAAGGGCCGTCCCTCGCCGGTCTTACGCGGCAGAGCGATGTGAAGGCGGTGATTGATACGGGTGCTGCCAAGCTGGCCGCGTCGGCGGCCTATCCGGTCGTCGGCCTGACTAATCACTGGCGGCTCGTCATGGATTTGGAACTGCCCAAGGGCGAGGCGGTGGACATCCGCGCCTATCTGCGGCGCGGGGACGGTGCATTGACCGAAACCTTTCTCCACCACATCGCACCATCGGCGGTCAGAAGCGGTTAACGCCGGAACCGGTATCTTCGCTCACGGGTTAGCGCCCGAGCGCCTCGTGCGCACAGGGGTTCAGTTTTGAGATGACGGTAGAGCCACAGCACGCGGACACGGCCAAGAAGGCAGCGCCTTTCGCCGTCGCCGACCTGCCGCCTGAAGCGCCGATCGCGATGCCGGAACAGGCGCTCGATCGCGGGCCGGAGCATGTGCGCGGGGTGACGACCTCGCCCGCCGACATTTTGGAGCGGCGGGTTCTGCTGATCCTCGGCACCGGCCTTCTTGCCGTCGCCGCCAGCACGGAGATGCGGGTGTCGCTCGTCGGTCATGGCGGCATGAACCTGTGGGAGGGCGCGCTGCTGGTGCTTTTCTTCCCGCTGTTCGCGTGGATCGCCTTCGGCTTTCTCGGTTCGGCGATCGGCTTCTACCAGTTGATGCGCCAGCCGCGCCTGCTGCCGTCTGAGGTCAAGTCGCCGCCGCGCCCGCGCGAACCGACCGCCATCCTCGTCCCCGTCTACAACGAGGATATCGAGGCGGTGGCCGACCGCATCGAGGAGATGGCGCGATCGATCGATCGGCTTGGCCTGTCCGATCTCTTCGCCTTCTTCGTACTGAGCGACTCGAATGCGGCGGCCGAGGCAACCGAGCGCGCGGCTGTGCTCGCGCGGCGCGGGCGGACGGGGACGAGCATCTTCTACCGCCGTCGTCCGGTGAACCTGGCGCGGAAGCCGGGCAATATCGCCGATTGGGTGCGGCGTTTCGGCGGCGCTTACCCGAAGATGCTGGTGCTGGATGCCGACAGCCTGATGGGCGGGCAGACAATCGCGCATATGGCGGGCATGCTGGAGGCGAGCCCCGGCGTCGGCCTGATCCAGACGGTGCCGCTGATCCATTCCGCCCGCACCCTGTTTGCGCGCTGGCAGCAGTTCGCCAATCGCTGTTACGGGCCGATGGCGTCGGCGGGGCTCGCCTGGTGGGTGGGGTCCGAGGCGACCTTCTGGGGTCATAACGCGATCATTCGCACCGCCGCCTTCGCCGAATGCTGCGGTCTGCCGGAGCTATCCGGCCCCCCACCTTTCGGTGGTGCGATCCAGAGCCACGACATGTTCGAGGCGGCGCTGCTCCGCCGTCGCGGCTGGGCGGTGCATCTCGTAGAACTGCCCGACAGCTTCGAGGAGTACCCGCCAAGCCTGGTCGATCACGCCATCCGCGACCGCCGCTGGGCGCAGGGCAATCTGCAGCATATGCGCGTGCTCGACACTGCGGGCGTGCATTGGGTCAACCGGCTGCAGCTGGTGATCGGCGCGTCGGCCTTCATCACCTCACCGCTCTGGCTGCTCCTGCTGCTGATCGGCGTCGGATCGCAGTTCACGCCCGATCCGCTGCCGGTGACGCCGCCGGGCTGGATCCTGCCGCTGACCGTCATGCTGCTGTTCGGGCCGAAGATCATGGCGACGATCCTGACCCTGTCCGACGCGCGTCGCTGCGCCGGCTTCGGCGGCGCGCGGTCTGTGATCCTGAGCGTGCTGGCGGAAATCCCGCTTTCAATCCTGATGGCGCCGGCGACGATGCTGACGCAGACGATGGACATCATCGACATCCTGCGGGGGCGTCCGTCCGGCTGGCATTCGCAGCGGCGCGATGTCGAGCGGCTGGAGATGAAGGAGGCGGTGGCGATGTACCGGCCGCACCTGATCCTCGGCACGGTGTTCATGCTCTGCACGCTTGCGGCACCGGCGGGGACCTGGTGGACGCTCCCGGTCAGCCTCGGCCTGCTTGCGGCTCCCCTCCTCGCATCCTGGACGGCGCGCACCGACCTCGGCGAGCGGGCGCGGGCGCATGGCATCTTCCTGGTGCCGACCGAGGTGGATGTGCCGCCCGTCTTGCCGACCGCAGCCGCGCAGCGGGCGATCGCCTAGGCGCGGGTGCGGAACGGCGAGAAGTCGGTGCCCTGATCAAAAACGTCGAGACCCTCGCGGCGTTTCAGCCAGCCGACCACCACATAGGTGAGCGGGGTCAGCAGCACCTCCCAGCTGACCTTCAGCACCCATTGGGTGACGAGCACCCAGCCGACCTGTGCCGGCGTCCAGCCCTCCACACCCCAGAAGGCGAGCGGGTAAAATATCAGGCTATCGACGCCCTGTCCGAAGATGGTCGAGCCGATCGTCCGCGCCCAGAGCATCCGCCCGCCGGTCCATACCTTCATGCGGGCGAGGACGTAGGAGTTGACGAACTCCCCCGCCCAGAACGCGCAGACAGAGGCGAGGACGATGCGCGGCACCTGCCCGAACACCGCCTCATAGGCGGCCTGGCCGGTCCAGCCCGCATCGGGCGGCAGGGCCACGACCACCCAGGACATGAACACCATGAACAGCATCGCCCCGAAGCCCGCCCAGATGCAGCGCCGGGCGCGGGCGTAGCCGTAGACCTCCGTCAGCACGTCTCCGATTACATAGCTGACCGGGAAGAAGAGGATGCCCGCGCCGAAGGGCCAAGGGCCGAGCAGCGGCAGATCGATCACCGCCCGCTTGCCCGCGCCGAGGACGTTCGAGAGGAGCAAAATGGTGACGAACGCGGCCATGACGAAGTCGAAATAGCGCATCGGCCGATCGGCGATCGCCGCAGCATCGACCGCCCGCAGCCCGTCCTTGTCCCGATGCCCGCTCACGCGCCCAAGACTATCGCGGTTTCCGGCCCGCGCAATCCGCGCTATCGCGTCGCCTTGGGCGCCCGTAGCTCAGTTGGATAGAGCACGTGCCTTCTAAGCTCGTGGTCGCTGGTTCGAATCCAGCCGGGCGCGCCATACGTTCAAACCACCGCGAGACTCGTCATGCGGTAAGCAGACCCTTGGACATCGAGTACAGCCGACTTGATGCCGGCTGTACCCATGCTGCATCACGCGGTTCGGATCGTGCCCGTGCGCAAGCGCAGCCTGCCGCCGATCAGGCCGAAGCCGGCGATCAGCATCGCCCAGCTGGCGGGTTCGGGGACGGCCGGCGCGTCGATGGCGCGGACGTCGAAGGTGAGCTTGTCGAGGCCGACATCGTAGGAGTCCGGTCCCCAGGTGAGAACGAGGCCGTTTGACGAATAGAGCGTGTCGAGCGCAACCGTCGCATGGCCCGGATAGGCCGTCGATTGAGTGCCGTTGGTCACGGCGGCACCGGCGCCGTCCGTGACGGAGTAGCTGACCGTCTGGCAGCTTGCGCGGTTCTGATAGCAACCCGCCTCGAAGCTGATCAGCGAGATTTCGTAGCCGGCGATCGGCGTGAAGGTCCACTGACCACGGTAGTTCGCCTGATCGGCCCCGCCCCAGGCGATCCCGGTCAGATCGCCATAGCCGACATTCCAGTACTTCAGGCTCTGCTCGTACACCGCACCGCCGAGGGTCAGCGAGCGGTGCGAGACGTCGACGATCGCGCTGTCCCCCAGGCTCTGGCTGAGCGCTTCGTAGTCGCTGCAAGTGCCGTCGTCGCAGCTGCCCGAATTGATGTCGATGACCGTTGTCACCGCGCCGGCCGAGGCCGTAACGCCGAGCGCGAGCGCCGCCGCTAGGCCAAACAACACGAAATTCCGCATCACACTATCTCCCTCTTTTGGTTTGGCGGATGCGCGATCTCCCCACGCTCCATGGTCGTAAGCGATATCCCGTCCAAAAAAGGGTCAACGGGTCGTACATTTTGTTGGGAGGAAGTGGGTGGACTCGCATGAGCGAGAGCGGCACCACGCCTGCGTGGCGGCTGGCGAACCTCAGACCGAGGAACTGCTACTCGGATGGCGTGAGGGGCGCATCGCCTCGCGCGATCGCATCGTGGCGCGCATCCTGCCGGAGCTGAAGGCGATCGCCGCCGCCCGGTTGCGTGCCGAACCGCATGCATCGATGTCGACGCAGGACCTGATCAACGACGCCGTCCTGCGGATCACCGCCGCAGACGACCTGTCGATTGTCGATCGCGCGCACATCCTCGCGCTGTCGTCGCGGATCATGCGCAACATCCTGATCGATCATGCGCGCGCCAAGCGGACCGACAAGCGCCGTCACGAGCGGGTGGAACTGCACACGCGCATCGACGGGGACCAGCGGCTTGATCTGGTTTCGCTGGATGTCGCGCTGATCCGCTTGAAGGCGCTGGACGATGCGCTCGCGGAGTTGGTGGAGATGCGGTATTTCGGGGGGATGTCGGTGACCGACGTCGCGCTGGTCACGGGATTGTCAGAGCCGACAGTGAAGCGTCGCTGGCAGGTTGCCCGCGCCTGGCTGCTCGATGCGCTGGCGAACCCCATCGATGACTGACGCCACGGTCGATCGCGAAGCGATCCGGCTGTTCGAGGCGGTACTGGCCCTGCCGGAGGACGCGCGCGAGGCCTGGCTGGACGAGCACACCGCCGAACGGCCGGAACTGCGCGCGCGAGTCGAGGCGATGCGGGCGGCCGACCAAGCGGCGTCGCTGCGCACGGGCGGTGCGATCGGCGATGTCGAAGACGACGCGCCACCGCCCGAGCGGCTGGGTGGATATCGCCTGCTGGAGCGGATCGGCCGAGGCGGGATGGGATCGGTCTACCGCGCGGCGCGCGACATCGGCGACTTCGATCATGTCGCGGCGATCAAGATCGTCAAGCCGGGCCTCCTGTCGGAGGCTCTGGTCGATCGGTTCCGGCGGGAGCGGCAGACGCTCGCGCGGCTCTCGCATCCCGGCATCGCCCGCCTGTTCGGCGGCGGCGAGACAGACGAGGGCGCGCCCTACATCATCATGGAGCTGGTCGACGGCGTTTCCCTGCCCGTGTGGATAGAGACGACGTCGCCCGACCTGGCGACCCGCCTGACGCTGTTCCGCGAGGCTTGCGCCGCCGTCGCCTTCGCCCACGCCAATCTCGTCGCGCATCGCGACATCACGCCATCGAACATCCTGGTGACGGCGGATGGGCATGCCAAGCTGATCGACTTCGGCATCGCGCGCGGGCTGGACGAGCGCACCGCCGAAGGGGCTGGCGGTTCCGGATCGTTGAAAAGCCTGGCGCTGACCCCTGGCTTCGCCGCGCCGGAACGGCAGAGCGGCGAAGCGATCTCAACAGCGGCGGACATCTATTCGCTCGGCCGCGTGCTGAACCGGATCGTCGGGGCGGATGGCCAGGATGGCGAGCTGCGCGCGATCATCGCGCGGGCGACCGCGCCCGAGCCGGCTGATCGTTACCCGACGGCGGATGCGCTCGCCGCCGATGTCGCCGCCTATCAGGCGGGGGAGCCCGTCGCCGCTTACCCGGCCGGACGCGGCTATGCCCTTGGCAAGTTCGTGCGGCGGCACCGGCTGGCGGTCGGGTCGGCGGCGGCGGGCCTGCTACTGATCCTCGCGGCGCTGGCGCTCTCGCTGGCCCTCTACGTCCGCGCCGAGGATGCGCGGCGAACCGAGGCGGCGCGCTTCCAGCAGTTGCGGAGCCTTGCTCGCTTCATGGTGTTCGACCTCAACCCCCGGCTGGAACGGGTGGCGGGGACGGTGGACGCGCGGCTCGCACTTGCGGACCGGGCGCAGTCCTATCTGACCGCGCTCGCCGCCACGCCACGGTCTGATCCGACGCTGCGGCTGGAGGCGGCGCAGGGCCTGATTGCACTGGCCAAGGCGCAGGGTGTGCCCTCCCAGCCCCACCTCGCCCGGCAGGATGACGCGCGCAGGAACCTGACCCGCGCGATCGGCATGCTCCGCGCGAGTGAACTTCCCCCGAGCGAAAAGGCACCCGCGCTTGCGGACGGGCTCGCCGCGCTGGCGATGATGCAACTGCATGTCGACACCAAGCCGGAGGGTGCGCGGGGCACACTGAAGGAAGCGTCGGCTATGCTCGACACCGTGCCGGCGGCGGAGCGCGGCTGGCCCTGGTATGATGCGCGCAGCGGACTGCGCGCGGCGCAACTTGATGTCGCGCTGCTTGACCAGAAGCCCGACGAGATCGGGCAGCTGGCGGATCGGCTGGAACGGGAGATCGACGAATGGCCGGCGGAACGCCGCCACGGCGCGCGAGCGGCGTTCGACCGCGCCACGGCGGATTACAACCGCGGGCTGCGTGGCTACCTGACCGACGATCTGCAGGCGGGCGTTGCGGCATTCGAGCGCGCCGAGCGGCGGTTAGCAGCCATCGACGCGGTGCGACCGAACGATCCGCGCGTGCTCTACCTGCTCGCCTGGGTGCGATATACCGGCTACGGTACGGCTGACGGCATCGACCAGCCGCGCGCGAGCCGCTTCCTCGCCGATGCGGAAGCGACGATCGGCCGGTTGCTGGCCATCGAGCCGCGCGACAGTGCGCTGCTCGCCTTTTCCGGCAATATAGGCGGCGCCCGCGCGCAGTCGCTGAGCACCCAAGGCCAGCATGAACTGGCCGTCGCTACCCAGCAGCAGGTCGTGCGGCGGTACGCCGCCTCGCTCGCCGCCAAGCCGGCCCCGGCCACCCGCAACCGCCTGGCCTTGGCGCAGTTCGTGCTCGGCAACATAACGCTCCGGGCAGGAAGACAGGCAGAGTCATGCGCGGCGTATTCCGCCGCTCAGGCGACGGCCGCAACCCTGAAGTCGCGAGGCGAATTGCTCGGCTTCGTCGAGGAGGGCATGCCCGGCCTGACCGACAAGGTCGAGCGGTGCCGCGCTGACGCAAACCTGCGATAAGTCAAACAGGATCAACTATTTTCGGCTGCCGGTGATCCGTAACGGGCGGTCTCCGCGCTTTCATCCTTGCCGGCAGAGTGCCGGTGAGGTTGGGTGGGATAATCGACATGGCCGAGATCGCAGGCGGAACGGGTACGAGCGGCAATGACCTTCTTGTCGTGAATGCCTCGGCAGGGTTCGGGTCGATCGATGGAAAGGCCGGCGACGACACCCTCCGCCTCGATCTTTCCGGTGCCGCCGGCAACATCTACAACTTCAACAGCGGCGGCGTGATAGCCAACGACCTGCCCTCGAATGATCCCCTCTGGCTGAGCATCGGTCTGAGCGTAGAGCATCTGGATCTGAAAACCGGCGGCGGCAATGAAGACCTGTTCATGACCGCGACCGGCAACGACACCGTCTCGACCGGCGGTGGCGACGACGTGATCAACACGCGCGCGGGCAAGGCCGTGGTCAACGGCGGAACGGGCACCGATCGCTGGATCGCGGACTTCTCCACCGCGACCAGCAGCGCCAAGCTCGACCTCGCATTGGCGGGCAAGCAGTCGTTCCTCGGCGGTTCAGTGGTGAACATCGAAGCGATCGAACTGAAGCTTGGCTCCGGCAACGATCGCATCACCACGCTGGGCGGCAAGGTGGGACTCGGGATCGGCGACTGGATCGATGGCGGCGCTGGCAACGACACGATAAGCGTGGGTGGCGGTCTCGATACGATCTTCGGGGGAGCGGGCGACGATCTAGCGGTCGTCGACCTCTCACTGGAGGCGGGGGATTTCACCACCAGTCATAGCGGCGGCGTGATCAGCAACAACCTGGCGGGCGCGGGACAGCGCGGCGTGTTCCTCGGCGGCGTGGAGCATGTCAGCATCAAGACCGGCGGCGGGAACGACGCCTTCTTCCTTTTCGACGGGAACGATACCGTGTCAGCAGGTGCCGGGAACGACGTCATTGATACGCGCGCAGGCAAGGCCGTGGTGGATGGCGGCGCAGGTGTAGACCGGTGGATCGCCGACTTCTCCACGGCAACAAAGGCGGGCAAGCTGGATCTCAATTCGAACCGCACGCAGAGCTTCCTTGGCGGCACGGTTGTCCGCGTCGAAGCCGTCGAGCTTAAACTCGGCTCCGCGAACGACAGCATCCTGACGCTGACCGGCAAGGCCGGCCTTGGCGTGAACGACTATATCGATGGGGGCGCGGGCGACGACACGATCCGGGCGGGCGGCGGCCGGGATACCATTTCCGGAGGGCTGGGCAACGATCTCGCGATCGTCGACCTCTCACTCGAAGCCGGCGATTTCACGACCAGCCATAGCGGCGGGGTGATCAGCAACAACCTGGGCGGCGACGCGGATCGCGGCGTCTTCCTTGGCGGTATCGAGCGGGTCAACATCAAGACAGGCGGCGGCAACGACCAGCTGTTCCTGTTCGACGGCAGTGACACCGTCTCGACCGGGTCAGGCAACGACGTGTTCGACACGCGGACGGGCAAGGCTGTGGTCGACGGCGGTGCGGGGACCGACCAATGGGTCGCCGACCTTTCCGCCTTTCGCAGCGATGGCAGGCTGGATCTGACCTCCTCCACGAAGCAGAGCTTTCTTGGCGGCTCGGTTGTGAGGGTAGAGTCGGTCTCTCTGCAGCTCGGCTCCGGTGACGACCGCATCGTGACGCTGACCGGCAGCAAAGGCAGAGGGATCAACGACACCATCCACGGCGGCGCCGGCGACGACACCATCCAGGTCGGCGGCGGGCGCGATGTCGTGAACGGCGGCGAGGGTAAGGACACCCTCATCGTCGATTTCGCGTCGCAGGCAGGCGCCTTCACGACCGGCAACAGCGGAGGATGGGTTTCGAATGGCCTTGCCGGCAAGGAGCTGGCGGAGGTGTTCATCGGCGGGTTCGAACGGGTCTCGATGAAGTCGGGCAAGGGCGCGGACTATCTCTACGTCGCCAGCGGCAGCGATACGCTTGACGGTGGAGCGGGTGCGGACACGTTGTACGGGCGGGGCGGAAACGACCGGTACTATGTCGACAATGCCGGTGACGTGGTGAACGAATATGCGGACGAAGGAACGGATACGGTGTTCGCGTCCACCGGCTACACGCTGACGAACAATGTCGAGAACCTGACGCTTGCCGGCGGTCGCAAGATCAACGGCACCGGCAACGGTTTGAACAACGTCCTAACCGGCAATGGTGCGGCCAACCTGCTGAAGGGGCTGGACGGCAACGATACGCTTTCGGGTGGCGGCGGCAACGATCGCCTCGACGGCGGGGCGGGCGCGGATCGGATGACAGGCGGGCGCGGTGACGACACATACGTCGTCGATCATTCGCGGGATAAGGTCATCGAGACGTCGGGCCAGGGCACCGACACCGTTCTCGCCTCGGTCAGCTACTCGCTGGCCGGACAAAGCATCGAGCGCCTGACGCTCACCGGAGGCGCAGACATTTCCGCAACCGGCAACGGCGTCGGCAATGTGGTGATCGGCAATGGCGGCCGGAACACCCTGGTCGGTGGAGGCGGTGAGGACCGCCTCACCGGGGGCAAGGGCGCGGATACGTTCCGTTACGACGCGGTCAGCGACAGCAAGGCAAGCGCCGCCGATCGGATCACCGACTTCTCGTTGAAGGGGCAGGATCGCATCGACCTCAGCCGCATCGATGCGAGCACCAAGACGAAGGGCAACCAGAGCTTCGATTTCATCGGCAACGACGCGTTCCACAAGGAAGCGGGCGAGTTGCGGGTGATAACGAAGGGAGATCTGACGAGCATCTACGGGGACGTGAACGGTGACGGAAAGGCCGACTTCCGCATCGATCTCACCGGCAGGATCCAACTTGCGAGCGACGACTTCCTGCTCTGAAGGGCCGGAGGCCGACCAGACCACAGCCCTGGGAGCGAAGTCGATCGAGACTGTCGGCTCGCCATGAAACGTGACGGGGCGGACGCCGCTTCCGATCCGAAGTCAGTGCGTCGCCTTTGAGTACAGGTTGATTACCACCGTTCCGATCAGGATGAGCGCGATCCCGATCAAAGCCGGGAGGTCGAGCCGCTGCTTGTAGGCAAACAGCCCCACGACGGAGATCACCACGATGCCGATGCCGGACCATATGGCGTAGGCGACTCCCATGGGGATCGTGCGCAAGGCGACCGACAGGCAATAGAATGCACCGACATAGGCGAGGATCACGATCGTCGTGGGCAGCGGCCTCGAGAAGCCCTCGGCCGCCTTCAGCGCGGATGTGGCGATGATCTCGAGAGAGATGGCACCGCCAAGATACAACCAACTGTTCACGGGACGCCCTTCGATCCTTCCAGGATCGGTAGTCGAGGTCTTCGGTCCCGGCAAACGCAGATCTTCATGCAGGGTCGCAGTCTTCGGACGCGGCGGGTGCGCGGATAAGGGTGACTTGTTATAGCGAGCCATGACGTTCCTGCGTGCGCTGCTCCTCTCCCTTTGTCTCGCTCTCTCCTTTGCGCTGCCTGCCGCGGCGCAAGAGACGCATATTCGAGCCCGCCTTGTCGCGGAAAGCGAGCGCCCCGCACCGGGGCGGACGGTGATGCTTGCCTTCGAGATGTCGCCGGCTGCGGGCTGGCATGGATACTGGAAGAACCCGGGCGACTCAGGAGTCGAGACGCGCGCGGAATGGACGCTTCCGGAAGGCCTGACAGTCGGCGACATCGCCTATCCGGTGCCGCATAGATTGGTCGTCTCGGGCCTGATGAACTATGTCTACGAAGGACCGTACGCGCTGCTCGTGCCGCTGAAGGTGCCGGCGGGGATGTTCCCAGGGACCAGATTGCCGATCCGGGTAAAGCTCGATTGGCTGGCTTGCACGACCGAGGTCTGCGTGCCGGAAAGCGCCGTTCTTCCCCTCACCCTGGTGGTCGGAGACGGTGCGCCACGTGCCCGCGAAGCGTTCGATCGGTTCCGCGCCGCTCTGCCGCATCCGCTGGAAAGCGAGGGGCGCTTTGCCGTTGCGGGGGACAGGCTGCGGCTGGCGATCCCCTATCCTGCGGCGGGTGATGTGGAAGACGTCTACTTCTTTCCGCTTGTCGACGGTGCGCTGGACTATGCCGCGCCTCAGACAGTCGGACGGAGCGGCGACATGCTCGTCATCGAGACCAAGGCCGGGGCCGACGCCGGCGCGCTCGGTTCCATCGGAGGCGTCTTGCGGATCAACGAGGGCGACGGGCTGGCGGTCACCTTAAGGAAAGGAACCGTACCCGCCGCCGCTGTCCCGATCACCCCCGATGAGCCGGGGGACGGCGGCACGTTGTTGCTGGCGTTCGGCGGAGCGGTGCTCGGCGGGCTGATCCTCAACATCATGCCCTGCGTCTTTCCGATCCTGAGCCTGAAGGCCTTAAGCCTCGCCCGCTCCGGTGGGACCGAGGCCCAGGCACGCCGTGAAGCTCTCGCCTATACCGCGGGCGTCGTGCTGGTCTGCGCAGGTCTCGGGGCGGCCCTGCTGGTGCTGCGCGCGGCTGGCGCGGGCGCGGGCTGGGCATTCCAGCTGCAGGATCCGCGCGTGATCCTGATCCTCTTTCTGCTCGTCACCGTAATCGGATTCAACCTGGCCGGGCTGTTCGAGCTCGGCAGCCTTGCCGTTGGCGATCGGCTGACGCGGAGCGGCGGCTCGGCCGGCGCATTCTGGACGGGCGCGCTTGCCGCCTTCATCGCCACGCCGTGCACCGGACCGTTCATGGGCGCGGCTTTGGGCGCGGCGGTGCTGCTGCCCGGATGGGCGGCGATCGCGGTGTTCGTCGGCCTTGGGCTTGGACTGGGGCTTCCTTTTCTCATGCTCGGCTTCATCCCGGCTTTGCGACGCATGCTGCCGAGGCCGGGTGCGTGGATGGACGTCTTGCGGCGGATCCTCTCCCTTCCGATGTTCGTCACGGCCTTGGGCCTGGCCTGGGTGCTGGGCCGCCAAGCGGGGGTGAACGCGATGGTGACGGGATTGTTTGCGGCGCTTCTGCTTGCGGCAGCGCTCTGGTGGGTGGGCGTGCGCCAAGCGAGTGGCAAGCCCGCCGCCTGGGCACCGCTGCTCCCGGCGCTTGCGCTCGCCCTGGTGATCACCGCCGCCTTGCCGCGCGACGCGGCCGGAGCGGCGCCTGCCTCTGCCGGCGTGCTGAAGGCGGAGCCTTTCAGCGAGACGCGCCTTGCCGCCTTGCGGAAGGAGGGTCGCCCGGTCTTCGCTTACTTCACTGCAGATTGGTGCCTGAGCTGCAAGGTCAACGAGAAGGTGGCACTGGAGCGGGAGGAGGTCGCCAAGGCCTTCGCGGCGAAGAAGGTGGCTGTTCTGGTCGGCGACTGGACACGGGGTGACGCGGCGATCGGGCGTTTCCTGGCCGCGAACGGGCGGTCGGGAGTGCCGTTGTACCTGTACTATCCGCCGGGCAAGGCGGGGCAGGCCTTGCCGCAGGTGCTGACGCCATCGATGCTGACGGCGCTCTGATCGGCGCGAGACCTGTACCAACCGGCTGGGTTAAGCTGCTGATCTGACGACTGCCGCCGCGACGGAACTCACCTTTATCGCGGTCGATCGGCCGCGATGGAAGCGCTGCCGAAGCTGCGTGATAGCAGGACCTCCACCAACCTGAACCATGGTCGGTTACCAGACATAAAAAAGGGGAGAGCTTTCGCCCTCCCCCAGAGTCTGTCGATGCTTGCCTTGTTTAGAAACGCAGCGTCGCGTTCACGAAGAAGCTGCGACCCAGCACGTCGTAGACGTTCGGGTAGGTGTTGGACTGCTCACCGTTGCCGCCGTTCTGCGCGGAGGCCATCAGCGGCGGCTTCTTGTCGAACACGTTGTTCATGCCGCCCGAGAGGGTGAAGTTGTCGTTGGCTTCGAACGACGCCGCGAGATCGAAGTAGTTCTTCGCCTTACGCTTCTCCGACCAGTAGTCGATCGAGTCATCGTCGTCGCGCACCTTGCCGATGTAGCGCCACGTACCTTGGAGGGTGATCGCATCCATGGTGAAGCCGATCTTGCCCACATGCTTCCACTTCGGCGTCGGCTGACCGCAGTTGTTGCCGAAGCGACCGGCACACTCGTTGACGATCGGAATGCCGACGATCGGCGTGAAGTCATACTTCAGCAGACGGCTGCCGTTGAACGAGAAGAACACCTTGCTCTCCTCCGCACCGAACAGGCCGAAGTTCAGCGGCACGTTGTAGGAAACGCCCACGTCGATGCCGTTGGTCTTCAGACCGCCCGAGTTGAGGGAGGTGTCCAAGATCGAGTCGACCAGACCATCGGGAGTACGACCGATGCCGCCGCAATACTCCTGCAGGCCAGCATCGAAGCATGCCGCAAAGAGGTTGGCCTGACCCAGACGCGAGATGTAGCCGTCGATCTTGATGTTATAGTAGTCGACGGTCGCGCTGAACCGCGGGATGAAGCTGGGCGAGAGCACGGCGCCGACCGTCCAGGTCTTCGACTTCTCTTCGCGCAGGTTCTGATTGCCACGGATCGTCGTCGGCGGATTCACCAGATCCGGGTTGTTGAGGAGTTCGTTGCCAAGCTGAGCCAGGGGCACACCGTTGGCGAGACACTGATCACGCAGAGTGCCTGCGGCCGTTGCAGCGGCCGTACCGCACGGATCCGACGCGCCATCGAAGCTGACGGTCTGACCCAGGAAAAGCTCGTTCACGCTCGGCCCGCGGATCGCACGCTGGTACTGACCCCGGAACCCAATACCCTGAACCGGCTCCCACTGGCCGCCGGCGGCCCAGGTGAACACGTTGCCGACCGCATTCGAATAGTTCGAATAACGTGCCGCGCCGTTCAGTTCGAGGAGGTGAGCGAAGGGCTGATCCCGCAGAAGCGGAACGTTCACTTCGCCGAAGAACTCCAGAACGTCGTAGCTGCCGCCGGTCGGCGCGCCTGGGTTGAAGCCCGCGACGTTGCCCGAGGAAAGGTTCTGGTCAGGATCGGTGCGACCGCTCTCCTTGCGCCACTCCACACCGAGGGAGACGCCGACGCCGCCGGCGCCCAGATCGAACAGTTCCGAGTTGGTGATCGCGAAGCTCGCGACCTGGGTCGTGTACTCCTCGATGTTGGTCGCACCGAGCGCCAGGAAGTTCGCCTGATCAGACGTCAGGTTGCCGATGCCGAACAGGTTCGTCGGCACGCAGCCCGCGGCGCCGCTGGCGCAGACAAGGTCCCCACCGTTGGGCAACCCGCTGATATCGCCGGTGACCGGATCACGGAAACCCGTCGAAACGCCATTCAGGAAGTTCGTCAGGTTCACGTTGCCCGTCTGGCGCTGCGTATTCTTGGTCCGGGCATACATGTAGTAGCCGTCATAGTTCCAGCCGGACCCGATATCGCCCGACATACCGCCCAACAGGCGGAAGGCGTTACGCTCGTCCTGCTGACGACGCGGGCCGACGCCGACCGTGCGGAAACCGTAGGAGCTCACCGGAACGTAGCCGTCGCCATCCGCGTCCAGCCCAGCCAGGAACGACTGCGTGTCAGCGTTGAAGAACGGCGAGTAGACGTGAAGGTTGAACGCGCCGAGCGCGCGCTGGTTCGCGCCCGTGCCGAACGGCGTGCTGTTGCCGATCGGCGTGGCGGCCAGAACGCCGGTTACGCGGTTGTTGATGAACTGGCCCTCCAAATAGGGCTTGAACGCCGACGAGATCTCGTACTGCGCACGGGTGCTGATCAGGAAGCGCTCCTGCGGCACCTGCAGGTAATTGACGGGCGCGTAGTTGTACGCATCCGTCGGACCATAGGGGCTGATGCTACCGTCGGAACCGAAGTTGTAGTTGGCGCCGTTCAGGAACACGCGGCCCTGCGGGACCGAGCCCGAGCCGCCGAAGAACACGCCGCCCTCGCCGTCCTCCTGGAGGGCGTTGCGCGCGAACTTACGCGACTGGGCGAAGGTGCCGCGACGCTTGGTGTAGCCGACATGAGTGGTGACGTTGCCGCGATTGTCGGCGAAGTTCGCGCCGATGGTGCCGTTCACGTCCCAGTACTGGCTGTCGCCACGATCGGTGAGGCCATACTGGCTGTTCAGCTCCACACCCTCGAAGTCGTTCTTCAGAACGAAGTTCACGACGCCCGCGATCGCGTCCGAACCGTAGACGGCGGAACGACCGCCGGTCAGCACTTCGACGCGGTCGACGAGCGCGGACGGGATCGTGTTGAGGTCGACCACCTGCGAGGTGTCGAACGACACGTAACGGCGACCGTTTACGAGGACCAGGGTACGCTGCGTACCGAGGTTGCGCAGGTTGACTGTCGCGATGCCGCCACCCGGGTTGTTGTCAGTGCCGCTGGTCGAACCGGTGACCTGCGGGAGATCGTTCAGGACGTTCTCGATGTTCGCGGAGGCCGCCTGCAGGCGAATGTCCTGCTGGCTGACGACGGCGATCGGGCTTGCGCTTTCCAGATCCGGGCGGGCAATGCGCGAACCGGTGACGACAATGGCCTCGACTTCGTCGCCTGCGGTGTCCGCCGTCTGCGCCTGAGCCGGAGAGCCGAGTGCGATGCAGATCGCGAGCGGCGCAGCGCCGCCGAGGAAAATGCGACTACGCGTTTTCAAGTTAGTCTTCACGATAAGTCCCTTTTCGGAAATGGCTCTCGAGGCCAGTGTCCCACCCTCCCGGGCTTCGGTCGCGTTGCGCCTTAATGCACCGTTCAGGTATGCATAGGGGATGCACCATGCCTTACAGCGCTGTAAAGCTGGGGTTCATCAGGGAGCGATCTTGTTCGCCCCCTGTCACCAAAAGGCAACACGCGTGACCTTGAACCGCACCACAACGCCCACTTCCCTCTTCATCGCCGGCATCATCGTGGCAACCGGCGTCAGCGCGGCGCCGGCGCGTGCGCAAGGTTCGGGCGGCACACCCCCCGTCGCGCAGGCACTATTCGAGTGCCGAGGCATCGCCGATGATGCGGCGCGACTCCGCTGCTTCGACGAGGCCGCCGGCCGAATGGCCGAGGCCGAGAAGAAGAAGGACTTGGTGATGGTCGATCGCAGCCAAATCAGGGAGGCGCGCAGATCCCTGTTCGGACTGACACTTCCCGACCTGAAGATATTCGGCGGCGGGGAGAAAGACGAAAAGGAGGAGGGCGTCAGCGAACTGACCGCAACGGTGCGATCGGCCCAGCTCGGCTCGGACGGCAAGTGGCTCATCATTCTGGAAGATGGCGCCAGATGGAAGCAGACCGATGGCAAGCAACTCGCCGGAGATCCCCGTCCGGGCTCGACCATCCGGATCCGGAAGGCGGCGATGGGCAGCTATCTGGCCAACGTCGGGAAGCAGACCGCGATACGCGTTCGCCGGATGAACTAGACGGCGTTGGCGACGCGAATGACGGTCAGCCGAGGCGATAAGGCGTAAAGGACAGGGATACGATGAGGCGCCGCGCGGAACCCTGGAAGCGGCGCATGTCGACTCTCACCCAAGCCGGCAGCAACAGCAGCTTGCCGCTCGCCGGCCGCAGCACGGCTTCCTCAGCATAGCTTCTCGGCTGCGCTCCAAGACGCGTGCGCAGCCGCAGTTCGGCCGTTTCCATGAGCGGAACCGGCGAGCGGGGATCGAGCACCGCGAACTCGCCACCAGCGGAGGGGTCGAGTGCCCCCGCATAGCCATTCGCCACGGTATACAAGCCGCTCCAGAATGCGCTCGGTTCCATTCGAAAGGTCAGCTGCTCCCCCGGGTCGGCCAGATGGGCAGTCGCCTTGACCCGCCAGTGTACGGATGCAGCGACTTCGCCCGACGCGGTTCGCGTCAAGGATCTGACGCGTGCCAGCGCATCCTGAATCAGCTGCGTCGCGGGTTCGCCACCCCAGGTCTCGAACGATGTCTCGCTCCACCCTTCTCCAGCCACTCGGCGAGATAAGGATCGTTTCCACCGTTCTTCGATAACGGCCCTGAGCGCCGGCTGCACGGCAATCTCGTCAACGATCAGCGGCGTGGAGAACAGCAGGGTGACATCGGGTTCGGCAGACGTGATCACGGTGCGCGCTCCGTCACCACCATGTTGATCGCGATCGAGACGCGTTGGCCGGATCCGGCATATGGCCGGACGGAGTGGCCGAGGAACGAAGGGAAGGCGATCAGCAGGCCACTATAGGGCCGCACCCATGTTTCCTGCTCCTCCACACTGCCGTCTGCCTGGGCATGGCGCAGCTCCGGCATGCGCATGCGCAGATAGGGCATTCGGGGGTCGACGAAGACCAGTTCACCTCCGAGCGCACGGTCCTGAGAGCCGCCATAACCATCGTCCACATAATAGACGAGCGACAGGAAGGAGCCGGGATGCCAGTGGGTTTGGTTGGAGTGGCCGGGTTCGTTGATGTTCGCCCACATCTCGGGTTGCCACGCGAGCCTGCCGTCCGTGCGATCGAGGCCTGAAATCACGCGCCGGCACAAGGCACCGGCATGGTCGAGGAGCGTGCGCGCCGCCTCTCCGCCCCAGTCCATCATGCCCTTGTCGGACTGCCAGCCGCCGAGATTGGATAGCGCGACGCTCTGGCGATCGTGACGGCGGGCGAGGATCGCGGTTTGGAGCGCGCGCCCCAGGGTAGCGGCATCGGGCACAGGCATCGTGTAGACCGGCGTAGGGAAAAGAGCCGCGAACTGCCTCATTTCGCCATGGGCGGCACCAGCCGCTCCGGGTCCACCCGCTGGTCCTGCCACATCATCGCCCAGTGGAGGTGCGGACCGGTGGCGCGGCCGGTCATGCCGATCGCGCCGACGGGCTGGCCCTGGCGGACGCGGTCCCCCGGCTTCACGTCGATGCGCGACAGATGGAGGAAGGCGGAGTTCAGGCCCATGCCGTGGTCGATGATGAGGAGGTTGCCCTCCAGCGTGAAGGGTGATGCGGCGGCGAGGACGACGACGCCGTCGGCAGGAGCCGCGACCGGGGTGCCGCTCGGGCGGGCGATGTCGACGCCGGAATGGGGCGCCCCCGGCTCCCCAGCGTAGATGCGCTGGGAGCCGTAGACACCGCTGATGCGGCCGGTGGCGGGCCAGACGAAGCGTTGACGCCAGCCTTCGACGTCCGAGCGCTTGGCGCGGGCGGCGGCGATCTGTTCGAGTTCCACCTTGCGACGGGCGAGGAACTCGGGCGTGGGGGTGGTGCCCTTGGCGAGCGTCGGCAGCGACTGGATGTCCCAGCTGCGCGCCGCGACCGACACGTCGAGCGCGACCGAGCGGCCATCGCGCGCCCGCCCCTCGAGCCGCGCGGCGGCGGGCGCGTCACGGCCGAAGCCGATCATGAAGCGGCCATCCGGTGCGATCGGCACCGACCTGCCGTCGAGCGTGAGGCTGACGACACCGGCGGGTGCCTGACCGAGGATCAGGGCACCCTGCGCGGGCGTGCCGTCCAGCCGGAACGTACCGAGTGGCTCTACTGCCAGGGCGACGGGATCGACAGAAGCCGGCTTGGGGGGCGCAGCCGGCTGTGCGGCGCAGGCACCGAGCGACAGCGCCGCCGCCAGACCGCAAGCCGCCCTCACTGGCGCGGGTTGGCCTTGGTCGCGATCTCGGCGGAGGCATAGGCCTCCTGCTTGGCGGCGTTCCAGTAGCGGAGTTCGTCCAAGGGGATCGCCTCGCCCGTTACTGCGCAGAGGACGTGGTCGCCGGGGCTGAGCATGCGGAAGCTGCCGCTGAGATAGTGGAGGCGGGCCAGGCGGCCCTTGGAGAAGTTCAGCATCGGATTCGTCCTGTCAGAGCAGCCGCGGCTGCTCGGCCTTGGGGTCGACATATGGCCTGGTGCCGGGCTTCTCAACCCGCGCGTCGACCATGCCGTCGGCGAAGTGAAGCGTAAAGGCGACGGCACTCCGCGCTGCATCCGCCGTCATCAGCGTCGCCTTGCCGTCGCGCGTACCGACGCGGGCATAGCCGCGTTCGAGCGGCTTGTCGGGGTGAAGCTGGCTGGCGAGACGCCAGAGACCGGCCAGCCGGGCGCGATCGTCGGTGATGCGGCGGAGGAGGCGATCGGGGCGGAGCCGGGCATGATCGAGGCGAAGGCGGCACTGAAGGACACGGTTGGCGAGCAGGCGCGGGCGGAGTGCTGCCGAGGCCTCGGCAAGGTCGCGGCGACCCTCGGCAAGGCGGTGCCGGAGTGCGCGGGGGAGCCGGTCGGCAAGGTCGTCAAGCCGCTGGCGTTGCGGCGCGAGGACCGAATCCGGCGTCGGCAGGCGCGCGGCGATCTGGTCGAGGCGTTCGCGGCTGCGTTCGCGGGCGCGGTTGGTGCAGCGCGCGGTGCGGAGCGCCAGGCTATTGATATTGGCGAGGAGTTCGGCGCGGACCGGCACGGCGATCTCGGCGGCGGCAGTCGGCGTCGGGGCGCGCAGGTCGGCCGCGAAGTCGCAGAGCGAGGTGTCGGTTTCGTGGCCGACGGCGGAGATCACCGGGATGCCCGAGCCGGCGACGGCGCGGACCACGACCTCCTCGTTGAAGGCCCAGAGATCCTCGATCGAGCCGCCGCCGCGCGCGACGATCAGGAGGTCGGGGCGTGGCACCGGGCCGGTCCCGTCGAGACGATTGAAGCCGTTCACCGCCGCCGCGACCTGCGCCGCCGCCGTGTCGCCCTGCACCTGGACCGGCCAGACGATCACATGGGTGGGGCAGCGATCGGCGAGACGATGGAGGATGTCGCGGATCACCGCGCCGGTGGGAGAGGTGACGACTCCGATGACGCGCGGCAGGAACGGCAGCGGCCGCTTGCGCGCCTGATCGAACAGCCCCTCGGCCGCAAGCGCGCGGCGGCGCTGGTCGAGGAGCTGCATCAGGGCGCCGGCGCCCGCGATCTCCATGCGATCGATGACGATCTGGTACTTCGACCGCCCGGGATAGGTGGTGAGCTTGCCGGTCGCGACGACCTCGATCCCATCCTCGGGCCGGAAGCGCAGGGCGGAGGCCGCCCCCTTCCAGACCACGCCGTCGATCACCGCCGCCTCATCCTTCAGGCAGAGATAGCAATGGCCGGACGCGGCGCGCTTGAACCCGGAAATCTCCCCCCTCACCCGGACATGGCCGAAGCGGTCCTCCACCGTCCGCTTGAGCGCGCCCGAAAGCTCGGAAACGGACAAGGGCGGTGCGTTGTCGCCGGGGGCGACCTCGGCTAACAGCCGCGCTTCTGCGGGTGGAGTCGAAGACAAATGAACGTCCTGCTGCTGGGTTCGGGCGGCCGTGAACATGCGCTCGCCTGGCGCCTGGTGCAATCGCCGGGGCTGACGCGCCTCTTCGCCGCCCCCGGCAATCCGGGCATCGCAGCCGAGGGCGCAAGCTGCCTCAACCTCGACGTGACCGACCATAATGCGGTGCTGTCGTTCTGCGGCGGCAAGCAGATCAAGCTGGTGGTGATCGGCCCGGAAGCGCCGCTGGTCGACGGGCTCGCCGACACGCTGCGCGAGGGCGGCATCGCGGTTTTCGGACCCGATCGGGCAGCGGCGCAGCTGGAGGGATCGAAGGGCTTCACCAAGGACCTGTGCGCGCGGCATGGCATTCCGACCGCACCCTATAAGCGGTTCGCATCGGAGGCGGAGGCGCTGGCGGGGCTCACCTCATTCTCGCTGCCGGTCGTCATCAAGGCGGACGGGCTGGCGGCAGGCAAGGGCGTCATCATCGCCGGCACGGTGACCGAGGCCGAGGAGGCGATCCGCGACATGTTCGGCGGCGGCTTCGGCGCGGCGGGGGCCGAGGTGGTGATCGAAAGCTTCCTGACCGGTGAGGAAGCGAGCTTCTTCGCGATCACAGACGGACGGACGGTGGTGCCGTTCGGATCGGCGCAGGACCATAAGCGGGTCGGCGACGGCGACACCGGGCCGAATACCGGCGGCATGGGTGCCTATTCCCCCGCTCCGGTGCTGACGCCCGAGCTGGAGGCGCGGGTGATGGCCGAGATCGTCCAGCCGACGGTGCAGGCGATGCGCGACGAGGGGATGCCCTATTCGGGCGTGCTCTACGCCGGGTTGATGCTGACGGCGCGCGGGCCGATGCTGATCGAGTACAATGCGCGGTTCGGCGATCCGGAGTGCCAGGTGCTGATGACGCGCTTCACCGGCGACCTGCTGGAGCTGATGCTCGCCACGGCGGAGGGGCGTCTGAAGGGAGCGGCCAAGCCGGCATTCTCGGAGGATTATGCGCTGACCGTGGTGATGGCGGCGAACGGCTATCCGGCGGTGCCGGAGCGCGGCGGGACGATCGAGGGGATCGACCGGGCCGAGGCGACCGGGGCCAAGGTCTTCCATGCCGGAACGGCAAGGAACGGCAAGCTGACCGCCAATGGCGGGCGGGTCCTGAACGTCACGGCGCGGGGTGCGAGCGTGACCGAGGCGCAGGCGGCGGCCTATGCGGCGGTCGACCGGATCGACTTTCCCAGCGGGTTCTGTCGGCGCGACATCGGCTGGCGCGAGGTGGCGCGGGAGGCAGAGGAGTAGGGCGCGAGCGTCGGCTACGCCGCCCCTCCACCACCGCCTTCGGCGGCGGTCCCCCTCCCCATCTGCGATGGGAGGATGAGAGAAGAAGGAACTCGCCGGTCGTTCCGGCGTCATCATGGTTGAAGTGTTCGGAGACGTTGAGTTGGACAATACCCTGCTGATCGCCGTCATCGCGATCGTCGTGCTCGCCTTGGTGGTCTTCCTGTTCGTGCGGCGGAAGCCGGGAACGCGAGTGGATGCCCCCGAGACGCATGAGAGCACCGTCGGCCAGGGTGGCGCGATCGCGATCGAGGATGTCGCGGGCGAGTTCCTGGGCGTGGACGTCACGCCGGAGCTGAAGGTCGTCGAGGAAGGCGAGCCGGACGACCTGACCGTTCTCAAGGGCCTGGGGCCCAAGGCGGCGGCGCGGCTCAACGCGCTGGGCATCACCCGCTATTCGCAGCTGGCGGCGCTGAGCGGCAGCGATCTCGACGTGCTCGACGCCAAGATGGAGACGTTCAAGGGCCGGCTGGTGCGCGACCGCTGGGTCGAGCAGGCCGGGCACCTCGCCTCGGGTGATCGCGTGGGGTTCGAGGAGAAGTTCGGGAAGCTGGGTTGAGGCTCCGTCCCGTCCGTCCTGAGTAGCCTCTGCTCAGCACGGACGGGATCGGTTTATTACGCCGTCGCCGCAGCCTTCAGCCGCGCCGCGTAGCTCTTCCTGAACTTCTGCAGCTTGGGCGCGACGACGGCCATGCAGTAGCCGTTCTTGGAGCCTTCGCGGGCGAAGTATTCCTGATGGTAGTCCTCGGCCGGATACCATTCGCCGAGCGCCTCGATGGTGGTAACGATCGGCTTGTCGGTTTCCTCCTGCGCGCGGGCGATGGCGGCGCGGGCCTCTTCATCCTGCTCCAGGTCATGCGGGAAGATCGCCGAGCGGTACTGCGTGCCGACGTCGTTGCCCTGGCGGTTCAGCTGGGTGCCGTCATGGACATGGAAGAAGATGTCGAGCAGGTCGCCATAGGAGATGACCTCCGGATCGAAGCCGATGCGGATCGCCTCGGCATGGCCTGTGCGACCGGAGCAGACCTGTTCGTAGGTGGGGTTCGGCACCGTGCCGCCGATATAGCCGCTTTCGACCGTGTTCACGCCGGTGACATCGTCGAACACCGCCTCGACACACCAGAAGCAGCCGCCGGCGAGGGTTGCGAATTGCTCGGGCACTGAGGGTCCTTTCGATTGGGTTGAGCGGGATATGGGGAATGCCATGCGTTTTCACATCCCCACGCCGTTCGCCCTGAGCTTGTCGAAGCCTGTCCTGAGCGACTGCCGCAGGCAGGCAGTCGAAGGGGGCCAGAGATGAGGTTGGCGCTGGCGCTTCGACAGGCTCAGCGCGAACGGGGGGGTGGGTGCGGTACGAGGGAGGTGTGCGGGACGGGGGGGTGTCAGCCCGAGACCCGTAGGCCCAACCACAGCGTCCTCGGCGTCGCCCGTTCGATTACGCCGGTGCCGGAGACCGTCGCCTCCACCGTCTTGTCGAAGACGTTCTCCGCCCTTGCCTCCACCACGACACCGCGACGGAGCGGCATCGCGATGACGGCGTCGGCGGTCAGCGCGTCATCGAGGCTGCGGCTGTTCTGGTCGTCCTCGAACTGGCTGCCGATGTAGCGCAACGTCACCGCCGCGCGCGCCTCGGGCTGTGGCGTCCAGGCGATTGTGGCCGATGCCTGGTGCTTGGGGGTCTGGGCGGGGCGGAGGCCGTCGAGTGCGGCTGAGGCTCCGGTCGCCGACACGCGGGCGTCGGCATAGGCGTAAGAGGCCGACAGATCCCAGCGGGCATAGGTCCACTGACCGTCCAGCTCCACGCCGCGCGAGCGGACGGCGTCGAGGTTGCGGCGGATGCGGCAGGCACCGGTCGCCGCGACGAAGCCGATGCCACGGCAGTTGCCGAGCGCGTCGCGCGGATTGGTGACGTTGGCGATGCCATCCTCCAGCCGGTTGGCGAAGACGGTCGCGGACAGGCGCAGCCGGGCGAAAGGCTGCAAGTCGATACCGGCATCGACGCCCTTGAGGCGTTCCGGTTCGAGACCCGCATTGGCGGCGGTCGCGTCGGCACCCGCGCGGAACGGGCGGTAGAGCTCGTTCAGGGTGGGCAGCCGCCAGCCGAGATACGCCGCGCTCCGGAGGGTGATCGCCCCGGTCGGGCGGAAGGCGATGCCGGCGCGGCCGGTCGGACGCCAGCCGGAGCGGTCGGCCGTGTCATTGTCAGTGATCGCCGCGCCACCGATGAGGGTTTCACGGAGAAAGCCGTCGCGGATGCGCCAGCGATCGACGCGCGCGCCGCCGGTCAGGGTGAGGCGGTCGCCGAGTTTCGCGCTGCCGTCGGCGAAGGCGCCTGCCGTGAGCGTCTCGCCCCCTGCCTCGCGCCGCCGCGTCGGGCTGCCGGCGACGAAGCTGTAGCGCTCCTTGGTCTGGCCGCTGAGCGCGCGGAGATCCGCACCGAGGCGAAGTTCCAGCCCTTCGGCGAGCGGAGGCCGCAGTTCGACGCGGCCACCCTTGCCGGTGGCGGGGACGGCGTACTGATCGAGCGACTGGGTCACGGTGTTGCGATCGGCGGGGATGCTGGCGAAGTCGCTGGCGAAGCGGCGGTCCTGAAAATAGGCGAGCGCCTCGAAGCCCCAGCGTCCCCGGCCGACGAGGCGGAGGCTCGCGTCGAAGCCGTCGCTGACGTTCGTGGTGAAGTCGGTGCCGCGATCGCGCGCGTCGTGGAAGGCGGATGCCGCCGCCTGCAGCTCTATATCGGGTGCGAGCGGGGCGACGGCGCGGGCGGCGGCGCTGTATTGTTTGTAGCGCGCGGGGCGATCGATTGCGCCGCGCTGCCCGGCGATGGTCGGGGTGAAGCCGTCACCCCGTGCATAGGCGCCGGACAGCGAAGCGAAACCTCCGCCCAGACGCGCGCTGACGCCCGCATCGGCATCCACGCTGTCGCGGCTGCCAAAGGCGGCACCTGCCCAATATGCCGGGAGATCGGCGGGGCCGGCGCTGCTCAACTCCACCGTGCCGGCGAGCGCGCCGGGGCCGAACGCCCCCGTGCCGCCGCCGCGCGTGACGCGGGCAAGGCCGATGCGCACGGGATCGAGCGCGGGAAAGTTCACCCAGCCGCCGAACGGATCGATCTGCGGCACGCCGTCCAGGAGGACGAGCGCGCGGCTGGACGCATTGCCACCAAGCCCGCGCAGGGTCGCCCCCTGGCTGGTCGGATGGGCGGAGCGCGAATCGGAACGGCGGAACTGCTGGAAGCCGGCGGCGTCGCGCAGCACATCCTCGATCCGCCCGCTGGCCGAGCCGGTCAGGCGGTCGCGACCGATCGTCACCACGTCGTAGGCGATGTCGCCCGCCGCCTGCGGCAGGCTCATGCCGGTGACGACGATCTCTGGCTCCTGGGCGAGAACGGATGTGGAGGCGAGGAGCGCCGGCAGGATCAGGAAACGCAACCGGCACCTCGCACATAGAGAAAGGGCTCGGCCTTTCGGCCGAGCCCTTCCGCTGCGATCAGGCAAGCTGTCAATAGGTGCCCGAGAAGCTGCGGTTCAGGTTACGCGAGCCGGCGTTGTCGCTGTTGCCGCGATCGTTGTTGCCGAACATGGCGCTGTTACGTTCCTCGTCCTTCCAGGCCTGCTTGGCCTCGTCCGCGGTCTTGGACAGGGTCACCTGATTACCCTCGACCGACTTCAACCAGGACGAGGGGATCGAGTGGTGATGGCCGCCGGCATCCTGATCGTTCTTGGTCAGGATGATGCGGTCGCCACGGACCTTGTCGACCTTGCCGACATGCGCGCCATCGGAGCCGACCACGTCCTGATGCTCCTGCACCTGCGAGAGCGAGGCGCGCTGCGTCTGGCGGCTCTGGCGCCAGGTGCCGAACTCGCTTTCGAAGCGGCTCTGGTTCTCGCGGCGGTACTCGTCATAGTCGCGGTCGAGATCCTGCATCTGACGGTCGCGCCAACTGCGGTAGCTTTCGTCATGATGCGAGCCGTGCTGAGGACCCTGCTGCGAGCGGTAGTTCTCACGCTCGCGATCGCTGTAGCGGCCAAAATCGGAGTTGCGGTCCTGGCCCTGCCAGCGATCCTGGCCCTGGAAGTGATCCTCGCCACGCCACCAATCGGCGCGCGCATCGCGATCGCCGCTGAAAGTGCCGCCACCGAAGCCACCGCCGCCATAGCGCGAGGTGTCGGCGAAGCGGCCGCCATCGCCGTAGTTCGAGCTGCCGCGGTAGCCGGATTCACGATTGTAGCCGTAGCGACCGCCTTCGTTCCGTTCGTCGTAACGTTCGTCCTGACGGCGGCGACGCTCGGCCTCTTCATCGCCGAACCAGGAGCGGACCTCGTCGCCCGCACGATCGAAGAAGCCGCGATCGTCGTCGCGGTAGCCACGATCGTTGCGATCATAGCCGCGGCCGTAATTCGACGCGCGGTAATCGTCCCGCCCATATCGGCGGTCGTTGCGCTCATAGCCCATGGGAAAGATCCTCTTGCTGCATTATCAGTCGTTCGTCGGCGCACAGCTGTCGGCCCGACGGTGGTGGTGAAACGATCGCGAGGAGGCGACGTTCCGGCGGCGCGACGAAGCGCCCGGCAGCAGGGATCGAAAAGCGGCGTTGCGTCGGAAGGTGTCGGACGCTAAGGGGGCCGCCGACAGGTGCGGGGCTGTAGCTCAGATGGGAGAGCGCTGCAATCGCACTGCAGAGGTCAGGGGTTCGATTCCCCTCAGCTCCACCATCCGCCCTGTCGCCTGAACCCGCCTTATGAACGATCCCCTTTCCATCCGCCGGCTCTACGGTCGCCGCCAGGGCCATAAGCTGCGCGCCGGGCAGGCGGCGCTGGTCGAGGACCTGCTGCCCCGCATCTCCGTGCCCGACGAGGGTCCGCTGGATGCGGCACGGCTGTTCGGCGATGACCGGCCGCTGGAGCTGGAGATCGGCTTCGGGCGCGGCGAGCATCTGGCGGGGCAGGCCGCGATGCGACAGGAGCACGGCTTCATCGGCTGTGAGCCGTTCCTCGACGGTGTCGTCGGCGCGCTGGTGCATGTCGAGGAGAAGAGTCTCGGCAACATCCGCTTGCACATGGGGGATGCGATCGAGGTGCTGGAGCGGTTGCCTGATGCGAGCCTCGATCGCGCCTACCTCCTCCATCCTGATCCCTGGCCGAAGGCGCGCCACGCCAAGCGGCGGTTCATGAACGACGGCCCGATCGGCCTGATCGCCGCCAAGCTGAAGCCCGGTGCCGAGTTCCGCTTCGGCACCGACCACCCGGTCTATGTCCGCTGGGCGATGATGGTGATGGGGCGGTCGCCCGATTTCGACTGGCTGGTGGAGGGACCGCAAGACTTCCTGACCCGCCCCGCCGATTGGCCGGAGACCCGGTACGAGGCCAAAGCGCGGCGGATCGGACATGAGGTCTGGTACTTCCGATATCGGCGTCGGTGATTCCCACCGGCCTCAAGCTGGCGTGAGCTTGAGGAGGCGACCGGGGCCTTTGCCGTTGCCATCCTCGATCAGCCAGATCGCCCCGTCCGGGCCCTCTTCCACATCGCGAATGCGTTCGCCCATGTCCCATTGGTCGCCCTTGGCGGCATCGGTACCGTTCAGGTCGACGCGGACCAGCGCCTTGGACGAGAGGCCGCCGATGAAGGCGTCGCCCTTCCACTGCGGGAAGAGCTCGCCGGAATAGATCATAAGTCCGCCCGGCGAGATCACAGGGTTCCACGAGACCTTGGGCGCCTCGTAGCCGTCGCCGGACCTGTGGTCGGGGATGTCGCGGCCGTCATAATGGGTGCCGTTCGACGCCTCGGGCCATCCGTAGTTGCGACCCGGCAGGATCAGGTTGACCTCGTCACCGCCCTTCGGGCCCATCTCCTGCTCCCAGAGATTGCCCTGCGCGTCGAAGGCGATGCCGAGCAGGTTACGGTGGCCATAGGACCAGACCGCCGGATGGAAGCCCTTGGTCGCGAGCGGATTGCCGGGTGCGGGCTTGCCGTCCAGGGTGAGACGCAGGACCTTGCCGAGGGTGGATTTCGGATCCTGCGCGGGATCGAACTTCTGCCGCTCGCCATTGGTGAAGAAGAGGTACTGTCCGTCGGGCGAGAAGGCGATGCGGCCGGAATAGTGACCGTTGCCGGTGACATAGGGCGTGGCGCGGAAGATGACCTGCAGGTCATCGATCCGCGCTTCGCCGCCATCCTCCACGAAGCGGCCCCGCGCCAGCGCCACGCCTTTGCCGCCGGCGCCCGCCTCCGAGAAGCTGATGTAGACGAGTCGGTTCTCCGCGAATTGCGGGTGCGGCACGATGTCCATCAGGGCGCCCTGCCCCGCGCGGTCGACCTCCGGCGCGCCGCCGACCTCGCGCTTCGCCCCATCCTGCGTGACCAGGGTGATCTTGCCGAACTTGTCGGTGACCAGCATCCGGCCGTCGGGCAGGAAGGTCATAGCCCAGGGCGAACCGAGATCCGCCACCGCCGTCACCTTGAACGGCTTGGCCGCGGGTTCCTGTGACTGCCCTACAGACGCGGAGCCGCAGCCGGCGAGAACGAGGGCGGCGCTGGCGAGCGCGGTAGCGAGACGCATACTGGGTTCCTTAGATGACATGGCTGTCATCCCGAACGCGGCCGACGCCGGTCCGTTGCGCGCGGGAACCACAGCCATAGACGAGGCATTTGGGCCGGCGTCTTTGCCACGGGATTCCTGATGCCGGCCTTGTTGCTCACGTCTGTTGCCGCAAGCGCGATGCTGGTTGCGGCACCGTCGTCGTTCGAAGATGGCGGCACCTCCGGACCAGTCTCGGCTGCGATCGAAGGCGAGGCGGCGGACGAGAGCGAGCGTTATCTGCTGCCGGACATTGCCCCCCAATACGAGCAGCGGGACAAGCCCCGCTTCCGCTGGCGGTTCAGGAAGGTGAAGCTGCGCGTGCCGCTCGGCTAAAGCCATCGACTCGGCTTGCCGCATCCTCCGGCTTCGACTATATCGCTGCCCTATCTCGACATCGGTACCTTGCCGAGGTCGGTCCCGAGGCGGGGCCGGCAGCAAGGGCGCTTGTCGATTCGAAGGATATTCATGGCCGATATCGCCGCGCTGACCAGCCTGATCGAACCCGAAGCGAAGAAGCTCGGGCTCGATCTTGTGCGCGTGGCGATGTTCGGCGGCAAGAGCGACCCGACGCTGCAGGTCATGGCGGAGCGGCCGGACACCCGGCAACTGACGCTGGAGGACTGCGCCGAATTGTCGCGGGCTTTGTCCGACGTGCTGGACGAAGCGGACCCGATCGAGGAGGCGTACCGGCTGGAGGTGTCCTCCCCCGGGATCGATCGGCCGCTGACGCGCGCCCAGGACTTCGACGACTTCAAGGGCTTCGACGCGCGGGTGAAGGTCGCGACCCCGATCGACAAGCGCAAGCAGTTCGAGGGGCGTTTGGTCGGCCTGGCCGGTCAGGACGTGGTGATCGCCGATCCCAAGCTGGGCGAGATCGCCATCCCCTTTGCCGGCATCGCGTCTGCCAAGCTGCTTCTTACCGACGACCTCATCAAGGCAACCGCGCCGCTTTCGAGCGAAGGTGCCGACAGCATTCAAACGGAAGGATAATCGACCGATGGCAACCTCTGCCGTTTCCGCCAACAAGGCCGAGCTTCTCGCCATTGCCGACGCCGTCGCGCGGGAGAAGCTGATCGATCGCGAGATCGTGATCGAGGCGATGGAGGACGCCATTCAGCGCGCCGCCCGCGCGCGTTATGGCCAGGAAAACGACATCCGCGCCAAGATCGACACCAATGGCGGCGACCTCCGCCTGTGGCGTGTCGTCGAGGTGGTCGAAGACGTCGAGGACTATTACAAGCAGGTCTCCGTCACCGACGCGCAGAAGCTGAAGAAGGGCGCCGAGATCGGCGACTTCATCGTCGATCCGCTGCCCCCGATCGAGTTCGGCCGCATCGCCGCGCAGGCCGCCAAGCAGGTCATCTTCCAGAAGGTTCGCGATGCCGAGCGCGACCGCCAGTATGACGAGTTCAAGGACCGCGCGGGCGAGCTGATCACCGGCGTCGTCAAGCGCGTCGAGTTCGGCCATGTCGTGGTCGATCTCGGCCGTGCCGAGGGCGTCATCCGCCGCGACCAGCAGATCCCGCGCGAAGTCGTCCGCGTCGGCGACCGCATCCGCAGCCTGATCCTGCGCGTGGTGCGCGAGACGCGTGGGCCGCAGATTTTCCTGAGCCGCGCGCATCCCGACTTCATGAAGAAGCTGTTCGCGCAGGAGGTGCCGGAGATCTACGACGGCGTGATCGAGATCAAGGCCGCCGCCCGCGACCCGGGCAGCCGCGCCAAGATCGGCGTGATCAGCCGCGACGGGTCGATCGATCCGGTCGGCGCCTGCGTCGGCATGAAGGGCAGCCGCGTCCAGGCCGTCGTGCAGGAGATGCAGGGCGAGAAGATCGACATCATCCCGTGGAGCGAGGATGTCGCGACCTTCGTCGTCAATGCGCTGCAGCCCGCCCATGTCGCCCGCGTCCTCATCGACGAGGAGGAAGAGCGGATCGAGGTGGTGGTGCCGGACGACCAGCTGTCGCTCGCCATCGGCCGCCGCGGCCAGAACGTGCGCCTCGCCAGCCAGCTGACCGGCAAGGCCATCGACATCCTCACCGAGGCCGATGCCAGCGAGAAGCGCCAGAAGGAATTCGTCCAGAATTCCGAGATGTTCCAGAACGAGCTGGATGTCGACGAGACGCTGGCTCAGCTGCTCGTCGCCGAGGGCTTCTCGAACCTCGAAGAAGTGGCTTACGTCGAACTGGACGAGATCGCCGCGATCGAGGGGCTGGACGAGGAGATCGGCCAGGAGCTGCAGAGCCGCGCTCAGGAAGCGCTGGAGCGCCGCGAGACTGCCAACCGCGAGGAGCGTACCGCCCTCGGCGTCGAAGACGCGCTGGTCGAGCTGCCCTATCTGACCGAGGCCATGCTGGTCACGCTCGGCAAGGCTGGCATCAAGACGCTGGACGACTTGGGCGACCTCGCCACCGACGAACTGGTCGAGAAGAAGCGCGCCGAGCCGCGCCGCCGCAAGGAAGGCGCGCCGGCTCCTAAGGAGGACAAGGGCGGCGTGCTTGCCGTTTACGGCCTCAGCATGGAGCAGGGCAACGAGATCATCATGGCCGCGCGCCAGGCCGCCGGCTGGTTCGGCGATGAGGAGACCGCCGCCTGATGCCGTTCGTCGACATCCGTCTGGCCGGTTCGGCAAGCCGCGAGCAGAAAGCGGGGATCGTCGCCGACGTGACCCGCTCGCTCGTCGAGCGGCTGGGCAAGAACCCGGCGGCGGTGCAGGTGAACATCACCGAACTCTCCACCGAGAACTATGGTGCGGGGGGTCAGCTGATCGCCGACCGCGACGCGCCTCCTACCAAGGAGGTCGCGGCAGCGGATGGCGGACAATGATCAAAATACGGAACCGCTAGAACTCCGTTCGTCTCGAGCGAAGTCGAGAGACGGGCACCAAGGCGACAAGCCTGTTGCACGCACCTCGACTTCGCTCGGCACGAACGGTGATCTGGAAGATCGCCACGACCCAGAACGCCGCTGCATCATCAGCGGCGAGAAGGGGTCGCGTGATGATCTGATCCGCCTGGCACTCGGGCCGGACGGCACTGTCGCGCCGGATGTGCGCGCCAAGGCACCCGGTCGTGGCGCGTGGATCGGCTGCGACATCAACACGCTTCAGAAGGCGCTTGATAAGGGCAAGCTGAAGTCGGCCTTGCAGCGGGCTTTCAAGACGAGCGCGGTGATCGTGCCGGAAGATCTGCCGCAGAGGATCGCCGCCGCGCTGGAACGCGCGACGCTCGATCGGCTGGGCCTCGAGGCCAAGGCGGGGCAGTTGCTGACCGGGGCTGACAAGATCGCCGATCAGGCACGCAAAGGCGCGGTCCACCTCCTCCTCCACGCCGCCGATGCTGCAGAGGACGGGTCGCGGCGGCTGGACCAGGCCTTGCGCGTCGGGCTCGACCAAATGGGCGTATCGGACGTGAAGGGGCTGGCAATGCCGGTGACGCGCTCCATATTGTCAATGGCGCTTGGACGCGAAAATGTGGTACATGTCGCGCTGATCGCACCCGCCGCCGCTGCCCGCGTCTCCCAGGCGCTATCCCGCTGGCGGGGCTTTATTGGACTGAGTGAGGGCGCACGGCCTTGCGATACTTCGTCGCAAGGTTCATCGGCGCTTCGGAATTGAAGGGTTCGGGTTACTAGATGAGCGATAGCGACAAGCCGAAGCTGGGCACCCGCCCGCCATTGGGCGTCAAGCGCACGGTGGAGACGGGCAAGGTGAAGCAGAGCTTCAGCCACGGCCGTTCGAACACCGTGGTCGTCGAGGTGAAGCGCCGCCGCATCCTGGGCAAGCCGGGAGAAGCGGGGGCGCCCGAACCGCAGGTCGTCGAGACGCCGGCAGCGCCCGAGCCTGCCGCCGCCGCCCCGGTCCCCGCACCTGCGCCGGTTCAGCCGCCGCGCCCGGCCGCTCCTGCACCGCGTGCCGCGGGCAACGACCTCCTGTCCCGCCAGGAACTGCAGGCCAAGCTGCTGCGCGAGGCGGAAGAGGCGCGAATGGCCGCGCTCGAGGAAGCGCGCCGTCGCGAGGACCGCGCCAAGCAGGACGCGAGCGAGGAGGAGCGCCGCCGCGCCGAAGAGAATCGCCGCGCCGAAGAGGAGGCCGCGCAGCGCGCCGCCGAGGAGCCTGCGCCGACACCTGCACCGGCCGTCGAGGCACCTGCGCCTGCCGCAGCCGCGCCCGCTGCGCCGCCCGCAACGGAAGAGAATCGCGGCATCACGTCCGCCGTGCGCCGTCCTGTCGCACCCGCGCCTGCTCGACGGCCGGAGCCTGCGCGCCCGGCGCCGAGCCGTGGACGTCTCGGCGACGATCGCCGTCAATCGGGCAAGCTGACCGTCACCCGCGCGCTGGACGATGGTGATAGCGCGCGTTCCCGCTCGCTCGCCGCGTTGAAGCGGGCGCGCGAGAAGGATCGTCGCAGCCACATGTCGGGCGGCCCGTCCGCCAAGCAGGTCCGCGACGTCAACGTGCCGGAAGCGATCACCGTACAGGAGCTCGCCAACCGCATGGCGGAGCGTGGTGCCGATCTGGTGAAGGCACTGTTCAAGATGGGATCGCCGGTCACCCTGACCCAGACGATCGATCAGGACACCGCCGAGCTGCTGGTCACCGAGTTCGGCCACAACATCAAGCGCGTGTCAGACAGCGACGTGGACCTCGTCACGCATGAGGATGTCGATGCCGACGACACGCTGCAGCCGCGTGCTCCGGTCGTGACCATCATGGGCCATGTCGACCACGGCAAGACCAGCCTGCTCGACGCGCTGCGCGGCACCGACGTGGTATCGGGCGAGGCGGGCGGCATCACCCAGCATATCGGTGCCTATCAGGTGCAGGTGAAGTCGGGCGACAAGATCACCTTCCTCGACACGCCGGGCCATGAGGCGTTCAGCGACATGCGCGCGCGTGGTGCCGACGTCACCGACATCGTCATCATCGTGGTGGCGGGCGACGACGCGATCCGGCCGCAGACGATCGAGGCGATCAACCATACCAAGGCGGCCAACAAGCCGATGATCGTGGCGATCAACAAGATGGACAAGCCGGGATCGAACGCTCAGCGCGTCCGCGAACAGCTCCTCCAGTACGACGTTCAGGTCGAAAGCATGGGCGGCGACGTGCAGGAGGTCGAGATTTCGGCGGTCAAGAAGACCGGCCTCGACGAGCTGGTCGAGAAGATCCTGCTCCAGGCCGAGCTTCTCGAACTCACCGCCAATCCGGATCGCGATGCCGAAGGTGTCGTGATCGAGGCGCAGCTCGACAAGGGCCGTGGTCCGGTCGCGACCGTGCTCGTCCGCCGCGGCACTTTGCGCACGGGCGACATCTTCGTCGTCGGGCAGGAAAGCGGCAAGGTCCGCGCGATGGTCAACGACAAGGGTCAGCAGGTTAAGCTTGCCGGCCCCTCGCTGCCGGTTGAGGTGCTCGGCCTGTCGGGCGTACCGATGGCGGGCGACCAACTCTCGGTCGTCGAGAACGAGGCCCGCGCCCGCGAGGTGGCGGAGTACCGCGCAGGCGTCGTGCAACAGAAGCGGACCACGCAGGCCCCGGCCAGCCTGGAATCGATGTTCTCGGCACTGCGCGACAAGCAGGCGCAGCAATATCCGGTGCTGGTGAAGGCGGACACGCAAGGGTCGGTGGAGGCCATTGTCGGGTCGCTGAACAAGATCTCGACCGACCTGATCCAGGTCCGAATCCTGCATTCGGGCGTCGGCGGCATCACCGAGAGCGACGTGAGCCTTGCGGCGGCATCGAAGGCGCCGATCATCGGCTTCAACGTCCGCGCCAACGCCAAGGCGCGCGAGATTGCCACCCGCGATCAGGTGGCGCTGAAATACTACGACATCATCTACGACCTGCTCGACGAGATCAGGGCGGCGATGGCGGGCCAGCTCGGCCCCGAGTATTTCGAGACGGTGGTCGGCCGCGCGGAGGTCCGCGAGGTGTTCTCCGCCGGCAAGCACGGCAAGGCGGCGGGTCTCCTCGTTACGGAGGGCTTCATCAAGAAGGACCTGCGTGCGCGCCTCACCCGCGACGATGTCATCATCTACAATGGCAAGATCGCGTCGCTCCGTCGCTTCAAGGACGACGTGGCGGAGGTCCGCGCCGGCCTCGAATGCGGTATCACGCTGGAAGGATCGATCGACGTCAAGGCGGGCGACTACCTCGAAACCTTCGAGGTCGAGGAGCGCGCGCGGACGTTGTGACCGGTTAGCCCTCTCCCCTCATGGGAGAGGGAGAGGCTTTGATCATGCGCAAGAACGAGACACTCGAAGGCAAGTCGGTCCGCCTGCTGCGTGTCGGCGAGCAGGTGCGCCATGCGCTGGCCGAGATCCTGATGCGCGGGGACGTGCATGACGAGGTGCTGGCGAGCCATCCGGTGTCGGTGACGGAGGTGCGCATGTCGCCGGACCTGCGCCACGCCACCGCCTTCGTGAAGCCGCTGCTGGGCAAGGATGAGGAGGTGGTGCTGAAGGCCTTGCGCACCAACACCGCCTATCTGCAGAGCGAAGTGGCCCGGCGGGTGAACACCAAATACGCGGCGAAGCTGAAGTTCATCGCCGATGAGAGCTTCGAGGAGGGGAGCCATATCGACGCACTCCTCCGCCGCGAGGACGTGGCACGCGATCTCGGCGACGAATAGCGCCAGCGTGAACGGCTGGATCATTATCGACAAGCCCGTGGGGCCGGGTTCGACGGACGTCGTCTCCAAGGTGAAGCGCGCGTTACGGGCGGGCGGCTATCCGAAGATGAAGGTCGGGCACGGCGGGACGCTCGATCCGCTCGCCTCCGGCGTGCTGCCGGTCGCTCTGGGCGAGGCGACCAAGCTCGCCGGGCGGATGCTCGACAGCGACAAGGTCTATGCGTTCACCGTTTCGTTCGGGGTCGAGACCGACACGCTGGATGCCGAGGGGGTGGCGGTCGAGACATCCGACGTGCGGCCGACGCTGGCAGAGGTGGAGGCAGTGTTGCCGCGGTTCACCGGGCCGATCGAGCAGGTGCCGCCGGTGTATTCGGCGCTGAAGGTGGACGGCAAGCGCGCCTATGATCGCGCGCGGGCGGGTGAGACCGTCGAGATGAAGACGCGGGCGGTGGTGGTGCGGTCTCTCGGTATCCTCCCCATCACAGATGAGGAGGGGGACCAGCCGCAGGCTGGTGGAGGGGCGGTCCGGAGCACCGGCTGCGCCGGCCCCTCCACCAGCTTCGCTGGTCCCCCTCCCCCCGCTTCGCGCGGGGAGGATGTAGAGAGTGTCACCCTCACCGCCCATGTCTCGAAGGGCACCTACATCCGCAGCCTCGCGCGGGACATCGCGCGGGCGCTCGGCACGGTGGGGCATGTCACCCTGCTCCGCCGCGTGAAGGCGGGGCCCTTCACGCTTGGCGTGGCCATTTCACTGGACAAGCTCAGCGAACTCGGCCATGGGGCCGCGCTTGAACAGGCGCTCTTGCCGATCGAGGCAGGGCTGGACGACATCCCGGCCCTGAACCTCACGCCCGACCAGGCAAGGCTGCTCCGCATGGGGCAGGTATTGGCCGGGATTGCCGCACAGCCCGGCCTCCATCTCGCGCGCGACGGTGCCGTTCCCGTCGCCCTCGTGGAGGTCACGGACCGAGAGGTCCGAGTGGTTCGCGGCTTCAATCTATAAGGTGTCGAAGGAAAAGACATGACCGTTACCGTTGAGCGCAAGGCCGAGATCATCAAGGAACACGCCCGGGCCGAGGGCGACACCGGCTCCCCCGAGGTGCAGATCGCGATCCTCACCGAACGCATTTCGAACCTGACCGAGCACTTCAAGGGCCACGCCAAGGACAACCATTCGCGTCGCGGCCTGTTGATGATGGTCAACAACCGTCGCAGCCTTCTCGACTATCTGAAGAAGAAGGATGCAGGCCGGTACAGCGCATTGATCGCGAAGCTCGGCCTTCGCAAGTAACGCGAAGGGGCGCCCACCGGCGCCCCTTTTCGCATGAAGACCACGGGACGCCCGGCAATTCGGCCGGAGTCCGAGGGACACACAGTCCCGAACCGCCGCGGGCCGGTTAGCCCGCGAAAAGAGGCCCCCGGCGCATAGGGCGACGGGTCCGAAGGAAATCACATGTTCGACATAAAGAAATCTGAAATCGAGTGGGGCGGCCAGAAGCTGACCCTCGAAACGGGGCGCGTTGCGCGCCAGGCCGACGGCGCGGTGCTCGCGACCCTCGGCGAGACCGTCGTCCTCTGCGCCGTCACGGCCGCGAAGACGGTCAAGGATGGGCAGGACTTCTTCCCGCTGACCGTCCACTATCAGGAAAAGTATTCGGCGGCCGGCCGCATCCCCGGCGGCTTCTTCAAGCGTGAGCGTGGCGCGACCGAGAAGGAGACGCTGACCAGCCGTCTCATCGACCGCCCGATCCGCCCGCTGTTCCCGGAAGGGTTCTACAACGAGATCAACGTCATCGCCCAAGTGCTGAGCTATGACGGCGTGAACGAGCCGGACATCCTCGCGATGGTCGCAGCCTCTGCCGCTCTCACCATCTCCGGCGTGCCGTTCATGGGCCCGATCGGTGCTGCGCGCGTCGGCTATGTCGATGGCGAGTACGTGCTGAACCCGACCAACGACCAGGTGAAGGAAGGCGACCTCGACCTCGTCGTCGCCGCCACGCAAGATGCGGTGATGATGGTCGAATCGGAAGCCAAGGAGCTTTCGGAAGAGGTCATGCTGGGTGCCGTCATGTTCGCGCACAAGGCGTCGGCCAAGGTGATCGAGGCGATCATCAGCCTTGCCGAAAAGGCCGCCAAGGAGCCGTGGGAACTGCCTACGATCGACGACAGCGAGCTGAAGGCCACCGTCAAGGGCCTGCTCGGCAACGGCCTGACGGAAGCCTATAAGAACATCAAGAAGGCCGACCGCGTCGCCGCCATTTCGGAGGCGAAGAAGGCGCTGCACGAGCACTTCAAGGACGCCGATGCCGAGACCCGGCTGAAGGCCAACAAGCTCGGCAAGAAGGTCGAGGCGGAGATCGTCCGCATCGCGATCCTGAAGGACGGTCGCCGCATCGACGGCCGCGACACGAAGACGGTCCGCCCGATCGAGGCGATGGTCCACTTCCTGCCGCGCACCCACGGCTCGGCGCTGTTCACGCGTGGCGAGACGCAGGCGATCTGCACCACCACGCTCGGCACCAAGGACGCCGAGCAGATGATCGATGGCCTGACCGGTCTGTCGTACGAGCGGTTCATGCTGCACTACAACTTCCCGCCCTATTCGGTCGGTGAAGTCGGCCGCTTCGGTGCGCCGGGCCGTCGTGAAGTCGGCCACGGCAAGCTCGCCTGGCGCGCGCTGCACCCGGTGCTCCCGTCGAACGAGGAGTTCCCGTACACCATCCGCGTCCTCTCCGACATCACCGAGTCGAACGGCTCGTCCTCGATGGCGACGGTCTGCGGCGGTTCGCTGTCGATGATGGATGCGGGCGTGCCGCTGAAGCGCCCGGTCTCCGGCATCGCGATGGGCCTCATCCTGGAGGGCAAGGACTTCGCGGTCCTCAGCGACATCCTCGGCGACGAGGATCACCTCGGCGACATGGACTTCAAGGTCGCGGGCACGTCGGAGGGCATCACCAGCCTTCAGATGGACATCAAGATCGCCGGCATCACCGAGGAGATCATGAAGGTCGCGTTGGCGCAGGCGAAGGAAGGCCGCGCGCATATCCTCGGCGAGATGGCGAAGGCGCTGGGGTCGGTGGGTGAGCTTTCCGCTCATGCGCCGCGCATCGAGACGATGTCTGTCCCCAAGGACAAGATCCGCGACGTGATCGGCACCGGCGGCAAGGTGATCCGCGAGATCGTCGCCACCACCGGCGCCAAGGTGGACATCGACGACGACGGCACGGTCAAGATCAGCTCATCCGACCCGTCGCAGATCGAGGCGGCGCGCAAGTGGATCGAGGGCATCACGCTAGAGGCCGAGCCGGGCAAGATCTACACCGGCAAGGTGGCGAGCCTGGTCGATTTCGGCGCGTTCGTGACGTTCATGCCGGGCAAGGACGGGCTGGTCCACGTTTCCGAGATCAAGAACGAGCGGGTCGCCAATGTCCGCGACGTCCTGACCGAGGGTCAGGAGGTCAAGGTCAAGGTGCTGGAGATCGACCAACGCGGCAAGGTGCGCCTGTCGATGCGCGTCGTCGATCAGGAGACCGGCGCCGAGCTGGAGGACACCCGTCCGCCGCGCGAACCGCGTGAAGGCGGCGACCGTGGTCCGCGCGGTGATCGTGGCGATCGTGGCGGTGGAGACCGCCGCCGCGAGGGGGGAGATCGTGGTCCGCGCCGTGATCGCGGCGACCGTGGCCCGCGTCGCGAGAAGAGCGAGGACGAAGCTCCGGGCGAGTTCGCCCCCGCCTTCCTGACGCGCAACGACGATTGATCTCGATCATTGATCGAGATGGAAAGGGCTCCTTCGGGAGCCCTTTTTATTTGTGAACAGCAGCTTAATTCTTTCCAAGCGTAGTCAGTCCGGAAAGTTGCTGTTACGTTCCCCTCAGCCAAGGAGTGAGAATGCCGGGACGGCCGCGTCGATTTCAGGAGCGGTTGCCGCTTGCGCGCGATGCGCCGGTGCTCGCCTTCGGAGCGTCCGCCGCGATCATCGCTTTGTCCGCGCTGGTCCGATACGCGCTGCTCCCGATCCTGCCGCCGGGCTTCCCGTACCTGATCTTCTTCCCCGGCATCATCCTCTCCGCGTTCCTCTTCGGACGAGGGCCGGGCATTCTGGCGCTAGGTCTGGCGGCGATCCTTGCCTGGCTCTTCTTCATCGCGCCGATTGACCATTATGCCCTGCCGCTGGGCAGCGCAGTGTCCCTCGTCCTGTTCGTTCTGGTAAACGCCTTCATCATTACGCTGGTGCACTGGATGCAGGTGGCGAACGCGCGTTTGTTGAAGGAGCGGGAGCGCAGCCATGGCCTGGCCGAGACGCGCACCGCATTGTTCAACGAGTTGCAGCATCGCGTCTCCAACAACCTGCAGGTCGTGGCCGCCCTGCTGGTGTTGCAGAAGCGCGAGATCGCCGATGAGGCAGCGCGCCGCGCGATCGACGAGGCATCCCGCCGGCTCGCCCTGATCGGAAAGATCCATCGGCAGCTCTATGACGGGACGGGTCGGCCCGCCGCCACCGACGCGTTTCTCCGCCAGCTGGTCGACGATGTTCTCGATGCCCTCGGCGCACGCGGTGTCGTCAGCACGGTAGAGGCAGAGGAGGACATCACGCTCGACAACGACTCGATCGTGCCGGTCGCCCTGATCGTCGCGGAAGCGGTAGCGAACGCGGTGGAGCACGGATTTGCCGGGCGGGATCGCGGCACCATCCACGTTCGCGTTGCACGGGGGAAGGCCGGACGTGGCGTCATCACTGTCAGCGACGATGGCTGTGGCGTGTCGCCGAGCTTCGATCCGGCGACGGCCGGCAGCCTCGGCCTCACCATCGCCACCGCCCTCGCCCAGCAGATCGGCGGGTGCTTCACGCTGACGGGTCAGGACGGCGCCTGCGCGCGGCTGGAACTGCCCCTCGCCTAGCGCCGACCCGATCCGCTAGAGCGGCGGCGAAAGGGGACCAATATGGCCTATTGGCTGCTGCGATCGGAACCGGATGCCTATAGCTGGGACGACCTTGTCCGCGACGGCGGCACCGAATGGAACGGGGTGCGCAACTACACCGCGCGCAACTTCCTGAAGGATATGCAGGTCGGCGATCGGGCGTTGTTCTATCATTCCAACACGGAGAAGGCGGCGGTCGGAGTGATGGAGATCACCCGCAGCTGGCAGCCGGATGGCGACGACGGCAAATGGGCGAGCGTCGCCGTGAAGCCGGTGCAGAAGCTTGCAAAGCCTGTTCCGCTTGCTGACATCAAAGCGGAGCCGAAGCTGAGGGACCTTGAGATGGTCCGGCAATCGCGCCTCTCCGTCACACCGGTGCGTGACGGCGAGTGGCAGGTGTTGCTCAAGATGGGTGCCTAAGGACCTCTACTCCACCACGAGCTTCACCAGCATGCCCGGGCGGAGCGCAGCGGCGTCCGAAAGGGCGTTCAGCGTCATGAAGCGCTCCCGCTGAAAGTTCGGATAGGCCATCTGGCGGGCGAGGCTGTCGATCGTATCACCCGCAGCAACCGTCACGATGCGGATGCGCTTTCCCTTGATCGCCGCCGCCTGCTGCCCTGTCAGCTGGGTCAGGCCGCTGACCATGCCGGCAAATGGCCCCAGGCCGCTGCCCGACGGCGTGACGATCAGGAACTGATAGGTCGCGCTTGGAAAGCGGTAGGCCACGATGGTCGCGTCCACCACGCGCCCGCCGCTGGATGCGCGCGCGGTCGCATAGGCGGCAGGAATACCGTTCGCGTTGAAGGACCGCAGTTCGCCCCGGCTCACCTGCCCGCTGGAACCGGCCAGCTTGGCGAAGGCGGCATCGATATAGCTGCCGAGGTCGGCGGTGGCGGAGCCCATGCCGAACTGCGCCTTGCCGCCGCTGCCCGACACGCTGACCGCATCAGCCGAATTGGCGATGGTGTATCCGGCAGGGGCGGTGAACCGGAGGCGTAGCTCCGGATGGCTGAAGGTCTGCCCGCTGACGATGCCCTGCGACGGGCTGTCGTCATAGGCCATGCCGTCGAGCATTCGGAGGAAGGCGGTGTCCTGTACGGCAGGCGCAGGCTGCCGGCCGGTCTTCTGCGCCAGCTTCTCGGCGCGCTTCACCCGCTCCACGCCGTTCGGGTGCGTGCTGGCCCAGCCGGGCGTCGCACTGGCGTCCCTCCCTTCGATACGCGCCTGCAGGCTGGTCTCCGCGTCTAGTGATGCCAGCATGTCGGCAGCGGCATAGGGATCGTAGCCGGCCTGCGTGATGTAGCGCACGCCAAGGCCATCGGCGGCATATTCCTGGCTGCGGCTGAAGCCCAAAGTGTAGAGTTGCGCACCATAGCCGGCGACCTGACCGACGATGTCGCTGCCGGTCAGCGCGCCTGCCGCCGCCGCGAGGATCGAGCCGAGCTGCGACCGGTTGTTGCGCTTGGCGGAATGGCGCGCGGCGACATGGCCGACCTCGTGACCCATTACCGAGGCAAGCTCCGCCTCGCTGTTCATCAGGGCTACCAGCTGCCGGGTGACGTAGACATAGCCGCCGGGGATCGCGAAGGCGTTCTCGACCGAGCTGTCCAGCAGCGTCACGGTGAAGTCGCCTTGTGCGTTCGACAGGCCGGATTGCGTCGCGACCCGCTTCCCGACCCGCTCCACATACGCCGCCTGCGGCCCTTTATAGGGCCCGCCATATTCCTTGAGCAGTTCAGGATGCGCCTGCGCACCCTGCTGCTTGTCCGACGCCGAGATCGATGATTGGGCGAGCGCCGGTGCGCCCGCCAGCGACAGCGCGACACAGAAGGCGGCAGCCTTGCGGATCATAGGACTCCTCTCCATGCCCCGACCGAACCGGCGACGGGTCAGGAGGGTTCCGGCGCTACTTGCCGTCGCTCTGGCGGTGCTTTCTCAGCTCGAGGACCATACCGACGCAGGCTAAGGCGGGGCTCCAGCCCAAGTCCTGTCGCGGGGACAACAGGCCGGTGGTCAATGTGGTATCTGCAACGGGCGAACACATGGGAGAGGACGCATGACATCTTTGAGAACCGACGGTCGGACCGTGCGGGAGCTGCTTGGGGGCGTCGATCTATCACAGCCCATCGGCATGCTGAACCTGCTGAAGTTTCGAGCCGAGGCGCAATATGACGAACCGAGCAGCAAAGAGCGGTGTAGCGGGGCGGATGCATATCGCCGCTATGCCGAAGGGGTGATGCCGCTGCTCGCCGGAAAGGGCATCACCCTGCATCTGCGCGGAGGCATCGAGCTGATCGGACCGCCGGACGAGTGGGACGCCGCCTTCGTCATACGCTATCCACGCGGCGAGATGCTGGTGGAGCTGGCGGAAAGCGCCGGCTATGTCAGCGTGGTCCATCACCGCGCGGCAGCCGTCGCCGACAGCCGGCTGCTGTTGATGGAGTTCGTCGCCGAAGAGGTAACGGAGCTGCTCCGCTGAGCCAGCGGGCGGTTACTTGCCCTTGCTCTGGCGGTGCTTTTCGAGGTCCAGCACCGTCGTGTCGCCCTCCGGAAGCAGGCCGAGCCGACGCGCGACTTCCTGATAGGCCTCCACCTCGCCGCCGAGATCGCGGCGGAAGCGGTCCTTGTCGAGCTTCTCGTTGGTGGTCATGTCCCAGAGACGGCAGCCGTCGGGGCTGATCTCGTCCGCGAGGATGACGCGGCTGTACTCATTCTCCCACAGCCGCCCGAACTCCAGCTTGAAGTCGACGAGGCGGATGTTGATGGCGGCGAACAGACCCGACAGGAAGTCGTTCACGCGGATCGCCATGTCGGCGATGTCGTGCATCTCCTCCTGGCTGGCCCAGCCGAAGCAGGCGATATGCTCGTCGGCGACCATCGGGTCGCCGAGCGCGTCGTCCTTGTAGTAATACTCGATGATCGTGCGGGGCAGCTGGGTCCCCTCCTCGATCCCCAGACGCTTGCTGATCGAGCCCGCGGCGACGTTGCGTACCACCACCTCGATCGGGATGATCTCGACCTGGCGGATCAGCTGCTCGCGCATGTTCAGGCGGCGGATGAAGTGGGTGGGCACGCCGATATTGCCGAGCAGTGTGAACACATGCTCGGAGATGCGGTTGTTGAGTACGCCCTTGCCGCTGATGGTGCCCTTCTTCTGGGCGTTGAACGCGGTCGCGTCGTCCTTGAAGTACTGGATCAGCGTGCCGGGTTCCGGACCCTCATAGAGGATCTTGGCTTTGCCTTCGTAGATCTGGCGGCGGCGGGCCATGCGGCGAGGCTCCGATTCGTCAAAAGAAGAGCGCCCCGGCCTGCATGAAGCCGGCCGAGGCGAATGGCGGGGCCATAATCGAATTCGCTGGCTCGCGCAAATGCGCGGCGCGGGATCAGTGCTGCTGGCCGCCGCTCCCTTGGGTCGTCGCCGCGCCAGATCCGCCGGCACTGGGCGACTGGGCGTCAACCATCGCCGGGCTGGGACCGGAGGTGGCGGTGTCGCCGGTCAGGCTGCCGCCGGACGAGGTCACCGTGTCGTTGCCGCCGGTGTTCCCCATGGACTCGGTGCCCATGCTGCCCATACCATTGTCCATGTCAGTGGCGCCGTTCGGCGTCTCGACGATGTCGGCGGAGGTGTTGTTGGTCATCATCGGATCGTCGCCCTTCTGACCGCAGGCGGTAACGAGCAGCAGGACCGATGTGGCGGCGGCGGTTGCAAGAAGTCTCATCGCGTCTCTCCTTCGTCACGCAGGCTGCGCTGAACAGAAAGGGAGACGCGATGTTCCTTCACCTGCACGTCCGACGGCTCTCCCACGGGCGATCAAACTGGATCCGCTCGAGGACAAGGAACGCGTCGAGCACTTGCCGGCCGAGGGTGCTGAGCGCGGCGGTGATGTGATGGTGTCCGTCCGCCCAGCCGCGGACCTCCTGATGGTCGAGGGTCATGATCTGTCTCCCGTTGGTTGGCATCGCTGCCGAGGGGTGAAATGCCCGGCGGGGCGGAGCGCCACCAACGAAACAGCTAGTGCCCCTGATAAGGACGCCTTATGCTTTGCAGATGCGCCGCCTGCCGCCTCTCTCCGCCGTCCGGGTCTTCGAGGCGGCGGCGCGTCACGAGAACTTCACGGCAGCGGCGAGCGAACTCGGCATGACACAGGCGGCTGTCAGCTATCAGGTTCGCTTGTTGGAGGAGCGGCTGTCTATAGCCCTGTTCCGGCGGGAGAAAGGACGTGTTTTGCTGACCGAGGCAGGGCGACGTGCGATGGCTCCGGTGTCCCAGGCGTTCGATGCGATTGACGGCGCCTTCGCCCAGTTGCGGAGCGAGGATGAGGCGTCACTGTCGCTTTCCACATCGCTGACCTTCGCCAACACGTGGCTCGCCTGGCGGCTGGGCGGGTTCCAGATGGCGCATCCCGAAATGGCGGTGCGCCTGATGGTCAACGATGCGCTGATCGACTTCGCCAGGGACGATGTGGACGTGGCGATCCGCACCGGGCTCGGCTCATGGCCCGGCCTCGATGCCGACCTGCTGCTAAAGATCGACTATACGCCGATGTGCAGCCCGGACTTCCTGGCCCGACAGGGCGGCCGGATCGAGGTGCGCGACCTGCTCCATCTGCCGCTGATCAGCCCGCATGATCCCTGGTGGTCCTGGTGGCTGCGCGAGGCGGGGGTCGATGCCGATGACGAGAAGGTGCGGCCCGGCATCCGCATGGACAGCCAGGCGAATGAGGGCACCGCCGCCGTCGCCGGACAAGGCGTGGCGATGCTCACCCCCTTCTTCTGGCGCAACGATCTCGCCGCCGGTCGTCTTGTCCGCCTTTCGGACCAGGTCTCGACGCGCGGTTACGCCTACTGGTTCGTGGCGCCCGAGCATCGTCGCAACGTGCCCAAGATCAAGCGCTTCCGCGAGTGGCTGATCGCCGAGGTGCGGCGCGACCTCGACGGTTGAAAGCTTTCGCTAGCCATAAGCCGCTATCAGGACGGCATGCGTCACTTCATCATCCTCGCGGGTTGCGCGGCAGCGCTCGCCGTCGCCCCGTCGGCCCGGGCGGGACTGCTCGACGGCCTGACCTGCACCCTCAGCCTCGGATCGACGGGCACGCTGGCCATGTCGCCGACGGGTACGTTCATCGGTTCGGAAGCGCCGGGTGGAGGCGCCGCGACCATTCTGGTGGTCGCATCCCTCGCTTTGCCGCACATGCTGTTCTCCGCCCCGACCGTGACCGGCCCGAGCGGATGGGGCGATACCCCGACGACTTACCTCTCATTGAAGGCGGCTAGCGGAGCGGGCGTGCCCTACACCAGCGGCGCCTCCGCGATACGGCCCGGATTGCTCCTCGACACGATCACGGTGAACGCCCGGGTCGAGAACAGCGCCGGGTTCAAGGAAAGCAGCTACACGGTCACCTCGACCGTAATGTGCCAGCAGTGAGAGTGCCGTCGCGGGCACGCAGGTGGCTGCGCAACGATTGGCAGTGCCCACCGCCCCCGCGATGCTGCTATTGCCATGCGCCTCGGCTGTGCGCTGCGGGAGGATATGAGTGGAGGATGTGAGGCGAGCACCGGTCGGGACGACGATCCTTGCCGGGCTGTTCGTCCTGCTGTTCCTTGGGACCGGGTTCCACTTCGCCGGTGTCCAGCAGATATGGATCGACGAATCCACCCAGCTGTCCGGCAGCCGGGCCCCGATCGGCTTCATCTTCAAATGGCTCGCCGGGGGAGCGCCCGGTGCCTTCGGGGTGCCTGACGATCGGATGCCGCCGATCAGCTACCTAATCGATGCGGCATGCTGGCGCACGGTCTGCGCGACCCCTTATGGTCTGCGCATCCTGCACCTGCTGATCGTGGCGGCGGGGCTCGCGGCGCTTCTGCTTGGCGCTGCCCGGCGGCATGGCGTGATCGCGGTGCTGGCGGCCGGGGTGGTGCTGGCCGGGTCCTCGGCCCTGACCGAGGCCTCGGTCGAGATCCGGGCGTATCCAATCTTCTTCGCGCTGACCTGCCTTCAGATCGTGGCTCTGTTCCGGGCGTTCGACCGGGACCGGCTGGATGCCGGTGCGCTGGTGCCGCTCGTCGTACTGGGGCTGATCGCCGCCTACACCCATTTCTTCGGCCTGGTGTCGTCGATGGCGTTCTTCGCGGGGCTGTTCATCGCCAAAGTGAGGAGCGGCCGGGAGGCGATGGCGGTCATCGCGGCGGCAGCGGCGGTGGTGATCCCGTCGGCGGGGCTGGTGCCGTTCATCACCGGGGCGCAGTCGATCAGCGGGGTCGAAGCTGCCGGGCTGAACATGGCGACGGTCACCGCCTTCGCGCTCCGCCTTGTCGGGCATGCGGTGGCCGGCGTCGTTCCCTGGACGGGCGGGCTGCTGCTCGTCGCGTTCTGCGTTCTGGCTGCGGTCGGCGTTGGCTGTGCTGCGTTGCGGGGCCTCTCCGGGACCCGGCAGTCGCCGCTGGTCGCACTGGTGGTCGCCTTGGCGGCGGGGCTCTTCGTCACCTTTGCCGCTGCCTTTGTGGTCAAGGGGTTCAACCCGCTGAAGCCGAGCTACAATCTGTGGATGCTGCCTGTGCTCGCCATGATCGCGGCGGTCGGGGCGGCTGAGCTGTTCGGGCGGCGAGGTGCGGGTCGCATCGTGGCGATCGGACTGGTGGCGATGCTGACGGTCGGCGCGACGCTGACGCAGGGGTTCTTCCTGGCCCATGCCCGTTGGTTCACGCACGGTCCGTCGAGCCTGATCGCCGCGGCGATCGGCCCGGATCCACGTGGGACGGCGGTCGTGTACCGTGGCGAGTGGGGCTGGGGGTACTATCCGCTCCGCTATCTTTACGCCGGCCATGCGGATCAATGGCTCGTCACCGACGCCGGCACGCTGCAGCGGATCACGGCGGAAGCGGTCGGCCGGGACATGCCGGCGAACGCCCTCGACGGATATAAGCGGGTGCTGCTGGTCGATATCCGCAAGGCCTCTTATCCCAAGTTGCGCGACCCTTCCTCACAGGGCGGTTCGACCGACGCCCCGATGCCTCCCCCGGAGGCTCTGGCGAACTTCAGCACCGTCGGCACCGAGGTAGCGCCCGGATTTTACTGGACCAACATCACCCGGTTCGAGCGGCCCAGGCACTAGTCGATCTCCATGCGTCCGTTGGGCGGGGTCGTGCGTTGGGCGGGCGCAACACCCAAGGAGACGAAAATGGCCGACATCAGCCAGATCAAGGAACATGCGGAAGTCATCGGCGCGGACGGCGTCCATGTCGGCACGGTCGACAAGGTCGAGGGCGACCGCATCAAGCTGACCAAGAAGGACAGCGGCGAGGGCAGCCATGAGGGCCACCACCACTACATCTCGACCGGGCTGGTCGCGACAGTGGAGGACGGCACGGTGCGCCTGTCCGCCAATGCCGATGTCGCCGTGACCTTCGAGGAAGAGGCCTAAGCTATTCCGCCGCCTTCAAGGCGGCGGGGCGGTAGAAGTCCTGGACGATCGTCCAGGCTTCTTCCGCGGTCTCGACGAAGTGGAAGAGGTTGAGGTCGTTGGGCGAGATCACGCCCTCCTCCGCCAAGGCGGGGAAGTCGACCACCCGCTCCCAAAAGTCGCGGCCGAACAGAACGATCGGCAAAGGCGCCATCTTGCCGGTCTGGATCAGGGTCAGCAGCTCGAACAGTTCATCGAACGTGCCGAAGCCGCCGGGGAACACCGCCACCGCCCGCGCACGGATCAGGAAGTGCATCTTCCGAAGCGCGAAATAGTGGAAGTTGAGGCTGAGGCGCGGCGTCACATAGGCGTTGGGTAGCGGCTCATGCTCCAGCACGATGTTGAGGCCGACCGACTCGGCCCCCGCCTCCGCCGCGCCCCGGTTCGCCGCCTCCATGATCGAAGGACCGCCGCCCGAGCAGACCACGAAGTCGCGTGTGCCGTCGCTGTTCACCGGCTCGCCGCTGGCGAGGGCGGCGAGGCGGCGCGCCTCGTCATAGTATTTCGACTTGGCGCGCAGCCGCTCGGCGATGTCGCGCTGCGTCTCGGTCTTCGCGGCCTCTACGATACGGTCGGCATCCTCCGGCGCGGGGATGCGGGCCGAGCCGTAGAAGACGAAGGTCGAATGGACCCGCGCCTCGTCCAGCACGGTCTGCGCCTTGAGCAACTCAAGCTGGAAGCGGACCGGGCGGAGATCCTCCCGCAGGAGGAAGTCGGGATCCTGGAAGGCCAGCCGGTAGGCCGGATGGGTCGTCTGGGGCAGCGGCGCTGTCTGCGCGGCGCTGGCGGCGTCCTTCTCCGCCGGGCGGAATACGCGGCCCGGCACTTTCTTCTTAGACATGGGACCTACATAGGTTTTGGGCGTGAAGGATCAACGACAGTAGCGTGACCCGCTCATGTCGAAGTGCAGATGGTCGCGGTGAAGCGCATTCGCATCGGGACCGAGCACCACGTCGAAGCGGCGGCAGGCCGACTTGTGGACCGCGCGCAGGAAGTTGCGCGCGCCCTCATCCGGGCCGTTCCAGTCGTTGTAAACCGTGATGCGGCGGCCGTTGGAGAGTACGAAGCCCGACACATCGACCGCGTTCGAACGGCCATGTTCCGACAGCTTGTTGCCCGCCTTGTTGTTGATCGGCCGGCAGTTGTAAGTGCCATAGCTTTCGACCTTCACCACCTGCGCATCCAGCCAGGCGCGGGCGGCGGGCTGCAAAGCCTCCCGCGCCCAGACGGTCAGCTTCTGCGCGACCGGGCAGGTCATCGCGCCGAGATTGGTGGTCGGCATACTGATGTCGAGCAGCTGCACCGTGCCGATCGCCGAACAACCGCCGGAGAAGGTGCGGTCGGGCAGCGACCGGAACTTGACCCCCAGCCGGACGAGATCGGCCTTGCACTCCCGGATCACGCGATCGTCAGGGCGCGGGGCTTGCGGCGCGGGCCGGGCGGTGCGGGGCGGCTCCTTCTTCGGAGACCCGACGCAGGCGGCGAGCGCCAGGGGCAGGAGAAGAAACGCGAGGCACCGCACGGGCGGGATGCTGGCGACCGAGGGGGCGATCGTCAATCGAACGCGTCCGCGAAAGGTAACGACTTTCCCGACACGTCATCGCAAGAATGCGACGAACCGAAGATCGAACCGCCGCCGCGCGCCATCACACGCAAGGCAGCGAGGAGGAGGCGGTCGTTGGGCGTGGTCCGCGTGCCGACCTGCAGCCCGCGATAGAAGACCGGCGTCGCCGGCGGTTGGAGGCTGTGCTGCATGACCTCCGTCAGCGCACGGCGCTGCCCTTCATGCAGCGCCTTGTCCCAGGCGGCGGCGAAGCTTTCCGCACCGGGACGGCAGCGCAGGAGATAGGCCGACTTGGGCGACATACCGCAGGCACGGGCGGCGGCCGCGACGACGCCCCAGCGGGCGAGCAGATCGATGAAGGTCCGCTGGCGATCGGCGGACCACCGTCATGGCGTGCCCGTGCCGGTGCGGGGGTGAAGGCGAGCAGGTCGCTGCCGATGTCTTCGGGAATGGGCGAATCGGTCATCCGCCAGTCTGTGACGGAACGGCCGGGGTGTAGGACAGAGAAAAATGGGCCGTATGCGGCGGGCAGAGGGGGTGGCGCCCGCCTGCATACGGCCCCGAGGCGCCGCGCGTTACGCGGCTGCGGCCAGATCGTCGGGCTGCGGCAGGCGGATGAGGTAGTCGAAAGCGGACAGTGCAGCCTTCGACCCCTCGCCCATCGCGATGACGATCTGCTTGTAGGGTACGGTGGTGCAGTCGCCGGCGGCGAAGATGCCGGGCTGCGACGTCTCGCCACGGGCATCGATCTCGATCTCGCCGCGGGGCGAGAGCGCGATCGTGTCCTTCAGCCATTCGGTATTGGGCACGAGGCCGATCTGGACGAAGATACCCTCCAGCGCGATGTCGTGCTCGGTCCCGTGATTGCGATCCTTGTAGCTGAGGCTGGTCACCTTGCTGCCGTCGCCCTCCACCTTGGTGGTGAGCGCCGAGGTGATGATCTTCACGTTCGGCAGGCTGGCGAGCTTCCGCTGCAGCACCGCATCGGCGCGAAGCTGGCTGTCGAACTCGATCAGGGTGACATGGGCGACGATACCGGCGAGGTCGATCGCCGCCTCGACCCCCGAATTGCCGCCGCCGATCACCGCGACACGCTTGCCCTTGAAGAGCGGGCCGTCGCAATGCGGGCAATAGGCCACACCCTTGTTGCGGTACTCGTCCTCACCGGGGACGCCCATCTGCCGCCAGCGTGCGCCGGTGGAGAGGATCAGCGTCTTCGACTTCAGGCTCGCGCCGTTCGCCAGCTTCACCTCATGCAGGCCGCCGACGTTCTTCGCAGGGATCAGCTTTTCCGCCTGCTGCAGGTTCATGATGTCGACGTCGTATTCCTTGACGTGACCCTCCAGGTGGGCGGCGAGCTTCGGCCCTTCGGTGTGATTGACCGAGATGAAGTTCTCGATCGCGAGCGTATCCAGCACCTGACCGCCGAACCGCTCGGCGGCGATGCCGGTGCGGATGCCCTTGCGCGCGGCGTAGATCGCCGCCGCCGAGCCGGCCGGACCACCGCCGACGACGAGCACGTCGAACGCATCCTTGGCGGCGATCTTCTCCGCCGCACGGGCGGTGGCACCGGTGTCGAGCTTGGCCATGATCTGGGCGAGGTCCATGCGGCCCTGGCCGAAGACCTCCCCATTCAGGAAGACCATCGGGACCGCCATGACCTTCCGCGCCTCGACCTCGTCCTGGAACAACGCGCCATCGATCGCGACATGGCTGACGTTCGGGTTGAGCGCGGCCATGATGTTCAGCGCCTGCACGACATCCGGGCAGTTCTGGCAGGAGAGCGAGAAGAAGGTCTCGAAGCGGAACTCGCCCTCCAGCGCGCGGACGCTGTCGAGCAGCTCGGCCTCTTCCTTCGGCGGGTGGCCGCCGACATGGAGCAAAGCGAGGATCAGCGAGGTGAATTCGTGCCCCATCGGCAGGCCGGCGAAGGTGACCTCGGCACGGGGATCGTCGACGGCGCGGATGGCGAAGGAGGGCTTGCGCGCGTCATCGCCATTGGTGCGGGCCGTCACCTTGTCGGAGAGGACGGCGATCTCCTCGACCAGGTTCTGGATCTCGGCCGATTTCGGGCCGTCGCCGAGGCTGGCGACCAGTTCGATGGGCCGGCGGAGGTTGCCGAGATAGGTGCGCAGCGTGTTGGTGGTGGTGGCGTCGAGAACGGGCATGGAGGGTCCTTTCTGGACATGAGCCGTCATCCGCCGAACTTGCGGCGGGCGGCTTTGGTTTCGATGGTCCTGAGCTTGCCGGGAGGCTGAGGAGCCAGCGTCCGGGGAAGCTCAGGAACGGGGTGCGTGAGAGGTCGGCATCGGAGAAGGTGGCCGGGCGACTGTCGCCGCCCGGCCGAGCCCGATCAGATCTTGCCGACGAGGTCGATCGACGGCGCGAGGGTCTCGCCGCCCTCTTCCCACTTGGCCGGGCAGACCTGGCCGGGATGCTCCTGCCAGTACTTGGCGGCCTTGATCTTGCGGACCAGTTCCGCCGCGTTGCGGCCCACGCCTTCGGGCGTGATCTCGACGAGCTGGATCCTGCCCTCCGGATCGGTCACGAAGGTCGCGCGATCGGCGAGGCCGACGCCCTCACGCAGAACGTCGAAGTTCTTGGCCAACGTGTGGTTCTGGTCGCCGAGCATGAAGTAGTTGATCTTGCCGATCGCCGGCGAGGTGTCGTGCCAGGCCTTGTGGCTGAAATGCGTGTCGGTGGAGACCGAATACACCTCGACGCCGAGCTGCTGCAGCTCGGGATAGGCGTCGGCGAGGTCTTCCAGCTCGGTCGGGCAGACGAAGGTGAAATCGGCCGGGTAGAAGAAGAAGACGGCCCACTTGCCCTTCACGGTCTCTTCCGTGATGCCCTCGACGAACTTGCCCTGATGGTAGGCGGTGGCGTTGAACGGCTTTAGCTGGCTGCCGACGATACCCATGCGTTATTCTCCTCAGTGAAGGTGAAGCGTAGATAGGCCGGGATCGTGACGATCGGAAATTGTTAATACCGATGCTTCTGATCGATCCAGTCGATCGATCCGAAGTTTGTCTGCGGGTTTTCGATGATCAGCGAAGCCGTTCGGCGAAGCGGGCGATGGCCAGCAGCTCGGCATCGGCGGCGATGGTGCCGGGGCCGCGCGAGGACATCACGGCGCGTTCGGCGGAGAGGACGCGGTCGAGGGCGCGGGCGATCTCCGGCCCGCGCCAGCGCGCGAGCTGGCGGGTGACGCGATCCTGTTCCTTCCAGAAGATCGCCTTGCCCTGCGCCTTGACCACTACGGCCGGGGCGTTGCCCTGGTCCACCTCCCCGCGCAGGCGGGCGAGGAGGAGGAGCTTGCGTTCCAGCGCGCGGAGGATGGGGATGCCTTCGGTCCCGTTCGCGCCCAATCGCGCGAGTTCGGCCTGGGCGAGATCGGCGCGGCCGTCGAGAACAGCGTCGATCAGCGCGCCCTGATCGCCCTCGTCCCCGCTGGCGAGGAGGGCGTCGAGCGCGTCATGCCCGGCCTCGACCCGTCCGCCGGGCTCGGCATCGACATACAAAGCGAGCTTGGAGATTTCGCTGGCCAGCACGGCGCGGTCGCCGGCTGCGGCATCGACAAGGCGGCGGGCAGCGTCGGGGCGGATCTCCAGCCCTTCGGCGCGGGCGAGGTCCATCGCCAGCTGGTCGGCTTCGCGCCCTTCCAGCGCATAGCTGACGAAGACCATCGTCTCGCGGTGGTCGGCGACGAGCTTGAGGAGCTTGGAGTCCTTGCGGAGCGCGCCGGCGATGAGGACCACGGGGTCGCTGGTGGCGGTGAGGCCGAGGAGCGCGGCGGCGGCCTCGACGGATTCGTCACCGGCGGGATCGACGCGGATGTAGCGCGGGCCGCCGAACATCGAGATCGCCGCAGCCTCGTCGGCCAGCCGCGCCGGATCGCCCTTCAGCACCGCGCCGGACAGGTCGATGCGCTCGGCATCGGGGCCGAGGCCCTTACCGAGCCGGTCAGCGAGGGCGCGCGAACTCGATTCGTCGGGGCCGTAGAGGAGGAAGAGACGGATGCCGGCGGGCCGGTCGAGCGCCCGCTCGATCTCGCCCCGCTTGACGATCATGCGCTGCTGGAGGCGTAGCGGGCGAGGCGCGCGATGATCTGGTCGGCGACGTCCTGCGTCAGGTTTTCGAGCGCGGTGTTCTCCGCCGCGATGACCGAATATTCGGAGCTGACGACATCGATGCCGGCATCCGAGGCGGCGGTGGCGTCCAGCACCACGGCGTTGGTCGCCGCCTCGACCAGCTGATAGCGGGCGCGGAGCGTGCGGCGCTCACGCGTCGTGACATTGTCCTTGCGGACGCCGAAGCCGTCGATGCGGTCGTCCAGCGTCACCTGCAACCGGTAGCGCGGGGTGTCGGGACCGGCGGCGCGGAGACGGTCGGTGAGCGCGTTGCGCATCATCCAGCCGGCCTTGTCGGGGATCGTCGCGACCTCGATCGAGGAGAGCACGGTCGCGACCGCGCCGTGCGTGCCGCCGCCATAGACCGGGCGGAGGCCGCAGGCGGGGAGGGTCAGAAGCCCCAGGGCGATGGCGAGCTTGCGGATCATGCGACGATGTTCACCAAACGATCGGGCACGACAATGACCTTCTTCGGGGTCGCGCCGTCCAACGCGCGCTGCACCTTCTCGGAAGCGAGGGCCAAAGCCTCGACATCGCCGCGCGCGGCACCCTTGGCGACGGCGATGGTATCGCGCAGCTTGCCGGAGACCTGCACCGCGATCGTCACCTGATCGTCGATCAGCAGCGCCGGGTCCGCCACCGGCCAGGGCGCGTCGGCGACCAGGCCGTGGCGGCCGAGCCGCGCCCAGCCTTCCTCCGCGACATGCGGGATCATCGGGGCGGCGAGGCGGACGATCGCCTCCAGCGCCTCGACACGGGTATCGGACGGCTTCGCCTTCTCGATCGCGCTGGTCAGCTCGTAGAGCTTGGCGACGGCCTTGTTGAAGGACAGCGCCTCGATATCCTCGGCGACGCCGGCGATGGTGCGGTGGAGCTTGCGGGCGAGGTCCATGTCCTCGCCGTCGCCCGGCCCCGCCGCATCGACCAGCCGCCAGAGGCGCTGGACGAAGCGCCAAGCGCCCTCGATCCCCGCCTCGCTCCACGGCAGATCGCGCTCGGGCGGGCTGTCGGAGAGCATGAACCAGCGCACCGCGTCCGCGCCGTACTGGTCGACGATGCCGGTCGGATCGACGGTGTTCTTCTTCGACTTCGACATCTTCTCGACGCGGCCGACAGTGATCGGCGCGCCCGTCGAGATCTGGCGGCCGTCGCGCACCTCGTCGGGGGAGAGCCAGTTGCCGCCGACGTCCTTGTACGTCTCGTGCGTCACCATTCCCTGCGTGAAGAGGCCGGTGAACGGCTCGGCGACGCCGATCTTGCCGATGTGCTGGAGCGCGCGGGTCCAGAAACGGGCGTAGAGGAGGTGGAGGATCGCGTGCTCGACGCCGCCGATATACTGGCCGACCGGCAGCCATTGCTCGGCGATCGCGCGGTCGAACGGCTGGTCCTTCGGCTGGCTGGCGAAGCGGATGAAGTACCACGAGGAATCGACGAAGGTGTCGAGCGTGTCGGTCTCCCGCCGCGCCGGGCTGCCGCACTTCGGGCAGTCGACATGCTTCCACGTCGGGTGGCGATCGAGCGGGTTGCCCGGTACGTCGAAGCTGACATCCTCCGGCAGGACGACGGGCAGCTGGTCCTTGGGGACGCCGACGGGGCCGCAAGCCTCGCAATGGATGATCGGGATCGGCGTGCCCCAATAGCGCTGGCGGCTGACGCCCCAGTCGCGCAGGCGCCAGACGGTGGTGCCGGTGCCCCAGCCCTCCGCCTCGGCGCGGGCGATGACCTTCGCCTTGGCGTCCTCGATCGAGAGGCCGTCCAGATCGCGGCTGTTCACGATCAAGCCGGGGCCGGTATACGCCTCGTCGCCGACCGGCTCGGCCGCCTGTTCGGGTGTGGGGGCGACGACGCGATCGACGGGCAGGCCGTATTTGCGCGCGAAATCGAGATCGCGCTGGTCATGCGCCGGGCAGCCGAAGATCGCGCCGGTGCCGTATTCCATCAGCACGAAGTTCGCGACGTAGAGCGGCAGGGTCCAATCGGGATCGAGCGGGTGGATGACCTTGAGGCCGGTGTCGTAGCCCCTCTTCTCCGCCGTTTCGACCTCCGCCGCCGCCGTTCCGGTGGCGCGGCACTCGTCCAGGAAGGCGGCGAGTTCGGCGTTGTCCTTGGCGAGCGCCACGGCGATCGGGTGATCCGCCGCGATCGCTGCGAAAGACGCGCCGTACATGGTGTCCGGGCGGGTGGTGTAGACGTCGAAGGACTTTAGATCCTCCCCAGCTTCGCTGGGGAGGATGGTAAAAGTAAAGCGCAGGCCCTTGGACTTGCCGATCCAGTTCTCCTGCATCAGCTTCACCTTGTCGGGCCATTGGTCGAGGCTTTGCAGCCCGGCCAGCAGATCCTCGGCGAAGTCGGTTATCTTCAGGAACCACTGGCTGAGCTTGCGCCGCTCGACCAGCGCCCCGGAGCGCCAGCCGCGCCCGTCGATCACCTGTTCGTTGGCGAGCACGGTCATGTCGACCGGGTCCCAGTTGACCGCGCTCTCCTTGCGGTAGACGAGGCCGCCTTCGTAGAGGTCGAGGAACAGCGCCTGCTCGTGCCCGTAATAGTCGGGGTGGCAGGTGGCGAGCTCGCGGCTCCAGTCGAGTGCGAAGCCGATCCGCTTCAGCTGCGCCTTCATCGAGTCGATATTGGCGTAGGTCCACTGGCCCGGATGGACGCCGCGCTCCATCGCCGCGTTCTCGGCCGGCATGCCGAAGGCGTCCCAGCCCATCGGGTGCAGCACCTCATGCCCGGTCATCCGCCGATAGCGGGCGAGGACGTCGCCCATCGTGTAGTTGCGGACATGGCCCATGTGGATCTTCCCCGACGGATAGGGGAACATCTCCAGCACATAGCTCTTGGGCTTGGCGCTGTGGTCGTCGGCCTTGAAGGTCTCCGCCTCCGCCCACGCCTTTTGCCAGCGCGCATCCGCGACCTGCGGATTGAAGCGCGACGGTTCACGCGACATGTCGGCGTCCTTACTGGGCGGAGGTGCGGCGGAGGTCGCGCGCCTTGGTGAGGATGATGTCCTCCAGCTTCTGCACGGTCGCCGCCTGCACCGGCGCATCGACCCACTGGCCGTTCTGCTGCACCTGGCGCAAAGCCGCGACGCGGACGGCATCGGCGCGCAGATCCTGGTCGAGGATGGTGACGGTCAGCTTCATGCGGTCGGCCGGGCTGGCCGGATTGGCGTACCAGTCGGTGACGATGACGCCGCCGTTCGAATCGGACTGGACGAGCGGCATGAACGACAGGGTGTCGAGCGCGGCGCGCCAGAGATACGAGTTGACGCCGATCTGCTTGATGGTGCCGGGCGCGATCTGGGCCACCCGCTCCTTGCCGCCGCCGCATGCCGAAAGGCTGATCGCCATCGCCGCGACGAACGTGGTGGTGGCAGCGATGCGGGCGAAAGAGCGCATGAATATGGTCCCGATATGAGGCGCAAGGGCGGTGCGCCGTTATAGAAGTTCACCCGCCGCCCGCAAGCGACGCCGAACCGCTGTGGATATCCTGCAACAATCGGCCGTTTTCGCGGCGAGCAGGGCAACTTGCATGTGCAATGAGTTTTCTGCGTGGTAGACGCCGCCGCAGTGGGAGAGGGTGCCGGTCAATGGGTACGAGTCGGGGCATTGTGACGAAGGGGGGTGCGGTTCTGGCCGCGCTTTCGCTCGTCCTGTCTCCTGCCGTAGCCTCTTCGAAGAACGCGAAAAAGCGCGTCGCCGGTATCGCGCAGGTCGGTGGCATCGGGTCGTTCACGCCCGCCGCCGCCGACCCGCGTACCGCCGCTTTGTTCGCGCATAGCGGCATGGGTGCGGCCGACGAGTTCCGCTTCACGCCATCGGGCGCGACCGGCAGGAACCGGGCGGTCAACGTCGTCGTGCGGGCGCGCAGTGCCAAGCCGGCGCTCGCCCGGCGCAGCTCGCCCGCCGTCGCCGCCCTGGCCGAGAACACCAAGCTCGATCCGATCGCCTACAACCTCGGCGTCGGCGTGGGCTGGAAGCGGTTCGCCGTCACCGGCGAAGTGGCGCGGATCGACACCAGCATCGTCCCCGGCCGGCGCGATGTTGCCGAATTCGGCCTGGCCTATCTCGGCAAGCGCTGGAGCACGCGCCTGGGCGTGAGCAGCGACCGCAGCGTCGGCAACGACACGCCGGTCGATGCGCAGGACAGCTACGCCGTGGACTTCGGCGGCAGCTTCTCGCCCGCCAAGAACCTCGAGTTGACCGGTGGCCTGCGCTACAAGATCCAGCGCGAGCATCTCGATGCCTTCGCCGACGACCGCCGCGACAGCCAGGCGGTCTATGTGGGGACGGCCTTCAAGTTCTGAGTTGATGGTCGGTCTTTCGACCAAGCCGGAACGGGATCGTTATCTTCACCCGTGTTCCTGCGAAAGCGGGAACCTTGGTGCGATGACCTCATCAAGGGATTAGCGCTTAGGCTCCTGCTTTCGCAGGAGCACATTGGGCGTGGTTAGCGGATCAGGCCGTCGATGGCTGCCCAGCCACTTGCGCCCAGAGCGCCCAACCTGCGCGCGTTCCGGGGGGTCATGCCACCGAGCGCGATGACGGGTACGCGCGCCTGCCGGGCCAGTGCCGCGAATCGGGTGCGGCCGAGAACCCGCCCGCCCGGGTGTGAGCGCGTCGGAAAGAGCGGCGACAGGAACAAGATGTCGGCCGCGCGCCTGACCTCGCGAGCGTTATGGGCACTTGCGCTGTGGGGCATCGGGCGGCTTGCCCGCGCCGTCGCGGGTCCATGCCAGCCGTCCGCCCGCCATGCTGCCGCCTGCCGCGCCGAGCCTGCCAGCACCAGCACCAGCCGCCCGCGCGCGGCGCGGCGCACCGCTTCGAACAGAGCGCGACGCTCACGGGGCGGCAGGCTGTAGTGCCGGAAGACGATTCCCGCCCCGCGCGGAAGCCTCTTAACCGCTGGTAACAGGCCCTTACCCTGACGCTCGTCGGTCATCATCCACAGGCGGGGAATGGGTTGGCGCGGGTGCATGGCGGACCCTATAGCCCGCGCCATGCCGGCAGACGAAACCCCGCTCGAACAGATCACCACCCGCATCGCCGCCGCCGCCGCGCTCGCCCGGCGCGAAGCCGAGGAGGTCGAGCTGATCGCCGTTTCCAAGACCCGGACGCCGGAGGAGATCGCGCCGCTGATCGCCGCCGGGCACCGCAGCTTCGGCGAGAACCGGGTGCAGGAAGCGGAGGGGAAATGGCCCGCGCTGATCGCCGCGACACCAGGCATCCGCCTCCATCTGGTCGGACAATTGCAGTCGAACAAGGCGGCGGAGGCGGTCGGGCTGTTCGACGTGATCCATTCGGTCGACCGCCCGTCGCTGGTCGCGGCGCTCGGCAGGGCGATGGACGCGGCGGGCAAGCGGCCGGATTGCTATATTCAGGTCAATATCGGGGAAGAGGCGCAGAAGGGCGGCTGCGCGATCGGCGATCTGCCAGCGTTACTGGGCGAGGCGCGGGCCGCGGACCTGCCGGTGATCGGGCTGATGTGCGTTCCGCCGGCTGGTACCGAGGCCGCGCCGTACTTCGCACTGCTCGCCGAACTGGCGAAGCGAAACGGTCTGGCGGGGCTTAGTATGGGCATGTCGGAGGATTTCGAGACGGCGGTGATGCTGGGGGCGACGTGCGTGCGGGTGGGTACGGCGTTGTTTGGGGCGAGATAAATCCTCCCCATCGCAAATGGGGAGGGGGACCGCGACGCGAAGCGGCGTGGTGGAGGGGCGGTGGCGCAACCGCTGTTTGCAACGGCGGCCCCTCCACCAGCTTCGCTGGTCCCCCTCCCCGCGCTGCGCGCAGGGAGGATTTAGATAATCTCGACCGCGTCCCCTGCCGCGAGGTCCGGCAGGATGGCCAGCAGCTCGGCCTTTGCCACCGCGACGCAACCCTCGGTCGGCTTCCCCTCATTCCAGCAATGCAGGAAGATCGCGCTGCCCCTGGCCGGCACGGGCGGGTCGTCATTGTAGCCGAGCACGACGATCACGTCGTACAACCCGTCATCCCGGACCAAACGCTCGGCGGAGAAGGGGTGCGGGTGTTTGACGGCGGTGTTGTAGGCGGGATCGGCAGCGTCGTCGGACCAGCCGTCGTCCGCTTCGATCCACGCCCACGGCAGGGTCAGACCCTCAGGCGCCGAGGCGCGGTCTGGCCGGAAAAGCACGCGGCGGATCGGCCAGAGCCCGAGCGGGGTCGCGCCGTCGCCCTCCCGCTTCTCGGCCGCAGACACCGCGCTACCCTTGCCGATGCTGCACCGAATGCTGCACAACATACCGTTCGCCTCGACCGTCATCACGCCCGTCAGCGTATCGACGATGATCCGGGTCATATCGCGTGGCCGGTGCGGTCGCGCTTGGTGGCGAGATAGAGGTGGTTATGCGGGTTGTCGCCCATGCGGTGCGGCACGCGTTCGGCGACGGCGATCCCCTGCGCCTCCAACCCCGCGACCTTCGACGGATTGTTGGTCATCAGCCGCACCCGATCCTGGCCGAGCAGCGAGAGCATCCGCGCCGCCACGCCGAAATCGCGCTCGTCGATGCCGAAGCCCAAGCGGAGATTGGCGTCTACCGTGTCGAAGCCCTGATCCTGCAGGGCATAGGCGCGCAGCTTGTTGACCAGGCCGATGCCCCGCCCCTCCTGCCGCAGATAGAGGAGCACGCCCCAGCCGCTCGCCGCAATCGCGTGGAGCGCGGCGTCGAGCTGCGGGCCGCAATCGCATTTCAGGCTGCCGAGCGCGTCGCCGGTCAGGCACTCGCTGTGCAGGCGGACGAGCGGCGGCTGTCCGTCGGGCGCGCCGATCACCAAAGCGACATGCTCGACCGCATCCTCGGCGGAGCGGAAGGCGACGATCTCCGCCTGCTCCGCCGCTGCGACCGGCAGGCGGGCGCGGGATGCGATGGCGAGGTTGAGCGGCTGTTCGAAGGAGAGGATGTCGGCCGCGCCGACGACCACCGCAATGTCGCCCGCGTGTTCCGCCACGAAGAAGGCGGGGAGCAATCCGGCAAGCCGGGCGAGAGTCAGCGCCGCCGCATGGGGCTGATGCGGTTTGGGCGGGATCGCGCGATACGGTCCCTTGAGGGGTGTCGCGAGATCGAGGGCGGGGTCGGCGATCGCCACCGCGCCGGGCAGGTCGATCCAGCTCTGCCGCGCCACCCGCACCGGGCCGGGCGTCGCCGCCTCGATCTGGTTGGCCAGCTTCAGCGTCACCGCGCGCGTCTCGGAGATCAGGATGTCGGCCTGGGCGTGCTGATCGAAGGCGGCGAGCCGCGCATCGTCCGCGCTCTCGATCGGTAGCACCACGATCGCGCCATCCGCGCCGGTGATCCGCACCGGCCAGCCGCGGCGACAGGCATCGATCGCCCGCGCGACATCCCGCCTTCCGCTCACGCGTCCAGGCTCAAAGGTTGAACTCGGTGACGATCGGGACATGGTCGGACGGGCGCAGCCAGCCGCGGCAGGGCTCATGCGCCTTGTGCGCGATGGCGGTCTTGGCGACGTCGGGACTCGCCCACATATGGTCGAGGCGGCGGCCGCGATCGTTCTTGGTCCAGTCGTTCGACCGATAGCTCCACCAGGTGAACAGCCGCTCCGGCGCGGGCACGAACTGGCGGCCGAGATCGACCCAGTCGTGGCTGGCCTGGAACCTGGTCAGCGCCTCGATCTCGACCGGCGTGTGGCTGACGACGTCGAGGAGTTGCTTGTGGCTCCACACGTCGCATTCCAGCGGCGCGATGTTGAAATCGCCGACGATCAGCGTCGGCTGGCGCAAATCCTCGGCCCAGCGGGTCATCCGCTCGACGAAGTCCAGCTTCTGCCCGAACTTGGGATTGACGGTGCGGTCGGGCACGTCGCCGCCGGCGGGGATGTAGACATTTTCGATGCGGAGGCCGAAGTCGAGGAGGACGCCGACATGCCGCGCCTCGCCATTGTCCTGCCAGTCGTTCCGCGTCGCCTCACGCATCGGCAGCTTCGAAAGGATCGCGACGCCGTGGTACATCGGCATGCCGTGAAGGATCTGGTGGCTGTAGCCGAGCGAGCGGAACAGGCCGGCCGGGAAATCCTTGTCGACGACCTTGGTTTCCTGGAGGCAGAGGATGTCCGGCGCCTCATCGGCGACGAACCGCTCGATGCTGTCCATGCGGATGCGGACCGAGTTGATGTTCCAGGATGCGACCTTGAGCGTCGGGGGAGGGCTGTCTGACATTGCGCGCGCGATGTAGCGATTGGGCGCGGGTTTCGCCAGCTTGTGAGACCCCCTGCGGTTCGGCGCAGCCGAACCGGAACTTGAAACAAGAAAGGCCCCCGCTCCGGGGGCTTGGAGCGAGGGCCGACCTGGCGTTCGTCACGCGAGGCGGATCGGGACATGCGGGGCAACAGGGGGAATCCCCGCAACGCGCCCGACCGCTTGAGACCCTCTTTAGTCCGACCTTCCTGTCAGCAGCATGAACGATCAGCCATGCGGTCAACCATTACGCCCGCGCGGACGCGGATCGACCCAGCGGAAGCTGTTCGCCGCGACCGGCACGTTGAAGCGCTGGCCGGAGAGCTGAACGGTGGAGCGGTTGTTCTGCGCGTCGAGGGTGGTCCAGCCGTCGAGGATCAAGCCGCCGGGAGCGGATGGCGACTTGCGGAAGGCGATGGTGATGGTGCCGAACTCGGGATGCTTCGGATCGCGCGCCTGCACGGTCAGCAGCCCGGGCTGGCCGGAGGGAACGACCTTGGCGAACCTGCTCGGGTCCTTGCTGGGATCGATCAGGATCGACAGCGGCGAATCACCGACCGGCCAGCGCGAGACCTGCCGCACCGAATAGTCGATCATGGTCAGCGCCTTGCCGTCGCCGACGATCAGCAACGGCACGCCCTTCTGGTACTGGAAGCGGATCTTGCCCGGCCGCTGCAGGGTGAGCGTGCCGGTCAGCGTTTTACCGCTGCGGTCGGTCTGCGCGAAATCGGCGGTCATGGTGTTCACCGCCCGCAGATGCGCGCTGACCTGCGCGAGCGGCGTGAGCGTCTGCGCGATGGCGGGTGCCGCCACGACGAGGGCGATCGGGGCGAGGGCTTTGAGCATGAGGTTCCGGGTCATGAGGTAGCAGTAGAGGTCGGGCGTTGAATGGCCTCTGAACCCGGAGGTTCCGTGTCCCTGTTGTCATCCCAGCGAAGGCTGGGATCGTTCGACCCGGGGCACTCCGCTCGACACGACCCCAGCTTTCGCTGGGGTGACGGCTTCTGCGTCAGACCGGCCGCCCGTCCGTATCGATCAGCACCTCGCGCCGGCCGACATGGTCGGGGCGGCCGACCAGCCCTTCCTTCTCCATCCGCTCGATCATGCGGGCGGCGGAGTTGTAGCCGATGCGGAGCTGGCGCTGGACGTAGCTGGTCGATGCCTTCTGGCTCTCCGCCACCGTCTGCACGGCCTTGCGGTAGAGCTGCTCGTCCGGCGAATCGTCGCCTTCCGGCGCGCCGTCAAGCGCGAAGCCGCCGTCCTCCGGCTCCTCGGTAACGGCGGAGATGTAGTCGGGCGTGCCCTGCGAGCGCCAGAAGTCGGCGATGGCGCGCACCTCCTCGTCCGAGACGAAGGGGCCGTGGACGCGGGCGATCTGCTTGCCGCCGGGCATGTAGAGCATGTCGCCCTTGCCCAGCAGCTGCTCGGCCCCCTGTTCGCCCAGGATAGTGCGCGAGTCGATCTTGGAAGTGACGGCGAAGCTGATGCGGGTCGGCAGGTTCGCCTTGATGACGCCGGTGATGACATCGACCGACGGGCGCTGCGTGGCCATGATCAGGTGGATGCCCGCCGCGCGCGCCTTCTGCGCCAGCCGCTGGATCAGGAACTCGACCTCCTTGCCGGCCGTCATCATCAGGTCGGCCAGCTCGTCGACGATCACCACGATCTGCGGCAGCACGTCGTAGTCGAGCTTCTCCTCCTCATAGACCGGCTGGCCGCTCTCCTGATCGTAGCCGGTCTGTACGCGGCGGCCGAGCGACTGGCCGCGCGCCTTGGCCGCACGCACCTTCTCGTTGAACGAGGCGAGGCCGCGCACGCCGATCGAGGCCATCATGCGATAGCGGTCCTCCATCTGCTCGACCGCCCATTTGAGAGCGCGGATCGCCTTGGGCGGATCGGTCACCACCGGCGAGAGGAGGTGGGGAATGTCGTCGTAGATGCTGAGTTCCAGCATCTTGGGGTCGATCATGATCATCCGGCACTCGTCCGGCGTCAGCCGGTAGAGCAGCGACAGGATCATGCAGTTGAGGCCGACCGACTTGCCCGAGCCGGTGGTGCCGGCGACCAGCAGGTGCGGCATGGGCGCGAGATCGGCGACTACCGGCTCCCCCGCGATGTTCTTGCCGAGCACCATCGGCAGCTGCGCGCCGAGATCCTGGAAGGCGGACGATCCCACCAGCTGCGACAGCACCACGCCCTCGCGCTTGGCATTGGGCAGTTCGATGCCGATCACGGTGCGGCCGGGAATCACCGCCACACGCGCGGAGAGCGCCGACATGTTGCGCGCGATGTCGTCGGCGAGCGCGATGACGCGGCTGGCCTTGATGCCGGATGCGGGCTCCAGTTCGTACATGGTGACGACAGGGCCGGGGCGGACCTCGACGATGCGGCCTTTGACGTGGAAGTCCTCCAGCACGCTTTCGAGGAGGCGGGCGTTCTTCTCCAGCGCGGCCTTGTCGATCGGCACGGTAGCGGCGGCGGGCGGCTCCTTCAGCAGGTCGAGCGGCGGCAGGCGGAAGCCGTCGCCGAAATCGAGCGCGGGCTGGCGGTCCTTGGCCTTGACCTGCGCGGCCTGAGGACGGGGGTCGGCGATGACCGGGCGCTCGGGGTCGGGCGTGACGGCGCGACGGCCCTTGCGAGTCGGGCGAGGCTCGGGCTCGGGTTCGTCCTCCACGAAGGCGGCCGGCTCCTCGGCGTCGTCCTCATACTCCTCGTCCTCGACCCAGTCCTGCTGCCGGCGGCGGAACAGCCAGGCCCGCTCGGTCTCGTCCAGCGCCAGCCCCCAGAAGAAGAAGCCGGCCGCCGCCGTCGCGAACAGGCCGAAGACGACGTAGCGGGTGATCGCCTGCGCCATCGGATCGGGGATGAAGCCAAGGGCGCGCTCGACACCCCAGCCGCCGGCGATGCCAACGACCCCGCCCCAGCTCGCCGGCAGGCCGGGGACCGAATAGGTCGCGACGCAGCCGATCGCGAGGCCGGTGAAGACGATGGCGGCGAGGGTGCAGAAGCTCGCCCGCTTCCACCCGCGCGCGGGATCGTCGCGTGCGATCCTGACGGCGGTGAGGAGCAGGACGGGAAGGACGAGCGCGGCGGCAGGGCCGGCGAAGGTCAGCATCGCATCCGCCACCCAGGCGCCGATCGGGCCGAGCAGGTTGGCGGTCGCTGTGCCCGCCGCCGTGTTCAGGCTGGCGTCGCTGGCGCGGAAGCTGACGAGCGCGACGGCGATGGCGATGGTCAGCAGCACGAGCATCACCGCGGCGAGGAGCGCACCGCCGCGCGCCGCACCGCGCCTTGCCTTGTCGCGCCATTGCGGCGCGTCGCCGATCGGAATGCTCGCCATCGCGTTCGCCCCTTGTTCCGGCGCGAGAGTCGCTTGGGGCGGGGCGGGCGTCAAGTGTGCCTCTTACATCCTCCCTACGCGCAGCGTGGGGAGGGGGACCGCTCGCGCAGCGAGTGGTGGAGGGGCGGCGGTGCACCGGCTACGCCGGCCCCTCCACCAGCTTCGCTGGTCCCCCTCCCCATCTGCGATGGGGAGGATGGGTGACGGCCATACGAAGCCTCGCTACAACCGCCCCATGCAACAAAGCGACGTCATTATCCTCGGCGGCGGGCTGGTCGGCCTGACGCTGGCCCTTGCCCTCGACGCGCATGGGCTGACCAGCATCGTCGTCGATCCGGCCGATCCGGCCACCCTCCATGCCCCCGGCTTCGACGGGCGTGCGTCGGCGATCGCCTCGGCGAGCTGGCGGATGCTGGAGGCGATCGGGGTGGCGGATCGGCTGGAGGGTCAGGGCTGCCCGATCTGGACGATCGCGGTCAGCGACAGCGGCAAGCCCCGCGACCTCGTCTTCGATGCCGATCGCGAGGACGGGCCGCTCGGCATCATGGTCGAGAACCGGGTGCTGCGCCGGACCCTGCACGAGGCGGCAATGGCGGCGGCGAACGTCACCCTCCGCCAGCCCGCCTCGGCTGTCGAAGTGACGCGTGACCTCGACGGTGTGCGCGCTACCCTCTCGGACGGCACCGAGATCGCGGCCCCGCTGCTTATCGCGGCAGAGGGGCGCAACTCGCCCACCCGCGCCGCCGCTGGCATCAACGTCGCGCGCTGGCAGTACGATCATGTCGCGCAGATCGGGGCGGTCGCGCATGAGCGCCCGCACGACAATGTCGCGCACGAAATCTTCTATTCCGCCGGGCCGTTCGCGATCCTGCCGATGCTGGACGATGCTGAAGGCCGGCATCGCTCGGCGATCGTCTGGACGGTGGATGCGAAGGATGCGCCGGCCTGGACGACCCTCTCCGATCGCGCATGGCTCGCTGAGGCGGAGAAGCGGATGTCCAGGATGCTCGGCAAGCTGGAGGTGGCGGGGCTGCGCTCCAGCTACCCACTCGGCTTCCATCACGCCGCGCGGATCACCGACACGCGGCTCGCGCTGATTGGCGACGCGGCGCACGGCATCCACCCGATTGCGGGACAGGGCCTCAACCTCGGCTTCCGCGATGTCGCGGCTCTCGCCGAGGTGCTGATCGAGGGTGCGCGGCTCGGCCTCGATCTCGGCGATGCGCAGCTCCTCGCGCGGTACGAGCGCTGGCGGGGCCTCGACACCTTCATGGTGGCGATGGCGACAGACAGTTTGACGCGGCTCTTCGGCGTGCCCGGCCGCGCCGCCTCGGCAATCCGCCGCTTCGGAATGCGGGGCGTGCAGCGGCTCGCGCCCGCCCGCAACTTCTTCATGGCCGAGGCGCGGGGCGAAACGGGCAGCTTGCCCCAGCTCCTGCGCGGCCTCACCATCTGAACCGATTCGAAGGAGAGACATATGGCCGATCTGCAGACCATCCCCCTCAACACCATCAAGGGTTCGCCCGCGACGCTCGGCGACTATGCGGGCAAGGTCCTGCTGGTGGTGAACGTCGCCTCCAAATGCGGGCTGACGCCGCAATATGAGGGCCTGGAGAAGCTCTACGAGAAGTATCAGGATCGGGGTTTCGAGGTGCTTGGGTTTCCCGCCAACGACTTCGGCGCGCAGGAGCCGGGGACCGAGGCGGAGATCGAAACCTTCTGCACCACAAATTTCGGTGTGAAGTTCCCGATGTTCGCCAAGATCGAGGTCACCGGCGAGAACCGCCACCCCCTCTATGACGAGCTGATCCGCCAGCAGCCGCACGCCACCTTCAAGGACGACAGCTTCAAGCAGAAGCTGGCGAGCTACGGCATCACGCCGAAGTCCGACACCGATGTGTTCTGGAACTTCGAGAAGTTCTTGATCGGCCGCGACGGCGAGGTGGTCGCCCGCTTCTCCCCCGACACCGCGCCGGATGACGAAAGCGTTGTTCGGGCGATCGAGACCGAGCTGCAGGGCGAGACGGTCTAAGGACCAGTTCCACCCGAACCGTGCTCCTGCGAAAGCAGGAGCCTTTGGAACCACCGTCGCGCTTAGGCTCCTGCCTTCGCAGGAGCACGGCGGCAATGGGTTAGAACACCGTCTTGACCGTCAGCCCCCAGGTTCTCGGCTCCGCCAGCAGCACGCCGTGAAGCTGGGTCGCCACCGCCTGATAGCCCGAGAGCACACCGCGCGCGGTGTTGAAAGCGCCGCCCGGCTGACCCGGCGCGTCGTAGCCGACCTGGATATAGTCGGCGTCGAGCAGGTTCTGTGCCCAGAGTTCGACCGACCAGCCCTGCGCCGGGTGGCTGATGCCGATCCGCGCGTTCACCACCGCAACGCCGCCCTGCACCTTTTCAAGGTCGAGGTCGGAACCGGTGTTGATCCGGCTCTGGTAGCGCACGTCGCCGTAGAAGAGCCCGGTCAGGCCGTGGCCGAGATCCGGCGTCCACCCCGCGCCGCCGGTCAGCACCCAGGCGGGTGCGTTGGAAACGCGGCGACCGGGAAGCTGGAAGAAGCCGGTGCCGAGCGGGCGGCCTTCGGCCCCGGTCAAGTCGTCGGCATAGCGCGTGTCGGCATAGGTGCCGCCGAGGTTCAGCACCACGTCGACGCGCGGGCGGATCGCCATCTCGACCTCGACACCCTTGGAGATCACGCCGGGCTTCGACTTGCCCGCGCATGCACCGTTGCCGGCGATGTTGTCCGAATCGGTGCCCGCCCCGCCGGAGAGATCGCTGCACCCGGCGATGTTCTCGACCGCGAAGCTCGCGCCGGTGAAGGCGTTCAGCTGGAAGTTGCGCACCCGCTGAAGGAAGGCGGCGGCGTTCACGTCGATGAAGGTGCTGGCGAACTTCGCGCCGACCTCGAACGCCTCCACCTTCTCCGGCTTGAAGCGGAGCAAGCGGGCGTCGGGTGCGGCGGCGGAGAGCGGCGCGCGGTCGAGATTGTAGCCGCCCGATTTGTAGCCGCGCGACCAGATCGCATAGGCGGTGAGCGCCTCGGTGAGGCGGTAGCTGAGGGCAGCCGTGCCGGTGAACTGCTCGTCGCTCTGCCGGTCGGCAATGTCGGCGGAGACGATCGGCGTCAGGATGCAGCTGAGGCCGCCGAGGCTCCCCGCGAGACTGCGCGCGGCAGCGGGTGAGGTGGGATCGGCGAGGATCGCGTCACGCGCGGCGAGGTTGCCGAGGCAGGCGGCGGAACCGGTGGCGCTGCCGTTCAGGTCGCCGGCCAGCCGCTTGCGCTCGTGCGTATAGCGGAGACCGCCGGTGAGGCTCAGCCGATCGGTGACACGGAAGACGTTGTGCGTGAACAGCGCCCAATTGCGCGTGTCCTGACGATAGGTATCCACCCCGCCGTCGCCGCCCGGGATCGAGGCGAGCCGGTCGAAAGCGCCGAGCAGCGTCGCGCCCGCCGCCCCGAAGCTGCCCGCCGGGTTCGCGAGATTGGCGCGCGCCGCGTCGCTGAGACACCCGGCATTGCCGATCTGACGGCCGAGCGACGCGGCGAGGTAGCAGGCGTAGAAGCGACCGTAGTCCGCGCCGTACTGGAAATTGTCACGCGTCTTCAGCTTCTCGTTCGAGTAATAGCCGCCGACCAGCCAGTCGAGCTTGCCGCTGAAGAGCGTGCCGTTCGCCCGCAGCTCCTGACTGAAGGTGCGGAAGCGGGAACCCGCGCTGCCGTCGTCAGCGCGGACGAGGATGTCGAGCGGGCCGAAGTCACCGTCCTGCCCGCGCGTGTACTTCCAGTCGCGATAGGCGGTGATCGAGCGGATCGTGACCGCGCCGAGCGTCCAGTCGACGTCTGCCGAGATGCCGGCGTCACGCACGTCCTGGCGGTTGGTCTGGCCGGGGGTTAGTGCGGTGCGGCGGCTGAACGGATCGTCGGCGATGGTTGCGCCGAGATCGCGGTAGAGCGTCTCCAGCGTGGACGGGCCGGTCACGATGCTGCCGTTCGGACCCAGGCTGCGGTTCGCCATCGGCAGGTAGACGCCGGCGCAGCATTCCTCGTCACGCTTGGCGTAATCGGCGATGATGCGAACGCTGAGATCGTCGCTCGGCCGGTAGAGAAGCTGCCCCCGCGCCAGCCAGCGGTCGCGATCGTTGATACGGCGGTCGGCCACCACATCCTTCAGGAATCCGTCGCGCTTGGTCCACACGCCGTCGAGGCGGTAGGCGAGCACGTCGTTCACCGGCCCGGTGAGGCCGAGCTGGAAGCGGCGGTAGTCGTAATTCCCGACGCTCGCCTCGGCCCGGCCCTCTTCGGTGAAGCTCGGCAAGGCGGTGGTGATGGCGATGGCACCCGCCGATGCGTTGCGGCCGAAGAAGGTGCCCTGCGGCCCGCGCAGAACCTCGACCCGCTCGATCGGGCCGAGCTCGGTCAGCGCCACGCCTGCGCGGGGCCGGTAGACGCCGTCGACATAGGTCGCGACCGAACTTTCAAGCCCGACATTGTCGCCCACCGTGCCGATGCCGCGGATGCGCGCGGCAGCACCCGCCGCCTCTGTCGAGGAGGAGGAGACGAGCAGCGACGGCACGAGCTGGTTCAGCTGGCGGATGTCGGTGGCACCCGTCCGCCGCATCGCCTCCGCACCGACCACCGTCACCGCTATCGGCACCTCCTTCGCGGCTTCATCGCGACCCTGCGCGGTGACGATGATCTCGCCAGCGTCGCCCGCCGGCGCATCCGCCGCGACCGCGCCCATCGGCAGCAGCGCCGTCATCGTTCCCGCCAGAAGCAGATGCCTCATCGATGTCCCCCTTCTTTGCCGGAGCGCGCCCTAGGCCGACTTTGCAGAATGATCTACACAATTCTGCAAAGGCGAGGATCGCATCCGAACTGCGGCTGGGGATCGCCGAACACCCGTCGCCTTAAGCGTCGCTTTCGTCGCGCCATCTTACCGGCCGCAGTAATTCGCGGTAAGCGGGCCGGGTTGGGAGCCAACAGGGGAATTCGGATGCTGAAGAAGTTTGTCGCCGCCGCGTCGATCGCGGCGCTGCTCGTCTCGACCGTCGCCGCCGCCGCGCCGGACAAGTCCTCCGGCCGCAAGGCGCAGGAAAAGGGCATGGCCTCGATCCCGGTGTGCACCAAGCGCCTCGGCACCATCGCCATCGTCGAGCCGGACAACAACTGGTGGCAGGCGCTCGGCCTCGGCTCTCCGGAGGCGATCATCAAGGTCATGGTGATGAAGTCCGGCTGCTTCGGCCTCGTCGACCGCAACAAGGGGCTGGCGAGCCGCAACATCGAACGCGCGCTCGCCGATTCGGGTGAGCTTCAGCAGAATTCGAACATCGGCCGCGCCCAGGTGAAGGCGGCCGACTATTTCGTCGTGCCCGACATCGTGTCGAAAAACAGCAACTCCGGCGGTGGCGGCATCGGCGGCCTGGTGGGCGCCTTTGGCGGTGGCCTGCTCGGCGCGGTCGCCGGCGGCATCAGCGTGAAGAAGAAGGAAGCGAACGTCACGCTGACCCTCGTCAACGCCCGCACGACCGAGCAGGAGCGACTGACCGAAGGCTATGCCCGCAAGTCGGACCTGAGCTTCGGCGGCGGTGGCGGCGGCTATTTCGGCGGCGGCGTGTTCGGCGGCGTCGGGGGCGGCGGATATCAGGATACCGAGATCGGCCAGGTCATCGTCCTCGCCTATCTCGACGCGTATACGCAGCTGGTGCAGCAGCTGGGCGGCCTGCCCGAGAATGCCAGCGCCGCCGCCCCCAAGGCGCAGTAACATGGGCGTCACCGGGATCGGCGGCTTCTTCTTCCGGGCCGCCGACCCGGATGCGCTCACCGCCTGGTATCGCGACATGCTGGGCATCGCCGCCGGGCACGATGCCATCTGGAACCAGGAAGCGGGAATGACAGTGTTCTCGCCGTTCAAGGAGGCGAGCGACTATTTCGGCGCGGACAAGCGCTGGATGCTCAACCTCCGCGTCGAGGGGCTCGACACGATGCTCGACAAGCTTCGCGGGGCCGGCGTCGAGATCATCACCAAGCCCGAATGGGACACCGCCGAATACGGCCGCTTCGCGCGCATCCATGACCCGGAGGGGAACCCGATCGAGCTGTGGGAACCGCCGACCACTTAACATTTCTTTCGTTCCCGTTAGGACTGTTCTAACCCGCGCCTGGCATTGGGGGGCATGACCTCCCCAACTTCCGCAGTCCTCTGCACCGTGGTGATGCAGGCCGTAATCGGCGCGGCGGCACTCTGCGTATTCATCGGAGCCGCGCCCGCATCCGGGCGCATGATGCTGGTGCCCTTGTCCGCACAGCCCTTGGCCGACGCGGCGATCGCGGCCGATGCGCGACTGGTCGGGCGAGGCTGGTTGCCCGGCGCCCTGATCGTGGAGGGGGAACGAGATGCGATCGCCCGCCGGATCGGGGATGGCGCCGTGATTGTGGCGGCCATCGGGGGCTGCGTCCAGTGAGCGCCGCGTCCGACATCGCCGAGCTCCGGTTGAAGGACGTCCGCTTCCTGGCGCTGGCGGCCTGCGTCTCCACCGCCCTCCTTTCGCTCTTGGCAGCGGCGACCAGCCTGTCGGGCGAGCTGACGATCATCACCGGACTGGCGATGGTCAACATCATCCCCGCGCTGATGGCCGCCCGCGGGCGTCACGACCTTGCCGCGCGGCTATCCGTAGCGATCGCAGTGTCGATCCAGCCGGCGGGCCTCGTCGCCCTGATGCGCGGCAGCGCGTGGCAGCTGGACATGCACATGTACTTCTTCGTAGCGCTCCCGGCGCTCACGATCCTCTTCGACTGGCGGCCGATCGTGCTGGCGAGCGTCGTCATCGCCGTCCACCACCTGCTGCTTAACTATGTCGCTCCGGGCCTGGTGTTCAGCGGCGCGGGCAACGTCGAACGGGTGCTAGTCCATGCGCTGGCGGTCATCCTTCAGGCGGCGACGCTGATCTACGTCACCCACCGCCTGCGCGCCCTCATCACCGCACAGGCGGAGGCGCGGGAGGAGAGCGTCCGGCTTGCCGCTGCCGCCGAGGACGCCCGGTGCCGTGCGCTCGACCTTCACCGCCACGCCGAGAGCGCGCGTGCCGCCGCCGAAGATGCCGAGCGTCGCGCGGCCGCGGAGGCAGCCACCAGTGCTGCGCTGAAGGAGCGGCAGCGCGCCGCCCGGCAGGCCGAGCTGGTCGAGGTCGCCGATCATGTCGAGCGGTCGATCGCGGGAATCGCCGCCTCGATCGCCGCCGCCGCGACCAAACTCGCCGGCTTCGCCACCGATCTCGACCGCCTGGCGCACGAGACCGGCCGGCAGGCACATGACGCTGCCGACAGCGCCGGCCTGGCGTCGGTGGGCGCGCAATCTGTTGCGGGGGCGATCGGTGACCTCTCGCTCTCCATTGCGGAGATCGCCCGCAATGCCGAGCAGCAGACCGCGCTCAGCGTCGCCGCGCGGGGCAGTTCGGTGGATGGCGATACGGCGGTTCGCGCGCTTGCCCGCCAGACCTCGGACATTAGCGACTTCGTGGACATGATCCATGGCGTTGCCGTGCAGACCAACCTTTTGGCGCTCAACGCCACGATCGAGGCGGCGCGCGCAGGCGATGCCGGCCGCGGCTTCGCGGTCGTCGCGGGCGAGGTGAAGCAGCTATCCGCACAGGCGTCCGGAATCACCAAGCGCATCAATAGCCTGCTCGCCGCGATCCATGACGGTGCGGGAGCGGCCGAGGGTCGTCTCGCCGACATCGCCAGGGCCGTCACCTCGCTGGATGTCGCGGCGGAGGCGATCCGATCGGCGATCGAGGAACAGCGGCGAACCGCGACGCTGATCGAGGAACATGCCCGCGCGACGGCCGGCGGATCGGACGAGATCGCCCGGCGCGTCGCCGCCGTCGCCGTCGCCGCCCGATCGACCGAAAGTCTGTCGAGGCAGGTGCGCGGTGCATCGACCGCGCTGCTGACCTCGGCCAACGCGCTGACGGGTGCGACCAGCGACTTCGTTAAGAGATTGCGGGCGGCCTGATCGCCGCCCAGCACGCTTACTTCGGCGCGAGCACCATCAGCATCTGACGGCCTTCCATGCGCGGGAACTGCTCGACCTTCGCCACTTCGGCGGTGTCGGCCTGCACCCGCTGCAGGACCTGCATGCCCAATTGGCCATGCGCCAGCTCACGACCGCGGAAGCGGAGCGTGCACTTCACCTTGTCGCCCTCGTCCAGGAACTCGAAGACCTTCTTCATCTTGGTCTCATAGTCATGGTCGTCGATGTTCGGACGCATCTTGATCTCCTTGATCTCCTGCGTCTTCTGGTTCTTGCGCTGGGCGTTGGCCTTTTTCTGGGCCTCGTACTTGAACTTGCCGATGTCCAGGAACTTGGCGACGGGCGGATCGGCGTTGGGGCTGATCTCGACCAGGTCGAGCCCGACTTCCGCCGCCTGCTCGATCGCTTCACGCGTATACATCACGCCCAGGTTCTCGCCCGCTTCGTCGATCACCCGAACCTTCTGGCTCTGGATGAACTCGTTATAGCGGGGGCCGTTCAGCGGCATCGGCGGCTGCCCTAGCGGGCGCCTCATCATGGGCGGTCGTATAGGTCGTTCTCCTGTTCCGGCAGGATGCCGTACCACGCGCATATAAGGCTTCGGCGTAAATATTTGAAGTGGCCGCGCGCAGCTAGGCGCAGGCCTCATCCCTCGCCCGCTGCCTACCAAGAATCTTTCTGCGGGTCTCCTTCATCCTGAGAGTTAGCGAATTCCGCCGCTACGTAGCACATGGAAGTTGCCGTGGCTGACTGAAAATGAGCTAAGTGTCTGTATTTCTTCGAGCCGGACAATTGGCACGAGCCATGCAAATTCCTCTGCGTCGGCAGTGAGGCCGGCAGAAATTCAGAGGGAAGGAACTTCACATGATCACGTCCAACACCGTCCGCGTCGCCGCTCTGTCCGCCGCCGCGATCATCACCTTCGGTTTCGTCGGTGCCGCCAGCGCCGCCCCCGCCGAGCCGGCCGCCGAAGCCTCCGCCGCCGGCGTCAGCTACAGCCAGACGCCCACCCAGGCGAATGAAGACCGCAAGTTCTGCCTGAGCAGCACGCATACCGGCTCACGCCTGCCCGTCCGCGAGTGCAAGACCAAGTCCGAATGGGCTGCCGAAGGCCTGACCGTCGACGCAAAGCGCCGCTGATGGCGCCAGATCCGATCCGCAGCACCCGGCGAAGGGGCTGCGGATCGAAAATTGCCAGGAAGCCTGCCGCCCGCTCGCCAAGAGCGGGTTTCTTTTTGCCCGGCGCTCAGTGCAGGTCGGGGGCGCGGCCTTCGGCCTTGAGCGTCGCCACCACCTCGGCCAGCGGCGACACCTGCTGCCGCGCATCGACGCCCAGCGGCCGGACCGCAAGGGTCCGCTCCTCGGCCTCACGCTTGCCGACGACCAGCAGGTACGGGACCTTGGCGAGTGAGTGCTCGCGAACCTTGTAGTTGATCTTCTCGTTGCGCAGATCCGCCTCGGCGCGGATGCCCGCGGCACGCAGCGTCTCCACCACCTCCGCCGCATAGTCGTCGGCGTCCGACACGATCGTCGCGACGACTGCCTGCACCGGGGCGAGCCAGAGCGGGAACTTGCCCGCGTGATGCTCGATCAGGATGCCCAGGAACCGCTCGAACGTGCCGAGGATTGCGCGGTGGAGCATGACCGGGCGGTGCCGCTCGCCATCCTCGCCGACATAGGACGCGTCGAGCCGCTCGGGCAGGACGCGGTCGGACTGCATCGTGCCGACCTGCCAGGTCCGCCCGATCGCGTCGGTCAGGTGAAACTCAAGCTTCGGAGCATAGAACGCGCCCTCGCCCGGCAGCTCCTCGAACCCGTCCTTGATCGACTGGCGGATGTTCGCGCCCATGACGGCGCGGCGCAGCTCGTCCTCCGCCTTGTCCCACATCGCATCGTCGCCGAAGCGCTTGTCGGGGCGCAGCGCCAGCTTCACCGCATAATGATCGAAGCCGAGATCGGCGTAGACGCTGTCGAGCAGCTCGCAGAACGCCTGCACCTCGCCCACCAGCTGATCCTCGCGCACGAAGAGATGCGCGTCGTCCTGGGTGAACTGACGGACGCGCATGATGCCGTGGAGCGCGCCATGGGCCTCGTTGCGGTGGCAGCAGCCGAACTCCGCCATGCGGATCGGCAGGTCGCGGTAGGACTTGATGCCCTGGCGGAAGATCAGGACATGCGCCGGGCAATTCATCGGCTTCAGCGCCATCAGGTCGCCTTCGCCGGTCAGCACGGGGCCCTCGTCCTCGGTGTTCGGCACCTCGTCCGGCACGACGAACATGTTCTCGCGGTACTTGCCCCAGTGACCCGACTGCTCCCATTGGCGCGAGTCCATCAGCTGCGGCGTCTTGACCTCGTCATAGCCCGCCGCATCCAGCCGGCGGCGCATATACGCCTCCAGCTGACGCCAGATCAGATAGCCCTTGGGGTGCCAGAACACCGAACCCTGCGCCTCGGACTGGAGGTGGAACAGGTCCATTTCCTGCCCGATGCGGCGATGGTCGCGCTTCGCCGCTTCCTCCAGCCGGGTGAGATGGGCGTCGAGCTGCTTCTTGTTGAGCCAGCCGGTGCCGTAGACCCGACTGAGCATCGCGTTCTTCTGGTCGCCGCGCCAATACGCGCCCGAGACGCGGGTCAGCTTGAACGCCGCCGGGTCGAGCTTGCCGGTCGAAGCGAGATGCGGGCCGCGGCACATGTCGAAGAACTTGCCCGCGCGGTAGACGGTCAGCTCCTCGCCGCCCGGCAGTTCGGCGGCCCATTCGGCCTTGAACGTTTCGCCCTGCTCGCGCCAGATGCGGATCAGTTCCTCGCGCTGCCAGACCTCGCGCACCAGCGGCTCGTCGGCGGCGATGATGCGGCGCATCTCGGCCTCGATCGCGGGCAGGTCCTCGTCGGTGAAGGGCCGCTCCTTGGGCGCGAAGTCGTAATAGAAGCCGTCGTCGGTCGCCGGGCCGAAGGTGATCTGCGTGCCCGGGAAGAGGTTCTGCACCGCCTCCGCCAGCACATGGGCGAAGTCGTGGCGGGCGAGTTCCAGCGCATCCGCCTCGTCCTTGGCGGTGACCAGCGCCAGCTGCGCATCCGCCTCCAGCGGACGGTTGATGTCGCGCACCTCGCCATCCACCTTCGCCGCCAGCGCCGCCTTGGCGAGGCCCGGCCCGATCGCCGCCGCGATGTCGGCCGGGGTGGTGCCGGCCGGCACCTCACGCACGGAGCCGTCGGGAAGGGTGATCTTCAGGAGCTGGGTCATGGCGGGGACATAGCGATGCGCGGAGCCGGAAGGAAGGCGGGTCTCCCCAAGACGCAGCTTGCACGATACAGCCTGTGTCGTGGACGCTTTGCCGATCTTCGTGAACCTTCGCCGACGCAACGTCATCCTGATCGGCGACAGCGAGGCGGCGGATGCCAAGCGCCGCCTGATCGAGCGGGCAGGCGGAGTGGCCGTCGGTGAGGATGCGCAAGCCGCGCTCGCCGTCGTGGCGCTCGACGCGCCGGAGGAAGCCGCTGCACGCCTCCAGTCGCGCGGGCTGCTGGTCAACGTGCCGGATCGTCCTGAACTCTGCGACTTCACCATGCCGGCGATCATCGATCGCGCGCCGGTGCTGATCGCCGTTTCGACCGCCGGGCGCAGCGCCGGTCTCGCCAAGGCGCTTCGGCAGCGGATCGAGGCGATGCTGCCCGCGCGCCTCGGCGCTCTGGCGGACGCCCTTTATGCAGCGCGGGCCGCCATCAGGGGGCGATGGCCGGATACCGCCGATCGCCGCCGCGCGATCGACGCGGCACTGTCGGAGGGTGGCGCTCTCGACCCGCTGGCAGAGGATGCGGCCGAGCGCGTCGGCGCCTGGACGGAAGGGGAAGCGGCTCCGACAGGTCTGGTCAGGATACGGCTCTCCTCGCCAGATCCCGACGATCTGACCCTCAGGACCGCGCGGCTGCTGGGCCAGGCGGATCGTGTCTACCACCGCGCCGAAGTTCCCGATGCCATTCTCGTCCGCGCGCGCGCCGATGCGGCCCGCATCCCCTGCGACGCACCGCCCGCCGACCTGCCGCCAGGTCTGCACATCGATCTGGATTTCGCCCCATGAACGGATTCGCCTACATCCTGTTCGGCGACACGGTGCGGAGCGTCGAACCGGAAGAGGCGGTTGCCTCGAAGGGGGAACACGTTTTCGTGTGGATTCATCTGGAGGGGAACGAGGATGCCCGCGCCTGGACGCGCGAGCGGCTCACCCTTCCCGAAACGGTCGAGGACGCGCTCTTCGCCATCGAGACCCGCCCGCGTCTGGCGACCGTGGGCGAGGGCGCGCTGGTCAACCTGCGTGGCCGCGCCAAGGACCCGGCTGAGGACCCGCTCGTCTCGGTACGCCTCTGGGCGGAGGCGGGCCGCGTCTTCTCCACCGGCCGGCGGCGGATCGTCACGATCCGCGACCTGCGCCACTGCATGGAGGCGGGCCAGATCCGCGATCCCGGCGACCTCATCGCGCTCCTCGCCAGTGAGATCACGCGCGACCTCGATCCGGAGGTGGCGCGGCTGGGTGACGAGGTGGACGCCTGCGAAGGTGAGTTGGGTGCCGCCGACATCTACCGGATGCGGCGCCAGATCACCGCAGCCCGTGCGCAGGCGATCGAATACCGCCGCTTCCTCGTCCCCCAGCGCGAGGCGATCGAGCGGCTGGCGACGCTCAGCCTGCCATGGATCGAGGAGGCTGACCGCGCTCATCTTCGCGAGGCGGCGGACCGCGCGGCGCGGATGGCGGAGGAGCTGGAGGCGATCCGTGAACGATCGGCCCTCCTCCACGAGCAGCTGACCGATCTCCATGCCGAGGAGATCGACCGGCGTGGCCTGCTGATCTCGATCGTCGCCTTTGTCTTCCTGCCGTTGACCTTCCTGACCGGCCTGCTCGGCATGAACGTGGAGGGCATTCCCTATGCGCACGAACCTTGGGCATTCTGGGGCGTGGTGGGAGTCTGCGTCGCCATCGCTCTGGCGGTGGTGGGATACTTCACGGTGAAGCACTGGTTCCGTGCGTAAGGCCGACACGCAATTGCGTCGATTGCGCTCTATCGTCTAGGGCGGATGTGGGACGAGGGAGATGACATGACGAGGAAGGTTTATACCGATGCGGCCGCCGCGCTGGACGGGCTGCTGTTCGACGGCATGACGATCTGCGCGGGCGGCTTCGGGCTCTGCGGCGTGCCCGAGCGGCTGATCGACGCGATCCAGGCATCGGGCGTGAGAGACCTGACCGTCGCCTCCAACAATGCCGGCATCGACAATGAAGGTCTCGGCAAGCTGCTCCGCACGCGCCAGATCAAGAAGATGATCTCCTCCTATGTCGGTGAGAACAAGGAGTTCGAGCGGCAGTATCTTTCCGGCGAGCTGGAGGTCGAGTTCTGCCCGCAGGGAACCCTTGCCGAGCGGATGCGGGCGGGCGGCGCTGGCATCCCCGGCTTCTACACCAAGACCGGCGTCGGCACGCAGGTGGCGGAGGGCAAGGAGACCAAGGAGTTCGACGGCGAAACCTATGTCCTCGAACGCGGCATCAAGGCCGATCTGTCGATCATCAAGGGCTGGAAGGCGGATGAGGCAGGCAATCTGATCTTCCGCAAGACCGCTCGCAACTTCAACCAGCCGGCTGCCACCGCCAGCTACCACACGGTGGCCGAGGTCGAAGAGATCGTCCCTGTCGGCAGCCTGGACGCAGATGCGATCCACGTGCCCGGCATCTACATCAAGCGCCTGATCCTCGGCGCACCCTATGACAAGAAGATCGAGTTCCGCACCGTGCGCGAGAGGGAGGCCGCCTGATGCCCTGGGATCGTAATCAGATGGCCGCGCGCGCGGCGCGCGAGCTGCAGGACGGGTTCTACGTCAATCTCGGCATCGGCATCCCGACGCTTGTCGCAAACCATATTCCGGCGGGTGTCGAGGTGACGCTGCAGTCGGAGAACGGGATGCTCGGCATCGGCCCGTTCCCCTATGACGACGAGGTCGATCCCGACCTGATCAACGCCGGCAAGCAGACGATCAGCCAGCTGCCCTCCTCCAGCTTCTTCTCCTCCGCCGACAGCTTCGCGATGATTCGCGGCGGGCATATCGACCTGACCGTGCTCGGCGCGATGGAGGTCAGCCAGGACGGCGACATCGCCAACTGGATGATCCCCGGCAAGATGATCAAGGGCATGGGCGGGGCGATGGACCTCGTCGCCGGCGTCAAGAAGATCATCGTGGTCATGGAGCATACGTCGAAGGACGGCAGCCCGAAGTTCATTCCGGCCTGCACCCTCCCGCTGACCGGCAAGAACGTCGTGGACATGATCGTGACCGACCTCGCCGTCTTCCAGCGACCGGATCATTCCAGCCCGTTCAAGCTGGTCGAGGTCGCGCCGGGCATCTCCGCCGACGAGATCCGGGCGAAAACGACGGCCGCTTACGAGGGCTGAGCAAAGGGTTGCTTCGCGCCGCCCCCTCCCGCTAGTCGCGAAAGCGATGGTGCAAGGCGGGGATCGGGTGAGATGGAGCAGTTCGACGTTCTGATCGTGGGCGCGGGTCATGGCGGGGCGCAGGCCGCCGTCGCGCTCCGCCAGCGCAAGTTCACCGGCACGATCGCGGTCATCGGCGAGGAGCCGGAGATCCCCTATGAGCGCCCGCCGCTCTCCAAGGAGTATTTCTCCGGCGAGAAGAGCTTCGAACGCATTCTGATCCGCCCGGCGAGCTTCTGGGAGGAGCGCGAGGTGCGGATGCTGACCGGCCGCAAGGTCGTGTCGGTCGATCCCGAGGCGCGGCAGGTCACCACCGCGGACGGTGCCACGTACGGCTATGGATCACTGATCTGGGCGGCGGGCGGTCATGCGCGCCGCCTGACCTGCGGCGGCGGTGACTTCGTCGGCGTCCACTCGGTGCGCAGCCGCGCGGATGCCGACCGGATGCTGAGCGAGCTTGAGACCACCACCGAGGTGGCGGTGATCGGCGGCGGCTATATCGGGCTCGAATCGGCGGCTGTCCTGGCCAAGTTCGGCAAGAAGGTCACCGTGCTGGAGGCGCAGGAGCGCGTCCTCGCGCGCGTGGCCGGCGTCGCCCTCTCCCGCTTCTACGAGAAGGAGCATCGCGACCACGGCGTCGATGTCCGCCTGGGCGTCACCGTGGAATGCATCGAGGGTACGGACGGCCGCGCCTCCGGCGTGCGACTCGCCTCCGGCGAGATCGTGCCGGCGCAGATGGTGATCGTCGGCATTGGCATCATCCCCGCCGTCGAGCCTCTTCTCGCGGCAGGCGCGGATGGCGGCAACGGCGTCGCGGTGGACGAACATGGCCGCACCACCCTGCCAAACATCTTCGCGATCGGCGATTGCGCCTTCCACGCCAATGCCTTCGCCGACGGGCTACCGATCCGCCTCGAATCGGTGCAGAACGCGAATGACATGGCGACCACCGTCGCCCGCTTTATCACCGGCGATCCGGAGCCGTATAATTCCGTTCCCTGGTTCTGGTCGAACCAGTACGATCTCCGCCTCCAGACCGTCGGCCTCTCCGCCGGGCATGATCAGGAGGTTCTGCGCGGTGATCCCGCCACCCGCAGCTTCTCGATCGTCTACCTCAAAGCCGGTCGGGTCGTCGCGCTCGACTGTGTCAATGCGACCAAGGATTACGTGCAGGGCAAGGCGCTGGTGCTCGCTGGCGCGGCGATCGCACCGGAGCAGTTGGCCGACGCAGATACCCCTCTCAAGGCTCTGCTCGGCACTACGCCTGCCGCTTGAGCGCCCGGTTGGCGGTAAGGGCACTATTGTGCTAGTAAAACGTTGAAAGATCAGGAGTAACTCGGCAGCCGAGCCATTACTTCCTGATCTTCGGCGGTGCAGCATTACCAAGCCGCCGGAATTCGAAGATGACGGAGCGCTAGGAGGAGATAAAATGACGCAGGTGCAGCAAATCGAATCGTCGGAGAAGTCCTCGACGTTCATGGCCGCGCCAGCGGATGCCGACAGTGGCAGCTCGGACAAGGCCCTCATCATCCTGCAAAGCCTGCTTTGCCTTCTGCGTGACAAGAACGTCCTGAGCCGGGCCGATATCGAGGAGCTTCGCGATCTCGTCCAGTCTCGGGCCGCCAGTCGTTCCAAGGACCTTCCTTGCTGCACCGAGAGTGCGAATGCCGCGGCGGTCGAGATGCGCGACCTCGGCGATTATATCGGTCGGCGTTACGGAGGTAAGCACCGTCGTACACAATAGGGTCGGGTAGCGGCTGCTATCGAAGACCCAGACCGTACCAGACCGTACGGTACATTTTTTTGCACTGCACCCTCTTGATCCCGTTCGCCTCCCTTGCCATTGACGATCGCGGGGGCTGTTTTCGTTTCTGGCGAAGGGATTTGAATGCGCAGCCAGCGTCGCCTCGGCCTTAGCGGGCTGGCCTTTTTGAGCCTGCTCGGGGCCTGTGGTCAGGAGGCTCCTCCGCCTCCGCCGCCGCCCAAGGTCGGGGTTATCACTCTCAAGTCGGAGCCGGTCACGCTGACTCGCGAGCTTCCGGGGCGGATCAGCGCTCTGGAAACATCCGAAGTGCGTCCGCAAGTCAGCGGCGTGATCCGCCGCCGCCTCTTCGAGGAGGGCGCCGAGGTCCGGGCCGGACAGGTTCTTTACGAGATCGAGGATGCGCCCTACCGCGCGGCGCTCGGCACGGCGCAAGGGCAGCTTCAGCGCGCCCAGGCGGGCATCAACGCCAGCCAGCGTCAGGCCCAGCGTTACGGCGAACTGGCGGCGATCAACGCTGTGAGTCGGCAGGAAGCCGAAAACGCAACGGCAAGCGCCGGCCAGGCGCGCGCCGATGTTGCGGCGCAGCGCGCGGCCGTGGAGTCGGCCCGGATCAACCTCGGCTTCACACGCGTTCGCGCGCCGATCTCGGGACGAATCGGGCGTTCTCTGGTGACCCCGGGTGCGCTCGTCCAAAACGGTCAGGCCGACCCGCTCGCCACCATCCAGCGCCTCGACAGCGTCTATGTCGACGTCACTCAATCCGCGGCCGAGCTGGTCGATCTGCGACAGTCGATCGCGCGTGGCGCGCTGACCCGTAATGGGCCAGACAGCGCACGGGTCCAGCTTATGCTACCCAACGGCACGACTTACCCGATCGAGGGCCGACTGCAGTTTTCGGAAGTGACGGTCGATCAGACGACCGGCGCCGTCGCCCTGCGCGCGACCTTTCCCAACCCCGACAAGATCCTGCTTCCTGGCATGTACGTCCGCGCGCGCCTTGTTGAGGGCATTCGGACGAACGGCGTGCTGGTTCCACAACAGGGGATCACGCGCAATGAGCGCGGCGAGGCAACCGCCATGGTGGTCGGTGCCGACAACAAGGTTGAACAGCGCACCGTTACGACCGATCGGGCCGTTGGTGGGAAGTGGCTCGTCTCGGCGGGCCTGAAGCCGGGCGACCGCGTGATTGTCGAAGGATTGGTGATGCTTACGCCCGGAACCAAGGTCGATCCGGGCCCGCCAAGCCAGGTCACCGCACCGCAAAAGGGCAAAGCGCCCGCACCCGTGCCCGCGAAGAACTGATCCGCCATGTCGCGCTATTTCATCGATCGACCCATCTTCGCATGGGTGATCGCGATCATCCTGATGCTGGCGGGGGTGCTTGCCCTCCGTACCCTGCCGATCGCCCAGTTTCCGGAGATCGCGCCGCCGGCGGTGGTGATCAACACGATCTATCCCGGTGCGGATGCGCAGACGCTCGAGAACACCACGACGCAGGTGATCGAGCAGCAGATGAAGGGCATCGACAACCTTCGCTACTTCTCGTCGACGAGTGACTCGGCGGGCAACCTTGCGATCACCCTGACCTTCGAGCAGGGCACCGACGCCGACATCGCGCAGGTGCAGGTCCAGAACAAGCTGCAGCAGGCGATGCCGGTCCTGCCGCAGGAGGTTCAGCAACAGGGTCTGCGCGTCACCAAGTCGAACGGCACCATCCTGATGGTCGTCGCGCTCTATTCCGAGACCGGGGAGCATACCCAGGTCGACCTGGGTGACTATGTCGCCAGCCAGCTGCAGGATCCGCTCAGCCGCGTGAGCGGCGTCGGCGACACGCAGGTGCTCGGCTCGCAATATGCCATGCGGATCTGGCTCGATCCGTTCAAGATGGCCAATCTCAACATCAGCGTCGCCGATGTTCGAACGGCGATCCAGGCGCAGAACGCGCAGGTCTCGGCCGGTCAGATCGGCGGGCGTCCAGCCATTGAAGAGCAGGCTCTCAACGCGACGATCACCGCGCAGAGCCGGCTGCAGACCGCGGAACAGTTCGAGCAGATCATTCTCCGCTCGGCGCCCGAAGGTGCCACGGTGCGGCTAGGCGACGTCGCCCGGATCGAGAAGGGCTCCGAGACCTACAACTTCGTGGCGCGCTACAACGGCAAGCAAGCGGCCGGGTTCAGGATCGGCCTAGCGCCGGGTGCGAACGCGCTGGATACCGTGGAGCGCGTGAAGGCTGAAGTCGCGGAACTCTCCAAGCGCTTCCCACCCGATGTGAAATACGCGTACCCGGTCGACAACTCGACGTTCGTTGCGCTGTCCGTCGAGCAGGTCGTTCACACGCTGGTCGAAGCGGTCGTCCTCGTCTTCGTCGTCATGTTCATCTTCCTGCAGAGCTGGCGCGCGACGATCATCCCGACGATCGCGGTGCCGGTCGTGCTCCTCGGCAGCTTCGCGGTGCTGCAGCTCGCCGGATTCAGCATCAACACGCTGACCCTGTTCGGCATGGTGCTGGCGATCGGTCTGCTTGTCGATGACGCCATTGTGGTGGTCGAGAACGTGGAGCGCCTGATCCAGACCGAAGGTCTGTCGCCCCGAGATGCCGCCCGCAAGTCGATGGACGAGATCTCCGGCGCTCTTATCGGCATCGGTCTGGTCCTCTCGGCCGTGTTCCTGCCGATGGCGTTCTTCGGCGGCTCGACAGGCGTCATCTACCGCCAGTTCTCGATCACCATCGTCTCGTCGATGATCCTGTCGGTTCTGGTCGCCTTGATCCTGACGCCGGCCCTCTGCGCCACGATCCTGAAGCCGCACGCACCGGCAGGCGAGCAGCACGAGCATGGGTCCGGCAACTCGCTTTACGACCGGACGGCCGGCCGCTTCTTCCGCTGGTTCAACCGGACTTTCGACAATGGCGTCGAACGCTACGGCAAGACCGTCCACAAGGTGGAGCGGCGCTGGGGACGCACGATGGTCGTCTTTGCGGTCCTGGTCGCCGGCCTCGTGTTCCTCTTCCTGCGGCTCCCGACCGGCTTCTTGCCCGAGGAAGATCAGGGCATCGTTTATACCCAAGTGTCCCTGCCGGCCGGGTCGACCATCGACGAGACCCAGCGTACGCTGGATCAGGTGCGCGAGTACTATCTCGGCACGGAGAGCAAGGTGATCGACCGCGTCTTCACCGTCGCCGGATTCGGCTTCGTCGGTCAGGGACAGAATGTCGGCATAGCCTTCGTCCGCGCCCGTTCCTGGGAGGACCGCGACAGCGCGGATCTTCGCGTGCCCGCTCTCGTGCAACGCGCCAATGCCAATCTGTCCCGGCTTCGCGCGGGGCAGGTCATCACCTTCGCGCCGCCTGCGGTGACCGAGCTCGGCAACGCCAACGGGTTCGTCTTCGAGCTCAAGGACAGCGGCAATCAGGGTCATGCCGCGCTGATGGCGGCGCGCAACAAGCTGCTCGGCATGGCGCGTCAGGACGCGCGCCTGTTCCAGGTTCGTCCGAACGGCCTTGAGGACGTGCCTCAGCTGAAGCTGAACGTCGATCAGGCGCGCGCCGGTGCGCTCGGCCTCAACCAGGCCGATATCAACACCACCATCTCCACCGCCTTCGGTGGCGCCTATATCAACGACTTCATCGATCGCGGTCGCGTGAAGCGCGTCTATGTTCAGGCCGACGCGCCGTATCGGGTGAGCCCGGAGGCGATCAACGACTTCTACGTCCGCGGGTCGAGCGGGACGCTCGCGCCTTTCTCGTCCTTCGCCACGACGGACTGGAGCTTCGGCCCGGCGCGGCTGGAGCGGTATAACGGCGTGTCGGCTGTGCAGATCCAGGGCTCGCCTGCGCCGGGTCAGAGTTCGGGCGATGCCATCCGCGCAATGGAGGAGATCGCTGCCAAAATCCCGGGCTTCGACTACGAATGGACCGGGTTGTCGTACGAGGAGCAGCTTTCGGGCGGGCAGGCACCGGCACTCTATGCGGTCTCTCTCCTGATCGTGTTCCTGTGCTTGGCCGCCCTCTACGAAAGCTGGTCGATCCCGATCGCGGTCATCCTGGTGGTGCCGCTCGGCGTGCTCGGCGCGGTCATCGCGGCGACCTTGGCCGGTCTCAACAACGACATCTACCTGCAGGTCGGCCTCATCACGACCGTCGGTGTGTCGGCGAAGAACGCCATCCTGATCGTCGAATTCGCCGAGGAAAAGATGCGTGAGGGGCTGAGCGCCAGGGATGCTGCGGTGGAAGCGGCCAAGCTGCGCCTGCGACCGATCCTGATGACGTCCTTCGCGTTCGTCTTCGGCGTGTTGCCGCTCGCACTGTCGAAGGGCGCCGGTGCCGGTGGACAGAATGCGATCGGCTGGTCGGTGGTCGGCGGCATGCTGTCCGCCACCGTGCTGGCCATCTTCTTCGTGCCGACCTTCTTCGTGGTCGTGAAGCGGCTGTTCCGCCAGGATCAGCCCGCCAAGCAGGAGAGCGGCCCACGCGAGGACCTCGGCCTTGGACCGGTAGACGACCTCGGCGCGCCGCGGAGAATATGATGAAGAAAGTCGTCCTTGGCGCGCCACTCGTGGCGCTGATCCTGTCCGCCTGCGATCTCGCACCGAAGTATGTGTCGCCGGCGCTCCCGGTGCCGCCATCCGCGCCGCAGGGCCCGGCATATGCCGGTCAGGCCGGCGCTGCCCTCGCTCCGGCGGACACAGCCTGGCAGGATTTCTTTACGGACGCCCGGCTTCGCCAACTGATTGCACTCGCCCTCGACAATAACCGCGACCTGCGTGTCGCTATCGCCAATGTCGACCAGGCTCGTGCGCTTTATCGCGTCCAGCGCGCCGACCTGTTCCCGACCATCGGCGCGAATGGCAGCGCGAATTACCAGAAGACCCCCTTCGGCGGCGTGGGAGCGGTCAACGGCGGGGGCGGCACCGGCGGTGTTGGTGGCGGCACCGGCGGCGTCGGAAATGGCCCCGGCGGTGTGGGCGGTGGCGTCGGCGGGGGCGGCACTGTCACGACCGGCGGCACGCGCATCGACACCTACTCCGCAAGCCTCGGCATCTCGGCCTGGGAACTTGATCTGTTCGGTCGCGTGCGCAACCTGACGCGCTCCGCCCAAGAGCAGTTCTTCGCGGCTGACGAGAACCGTAATGCGGCGCAGGTCACGCTGGTCGCGCAACTGGCGACCACCTGGGTCACGATGGCGGCCGATCAGGGCCGGTTGCGCATCGCACGCGACACCGAACGCGCCTTTGCCCAGACTCTGGAGCTGACCCGCGCCCGCTTCCGCGTCGGCATCGCCTCCGAACTGGAAGTGCGGCAGGCGCAGACCACCTACGACCAAGCGCGGTCAGATATTGCAGAGGCGACCACGCTCGTTGCGCAGGATCAGAACGCGCTGAACCTCTTGGCGGGAACCACCGTGCCGGCCGAGCTGCTGCCCGCGGACCTGGCCGAGCAGCCGGCCACGCTCGACAACCTGCCAGCGGACCTGCCCTCCGCCGCCTTGCTCCGCCGTCCGGACATCGCGGCGGCGGAGCATCAGCTCCGCGCCGCCAATGCTGACATCGGCGCGGCGCGGGCCGCCTTCTTCCCGAACATCTCACTGACCGCAGCCTTCGGCACGCTCAGCCTGGGCCTGTCCAACCTGTTCGGATCCGGCAGCAACTTCTGGTCCGTGAACCCTCAGGCGAGCGTCCCCCTGCTCGACTTCGGCCGCAACAAGGGCAACCTTCGCTACGCTGAGGCGACCTACCGCGCCCAGCTCGCTCAATACGAGCGAGCGGTGCAGGCCGGCTTCCGTGAGGTCGCCGATGCCCTCGCCCGGCGCGGCACCATCGGTCAGCAGCTGGAGGCGGACACCTCCCTCCGCGACTCTGCCCGGGTCGCCTATCGCTTGTCTGAGGCGCGATTCCGCTCTGGCATCGATCCGTTCCTGACGACGCTCGATTCGCAGCGCGCGCTCTACAGCGCCGAACAGACACTGCTTATGACCCGCCTGATCCGCGAGTCGAATGCGATCGAACTCTACCGTGCCTTCGGTGGCGGCATGCGGTCGCAGGATGCGGCGAACGACCGGATCTCGCCGATCCCGCGCTGAACGACGGCTTGGCCTAAATTCCCTCGCCGCTCAGGCGCTGGCAGATCATGTCGAGTTGATCCAACGACGAGTAGGTCAGCGTGACCGTGCCGCCCGGCGCGTCATGAGCGACGGTAACCTTCAGTCCGATCATGTCGGCCAGTTGCCGCTCCAGCGCGCGGATATCCGCGTCGCTTTCCGTCGATGGTTGACGACGCGTCGCCTTGTTGACCGTCCCCTTCCCCTTGCGCGCCAGGGCTTCCGCCTGGCGAACGGATAGGCCCCTGGCGACGATCTCGGCCGCAAGCGCCTCCGCATCGGGATGTGTCGCAATCGCACGAGCGTGCCCCATGCTGAGCTGTCCTTCCGCTACCAGTGCGCGCACGGTGGCGGGAAGATCGAGCAGACGCAGCAGGTTGGCGACATGGCTGCGCGACTTGTGCACCAGCCTGCCTAGGACATCCTGAGTGTGCCCGTATTCTTCGATCAGCCGGCGGTAAGCCTCGGCCTCCTCGATCGCATTCAACTCCTCGCGCTGAATGTTCTCGATAAGGGCAACCTCAAGGGTCTCGGACTCGTCGAAGTCTCGAACGATTACAGGGACTTCGTGAAGTTGCGCACGCTGTGCAGCACGCCAGCGCCGCTCCCCGGCGACGATCTGGTAATCGTCACCGAGGGGACGGACCACGATCGGCTGGATGAGGCCCCGCTGCGAGATCGACTGCGCGAGCTCGCTCAGAGCGTCCTCATCGAAGTGCCGCCGTGGCTGATCGGGATGTGGGCTGAGCCGCGCCACCGCCACAATCGAAACGCCCGGCCGCGTGCCCGCTTCGGCAAGCGGCTGTTCCTGCGCAGCTTCGCCGAGGAGCGCTGTCAGTCCCCGCCCGAGCCCTGAACGCTTCTTCGCCGCCACGCTCATGCCGCTTCCTTTTCGAGTTTCAGCCTGCTCACCGTCTCACGCGCGAGCGCCATGTACGCCGTCGAGCCGGAGCAGCGATGATCGTAAAGGAGCGCGGGCATCCCATGGCTCGGCGCCTCCGATAGGCGCACATTGCGTGGCACCACAGTCGTGAACACAACATCGCCAAGCACCGCCCGAACATCGTCGGCGACCATTTCGGACAGATTGTTGCGACGGTCGTACATTGTCAGCGCCACGCCGAGCATGTTCAGCGACGGGTTGGACGTGCTGCGAACCTGCTCGATGGTCCGCAGCAATTGGCTCAGCCCTTCGAGCGCGAAGAACTCGCACTGCATGGGCACGAACATGTGGTCGGCGGCGACAAGGGCGTTGACGGTGAGCAGGCCAAGAGAAGGCGGGCAATCGATGAGGCAGATGTCCCAGGCGGCGCCTTGATCCTTGAGCGCCGCTTTCAGCCGTCCGGTGCGATTCTCCAGCTGCGACAGCTCCAGCTCCGCACTGGCTAGGTCCATCGTTGCCGGGACGACGGAGAGTTGTGGAACCAGCGTCTCCACAGCCGCGGCGTTCAGGTCGGCATCTCCGGTCAGGAGATCGTAGACGGTGAGATCGCGACGATTACGGTCAATACCAAGCCCCGTCGAGGCATTCCCCTGCGGGTCGAGGTCGAGGAGCAGGACACGCCATCCGGAGGCCGCCAGACCGGTCGCGAGATTGATCGCGGTAGTGGTCTTGCCCACTCCACCCTTCTGATTGGCGATAGCGATACGGATCACCCGCGTCTCCCGGTCACCCCGTCCGCGACGACGATCGCCGCATCGCTGCTGGTTACGCTTGCGACCAGCCTGAACCGACCATGCCAGCTTTGTTCCGCCAACGCCATCTCCTCCGCAGCCGATCGGCCCTTCGGAAGCAGCCAATATGTCTCACGCGTGGAAAGTCGGAGACCCATTTGCAGAAGAGCATCAAGGCTTGCGACGGCGCGAGCGGAGATGACGTCGTATTGGCGATCGGGTAGCCGTTCTGCAAGGCACTGTGCGACCTGAACGTTCTTCAGGTTCAGAGCGTCGACCGCCGCCTGAAGAAACTCGACCCTCCGGCGGCGCGGTTCGCACAGCGTCACCCGCACCTGTGGCCGCGCGATGGCCACGACCATTCCTGGCAGTCCGGGCCCTGAACCGATGTCTAGCCAACTTTGCGCAGCCTCCGGCGCCAGTCCGATCAGCTGCGTGCAATCCTCGATGTGGCGCTGCCAAACCTCTGATTCGGTAGAGCGTGCGATGAGGTTCTGGCGCTGGTTCTCGGCCAAAAGCAGACCGACGAAGGCAGCGAGTTGATCACCTGTTTCACGTGGAACATTAGAACTCCCTTCAAGCGGGTTCTGCATGGCGCTTCATCTGCACGGCCAACGCGGCCAGCGCCGCGGGGGTGATCCCTGGGATACGCTGCGCCTGCCCTAAACTGACGGGACGGGTGGCCATCAGACGCTCCTTCATCTCGTTCGACAATCCTGCAATCGATGCATAGTCCAGCTGTGCAGGGATGATGTGCGCTGCCTGAGCGCGGAGGGCGGAGATTTCGGCTGCCTGGCGTTCGACATACGGGGCGTAGCGTCGGTCCTCCTCAACCTCGGCGAGCAACTCGGTATCTGTCGTAGTTGCGCCGGCCGCGACAGCCTCCTTCGCACTCAGGCGCTCTTCGGTCCCTGTTTGCTGTGTCTCCGTTAGGCACCCTAGCTTCAACGCAAGCGGCCCGAGGCGCGATACAGCGTTGTCCGCGCGAAGCCGCAAGCGGTACTCTGCCCGGGCTGTCAGCATCCGATAAGGCTCGCTCACCCCTTGCGTCGTAAGGTCATCCACGAGAACACCGACATAGCTGTCGTACCGCTCGAAGGTCATCGGGGCTTCCGAAGTGCAGTATCGTGAGGCGCCGACCCCTGCGACGAGTCCCTGCGCGGCCGCCTCTTCGTAGCCCGTGGTCCCATTGATCTGCCCAGCGAGGAACAGGCCCGGTAATTCACGAAGCTGGAGGTCCGAGCCGAGTTGACGGGGATCGACATAGTCGTACTCCACGGCATAGCCCGGCTCGGCAATCTCCGTCGCCTCTAATCCCGGGATTGATCGTACGAATTCATTCTGCACCTCCGCCGGCAATGCCGTCGAGATGCCGTTTGGATAGACCAAGTTATCGTTCAAGCCTTCGGGTTCGAGGAAGATCTGGTGGCCATCACGATCGCCGAAGCGCACGACCTTGTCTTCGATCGATGGGCAGTATCGCGGCCCCCTTCCCTCAATCGACCCGGAGTATACCGGTGATTGGTCGAGGTTGCTTCGGATGATGTCATGCGTCGAGGCGATCGTCCGTGTGATCGCGCAGTGAAGCTGCGGAAGTGCTCGCCCCGCGCTCTGCGGCGACATCAGCCATTCGTCTGCATCACTTTCCTGGCGCTGCAGCCGTGCCCAGTCGATCGTGCGACCGTCGAGGCGCGGCGGCGTCCCGGTCTTCAGGCGACCCAGCCGTAGGCCCAAGTCCGCCAGTTCTTGGCCCAAATGCGTTGCTGCACGCTCACGCGTTCGCCCACCTTCCGTACGGCTCCCGCCCATGTGCATGGTCGCGCGGAGGAATGTCCCTGTGGCCAGGATCACGGCGCGTGCCGAGATCGTCCGGCCATCGCCGAGAGACACACCCGCGATCACGCCATTCTGATGCTGCAACCCAGCCACCTCGCCAGTGATGAGGGTCACGCCGCTGCCCCCGACCAACTCCTGCATCGCGCGTGCGAATGCACGCCGGTCGGCCTGGACACGCGGGCCCCAGACGGCGGCGCCCTTGCTGCGGTTGAGCATACGATAGTGAATAGCGGCCGCGTCAGCCGCTCGACCGATCAAACCTCCCAGTGCATCGACCTCCCTGACGAGATGGCCCTTGCCGATTCCACCGATCGCCGGATTGCAAGACATCATTCCAACGTTGCCGGCCGAGAAGCTGACCAGGGCCACGGTCCGGCCCATCCGCGCTGCAACACAAGCCGCCTCGCAGCCAGCATGGCCCGAGCCAACCACCACGACATCAAAGATATCCATAGCTTGGCCGCTATCCCCGAGACCAGCGCAGGTCAACGTTCCACGTGGAACGTCACTTTCCGATACAAAAGCGGCCGAAGAGGGCGTCGAGCACGTCTTCCACGCCTGCCCGACCACTCAGTGCATCAAGGTTCGACCGCACGACCCGCAAAGCTTCGGCAAGAAGAACCACATCCTCCAATTCGGCCGCCGCCCTAAGAGCGGCTCCACTCGCTTCGATGAACGCCCGCTGCCGAACGTTGATGATCGCCCCGTCCTGAGCGGGAAGCAGCCAACCGGCGCGGCGGAGGATCTCCGCTCGAAGCTCGTCTATACCGAGGCCGGTAACTGCGGACGTTACTAATGACCCCTCCGGAGCCGCCTCGATATCCCCCTTGGCACCCACCCAGATCGTGCGCTCTGCGAAATCCTCCGGCGGAGAGGTGCGGTCCAGCCAAAGCACGATGTCCGCTGTGTTCACGCCCGTTCGCGCCCGCTCGATACCGATCACCTCAATCGGATCATCGGTCGCGTCGCGCAGACCAGCCGTATCAGCAAACACGAACGGCACTCCGCCGATCGCGATCGGCGCCTCAATCAAATCCCGTGTCGTGCCGGCAATCTCGGAAACAATCGCCGCCTCTTTGTCGACAAGGCGGTTGAGGAGCGACGACTTGCCTGCGTTCGGCGGCCCGGCGATGACGACACGAATGCCCTGCTTGATCCGTTCCAACGGCGGCTGCGCGGCAATGTGCGTCATATCCGCGTGCAACTTCCCTATGCCCTGCCGCACGGGTGCAAGGTCCATCTCTCCGACTTCCCCTTCATCGGAGAAGTCGATCGCGGCCTCGACCATCGCGGCCAGGCTGAGCACCTCACTGCGCCACGCCTCCACCTGGCGGGACAGACCGCCGTCGGCCATGCTGATCGCGGCACGACGCTGAAGCTCGGTCTCGGCGCTGAGGAGATCGGCGAGTCCTTCCGCCTCCATAAGATCGATCCGCCCATTGTCGAACGCCCGGCGGGTGAACTCTCCCGCTACGGCTGGCCGCAATCTCAAAGACGCAAGATGATTCAGAACGGCCGCGACCACCGCCCGTCCGCCATGCAGGTGCAGCTCGACGAGGTCTTCTCCGGTGGCCGTATCCGGGGCGGGGAACCAGAGGATCAGCGCGCGATCGAGCACCTCTCCCGCCGCATCCCGCACTGTCCGAAGTGACGCACGGCGAGGCTCGGGCAACGTGCCGGCTAGAGAAGCCGCGAGTGCCTCAGACGCTCTCGAACCGCTGATACGGATGACTGCGATCGCAGCCGGTGGTGCGCCGGAAGACAGCGCGAAGATCGTGTCCGGCATCGAGCGACGAGGCGTCAGCCCTTGGAGAAGGGACCGGCCTTCTCGAAGAGCGTCCGCCAGAACTTCATGCTCATGTCGTTCATCGGCCCCCAGGCCCGCATCATCTGTTCGAGGAGGTCTGGCGTGACGCCCTCGTCAACCATTCGCTTCATCTTGTCGAGGTAGATGTCGTGCAGCGCGGTGACGTCCGGAAGTCCGAGAAAGCGGCGCGCCTCCTCAGGTGAGCATTCGACATCGACCCGAAAGTTCATCCTACACGCTCCGCCGTAGACGTGACGCCGCCCTATAGCAGTAGGCAGCTTCCGTCCACGCCGCGATCAAGCGGCGAGCGCCGAACCCATATTGCGGCGGCGGAGCGCGCCACCGATCAGTCCGAACCCGGCGATCATCATCGCCCAGCTCGCCGGCTCCGGAACCGGTCCCACCGGAACGGGCGTCAGCTTTACCGAATAGTCGACAGGACTGCTCGGCAGGTGGATCTCGTTGGTCTGGGTGATCGACTGGAAGACGAAATTGCCGTCCATGGTGACATTGTCCAACTGCGTAGCATTCGCCTTGGTCGCGAGCACCGACCCAAAGAACTGACGATCGGAGAACGTCAGCGCCGTCGCATCGGTGAAGTTCCACAGCACGTTCTGGCGGTTCACCAGGTTGTTCGTGTCGTTCAAGGTCGCGCTCGCGCCCGAGACGTTGATGACCAGGAACCCGTTCACCGTCCCCTGGATCAGCGAGATCGTACCCAGCTGAGCGGCGGTGACGTTCACCACGTTCAGGCCGTTGCCGAGATTGGAGAAGGTAAGCTTTCCGTTCTGCCCCGGATCGCTGAAGGTCACGCATCCGGCGCTGCAGGTAGCCGCCGTGTTCTTCAGCGTGGTGCTGAGGTCCTTGAGATTGGTGGCCAGCGCTGCCTTCTGACTGGCCAGCTTGGTCACGACATCGGATTGGTTGTTCTTCACCGTGGCCATGTTGTTCTGCACCGCCGGAACGGTGCCGCCGGCCGAGATGACGGTCTTGCTGTCGTTCGAGGTGAAGCTCGACGCGCTGCCCGAGATCAGAACCTCCGGACCCTTCTGGATCAGGACGTTGCCGGTGACGCTGTATCCCTGGGCGTTCTTGCCCGCGACCGTGAGCGTGGGGATGGTTCCGGAGCCGGTCAGCGACGAACCAATCTCGGTATTGCCGCCGGTCGAGTTCAGGACGCCGCCGACATAGGTTCGGCCCTGGACATGGTGCCCGCCATTCAGGTCGCCAAGCGTGATCAGGTTATATGCACCCAGCGCCTGCTTGGCATCGGTGATGTAGTCGGCCGCAGATGCACCCGATGCCAGAAAGACACCCCCGAGCAGCATCGAACAGATTGCCGTGTTCTTCATCATCGGAATGCCCCAATCTTGGATTGTTGCATTAGCGAGATGTACCGCCTCCGTAAAGATCGCCTTAAGCGCGATCTGCTCCGTAACGGGACAGAATCACAATCGTTTACAGTTCGCGACGAATGTCACGCAAAGGCGGCAAGGACGCCGACCTGCGGGTTCACGAAGCCGTCATAGATCATCTTGCCAGCCACATAGACGATGACCGCCAAGCCTACATAGGCGATCCACCGATACCGCTCGATGTACCTGGCAATGAAGTTCGCGGCGAGGCCCATGAGTGCGACGGAGAGCAGCAGGCCGACAACGAGGATGCCGGGATGCTCCCGCGCGGCCCCGGCCACCGCCAGCACGTTGTCGAGGCTCATCGACACATCCGCCACTGCCACCGACCAGGCAGCCGCCGTGAAGCTCTTGGCCGGCCGCAGGCCCGATCGCTCGTCGCCCTCGATCTCGGGCGATCCTGCGGAGTGACCGCCATGATGGCCCAGCTCGCGCCACATCTTCCACGCCACCCACAGCAGCAGGATACCACCGGCCAGGATCAGGCCGACGACCTGCATCAGCTGCGTCACGAGAAGCGCGAAGATGACGCGGAGCACCAGCGCCGCGCCGATGCCGATCAGGATGACCTTCTTGCGCTGATCGACCGGCAGGCCGGCCGCGAGCGCACCGACGACGATCGCATTGTCGCCGGCCAGCACAAGGTCGATCCACAGCACCTGCAGGAACGCCCAGCCCGCCGCCGGCGAGCCGAGGTTGGAGAAGTCCGCCACGATCTGCTGCCAGAGTTCGCTCATCGGACATCTCCCTCACACACCGGTGAACCCGGCAAACCAAGCCGAGGCTGGTAGCAGCGTTGCGCGTGCAGGCGGAAGCCCGCTTGGACCTTACTGGTTCATCGAATCGAAGAAGTCGTCGTTGGTCTTCGAATTCTTCATCTTGTCGAGCAGGAACTCCATCGCGTCGATGGTGCCCATCTGCATGAGGATGCGGCGCAGCACCCACATCTTGGTGAGCTTGCCCTTGTCGACCAGCAGCTCCTCCTTGCGGGTGCCGGACTTGCCGACATCCAGCGCCGGGAAGATGCGCTTGTCCGCCACCTTGCGATCGAGCACGATCTCCGAGTTACCCGTGCCCTTGAACTCTTCGAAGATGACCTCGTCCATGCGGCTGCCGGTGTCGATCAGCGCGGTCGCGATGATCGAGAGCGAACCGCCCTCTTCGATGTTGCGGGCGGCACCGAAGAAACGCTTTGGCCGCTGCAGCGCATTGGCGTCGACACCGCCGGTCAGCACCTTGCCGGACGACGGCACGACGGTGTTGTAGGCGCGGCCAAGGCGGGTGATCGAGTCGAGCAGGATGACCACATCCTTCTTGTGCTCGACCAGGCGCTTGGCTTTTTCGATCACCATCTCGGCGACCTGAACGTGGCGCGTCGCCGGCTCGTCGAAGGTCGAGGAAACGACCTCGCCCTTCACCGAGCGCTGCATGTCGGTGACTTCCTCCGGCCGCTCGTCGATCAGCAGCACGATCAGGAAGACTTCGGGGTGATTGTCGGTGATCGCCTTGGCGATGTTCTGCAGCATCACCGTCTTGCCGACACGCGGCGGCGCGACGATCAGTGTGCGCTGGCCCTTGCCCTGCGGGCTGACGATGTCGATCACCCGTGCCGACTTGTCCTTGACCGTCGGGTCCAGGCTGTCGAGCGTCAGCTTGCTCTCCGGATAAAGCGGCGTCAGATTGTCGAAGTTGACGCGATGGCGCACCGCCGACGGATCATCGAAGTTGACCGAGGTAAGGCGCGTCAACGCGAAGTAACGCTCGCCATCCTTCGGCGCGCGGATCTCGCCCTCGACCGTGTCGCCCGTACGCAGGCCGAATTTCCGTACCTGATTGGGCGAAATGTATATGTCGTCGGGACCCGCCAGATAGTTCGCCTGCGGGCTGCGCAGGAAGCCGAAGCCGTCGGGCAGCACCTCGATCGTGCCCTCGCCCATGATCTCTTCGCCGTTCTCGGCCTGTGCCTTCAGAATGGCGAACATCAGGTCCTGCTTGCGCAGGGTCGATGCGCTCTCGACACCCAGCTCCTCGGCCATGGTGACCAGTTCGGCGGGAGTCTTCTTCTTCAGGTCTTTGAGATGCATCGAGGGGTCGGTCCTGTGGGGAAACGGAATCTGCGCGCCGAGAGGTTGAAAGTGGCGATGGATTCTGGATGGCGCTGCACGAACGGCAGGCGGTCTCTGGCCGGGTAGGCAAGGGGTGCGGCCGAGTCAAGCGGCTCGGCAGGCTCGATCTGAGGATCGCGCCGGGCCGATTCAAGGCCCGTCAGGACGGCGGGGCCGTTAGCGTCCCTCGACCTTCTTCTTGGGGGCTGGCTTCGCGGCGGGCGCAGCGCCCTTGGCAGGCTGCTTTGGCGTAAGGGCGGCCATGCGAGTGCCGAACAGTTGCATGCACTTGGCCCCATGCGCGGCCGCAGCCTTCGAGTCCTCGAGCGACGGCGCCAAGCGCTGCGCTTCCTTGCCCATGTCGATCACCGGCGTCCGCGAGTCGATCCGACCGACGTAATAGAGCAGGCCGGCCTTGACGCTCTCGCTCTGCTCGGCGGTCGGCTGCTTGCTCGAGGCATTCAGGATCATTGCGCACTTCACGTCGAACTCGGCGGTCGTGGTCTCGGCCTGGGCGGCGGACGCCGCGAGCGTACCTGCGATGATCATCGTGGCGGCAATCGGAAGCTTCATGGTCAAACCTCTCGTCTTGATCTCGGCAGGAGAGCCGGCCCGGCCTGTCTGCAAACTGAACGCCGCTTCGTTTAGAACGGGCGCACGATCACCAGTACCACGATCAGCGCCGTCGCGATGCCCGGAACCTCGTTCATGATGCGCAGCGCCTTGCCGCTGACCGGCCGCTCGCCCGCCGCCAGCTTCTTGCCGTACCCGACCATCCATCCGTGATAGCCGGACAGCAGGAACACCAGCAGGAATTTCGCCTGGAACCAGTGCTGTGCCCAGGCTCCCGTGATCCAGACGAGTGCCAGCCCCAGCACCCAGACCATCGTCATCGCGGGCGTGATGATGATCCGGCGGAGCTTCGCCTCCCGGTCGATCCAGCGTTTCTCCTCGGCCGATCCTGGCGCGGATTCCTGATGGTAGACGTAGTAGCGCGGCAGCAGGAACAGCCCAGCGATCCAGAAGATCACGAAGATGACGTGGCCGGCCTTGATCCAGGCATAGGTCAAGCTGAGATAGCCTCCCAGATCGGAAAGAGTCACCGCCGGACCAGCTCCAGCAGCTGTTCGACATGGGCGATCGGTGTGTCCGGCAAGATGCCATGCCCCAGGTTGAAGACGTGCGGTCGTCCTGGGAAACTGGATAGAACGCGCGCCACCGCTCTTTCAAGCGCCTCGCCACCGGTGATGAGGGCGAGCGGGTCGAGATTGCCCTGCACCGGCAGGTTTTCGGGAATGCTGGCATGGGCCCAGGCGGGATCGACCGTCTCGTCCAGCCCGATCGCATCCGGCCGCACCTCGCGCGCATAGGCAGGCAGCTTGCCCCCCGCCCCCTTGGGGAAGCCGATGACCGGAACCTGCGGATGCGCCGCTCTCAGCCGCGCTACCAGCTTGGCGTTGGGGGCGATCACCCAGCTCTCGAACTGCTCAGGCGAAAGACTGCCAGACCAGCTGTCGAACAGCTGCACCGCCTCGACCCCCGCCTCGATCTGGCGGCACAGATATTCGAGGGTGAGATCGGAGATGGCGTCGATGATCGCTTGGAAGGCGATCGGATCGCGATAGGCATAGCGTCGTGCCTCCGCCTGCTCGCGGCTGCCCTGGCCGGCGATCATGTAGGTCGCCACCGTCCAGGGGCTGCCGGCAAAGCCGAGGAACGTCGTCTCAGGCGGCAAGGCGGCCGCGACCAGACGCACTGTCTGGTAGACATCGTCGAGCCGCTCGCGCGCCGGGATCAGCCCGTCCAGCGCGAAATCGACCAGACGCGGAGCCAGACGTGGGCCTTCCCCTGCCTCGAACCAGAGATCCTGGCCGAGCGCATGGGGGATGACGAGAATGTCCGAGAACAGGATCGCGCCGTCGAAGCCGAAGCGGCGGATCGGCTGCAGGGTCACATCGGCCGCAGCCTCGCTGTCGTGCACCAGTTCGAGGAAGCCGCCCTTCTCGGCCCGGAGCGCGCGATACTCGGGAAGATAGCGCCCGGCCTGACGCATCAGCCAGACCGGCGGACGATCCGCGACATGGCCCCGCAAGACGTTCAGCAAGGGCTTGTCCGTTGAAATCGGACGGGCCGGGGCCAGGCTCATATCTATCCTTAAAGTAAGAATCTTGAGGTAGGAGAAGATAGTAGGGCGGGTATGAGTCGGGGTTTATTGGCCCCACGGCGATCTGCCAACAGCTTGACGTGGGCTAAGTCACGCTGGTGTCATGAGTCGCAACATCCCTCCCCATTGTCCACAGGCTGTGGAGAACGCGTGGAGGCTGTGGATGAAGGCCGGGATTGCGATCGTTCGGCGGGGATCGAAACGCCTGCTTGGCCGATCCACCTCGCTCGGCTAGCGATCGACCCATGCTTTTCCACAGGGTTGTCCGCCGGTGACCGAAACCACAGACCGCCTGCACCTCCACCTCCTCTCCGATTCCACCGGGGAAACGCTGGAGAACATCGCCAAGGCGGTGCTTTCGCAGTTCGAGGGCGTGGAGATCATCAAACATTTCTGGCCGCTGGTTCGTTCCGACGGCCATCTGAACCGCGTCGCCACCGAGATCGCGACCCGGCCTGGCCTCGTCCTCTACACCGTCGCCGATCCGGAAATGCGGGCGAAGCTGGAGGCGAAGAGCCACTCGCTCGGCTTGCGCGTCATTTCCGTGCTCGATCCGGTGGTGGACGCGGTCTCCGCCGTGCTCGGCCGTCAGGCAAAGGCGAGCGTCGGACGGCAGCATATGCTGGACGAGGCCTATTTCGACCGCGTCGAGGCCATCCACTTCACCATCGCCCATGACGACGGCGCCAATGTCGAAGGCTGGGAGGATGCCGACATCGTCCTCGCCGGCGTTTCGCGCACGTCGAAGACCCCGACGTCGATCTACCTCGCCAATCGCGGCTTCCGCACCGCCAACATCCCGCTGGTGCCCGAATTGCCGCCGCCGGAACTGCTCTACCAACTCAAGCGCCCGCTTGTCGTTGGCCTCACCACCAGCCCCGACCGGCTGATCCAGATCCGCCGCAACCGGTTGCTTTCTCTCAATCAGCGCCCCGACACCGCCTATGTCGATGACGATCGCGTCGCCGCCGAGCTCGCCTTCGCCCGGCGGATTTTCGCCGATCAGGGCTGGCCGGTAATCGATGTCACCCGCCGCTCGATCGAAGAGACCGCCGCCTCGATCATCAAGCTGTGCGATGAGCGACGCAATGCGGAGAACGGCGAGCGATGACCACGCTCGTCCTCGCCTCGCAATCGTCCGCCCGGCGGGCGATGCTCGCCGCCGCCGGCGTGCCGCATGAGGCGATGTCGCCCGGCGTCGATGAGGATACGGCGAAGGCGGCGTTGCGGGCGGATGGCGTGGACGCGCGCGGCACCGCAGATGCGCTCGCCGAACTCAAGGCCACCCGCCTCTCGCTCCGCCTACCCGGCGCGCTCGTCCTTGGCTGCGATCAGGTGCTGGCGGCGGACGATGGCGTCTTCGACAAGCCGGTTTCGCGTGAGGATGCGGCGGGGCAGCTCAGCCGGCTGCGTGGGCGGACGCATCGCCTGATCAGCGCCGCCGTGATTTGCGAGAGCGGCCGCCCGATCTGGCGCCAGGTCGAGACCGCCAGCCTCACCATGCGCGACTTCACCGACACCTTCCTCGAAAGTTATGTCGATATCGAATGGCCTGCGATCGGCGGCTGCGTCGGCGCGTACCGCTACGAAGGGCTCGGCGCGCAACTGTTCGCGCGCGTGACCGGCAGTCATTTCGCCATCCTCGGTCTGCCGCTCCTGCCGCTCCTCGACTATCTGCGGCAGCGCTCTGTGCTTCCCGCCTGAGCTTCTGATAGAAGCGCCACATGTCCGAGATGCATGCCGAGGTGATCGGCGATCCGATCGCCCATTCGCAATCGCCGCTGATCCACCGCTTCTGGCTCGAAAAGCTTGGGATCGCCGGTGATTACACGCGGACGCGGGTGCGGGAGGAGGGGCTGCACAGCTTCTTCGCGCGCCGTACGCCTGACAATGAATGGCGCGGCTGCAACGTCACCGTCCCGCATAAGCAGGCGGTGATTCCCTATGTCGACCGCCTCGATCCGCTCGCCCGCACCATCGGCGCGGTGAACACGGTCGTCCGCGACGGGGACAGCCTTGTCGGTCACAACACCGATTGCGACGGCTTCCTGGAGCCTTTGCGGGGTGAACTGGCCAAGACGCACCTCTTCCGCATCGCGCGGCTGTTCGGCACGGGCGGCGCGGCGCGGGCGATCGCACATGGGCTTGTAGCGCAAGGCTTCACCCTGGTGGTGATCGGCCGCGAAAAGGCACAGGCCGAGAAGTTCCTGCAGGGTTTCGCCGGGGAGCATCATGCGGCGGCGCTCGCCGACTTCGCCGCGCCGATCGACTTTGCGTTCGACGATCGGATCGGCATCCTCGATCTCGTGATCAACGCCACGACCTTGGGCATGAGCGGGCATGATCCACTCCGCGTCGACTTCTCCCATTTCGCTCCCGGATCGATCGTCTACGACATCGTCTATTCGCCGCTCGAAACGCCCCTGCTTGCCGAAGCACGCCGGCGCGGGCTCAAGACCGTGGACGGCCTCTCCATGCTGATCGGTCAGGCGGCCGCCGCCTTCCAGCTGTTCTTCGGTCACCGCGCCCCGCGCGAGCATGACGAGGAGCTGCGCGCCCTGCTGACCGCCGCATGACGCCCATTCTATGACCATCGTCCTTGGGCTGACCGGCTCGATCGGCATGGGCAAGTCGACGGTCTCCGCCATGTTCCGCCGGCTCGGCGTGCCCGTCTTCGATGCGGACGCCGCCGTCCACATGCTTCAGGGGCCGGGCGGACGGCTCGTTTCTGCCATCGAAGCGGCGTTCCCCGGCACCACAGGAGAAAGCGGCGTCGATCGCCAGAAGCTCGGACAGGCCGTCTTCGGCGACAAGGCCCGGCTGCACGTTCTCGAACGGCTGATCCACCCCGCCGTCGGCGAGATGCGGGAGAGCTTCCTCAGGCGGCACAATGCCCGCGCGATCGTCGTCCTCGACATACCCCTGCTGTTCGAGACGCGCCGGCGCACCGCCATCGAACGCCACGCTCGTGGTCTCCGCCCCCGCCTGGATGCAGCGTCGCCGCGTGCTCGCCCGGCCGGGTATGACCGCCGCCAAGCTCGCCCACATCCTCCGCCGCCAGGTTCCCGATCGGGAGAAGCGCCGCCGCGCCGACTTCGTCATCGAAACCGGCGTCTCGCGTCACCGCACCGCGCTGGCCGTCCGGCGGCTGGTCGCTTGCCTCTCGGCGCATGGCGTCCGATACTGCCGCCGATGCGCGAGATCGTCTTCGACACCGAAACCACCGGCCTGAACCCCGCGACGGGCGACCGCATGGTCGAGATCGGCTGTGTCGAGCTGGTCAACAAGGTCGAGACCGGGCGCACCTTCCACGCCTATTTCAATCCCGAACGCGCGATGCCGGCGGAGGCGGAGGCGATACACGGCCTCTCCGCCATCTTCCTCTCCGACAAAAACTGCTTCCGCGAGCACGCTCTGGAGCTTCTGGAGTTCATCGGCGACTGCCCGCTCGTCGCCCATAACGCCAGCTTCGACTTCGGCTTCCTCAATTTCGAGCTGGAGGTCTGCGGCCATCCCCCGGTGTCGATGTTCCGCATGGTGGATACCGTCGCCATCGCGCGCAGCCGCCATCCCGGTGCCAAGCACAGCCTCGATGCGCTCTGCAGCCGTTATGGCATCGACCGCTCGCACCGCGTGAAGCACGGCGCGCTGCTCGACGCGCAGCTGCTCGCCCAGGTCTATGTCGAACTCACCGGCGGGCGGCAGATCGGCCTCTCGCTTGCCGCGAGCGCCAGTGCGGACCCGCTCACCACCATCAGCTTGGCCCCGCGCGCCCGGCCCTACCGGGCGCCGCGCCCTCATCATGCGTCCGCGGCGGAACTCGCCGCGCATGCTGCGTTTGTATCCTTGTTGACCGATCCGCTCTGGCCCGTGCCGGCGGCCGGTTGACGCGTTACGGTCGAGCGGCTTAGGGCCGCCCGCCTTCTGGCAAGGAGAACAAAAATGGAAATCCGTGTCTCTGGTCATCAGGTCGACACCGGCGATGCGCTCCGCGCGCATGTTGAAGATCGCCTGAACGCCATCGCCGACAAGTACTTCTCGCGCGCGATCGCCGCGACGGTCACCTTCGGCAGCGGCCCTCACCAGAACGGATTCAACTGCGACATCGTGGCCCATGTCATGCAGGGCGTCATCCTGAAGGCGCATGGCCAGGATCAGGTCGCGCATCCCGCCTTCGACCGCGCGGCCGACCGCATCGAGACTCAGCTGCGCCGCTACATGCGCCGGCTGAAGGACAAGGCCGCGACCCCAGCGGGCGCGATCGATGAGAATGCGGGCTACACCGTCTTCGGCGCTCCTGCTGAGGAGGCGGAGGTCGAGACTGCCGACAATCCCCTGATCATCGCCGAAACGCGCGTCGATATCCCCGATGCGAGCGTGTCGGACGCGGTGATGATGCTCGACCTGCGCCATACCAATGCGCTGATGTTCCGGAATAGCGGGACAGGAGCGTTCAATATGGTATATCGCCGCAACGACGGGACGATCGGGTGGGTCGAACCGGCGCGCGCGTAGGTTTCTCCCCAGACCGGTCTTGATGGAAGATTTCAGCGACATTCTCGCGCCGGGCGCTGTGCTCGCCGAACTGGCCGTGCCGAACAAGAAGACCTTGTTCCAGCACCTCGCCAATTCGGCGGAACAGATCATCGGCGTCGACCAGAAACTCGTGATTGACCGGCTGGTCGATCGTGAGCGTCTGGGCTCGACCGGTTTCGGCGCGGGCGTCGCGATCCCGCACGGCAAGATCGAGGGGCTGCCCAAGGTCCGCGCGCTGTTCGCCCGGCTGGCGCAGCCGATCGATTTCCAGGCGATCGACTCGATGCCGGTGGATCTCGTCTTCCTCCTGCTCTCCCCGCCCGAAAACGGGGTGGAGCATCTGAAGGCGCTGGCCCGGGTCAGCCGCCGGCTGCGTGACCGCGCCTTCGTCGCAAAGCTTCGCGGGGCGGTCAGCCAGGATGCGCTCTATGCGCTGCTCGCCGGCGGCGAAGCCCGCAACGTGGCCTGACGCCTTGAGCGGCTCGCCGGAGACCGGCGCCGACGCGCATTTCCGCGCCCTCGAACGCCTCTACCGCGCGGCGCCGGTCAACAATCTGTTCGAATCGACGCTGGACATCCCTGAGGAAGGACACGCGCGTATCCGTTTCACCATCGACGAACGGCACTACCATGCGGCCGGCGCGGCGCATGGCACCAGCTACTTCAAGATGCTCGATGATGCGGCCTTCTACGCGGCAAACAGCCTCGTCACCGACCGCTTCCTCCTGACCACCGCGTTCAACCTCCTGCTCACCAGCCCGCTCACCGCCGGTCCCGTCGTCGCGGAGGGCAAGTGGATCAGCGGCCGCCGCCGCGTCTTTGTCGCGGAGGCGCGGCTGGTCGATGCGCATGGGGAAGAGGTGGCGCGCGGCACCGGCACCTTCATGCGCTCCAAGATCCCGCTCGCCGGTCTGAAGGGCTACGCCCAGGCGTGACGGCACGGCTAACCGCGCGCGTCCTCGTCTCCGCGATCATCCGCAAGGCGCAGGTCGAAGGCGGTGGCGCGACGGTGCTCGCCAAGGGCGACGAACAGGCCGGTGCCGTGCTGATTGCCTGGGTGGACCGTGGCGTTCACCGCGCCTTGCTCGAACGGCTGCTGGGGAACGACGGAACCTACGCCTGGCAACGAGTCGGCTCCGCCGACTCTCCCGACGCGTACCTCGTGCGCCGCCGCCGGGCGGACCCCGATCTCTGGGTGGTTGAACTGGATATCCCGGACGGCGAACGGTTCGCCGCTGAAATAACCGGCATCGGTTGACGCACCGCAGCACGGCGGCAGATGGCAAATCTGATACCAAGGCGCAGGGCCGATCGTGTTTCATGGCACGGGACGGTCACCGCAGTCGGGGGGAAGATCGGGGGCGGGGTATGGCGTCCCTTTGGTTTGATCGACCCACCGCATAGATAAGTATGTGAATGTCGCTAGACCTTCGCGCCGCGCTTTTCGCGGTCGCCAGCTTCTGCGTGCTCGGGCTGGGCACTGTTTCAGCACCTTCGGTTGCGGGCAATTTCGTCCCCGCGGTTCTGACCAGCCCTTCGGTTTCGACCGACTTCTCCGCCAATAACGACCAGGTTCCCTTGGAAGTTCCCGCAGTTGCCGGGGACCCCGCGATTGGCGAAATGCCGACGGTTAAGGCCGCGACCCTCGCCGGCCTGGTCGAGCAGCGCGCCGATCATGAGGCGGACGACCGAGACGAGGCGTGCCTCGCCTCTACCATCTACTACGAGGCGAAGAGCGAGTCGCTCGAAGGCCAGCTCGCCGTGGCCGAGGTGGTCATCAATCGCAGCAAGTCGGGCAAGTTCCCCGCCGGGATCTGCTCCGTCATCACCCAGCCTAGCCAGTTCGGCTTTGTTCGCGCCGGCCGCTACAATACGCCGCCGCAGTCCAGCGCCGCCTGGAAGAAGGCCGTCGCCATCGCCCGCATCGCCATGGATGGCGAATGGCAGTCGGAGGCGTCCGACTCGCTCTACTTCCACGCCGCCCGCGTCCGCCCCAGCTGGCCCGGCGCCAAGCGCGTGGCTCAGATCGGCGCGCATATCTTCTACCGCTGAGGTCCGAGCGACCACTTCCCACCCCCGTTCGCCCTGAGCTTGTCGAAGGGCCAGCGCCACCGTCGCGCTAGCGCTTCGACAAGCTCAGCGCGAACGGATGAGCGGTCTCTTTCTAAGCATACCCTTGGCCTTGTTCCCCGCTTGTTCTAAGCTGCCTCATGGCCTCCGCCTCCATCCAGCCCTGCTTTGACGACGCCCCCGCCGGCGCGCTGGCGGTCGCTCGCGGGGTCACCCGCCTGTTCTTCCGTCACGATTGGATGGCGATCTGTGAGGTGCCGCTTGGCAATAACCGCCGCGCGGACATCATGGCGATCGGCCCGGACGGCTGCATCACCATCGTCGAGATCAAGGTGGCGCGCGGCGATCTGCTCGGCGACCGCAAATGGCGGGACTATCTCGATTATTGCGACCGCTTCTACTGGGCGGTTCCGACCGGCTTCGACGCCAGCCCGCTCCATGGCACAGACTTCGCGCCCGACATCGCTGGCCTGATCGTCGCCGATCGCTATGACGCGGAAATCGTGCGAGAGGCCGCAAAGACCCCGCTTGCCGCGCCGCGCCGCAAGGCTGAAACGCTCCGCTTCGCCCGCCGCGCCGCCCGCCGGGTGCTCGGCGCGCTCGATCCCAGCCTTGAGGGGCTGGACTGATCGCAGCCGGTTACTTCAGCACCGGCCCTATACTGGTTGCCTTCTTCGGCTTGGCGGCATCCAGTTCCTTGATGATCGCCTGCGACCGGCCGTCACGCTCGGCATAGGCGCGCGCCGACATGCCCGCGCCGGTATCGGCCTGGTTGGGATCGGCACCGCCTGCCACCAGCACGCGCACGCTCGCCAGATCGCGGTTCTGCACCGCGCGGATCAGCGGCGTCTCGCCCGATCCGTTGCCGAGATTCGGCTGTCCGCCAACCGACAGCAGGGTCTGGATGCCCTCCGCCCAGCCGACCGTCGCGGCGAGCAGCATCGGCGTGTTGCCCGTCTTGTCCTTGGCATTCGGATTGGCACCCTTGCCGAGCAGGAAGCCGAGCCAGGTATTGTCCCGGCGCTTGGTGACCAGGTGCAGCGCGCTCTCGCCGGTGTTCAGGTCGCGGGTGTTGATGACCGATCCGCCGCTTCCCAGCAACTCCATGGCCTTCGCGCCGTCCGCGTCCTTCACCGCCTTCAGGAAGTTGTAGGAGGGGGAGAACTGTGCCGTCGCTGGGATCGCCAGACCGAGGCCCGCCACCACCGCCGCGACCGATGCCGCCTTCCCCCAACGCTTCGATGCCACATCGCCCTCCATTCCTTGCGCCGGCCGGATTAGCAGAGCATGGCTGGCTCCGCCATGAATGCAGCTCTCCTTTTCAAGACCTTGGCGTTCGCCGCGACGCTCGCGCTGGCATCCTGCGGTCAGCAGGCCAATACGGCCGCCGAGGCTCCGCTCGCTGGGGCCAGACTGGGCGGTCCCTTCACGCTTACCGATCAGGACGGGCGCACCGTCACGCAGAAGGCGTTCGCCGGCCGCTACGTCCTCATCTACTTCGGTTACACCTTCTGCCCGGACGTCTGCCCGCTCGGCCTCCAGACGCTGAGCCAGGGCCTCGCCGCCTTCGAGAAGAGCGCGCCCGATCGCGCCGCCGAGGTTCAGCCGGTGTTCGTCACCGTCGATCCGGAGCGCGATACGCCCGCCGTGATGAAGCAGTACGTTGCCGCATTCCACCCGCGCCTGATCGGCCTCACTGGCACGCCGCAGCAGATCGCCGCCGTCGCCAAGGAATACGCCGTCTTCTACAAGAAGGTGACTCAGGAGGGCGCCACCGGATACCTGATGGATCACAGCAGCGCCGCGATGCTCTTCGGCCCGGACGGAAAGCCGATCGCGCTGGTGCCGCAGGATCTGAAGCCCGCCGATGTCGCCAAGGTGCTGGACCAATGGGTGCGCTAACCGGCCGCTTCTGGGAGGAAAAGCGCCTCGACCAGCTCTCCCGCGAGGAATGGGAGTCGCTCTGCGACGGCTGCGGCAAATGCTGCCTGCACAAGCTGGAGGATGAGGAGACGGGCGAGGTCTTCCCCACCAACATCGCCTGCCGCCTGCTCGATCGCCGCACCGCCCAGTGCAGCAGCTATCGCAACCGCCACGCCTTCGTGCCCGAATGCGTGCGCCTCACGCCCTCGAAGCTGCGCAACATCGACTGGCTGCCGTCCAGCTGCGCCTATCGCCTGGTCGAAGCGGGCAAGCCGCTCCCCGACTGGCACCACCTCATCTCCGGCGATCGCGAGGCGATCCACCGCGCCAAGGCCTCGGTAAAGGGCTGGACGGTGTCGGAGGACGATGTTGGCGATTTTGAAGACCATGTCATCGAAGGCGAGCTCTGACCTCCTCTTCACCGGCGGCGCGCTCACCCGGCCGCTGACGGTGCGCCGTCATGCCCGCGCGCGGACGATGCGGCTGGTGGTCGATCCGCGCGACGGCACGGTGCGCCTTACCCTTCCACCCCGCGCCGCCCTCCGCCCCGCACTCGCCTGGGCGGAGGAGAAGCGCGGCTGGATAGAGGCGGCTTTGGCGAAGGTCCGGGTCGCCGCACCGCTGGGCGACGGCGCGACCCTCCCGTTCGAAGGCCGTGACCTCACCATCCGCTGGTCGCCCGACCACGGTCGCCGCGTGCGGGTGGAGGGCGACGTGCTCTTCGTCGGCGGTCCACCCGAGTCGCTCGCCCCCCGCATCATCCGCTGGCTCCGTGCCGAGTCGCTCGCCCGTTTCGATGCGCTCACCCGTAAGATGGCGGTGCAGGCTGGTGTGTCGATCGGCCGCGTCTCGATCGGCGATCCGAAGTCACGCTGGGGCAGCTGCGCCGGCTCTGGAGACATCCGCTACAGCTGGCGCCTTATCATGGCCCCACCAGCGGTGCTGGAGTCGGTCGTCGCACACGAGGTCGCCCACCGCCTCCACATGGACCACAGCCCGTCGTTTCATGCGGCGGCGCTTAGGCTGCTGGGGCGGGAGCCCAAGGCGGAGCGCGCCTGGCTACGCGCGAACGGCGCGGCGCTGCACCGGGTGGGGTGATAACTTCTCCAAGCTAAGACCGTCACCCCAGCGAAGGCTGGGGTCGCTCCGATCGGAAGCGCCAAGCTCCGAACCGATGCCAGCCTACGCTGGCATGACCCTCGCGGAAAATCAGTTCCCGCCCGGCTTCCCGTTCCCACCCAGCACCGAATCCAGCCATTGCTGGTCCAGCTGCGGCGGTGCCGCCTGCGGATCGCCCTCATCCGCCGGCGGCGCGTCGGGTGCGGCGACCGGATTGCCGTACTCGTCCACCGGCTGCTCGTAATACGCCTCGTTGTCCGGCTCTTCCTGCCAGTCGGGCATGGTGAGGCCGGTTTCGAACTGTTCCACCGGCCGCTTGTCCACCGCCACCTTCATGAAGTCGCGCCAGGCCTGCGCCGGTGCCCGCCCGCCTGCCAGACCGGGCAGCGCGCGCGCATCGTCGCGGCCCATCCACACGCCGGTGGTGAGGCCACTGGAAAAGCCCATGAACCAGCCGTCCTTGTTGCTGCTGGTCGTACCGGTCTTGCCTGCCACCGGCCGGCCGATCTGCGCGGCGCGGCCGGTGCCGACGGCAACGGCGGTCTGGAGGAGGTCGGTCATCTCCGCCGCCACCTGTGGTGCTATGACCACGCGGGTGAGATCGGGCTGATGTTCGTAGAGGGTCCGGCCGTTCGCGGTCGTCACCCTGGTGATCGCATAGGGAATCGCCGCCACGCCCTTGTTGGAGACGGTGGCAAAGGCCCGCGTCATGTCGATCAGCCGTACGTCGGACGTGCCGAGCACCATCGACGGATGCGTGTTCACCGGCGTGGTGATGCCCAGCCGCCGCGCCATGTCGGCGATCGTCTGCGTCCCCACCTGCTGCCCGATCTTCGCCGCGATGGTGTTGATCGAATAGGCGAAGGCGGTGCGCAGCGTGATCGATCCGGAGAAGCGGCCGGAGTCATTCCGCGGGCTCCAGCTGCCGATCGTCACCGGCTCGTCGACCACCACGCTGTCCGGCGTCGTGCCGTTCTCGATCGCGGAAAGATAGACGAACAGCTTGAAGGCCGATCCCGGCTGGCGCACCGCCTGCGTCGCCCGATTGTAGAGCGAGGAGACATAGTCCTTGCCGCCAACCATCGCGCGCACCGCGCCGTCATTATCCATCGCCACCAGCGCGCCCTGTGCATTGGGCGGCGTGTCGGCGCGGATCGCCGCGTCCGCCGCCTTCTGCATCGAACCGGTCGAGCGTGGTGAAGACGTCTATCGGCTCGGCCGTTTCATCGATCAGCGTGTCGAGCTGCGCCAGCGCCCAGTCGGTGAAGTAGCGGACGCTGTTCTGACGCGGCTCGGCGGCGAAATCGACATTGTCGGGGTCGGCACGCTTCGCTTGCTCGGGCGTCAGGCGCCCGGCATCCACCATCGTTTCCAGCACCACCTTGGCGCGGTCGCGCGCCGCGTCGGCATCGGCGGTGGGGGAGTAGTTGGACGGCGCCTTTACCAGCCCCGCGATCACCGCCGCCTCGGCCGTCGACATCGTGTCGCCGGCATGACCGAAGAACTTGCGGCTCGCCGCGTCGATGCCATAGGCCCCGCCGCCGAAATAGACGCGATTGAGGTAGAGTTCGAGCAACTCGTCCTTGGAGAACTTCCGCTCCAGGGCTAGCGCCAGGATGATCTCGCGGAACTTGCGCGCGAAGGTGCGGCTGTTGGTCAGGAAGATGTTGCGCGCCAGCTGCTGCGTGATCGTCGACGCGCCCTGCGCCCAGCGCCCGCGCTCGACCCGGACAACCAGCGACCGCGCGATGCCGATCGGATCGACACCCGGATGCATGTAGTATCGCCGATCCTCGACCGAGACGATCGCGTCCTTCATCGAACGCCGGGATCTTCGAATACGGGATCCACTGGCCGTAGCTCGGCCCCAGCGACACGATCACCGTCCCGTCGCTCGAATGAACGCGGATCATCTGCCCGTTGGGGGAGGATTTCAGCTCGTCATAGCCGGGCAGCGCCGCAAGCGCGATCAGGACGGCGACGACCAGCGCGGTGAACCCCGCGACGATGGCAAGAAGAACCCAGCGCATGACCTGCCAGATGCGCCCGCGTGCCTTCGGTTTGGATGTCGAGGAAGCGGGCATCGTCCGCCCGCGATTACGCGGAAAGCCGGGGTGTCACAAGCGGGCGAGACCGCGGATGAGCTTGGATATGCGGCTACCCGCCAGAGCCCACCCTTCCGGTCGACCGAGCTTCTGTTCACGCCGAGGCGCGGAGGAGAATTTTAAGCGCCAGAGGCGGAATCACCTTTCTATCCGCGCCTCCGCGTGAACTCAGCAAGCCTGCCGCGGAACACCCAACAGACGTAGGAGGAGCGCCTACTCCGCCTTGAAATCCAGCGACGCCGAATTGATGCAGTACCGCAGCCCCTCCGGCCCCGGCCCGTCCGGAAACACATGGCCCAGATGGCTGCCGCAATTGGCGCAGGTCACCTCTGTCCGCACCATGCCGTGGCTGACGTCGCGATGCTCCTCCACCGCGCCATCCTCAACCGGCTGGGTGAAGCTCGGCCAACCGCTGCCCGAATCGTACTTGGTGCCGCTCTCGAACAGCTTCTCGCCGCATGCTGCGCAGAGATATTCGCCGGTGTCGTGGTTGTTCCAGTACTTGCCGGTGAACGCCCGCTCGGTGCCCGCCTGACGCAGGATCTGGTACTGCTCGGGCGAAAGCTTCTCGCGCCATTCGGCGTCGGAAAGGGCGGCGGCGTTGTCGATCTTGCTGGTCATGGACCGGATATGGGCGGACGCGCGGCCGGCTTCAACCGATGCGCGTCGCTGCCATCATCGCCCGCGCCGCCCAGGGTGCGGCGGCGAGGATGCGGGTCATCAGTGCCGCTGCCCCCGGCCGCTCCGCGACATGCCAAAGGGCTGACGCGCCGCCGATCGGCCGCCGGAGGCGCCGCGCGAAGCCCGGCTGAAAGGCGGCACCGTCGCTCCCATCCAGCCAGGCGCGCGCCGCATGCATCCCGCTCGCCAGCGCGATCGAAATGCCCTCCCCTGCCAGCGAGGGGATGACGCCTGCCTGATCGCCCAGCCGGTACATGCCCCGTTCGCCTCGCCTCGCCCTCCAGCCATAGGGAACGTTGGCGACAGCCTGCACCATCCCGTCGATCTGCCCGATCCGCTCGCCCAGGCGTGGCGCTTCGGCGGCGACCTCGTGCAGCAGCTTCATCGGATCGCCCCCTGCCGCATCCAGTCGTGACTTGCGCACCGCCATGCAGATGTTCGCAGCCCCGTCTTCCTGCAGCACGACCCCGGCATAGCCTTGGCGGAACAGGTGAAGCTCGATCACACCCTCCAGAGCGGAGGTGGTTGCCCTGCGCAGCCTCAATCCGATCGCCGCATCACCATGGGCCAAGGGCCGCGCCGCGCCGCGTATGTCGTGCTTGCCGGTGGCGAGGAACAGAGCCTCTGGTGCCATCACGCGTCCGTCCGCCAGCCTGACGTGCCGTTCTTCGATGGCTCGGACGACTGCGCCCCGCTCGATACCCACCCCGATCGTCTCCGCTCTTCGGCGTAGGGCCGCGTCCAGTGCGCGGCGCGACAATCCCAGAGCGGGCGTACCAAGTTCGGCCTCGGTCACCCGGCCCCCCGCGATCACTCGCAACCGTGTCACCGGCGCACCGGCCACTTCCACGCCGAGTGCATCCAGCTGCGCCAGCGTCCGCCAGCTCAGGAACCCGCCGCAGAGCGCGTCCGCGTCGGCACGCGTCCGCTCCAGCACCAGCGGCTGCACACCGTCATGCGCGAGCGTGATCGCGGCGGCGCACCCCGCCGGGCCCGCGCCGACGATCAGCGGAGCCGTTCGACGCACAGCCGGAAGGGAAAGGCGCAGAACACGCGCGCCTGGGGAACATCGGCCGCTGCCAGTAGCGGAAGCCACTCCGCGGCGCGATAGCTCCGCGCGATCGACAGCTGCCCGTCCTCGCGCACGATGCGGTGGACGCCCATAATCCGCGCCAGCCAGGGATAGCCGAGGTAAGCAAAGCCATGCCGCAGGGCGTCGTTGACGAACCAGCCCGCCACCGCCTCCGCCTCCATGAAGCGCAGGAAAGCGACCATCTGCCCCTTCGTCATATGATGCGCGACGAGGCTGCTGATCACGCAGTCGAACCGCTCACCCGCAAGATCGGCATAGTCGCCGGTCAGGTAGCGGATCGGCGCGCCCGCGCCGGTCGCGGCCTGCGCCACGGCCGCGCTCTTCGCGTTGAGATCGATGCCGACCAGCTCGCACGCCATGCCGCGCCGCTCCGCCCAGCGTGCAATGCTGCGCAACATGCCGCCGTCGCCGAAGCCGACATCCAGCAACCGGAACGACGTCCGATTACCCAATGCACGCCCCAGAAATCCGAGTGTCGGCCGTGCCGCCAGCGTGATCCGATTGACGCGGCCGAGGTCGGTCAGCACCCGCGCATAGGTCACGGCGTCCAGATCGGCCGCATCCATCTGCTCCTCGGCGATCCGCCGCTCGGTGAGCATCACGCCGGCCGGAACCGGAAGCCCTCGGCCGTCATCCCCGGCCCGAAGGCGAGCGCGACGCCGGGCTTCGGCTGCACCATCATCTCCTTCAGCACGAACAGCACCGTCGCGGACGACATGTTGCCATGCGCGTCGAGCACGGCCCGCGATATCGCGAGCGCCTCCGGCTCCAGCCCGAACGCCTGCTCCACGGCGTCCAGGATCGATCGACCACCCGGATGCACCGCCCAGGTGATATCCTCGCCAGCCGCGATCGGCAGGTCTCTCGCCGCCGCCTCGATCCGCTTCGGCACTTCGCCCGACAAATGCATGACAAAGCCATGATCGCCGATCGTCCAGGTGATCAGCCCCGCGCTGTCCGGCAGCGTGCGGGTGAAGAACCCGTCCACCGCCAGCCCCGCCGCCTCGCCCGAGACGATCGCGGCCGCCGCGCCATCGGCGAACAGCATCTGCGCCAGCAGCGGCTCGACCTCACGATCGTCCTGCAGGTGCAGCGTCGATAGCTCCACCGCCACCACCAGCACGCGCGCCGCCGCATCGCCCGCCACGATCTGCGCCGCCGTACGCATCGCCGGCACCGCCGCATAGCAACCCATGAAGCCGATCAGAACGCGCCGCACCTTGCCGCCGAGGCCGAGCCGCTCCGCGATGATCTGGTCCACCCCCGGCGCGACGAAGCCGGTGCAGCTTGCCACCACCAGATGGGTGATCCCCTCCAGCGCGCCGAGTCCCTGGACCGCCTCGACCGCCAGTTCCGGCGCACGCTCGGCATAGATCCGCATCCGCGCCGCCGTGCCGGGCCAGCTTTCGCCTGCGTAGAAGCCGCCATCCTCAAAGCTCGTCTCCGGCAGCACCGACTGCCGCGCCGAGATCCCGGCCCGCCCCGCCATCCGCGTGAAGAGCTTCGCCGCACGCGGATCCTCGATCCGCGCCGCCGCCCAGTCGCAATAGGCCCGGTGTACCTGCCGAGGCGGAACCGCCGTCGCGATCCGGTTGATGTAGACCTCGCCGCCCGGCTCGCCCGGCGTCACGCGCCTCCGCCTTGGCCGGCCGCAACCCTGCCAGTGCCGGCGGCGCGCACGATCTCGGCGTCATGCTCGTGCGGCTGCGGGTGGCCGCCGGTGCGAAGATAATGTTCGTCCAGCTTGGCGATCAGCCGGTCCGCACCTTCGCCGCCGGTGATCCGGATCAGCGCATCGACCTTCGCCTCAAGCCGATCGTCATTCTCCTTCGAGGAGGGCGATCCGATGTAGAGGAAATAGGCGAGGCCCACGACCTGCCAGAGCAGCTGCAGAAACTCCGACTGCCAGTTCTCGAAGGTGTCGCGCCCCATGATGACGAGATATCCGGCGACGTCCGCCTGCGTTCCATGCTCGCGTGCCTCATCGACAAAGGCGTACCAGCCGAACAGCCAGTGCAGCCCTATCGAAACGAGGAAGAACGCCACGGTCAGCCAGGCGTAGGCGTACTTGCGGAAAATGCCGTGCTTCATCGGGTTGCCGTCCTTTCCTGCGGCAATGTGTGGAACGGCACCGGGTTCCGAAAGCCGGACAAATCGGCTAATCCCGCACCGTCGTTGCAATTTATGCTGAATTGCTGAACTGGTTTACGATCATAAAGGCTGGCAGGGTCGAAGATGTCCGAACGCGAATCGATGGAATATGACGTCGTCATCGTTGGCGGCGGCCCGGCGGGCCTGTCGGCGGCGATTCGGCTGAAACAGCTTGCGGCGGAGACGGGGCAGGAACTCGGCGTCTGCGTCCTCGAAAAGGGGTCGGAGATCGGCGCGCATATCCTGTCGGGCGCGGTCGTCGATCCGATCGCCCTCGACGAGCTGATCCCCAATTGGAAGGATCTCGACAGCCCGATGACCGTCCCGGTCACCGAGAACCTGCACTGGGTCCTGACCGAGAAGAAGCAGATCAACTTCCCGCATCTCTTCATGCCGTCCTTCATGGACAACAAGGGCACCTACACCGTCAGCCTGGGCAACCTGACCCGCTGGCTGGCCGGTCAGGCCGAGCAGCTCGGCGTCGAAATCTTCCCCGGCTTCGCCGCGGCCGAGGTGCTGTTCAACGACGACGGGTCGGTCAAGGGCGTCGCCACCGGCGACATGGGCGTCAGCCGGGAAGGCGAGCACAAGGTCGATTACCAGCCCGGCATGGAGCTCCACGCCAAGTACACCTTCTTTGCGGAGGGTGCGCGCGGCCATCTGACCAAGGAGCTGAAGCGCATCTTCGATCTGGAGGCGGATTGTCAGCCGCAGGTCTACGGCCTCGGCATCAAGGAACTCTGGGACATCGATCCCAAAAAGCACGTCCCCGGCCGCGTCATTCACACCCAGGGCTGGCCGCTGACGGAGGAGGTCGGCGGCGGCTTCCTCTATCATCAGGCGAACAATCAGGTTGCCTTGGGCTTCGTCGTCGGCCTCGGCTACAAGAACCCCTATCTCTCCCCCTTCGAGGAGTTCCAGCGCTGGAAGCAGCACCCCGCGATCCGCGCGATCCTGGAGGGTGGCCGCCGCGTGTCGTACGGCGCGCGCGCGATCAACGAGGGCGGGTGGCAGTCGGTGCCGAAGCTCGCCTTCCCCGGCGGCGCGCTGATCGGCTGCTCGGCCGGCTTCGTGAACGTGCCCCGCATCAAGGGCAGCCACACCGCGATGAAGTCCGGCATGCTCGCCGCCGAGGCCGCGTTCGCCGCGCTCCAGTCCGGCCGCGCCGCCGATGAGCTGACCTCTTATCAGGAGACGCTCAACGACAGCTGGATCGCCAAGGAGCTGAAGCTCGTCCGCAACGCCGAACCCGCCATCGCCAAGTTCGGGCCGATCGTCGGCACGCTCTGGGCCGGCACCGACATGTGGATGCGGATGCTGAAGATCGGCCTGCCCTACACCTTCAAGCACCACCGCGATTCGAAGAGCCTGTGGCGCAAGGACATGGTCAAGCCGATCGCCTATCCGAAGCCGGACGGCGTGATCAGCTTCGACCGCCTCTCCTCCGTCTTCCTGTCGAGCACGAACCATGAGGAGGATCAGCCGGTCCACCTGACCCTCAAGGACGCGGCCGTGCCCATCGACGTCAACCTCGCCCTCTACGACGCGCCGGAACAGCGTTACTGCCCGGCTGGCGTCTACGAGATCGTTGGGACGGAACAGGGCGACCCGCGCCTGCAGATCAACGCGCAGAACTGCGTCCACTGCAAGACCTGCGACATCAAGGACCCGACCCAGAACATCAACTGGGTGGTCCCGGAGGGCGGCGGAGGCCCCAACTACCCGAACATGTGAGTTCCGGTGCGGGATTCATCTCCGTTCGTCCTGAGCGAAGTCGAAGGACGGGGAACGAGTGGGACGCTTGGAACCCGTGCTTCGACTACGCTCAGCACGAACGGGTGCTTTGCGGAAAGTGCGTCACGGCGTAACTCTCGCAGCGAATGAAAATCGCCACCTACAACGTGAACGGCGTCAACGGCCGCCTCCCCCGCCTGCTCGACTGGCTGGCGCGGGAGGAGCCGGACGTCGTCGCCCTTCAGGAACTGAAGGCCCCGCAGGACAAGTTCCCCGCCGCCGCGATCGAGAAGGCGGGCTACGGTGCCGTCTGGCACGGCCAGCCGCGCTGGAACGGCGTCGCCATCCTCGCCCGCGACGCCGAGCCGGTGGAGACGCGGCGCGGCCTCCCCGACGATCCAGATCCGACCCAGAGCCGCTACCTCGAGGCGGCGGTTGGCGGCATCCTCGTCGGCTGCCTCTACACGCCAAACGGCAACCCCGCGCCCGGCCCCAAGTTCGACTACAAGCTGAAATGGCTGGAGCGGTTCGAGGCGCACGCCGCCGACCTCCTCGCCACCGGGTTGGAGGTGGCGCTCGTCGGCGACTACAACATCATCCCCACCGACGCCGACGTCTACGCCCCCGAACGCTGGCGCGACGATGGCCTGATGCGGGTGGAGGTGCAGGCCGCCTTCGCGCGCGTCATCGCTCGGGGCTGGACCGACGCCCTCCGCCACCTCCATGCGCAAGAAACGATCTACACCTTCTGGGATTACTGGCGGAACGCCTGGGGCCGCAACGCCGGCCTCCGCATCGACCATCTCCTCCTCAGCCCGTCGCTCCTGCCCCGCCTCAAGGCCGCCGGCGTCGATCGCTGGGTGCGGGGCGAGGAGCGGGCGAGCGACCATGCGCCGACCTGGGTGCAGCTGTGATCGAGCGTACCGGCACCCTCATCCGCAAGGACGGCGGCTTCGCGCTGCGCGGTGACGACGGCATCACCTATCGCCTCGAACTCCCTCGCGTGCCGGTGGACGAGGTCGAGAAACGGGTGCGCGTCACCGGCCTCGCCTCCACCGGCGACTTCATCGACGCCGACGGTGTCGCACTTCTGTAGCATCGCCGCGCGAGAGGCCTGACATGCTCATTGCCGCCCTCGCCTTCGCCGCCGCCTTCGGCCAGCCCCTCGTCATCGCCCATCGCGGCGCGAGCGGGGAGCGGCCCGAACACACCCTCGCCGCCTATGCGCTGGCGATCGAGGAGGGTGCCGACTTCATCGAATCCGACGCGGTGATGACCAGGGACCACGTCCTCGTCGCCCGTCACGAGAACGAGATCGGCGGCACCACGGATGTCGCCGCTCATCCCCAATTCGCCGGCCGCCGAACGACCAAGACCATCGACGGCCAGCCGCTCACCGGCTGGTTCACCGAGGACTTCACCCTCGCCGAACTCAAGACCCTCCACGCCCGCGAGCGCCTCCCCGAACTGCGCGGAACCGCCCATGACGGCCGCGACCGCGTGCCGACGCTGCAGGAGGTTATCGATCTGATCCGCGCCGAGGAGAAGAAGCGTGGCCGCGTCATCGGCTATTATGTCGAAACCAAGCATCCGAGCTATTTCCGCAATATCGGCTTTCCGCTGGAGGAGCCGCTTGTCGCACTGCTGGAAAAGAACGGGTACCGCACCGCCGCCGACCCGATCTTCATCGAAAGCTTCGAGGTCGCGAACCTGAAGGCGCTCCAGCAGCGCACCGCCATCCGCCTCATCCAGCTGATGGATGCGGAGGGCAGACCCGCCGACACCAGCACCACCTACGCCGACATGGCCACGCCCGAAGGCCTGAAGACCATCGCCACCTATGCCTATGGCGTCGGCCCGGCCAAGGCCCTGATCGTTCCCCGCGACGCCGAAGGCCGCAGCCTAGCCCCGACCCGCTTCATCGCCGATGCGCACGAGGCCGGCCTCAAGGTCCACCCCTGGACCTTCCGAAGCGAAAACGCCTTCCTCCCCGCCGAACTCCACAAGGGCGACCAGCCCGCCACCCACGGCGACGCCGCAGCCGAAGTCCGCCAGTTCATCGCCTTGGGTGTAGACGGCTTCTTCAGCGACTTCCCCGCCGACGCGATCGCGGCGCGTAAGTCCGAGACAAACTTACCCTCAACGCCCGACTAACCGGCGCTTCGCTCACGACGGATACGAGCCGCTACAGAGGAAGGAGCGCCTTCGCCATTCAAGAAGGCACTTCGCTCCGCCGGAGAAAGGAGCTTCCATCCTCCAACTATCGTTCTGATATCGTGCACAATAACATTCAGAAGATTTCAATCTTCCGCGCTCGTGGCACGAGAAACCACCGCATTCTTGAGCGCGTGAATCGAAGGCTCAAGCTGAGCTCCGCCAACCAACTATCGATGACAATACTGCGAACGAGTTCTCGGCGAGCTTTCACATTCTGCCGCCACTCAGAAATATCTAGAACCCAAGCTGCCACCGCATCTCTCGCTCTTCTGCGACCACCCACGCACGGCATGTGAGAAGATATTTAGACCTGGAGCGGGCGAAGGGATTCGAACCCTCGACCCCAACCTTGGCAAGGTTGTGCTCTACCCCTGAGCTACGCCCGCTCTGGCGTGACGCCCGCTGGAGGCGGGTGCGTCGAAGTCGCGGCTGTTAGCATCGGCCTTTCGGGGGGGCAAGCGGGATTCGGTGCCTTTCTGCGTCGACGGCCGTTACGGTCGCCTGATGCGCCTCGTCTACCTCGCTCTGGGCCTGCTCGCCGTCGCGCTCGGCGTCATCGGCGTCTTCTTGCCGCTGCTGCCCACCGTGCCGTTCCTGATCCTCGCCGCCTTCTGCTTCGCGCGCGCCAATCCGGCGTGGGAGCGGCGGCTGCTCGAACATCCACGCTTCGGCCCGCCGATCCGCGCCTGGCGCGAGCATGGCGCGATCGGTCGCGCGGGCAAGACCGGCGCGGTGATCGGCCTCACCGGCAGCGCGGTGATCGGCCTGTTCGTCCTTCCCGGCCTCTGGCGCTTCCTGCCGCTCACCGTCGCGGTCGCCTGCGGCGCCTGGATCCTCTCGCGCCCCTCGCGCTGACCGCGACGGGTTGAGTCCCGCTCCCGCCGGGCCCACATAGGACCGATCATTTCTTGGAGGATGGATTGGCGACCCTGGGACTGAGCGCGGCGGAGCGCGACGCCATCGAGGCATTCAAGCGCGACGTGGTCGAGCCGTCGATGACGAGCCTCGTCATCCTCGACTTCTGGGCGGAATGGTGCGGCCCCTGCAAGCAGCTCGGCCCCATCCTCGACAAGGTCGCAACAGACTATGCCGATAAGGGCGTCAAGCTCGTCAAGATCGACGTCGATAAGGACAAGCTGATCGCCGCACAGTTCCGCGTCCAGTCGATCCCCACCGTCTACGCCCTCTTCCAAGGCCAGCTCGTCGCCGATCTGACGCAGGCGCGGACCGAGGCGCAGCTGACCCGCACGCTCGATCAGCTCCTCGCCCAGCTGCCGATCGAGAGCGATGCCAGCCGCCTCGCGCAGGATCTCGCCCCGCATATCGCGATGGGCGAGGAGGTCCTCGCCGCCGGTGACGCTACCCGCGCGCAGTCGATCTTCGCGCAGCTTCTCGACATGGCGCCGGACGATCCCGCCGTTATCGGCGGTCTCGTCCGCGCGCTGAGCGCCGGCGGCGACCTCGACGGTGCGGAGGCGCTCCTCGCCGAACTGCCCGAAGACATTGCCAAGGATCAAGCGATCCAGCGCGCCCGATCGGCACTGGCCCTGGCGCGTGAGGCGCAGCCGGTGGACGACCTCGCCGGCCTCCGCGCGCGTGTCGCCGCAGCTCCCGACGACCTTGAGGCGTCCTACGAACTCGCCGGCGGGCTGATGGCAGCGGGGGAGCGCGATGCCGCCGCCGACCTCCTCCTCGACAGCATCGCGCGCGACCGCAGCTGGAACGAGGGCGCCGCCAAGGCCCGCCTGCTCAAGCTGTTCGAAGTGATCGGCCTCGAAGATCCCTGGGTCGGGCAGCAGCGCCGCCGCCTCTCCGCGATCCTGTTCACCTGACCGGCCTGATGACCAGCAAGGCGGAGACGCAGCGGCTTTCCCTGTTCCCGCTTGCGGGCGCGATCCTGTTCCCGCGCATGCACCTGCCGCTGCACATCTTCGAAGGGCGCTACCGTGCGCTGGTCAGCGATGCGATGGCCCGCGACCGCCGCATCGGCATGGTCCAGCCGCGCGACGCGAAGGAGCCGCCCGCGCTCTACGACATCGGCTGCGTCGGCCACATCATCCACGTCCAGGCGCTGGAGGACGGCCGCTTCAACCTCCTGCTCGAAGGCGTCGCACGCTTCCGCATCACCGGCGAGCGGACCGTCACCACGCCCTTCCGGCAGGTCGACGCCATCCTCGGCATCCTCCCCGATGACGATACGGAACCGCTCACACCGGTGATGCGCGCCGCGCTGGAAGAGGAGTCCCGCCGCTTCGCCCAACGGCGCGGCTACGCGATCGACTGGGATGCGGTCAGCCGCCTCGACGACGAGGCGCTGGTCAACGGCATGGCCCAGGCCGTGCCCTTCGACGTCGCGTCGAAGCAGGCTCTGGTCGAGGCACCGACCGTCACCGATCGGGCAAGCCTGATGATCGACTTCATGCAGTTCACCGGCGCTGGCGATGACGGTGGGACGCTGCAGTAGTCTCCTGCTGCGACCTCCGTTCGTGCTGGTGGCGGCTGAGCGAAGTCGAAGACGCGTATCAAAGCATCCTTCGATACGGCATTTCGACAAGCTCAATGCCTACTCAGGACAAACGGAGGGGGGCGACTAGGCGGCAGCCGCATCCAGCAACCGCCGCTCCAGCGTCTTCAGCCGCGCCGCGCCGTCGATCTTGTCCCCCGTCAAATCGGTCAGGTAGAACGTGTCCACCGCCCGTTCGCCATAGGTTGCGATATGCGCGGAATGGATCATCACCTTCGACTGGAAGAGCGCGTGGGCGAGGCTGTTGAGCAGCGCCGGCCGGTCGCGCGCGTTCACCTCGACCACGGTGTACCGGTTCGACGCCTTGTTATCGATCAGCGCATTGGGCTCGATATGGAATGCCTCCGCCCGCGTCCGCGCCAAGGGCCGCGCGGCGAGCCGGTCGGCAAGGCGGGTGCGGTTGGCCAAGGCATCCTCGATCGCTGTCTTCAGCCGTCCGAGCTGCCCCTCTTCCTCGAACGGCCCGCCGAGCGGCGTCTGCACCAGGAAGTTGTCGAGCGCCATGCCGTCGCGCGTGGTGTGGATATGCGCGTCGATGACACTGCCGCCAGCGAGATGGATCGCCCCCGCCAGCCGGTAGAACAGGCCGGGATGGTCGCCGGCATAGATCGTCACCAGCGTCGCCCCGCGCTCCGCATCGGGCTGTGCCGCGATCGAGAGCGGAGCGGTCCCGGCGCTGTCGATCAGCCGGGCATTGGCCTCCAGCACCTCGATCGGCTCGGCCACCCAATAGGCCTCGGGCAAGCGGCGGACGAGCGCGGCAAAACGCTCCTCATCCCAGCCGAGCCGCTCGCGCACCGCCGCCTGCTTGGCCTCGATCCGCTCGCGCCGCTTGACCGGCTGATGGCCGAGCCGCAACACCTCCTCCGCCGCATGGTAGAGGTTGGCGAGCAACTGGCGCTTCCAGTCGTTCCACACGCCCGGGCCGACGGCGCGAATATCGACCACGGTCAGCAGCAGCAGGAGGCGCAATCGCTCGGGCGACTGCACCGTCTCGGCGAAATCGATGATCGTCTTGGCGTCGGCCAGGTCGCGCTTGAAGGCGGTGGCGGACATCAGCAGGTGATGTCGCACCAGCCAGGCGACCGTCTCGGTCTCGGCAGCACTCATCCCCAGCCGCGGGCACAAAGCCTCGGCGATCGCCGCACCCAGCACGCTGTGGTCGCCGCCGCGCCCCTTGGCGATGTCGTGCAGCAGCACCGCGACATAGATCACCCGCCGCGACACGATCTGCGCCATCAGCTGTGTGCCGAGCGGGTGGTCGCTCTTCAGCTCGCCGCGCTCGATCCGCGCCAGCAGGCCGATCGCGTGGATCGTGTGCTCGTCCACCGTGTAATGGTGGTACATGTCGAACTGCATCTGCGCGACGACGCGGCCGAAATCGGGCACGAAGCGGCCGAACACCTCCGCCTCGTTCATCCAGCGCAGCACCTTGGCCGGATCGCGCGGCGAGGTCAGCACGTCCATGAACAGCGCGTTGGCGACCGGATCGCGCCGCACCTTCTCCCCGACCAGCTTGGCGTCGCGCTGAGCCTGCCGCATCGCTAGCGGGTGGATCTCCATCCCGTACTGATCGGCCAGCGCAAACAGGCGGAGCAGCCGCACCGGGTCCTCACGGAAGAAGCCCTCGTCCGGTATCGCGATCCGATCGCGATCCATGACGAAGCCCTCCAGCTTCTTGCGCCGCATCGGCAGCGGGATGCGCTTGCGGCTGCGCGCGAAGGTCTCGTCCAGATGCGCCAGGAACATGCCAGTGAGATTCCCGACCTGCTTGGCGGTCAGGAAGTACATCTGCATGAACCGCTCGACGGCGGAGCGCCCCGGCCGGTCGGCATAGCGCATCCGCTCCGCCACCTCGCGCTGCATGTCGAAGGTCAGCCGGTCCTCGGCGCGCTTCGAAATCAGGTGCATGTGGCAGCGGACGGCCAGCAGGAAGTTCTCCGCCCTCTGGAACTGCCTCAACTCGCCCGGCGTGAGCAGCCCCGCATCGACCAGCTGCGCGGTCGATCGCACCCGATTCACGAACTTGCCGATCCAGAACAGGGTATGGAGGTCGCGCAGGCCTCCTTTGCCCTCCTTGACGTTCGGCTCGACCACATAGCGGCTGTCGCCCATCCGCTGATGCCGCCCGTCACGCTCGGCGAGCTTCTCGGCGACGAAGGCGCGGGCGGCGCCGTTCACCACCTCCTTGTCGAACCGGTCCGCCGCCTCGTTGTAGAGGTGCTCGTCGCCCCAGACGTAACGCCCTTCGAGGAGCGCGGTGCGGATGGTGAGGTCGCCCTTCGCCATCCGGATCATTTCGTTGAGCGATCGGCTGGAATGACCGACCTTGAGGCCGAGGTCCCAGAGCATGTGGAGCATCGATTCGATGACCTGTTCGGTCCACGCCACCGGCTTGCCCGGCGAGATGAAGGCGATGTCCACGTCCGAAAACGGTGCCATCTCGCCGCGCCCATATCCGCCGACCGCGATCAGGACGAGGCGCTGCGCTGTCGTCGGATTGGGCGCTGGGTAGAGCCGCTCGACGGTGAAGTCGAAGATGACGCGCAGTAGCTGGTCGGTCAGGAAGCTGTAGGACGCCGCCAGCTCGCGCCCGCGCGTCGGGTTCTCCATCGCCCGCCGTGCGATCTCGTCCCGCCCGTCCTTCAGCGCACCCTTCAGGATCGTCGTCGCCGCGCGGCGCAGCGGTGCCGGATCGCTCCCCTCCAACGAGGCAAGCGCATCCGCCACCTGCCGCCGGTCGAAGATCCCACGTTGATTGTGAATGCCCTCGCTCACAAGAGGGAGATAGGCGCTCTAATCCGCTGAGTCACCCGTACCCAAGCGCGCCCACGCCCACGCCCACGCCGTTCGCGCTGAGCCTGTCGAAGCGCCAGCACGCCAGCCTTCCCGGGCACTTCGACAAGCTCAGTGCGAACGGGCCGGCAAGAGTGCATCTTCCCCGGCCCTCCGCCGTGAGCCTGTGGAAGGGCTAGCGCGACAGCAGGCCTACTCCCCCGCCATCGCCTTAAGCCGGTACACCGCCTCCAGCGCCTCGCGCGGGGACAGTGCATCCGCGTCGATCGCCGCCAGCGCCTCGCGCAACCGATCCGGCTTCACCTCCTCGGCCGCAGCGGCGGCGGCGAACAGGGGCAGGTCGTCCAGCCCCGCCGCCAGCCCGCCGGTCTTGGCGCGGCCCGCCTCCAGTTTCGCTAGCACCGCCTTCGCCCGCGCCACCACTGGCGGCGACAGTCCCGCCAGCCGCGCCACCGCCAGCCCGTAGCTGCGATCCGCTGGCCCCTCGCCGAGTTCGTGGAGGAGGACGAGGTCGCCCTTCCACTCCCGCGCGCGGACATGGTGGAGCGAAAGCGCGTCCAGCCGCTCCGCCAGCCGCGTCAGCTCGTGGTAGTGCGTCGCGAACAGGCAGCGGCACCGGTTGATGTCGTGCACCGCCTCGACCACTGCCCAGGCGATCGCGAGGCCGTCATAGGTAGATGTGCCGCGCCCCACCTCGTCGAGGATGACGAAGCTGCGGTCGGTCGCCTGCGCCAGGATCGCGGCGGTCTCGACCATCTCGACCATAAAGGTCGATCGCCCGCGAGCCAGATTGTCCGAAGCGCCGACCCGGCTGAACAGCCGGTCGACCAGCCCCAATGTCGCCCGCTCCGCCGGCACATAGCAGCCCGCCTGCGCCAGCACCGCGATCAGCGCGTTCTGCCGGAGGAAGGTGGATTTGCCGCCCATGTTCGGCCCGGTCACCAGCCACAGCCGGTTGTCGGCCGACAGCGCACAGTCGTTCGCCACGAACCGCTCGCCCAATTTCGCCAGCGCCGCCTCCACGACCGGGTGCCGCCCGCCGGTAATCTCCAGGCAGTTGCGATCGACCAATTGCGGGCGCGACCAGCCGCCCTCGATCGCCCGCTCGGCCAGCCCGCTCGCTACGTCCAGCCGTGCGAGCGCATCCGCCGTCGCCGCGATCGGCCCGGTTCGCGCCAGCACGGCGGCGGTCAGCTCCTCAAGATGCGCCGCCTCGGCCGCCAGAGCATGAGCACCCGCCTGCCCCACCCGGATCGCCGCCTCATGCAGGTCCGGCGCGTTGAACCGCACCGCGCCAGCCAAGGTCTGGCGATGGGTGAACCCCGAATCCGCCGCCATCAGCCCGTCGGCATGACGCGCCGGAACCTCGATATGGTAGCCGAGCACCGCATTATGCCGCACCTTCAGCGCGGAAATCCCGGTCCGCGCCCGGTAATCCGCCTCCAGCGCCGCGATCGCCCGCCGCCCGTCGCTCCCGGTCGCACGCAGGGCGTCGAGAGCCGCGTCATAGCCCTCCGCGATATATCCACCCTGCGCTGTCTCGATCGGCGGCATTGGCACCAGCGCGCGGGAAAGCAGGTCCACCGTCTCGCCATGCCCGCGCAGATCGGGGAGCAGCCGCGCCAGCAGCGCGCCACCCGCCTCCACCCGCGTCAGCCGGTCATGGATCGTCCGTGCCTGTGCAAGGCCGTCGCGCAACTGCCCAAGGTCGCGCGGGCTTCCCCGCCCCGCCACCAGCCGCCCGATCGCGCGCCCGATGTCCGGAATCGCCTTCAACGCCGCCCGCAGCGCATCCCGCGCGCCACCATCCGCCACGAACGTCGTGACGAGATCGAGCCGCTCCTCGATCGCCCCGACCTCACCCAGCGGTGCCGCGATATCGCCCGCCAGCATCCGCGCGCCGGCACCCGTCACCGTGCGGTCCACCGCGTCGAGCAGGCTGCCCTTGCGCCCGCCGCCCTGCGCCTGCGTCAGCTCAAGGCTCTCGCGCGTCGCCGCGTCGATCCGCATATGCCCTTCGGCCGCCCGCGCGACCGGCGGCTGCAGGAACGGCAGCGCCGCCTTGGCGGTATGCTCCAGATAGGCGAGCAGGCCGCCCGCCGCCGCCAGGCTCGCGCGGTCGAACTGGCCGAAGCCGTCCAGCGTCGCGACCCCGAACCGCTCCTTCAGCCGCGCCTCGCCACGCCCCGAGTCAAAGCTCGCCCTCCCCCGCACGATCGCATCCGCCGGCGGCTCGACGAACCCCTCCGACACGATCACCTCTGACGCCCCCAGCCGCGCCAGTTCCGCGTCCAAATTGGCGGCGGCGACGCTCGCCAGCTCGAACCGCCCCGTCGAAATATCCGCCGCCGCGACCCCCACCAATCCACCCGCCTCGGCGAGTGCCACCAGCCAGTTGGACGCCCGCGAATCGAGCAGCGTATCCTCGGTCAGCGTCCCCGGCGTCACGATCCGCACGATCGCGCGCGCGACCAGCGCCTTCGATCCCCGCGCCTTTGCCTCCGCCGGCGTCTCGATCTGCTCGGCGATGGCGACCCGGTGCCCCGCCCGGATCAGCCGCGCCAGATACCCCTCGGCGGCATGAACCGGCACCCCGCACATCGGAACGGCATTACCGCCATGCTCGCCCCGCGCAGTCAGCGCGATGTCCAGCGTCGCCGCCGCCGCCTTCGCATCCTCGAAGAACAATTCGAAGAAGTCGCCCATCCGGTAGAACAGCAGGCAGTCCTCGGCCTCGGCCTTGAGCGCCAGGTACTGCGCCATCATCGGGGTAGGGGCGGCGTCGGCCATCAGCGCGCTCTAGCGCGAACGGGAAGGAGAGTGCCAGATTCGGACGAAGGCAATTGTCGGCGGGGGGCGGTCGCTCCGGCGCACCTCATCCTCCCCCGCCAGGGGGAGGTGGCGCTGACAAGCGACGGAGGGGAGGGCAGCGGCGCACTCCGAATGGAGAGGAAGCCGCCGCCCTCCCCCTCCGTCAGGCAAGCCTGACACCTCCCCCTGGCGGGGGAGGATGGGTCCTTACTGCGGGTTGTCCGCGGTCCCCACGCCCTCGCCGGCGCTGCTGCCGACCGTGCCGATATTGCCGAACAGCTCGCCCAGGAAGCTGCGATGGCGGCCGAGCGTGGGGGTCTTGCCGCCCTTGGGGCTGATCGATACGACCTGCTCCATCCCCATCTTGTTCACCGTGGCGACATTGCCCGCCTTGTCGAACTTCACCGCCAGCACAGTCTGGCCGACCGCCTTGGGGTTGGAGAAGGCCAGCTGCCGCGTCTCGCGGGCGATATAGTACCAGGTCTCGTCGCCATATTCGCTGGCGAAGGTCGGGCGGCCCAGTGTGCCGGCCACCGACTGCCGGTTGTCGACACCCGGCTGGACCGAGGAGATCAGCGCCGAATCGACCACATAGCCCTTGTGATCGCGGATCCGCGCGCAGCCGGACAGGCCGGTCACCGCGATGGCGGCGATCAGCGTGCCGCCGATCCAGGGCTTCAGCGATGCCGGCATGCACGTCACTCCACGGGCGGGCGCGAACGCCAGGCCCTTCAAAAACCAAGGCAGCGGGGCTAACTCCGCTTGGCAACCTCATTATCCGCCGCTTGGGGCCAGGCGCAAGCGGCGCATGCGCGACAGGAATCCCGTCCTTTGTCCTTCCTCGCCCGACTGTTCGGCAGACGCGACGGCCGCGCGGCTTATCGTCCGCTCTATGCCGCCGTGGTCGCCCGCGCCCGCGATCCGTTCTGGTATCGCCACGGCCGCGTGCCGGACAGCATCGATGGTCGCTTCGACATGGTCGCCGCGATCCTCGCTCTCGTCCTCCTCCGCATCGAGGCCGAGGGGGAGGGCGCACGCGAAGCCGGCCCGCGCCTCACCGAGGTGTTCGTCGAGGATATGGATGGGCAGATCCGCCAGTTCGGCTTCGGCGACATCGTCGTCGGCAAGCATATCGGCGGCATCATGGGCGCGCTCGGCGGCCGCCTTACCGCCTACCGCGCCGCGCTGAAGGGCGATCGCCCGATGACCGAGGCGGTGTCGCGCAACATCTACCGCGATTCGCCGCCGGAGGAGGAGACGGTGCGTCTGGTGGCCGATCGCCTCATTGCCTTCGCCACAGCCTTGGGCGCGACGCCCTTCTCCGCCGTAATGGCGGGCGACCTGCCATGACCCCCGAATTCTCCCGCCCGGTGCGGATCGACACCATCGGCGACGCACCCCGCCACCTCGCGATCGAAGCTGACGAGAGCGAGCGCCGCCGCCTCGCCGGCCGCTTCCGCCTGGTCTCGCTAGACGTCCTCAGCGCCGAGGCGGACGTCTCCCGCGACGCGATCGGCATCCTCGCCATCGGCCGCATCCGCGCCTCGGTCGTGCAAAGCTGCGTCGCCAGCGGCGAGCCGGTGCCGGCCAGGATCGACGCCCCCTTCCGCCTCCGCTTCGTGGCGGACGCGGTCGAGGGCGACGAGGTCGAGCTGAGCGAGGACGATTGCGACACCGTCTTCTACGAAGGCGGCGAGGTGGATCTCGGCGAGGCCGCTGCCGAGACCCTCTCGCTTGAACTTGATCCCTTCCCCCGCGCGCCGAATGCCGAGGCGGTCCTCCGCGAAGCCGGCGTGGTCAGCGAGGATGAGGCCACCGGCGGCGCCTTCGACGCGCTCAAGGCGCTGAAGGACAAGCTCGGCAAGTAGCCGTCATGCCAGCGAAGGCTGGCATGACTTGCTATAGGGCACCCCCGCTAGACGCGATCCCAGCCTGCGCTGGGATGACCCCTCCGGGGTCAGAACGGAACGTCGTCGTCCAGGTCGCTGTCGAACACCGGCCGCTGCTGCTGCCCGCCGCCACCGCCACGCGATCCGCCACCACCGCCGCCATAGCCGCCGCCCCCGCCAGAGGGCGCACCGCCACCGAAGCCGTAATCGTCACCGCCACCGGAATAGCCGCCGCCACCCCCGCCGCCGCCTTCACCGCGCCCGCCGAGCAGGGTCAGCGTGCCGTTGAAGTTCTGGATCACGATTTCCGTGGTGTAGCGGTCCTGGCCCTGCTGGTCCTGCCACTTCCGCGTCTGCAGCTGGCCCTCGATATAGACTTGGCTGCCCTTGCGCAGATACTGCTCGGCCACGCGGCCGATATTCTCGTTGAAGATCGCGACCGAATGCCATTCGGTCTTCTCCTTGCGCTCGCCGGTGCCGCGATCCTTCCAGGTCTCGGTCGTGGCGATGCGCAGGTTCACCACCTTGCCGCCGTTCGAGAAGCTGCGCGACTCGGGATCGCGCCCGAGATTTCCGACGAGGATGACTTTGTTGACGCTGCCGGCCACGGGCGCGTTCTCCCTTAAAGACCGAGCGCCACCGCGCTCCAGTATGTTGCTCCGGCCGCCAGATAAGCGAGGCCGAACAGATAGAGCAACATGAACGACGGCCATTTCCACCCGTTCGTTTCACGCTTGGTCACCGCGATAGTCGACAGGCACTGCGGCGCGAAGACGAACCAGGCGAGAAAGGCGAGCGCGGTCGGCAGCGGCCAGCGGTTGCGAAGGCGGTCTACCAGCGAGCTCGCCTGCTCCTCCTCATCCGCCGTGTCGATCGCGTAGACGGTGGCGAGCGAGGACACCGCCACCTCTCGCGCCGCCATCGCCGGGATGATCGACAGCGCGATCTCGTGGTTGAACCCGATCGGCCGCACCACCGGCTCCAGCACCGACGCGATCCGCCCGGCGACCGAATACTGCACCTGGCTCTGCCCCTCCGGCGCCTGCGGGAAGGAGAGAAGCGCCCAGAGCGCGATCGTCACCATCATGATCGTGGTGCCCGCCCGTTTTAGGAAGACGAGCGCGCGCTGCCACAGGCCCAGCGCCACGTCGCGCCAGATCGGGGCCTGGTATTTCGGCATCTCCATCATGAAGCCGTGACTGGCCCCGCGCGCGATCGTCCGGCGCAGCACCAGCGCGGCGAGCATCGCACCGACGATCCCCGCGATGTAGAGGCTGAAGAGGACCAGTCCCTGCAAGCCCACCCCCGGCCCGACCCGCGTGTTCGGGATGAACGCCGCGATGATCACCGCATAGACGGGCAGCCGCGCCGAACAGGTCATCAGCGGCGCGATCAGGATCGTGGTCAGCCGGTCCTTCGGGTCATCGATCGTCCGCGTCGCCATGATGCCGGGGATCGCGCAGGCGAAGGAGGAGAGAAGCGGGATGAACGCGCGGCCCGAAAGGCCCACCCGCGCCATCATCCGATCCATCAGGAACGCCGCGCGGACCATGTACCCGCTCGCCTCCAGGATCAGGATGAACAGGAACAGGATCAGGATCTGCGGCAGGAACACCACCACCGATCCCACGCCCGCGATGATGCCGTTGCTGATCGCCGACCGGATCAGCCCCTCAGGCAGCGCCGCCTCCACCGCCTTCTGCATCCAGGCGAACAGATCCTCGATCATCGCGACCGGCGCTTCCGACCAGCTGAACACCGCCTGGAACATCAGGAAGAGCAAGGCGGCCAGGATCATCGGCCCCATCACCGGGTGCAGCGCCACCGCGTCGATGCGGTGGGTGATCCGGCGCGTGGCGCTCTCCTCGACCGTCACCTTGGCGGCGATGGCGCGGGCGCGACGTTGCAGGGCGATGATGTCGTCGCTGACCTCATGGCCGCCCTTGCGCAGCCGGATCGCACCCGCGACCAGCCCGTTCAGCGTCCCGCACAGATCGTCCAGCCCACGCTTCCTGACCGCCACCGTGCGCACCACCGGCACGCCCAGCTCGGCCGACAGCGCGTCGAGGTCGATCACCAGCCCCTCGCGCTCGGCGAGATCGACCATGTTGAGGGCCACCACCGTCGGCAGGCCCAGCGCGACCAGCTGCAGCGCGAAGCGGAGGTGGTTGTCGAGATTGGTCGCGTCGATCACCACGACGAGCGCCGAGGGCAGCCGCTCGCCCTCCTGTTTCCCGAACAGCACGTCGCGCGTCACCGACTCGTCGGGGCTGGCGGGCTCAAGGCTGTAGGTGCCAGGCAAGTCGACCACCTCGACCGGCCTGCCATCGGGCAGAAACATCCGCCCCGATTTCCGCTCGACGGTGACGCCGGGGTAATTGCCGGTCTTCTGCCGCGCGCCGGTCAGCGCGTTGAACAAAGCCGACTTGCCGGCATTAGGGTTGCCGACCAGCGCGACCAGCGGAAGCGTCGTCATCAGTGGGTCTGCTCGATCACCGTCACCGTGGCGGCATGGGCGCGGCGGATCGCGACGATCATGCGGCCGACCCGGCAGGCCAGCGGATCGCGTCCGAACGGTCCGCTGTGCAGCGCCTCGATCCTGACGCCCTCGTCGAAGCCCAGCTCGCGCATCCGCCGCCCCTCACCGTCGCTAAGGGCTGCCCAGTCTATCGAATCGATGGTGGCCGCACGGCCGCGGGGAAGCTGATCGAGGCGCAATGAAGGATGTCCGCAGGTTTCTGCGAACGATTAGCAAGACCGGTCCTCTCCGTCCACCGCTTAACCCTCGACCAACGTTCCGGCACGGCGAGAAGCAGCAACCTAATCGTGGCTCCGTCCGAAATCCGGCGCGGCATCGTCCTGCCCCTGTTCGATGATCGACCGCCGCACCGCCCGCGTCCGCGTGAACAGCTCGTAAAGCGTGTCGCCGTCGCCCCAGCGGATCGCGCGCTGCAGGGCAGTCAGGTCCTCGCTGAACCGCTGCAGCATTTCCAGTACCGCGTCCTTGTTCGCCAGGAAAACGTCGCGCCACATCGTCGGGTCGGACGCGGCGATGCGGGTGAAGTCGCGGAAGCCGCCGGCCGAGAACTTGATCACCTCGCTTCGCGTCACCTCCTCCATGTCGGATGCGGTGCCGACGATGGTGTAGGCGATCAGGTGCGGCAGATGGCTGGTCACGGCGAGCACGAGGTCGTGGTGCCGCGCGTCCATGATCTCGACATTGGCCCCCAGCCGCTCCCAGAAACTGCGCAGCCGCTCGACCGCCGCCTCCGGCGCATCGGCGGGCGGCGTCAGGATGCACCAGCGGCCCTTGAACAGGCTAGCGAACCCCGCCTCCGGCCCGCTGTTCTCCGTGCCCGCGACCGGGTGGCCCGGAATCACGACATGGCCGGGCAGCACCTCGGCCAGCGCATTCGCCACCGCCTCCTTGGATGATCCCACGTCGGACACGATCGCATCTGCCGGCAAATCCGCCGCAATCGCCTCGCCGACACTGCGCATTCCGCCGAGCGGCACCGCCAGGATGACGAGGTCGGCGTCGATCACCGCCGCACCCGCTGTGTCGGTCACGTCGTCGGCGAAGCCCAGCTCGATCGCCTTGGCGCGGACATCGGGGTTGGCATCATGTCCGGTGATCGCGACGGTCGGCATCTCCGCCCGGATCGCCCGTGCGATCGAGGAGCCGATCAGCCCCAGGCCGATGATCGAGACGCGGGAGAATGGCAGCATCAGGCGGATACGGTCTGCGCCTGCGCGACCAGCTCCTTGAGCCCCGCGACCACGCCCTTCACCTCGTCCTCGGTGCCGATGGTAATGCGCAAGGCATGGGGCAGCCCCTGATTGGGCAGCCAGCGGACGATGTATCCCCGGTCCATCAGCCCATGATAGGCGGTCTCGGCCGACAGCGCGCCCTCGAACAGCACCAGCACGAAGTTCGCCTTGCTCGGCACCGCACGCAGGCCGATCGCCTCGACTTGCTCCGCGAACCATGCCCGCCAGCGGTCGTTATGCGCCCGGCTAGCTTCGACGAAGTCATCGGCGGAAAGAGCCGCGATCGCCGCCTCCTGCCCCGCCGTCGTCACGTTGAACGGCGCGCGGATGCGGTGCATCGCATCGATCGCCTTCGCCGATCCGTAACCCCAGCCGATCCGCTCGGCGGCAAGGCCGTGGATCTTGGAAAAGGTCCGCGTCACCAGCACGTTCGGCTCGCTCTCGGCCAGCGCCAGCCCGCCATCGTCCTCGGCCTCGGTCAGGTATTCGGCATAGGCTTGGTCGATCACCAGCATGCAGTCCTTCGGCAGCCCGGCATGCAGCCGCGCGATCTCCGCCTTGGGGATGAACGTGCCGGTCGGGTTGTTCGGATTGGCGACGAACACCACCCGCGTCCGCGCGTTTACATGGGCGAGCAGCGTGTCGACATTGGTGCCGTAATCCTCGTCCGGTGCCTCGACCGGCGTCGCCCCGACGCGCCGCGCCGCGAGCGGGTAGACCGAGAATCCGTAGCGGACGTACAGCACCTCGTCGCCATGCCCGGCATAGGCCCCGGCGACGAGATGCAGGATCTCGTCCGATCCCGTCCCGTAGATGATCCGCGCCGGATCCAGCCCGTACTTCGCCGCCAGCGCCTCACGCAGCTTCGCCGCCGCCGCATCGGGATAGCGATCCAGCGTCACCTCCGCCGCCGCGAACGCCGCCTTGGCGGCCGCGCTGGTGCCCAGCGGGTTCTCGTTGGACGACAGCTTGTGGACGCGCCGGCCATCGTCGGTCGTAGCGCGGCCGGGAACATAGGGCGCGATCGCCGTGATCCACGGCTTGGGTATGGGTTCGCTCATGGCCGCGCGCTTTAGCCGAGCCGGTGGAGGAGGTGAAGGCGTACCCTCACGCCGCCCATCCCGAGCGAAGTCGAGGGACCCACATCGAGCGAAGCCGAGATGTCCTATCTGCCAAGACCTCGGCTACGCTCGGCCATCGCCCTCGACTTCGCTCGGGACAGACGGTGATGGCCCACGTTGACACCCGCCCCGCCCCCGCGCATCGCGCCCCCATGCTGGACACGCGCTTCGGCCTCGATCGTCGCGTCACTCTGCCCGGGCCGCTGGCGCTCGATGGCGGCGGCAGCCTCGCGCCGGTCGAGATCGCCTACGAGACCTATGGCTCGCTCCACGCCGATCGCGGGAACGCCATCCTCGTCTGTCACGCGCTGACCGGCGATCACCACGTCGCCTCCGCCCATCCGATTACTGGCAAGCCAGGCTGGTGGGCGCGAATGGTGGGGCCGGGCAAGCCGATCGACACCGATCGCTGGTTCGTGATCTGCGCCAACGTGATCGGTTCCTGCCTCGGCTCCAGCGGCCCCGCCTCGACCGATCCGGCCACCGGCAAGCCCTACGCCATGACCTTCCCGGTCATCACGCTCCGCGACATGGCGCGCGCGCAGGCGATGCTGATCGATCATCTCGGCATCGACCGCCTCTTCGCGGTGGTCGGCGGGTCAATGGGCGGGATGCAGGTGCTGGAATGGGCGGCGACCTTTCCGGATCGCGTCCGCTCCGCCGTCATCATCGCGTCCGCTGCCCGCCATTCCGCGCAGAACATCGCCTTTCACGAGGTCGGGCGGCAGGCGATCATGGCCGATCCTAAATGGCGCGGCGGCGACTATTACGACAGCGGCGATCCGCCCGCCGCCGGCCTCGCCGTCGCCCGCATGGCGGCCCACATCACCTATCTGTCGGAGGCGGGCCTGACGAGCAAGTTCGGCCGCCGCCTCCAGGCGCGGGAGGCGAAGACCTTCGGCTTCGACGCCGACTTCCAGATCGAAAGCTACCTGCGGCATCAGGGCCTCAGCTTCACCGACCGCTTCGACGCCAACTCGTACCTCTACATCACCCGGGCGATGGACTATTTCGATCTGGCGGAGGAGCATGGCGGCACCCTCGCCAACGCCTTTGCCCGGTCGCAGACCCGCTTCTGCCTGGTCAGCTTCGACACCGACTGGCTCTATCCGACCGCCGAATCCCGCGCCATCGTCCAGGCGCTGAACGCCACCGGCGCGGAGGCGAGCTTCGTCGAACTCTCCTCCCCCTTCGGCCACGACGCCTTCCTCCTCGACGTGCCCGAACTCGACCGGGTGGTCGGCGGCTTCCTGCGCGGCGGGCGCGCGTGATGGACCCGGCCTACACCCTCTCCGACGATCCCGCCGCGCTCCAGCTGGACGTGATCCACGGATATCTGTCCCGCAGCTACTGGTCGCCGGGCATCGGACGCGATCTCGTCGCCCGCGCCCTCGCCGGGTCGCATTGCGTGGGCGTCTACAAGGACGGAGTGCAGGTCGCCTTCGCTCGGGTCGTCACCGATCACGCGACCTTCGCCCATCTTGCCGACGTCTTCGTGCTGGAGGATCATCAGGGCAAAGGCCTCGCCTCCGCGATGCTCGGCTACTTCCACGGCCATCCGCGCCTGCAGAACCTCCGCCGCTGGACGCTGAACACCCGCGACGCGCACAGCCTCTACGAACGGCACGGCTGGACCCGCATCACCGAAGGCGACCCCGCGCCCTTCATGCAGCGCTACGATCCGCAGGCGTCAAGCCGGTGACCGGTCTCCGCCCCGATCTCGCGATCATCGCCGCCAATGTGGAGCCGGGCAGCCGGGTGCTCGATGTCGGCTGCGGGGACGGCGCGCTGATGGTGGCCCTCCGTGACCAGCGGCAGGTGAGCGCGCGTGGCATCGAGATCGACGGCCGTGATGTCGCCACCGCCGTCTCGCGCGGCCTGTCGGTGGTGCAGGGGGACGCCGACGTGGACCTCGCCGGCTACCCCGATGGTGCGTTCGATTACGCGATCCTCAGCCAGACGCTGCAGACGACGCGCGCGCCCGACAAGGTGCTCGAACAGCTGCTCCGCATCGGCCGCCGCGCCTTCGTCTCATTCCCAAACTTCGCGCATTGGCGAGTGCGGGCATCGCTGCTCTGGGGTGGGCGGATGCCGGTCACCCGCACACTGCCGATCGCCTGGTACGCCACGCCGAACATCCACCACGTCACGGTGGACGACTTCCGCGCGCTGGTGAAGGAACGCGGCATTACTCTGGAACGCGCCTGGTTCCTGAACGGCGACCGCCAGACCAGCGCCGCCGCCGCCAACTTCCGGGCGGAACACGCGGTGTTCCTGATCCGCCGCTAGCCCCGCAGCGTCGCCCCGGCCTTCGCCGCCGCCGCGACGATCCGCTCGGAAATCGCCTTCAGCTCCGCATCGGTAAAGCTCTTCTCAGCCGGCTGCAGCGTCACCTCGATCGCCACCGACTTCTGCCCCTCCGGCACGCCCGCGCCGGTGAACACGTCGAACAGGGCCGCATCCACGATCGCCACCTTGTCCGCGGCCCTGACCGCGCGGAGCAGCGCGTCGGCCGGTGCTTCTGCACCCAGTAGGAACGCGAAATCGCGCTTCACCGCCTGCAATGCCGGCGGCGCGTAGGCCACCCGCATGAACCCGCTCTCGCGCTTGGCCGGCACCGCATCCAGGAAGATCTCCGCCGCGACCGCCGTGCCGTCGAGGTCGAAGGCCTTGGCGAGCGAAGGATGCAACTCGCCGAACTCGGCCAGCACCTGCTTCGGCCCAAGGCACAGGCGCGCCGACCGGCCGGGGTGATAGGCGGCACCTGCGCCGTCCAGCACCTGCAACCGCTCCACCGGCGCGCCAGCCGCCGCGAGGATCGCGACAGCCTCCGCCTTCGCGTCATAGGCATCGAACGCCTGCGCCTTGCCGCCCTGCCAGCTCCGGCCGACGCGGTCGCCCGTTAGTAGCAGGCCAAGCGTCGTCCGCTCGCCATCCGCCAGATAGCGCCGCCCGATCTCAAAGAGACGGATGCTCGTCGCCCCGCGATCGGCATTGCGCCGGGCCGCGCCGATCAGGCCGGGCAGCAGCGAGGGCCGCATGACCTTCAGATCCTCGCTGATCGGATTGGCCAGCGTCCAAGCGCCCCCGCCAAACGGTGCCGCTTCCTTCTCGGCGATGAACGACCAGGTCACCGCCTCGTTCAGCCCGCGCGCCGCCGCCGTCCGCCGCACCCGGCGCTCGACAAGCTGCTCGGGGCGGGCGGTCGGCTTCGCGACACCCTCGGCACGCGGCAGCGGGGTGACCGGCACCTTGTCGATGCCCTCGATGCGGATCACCTCCTCGACCAGATCGGCCGGCCCGTCCACGTCGCGCCGCCATGTCGGCACGGTGACGGTCCAGTCGCTCGCTACGGCGAATCCGAGCCGTTCGAGGATCGCCTTCTGCCGATCCGCCGCGACTGCAAGTCCGCCCAGCGTCTCGCAAAGCGTAGGATCGTAACGCACGGTCCGGTTGGCCGCAGGCGAAGTCCCCGCTCGCGTCACAGCACTCGGCCGTCCGCCGCAATGCTCGATCACCAGCCGCGTCGCCAGCGCCAGCCCCTCCTCGACAAAAGCCGGATCGACGCCTCGTTCGAACCGCTGGCGAGCGTCGCTGGTCAGCCCCAGCTTCTGCCCGGTCAGCGCGATGTGATCGGGATCGAAGAACGCGCATTCGATCAGCACGTCTGTGGTCGTCTCCGACGCACCCGAAGCCTCCCCACCCATCACGCCCGCGATACCCAGCACCCCCGCTTCGTCGGCGATCACCGTCATCGACGGGTCGAGCGCATAGGTCTTGCCGTTCAAGGCCAGCAGTTCCTCGCCCTGTACCGCTTTCCGTGCGGTCAGCCCGCCTGTCAGCTTGGCGCGGTCATAGACGTGCAGCGGACGGCCAAGGTCGATCGACACGAAGTTGGTGATATCGACCAGAGCGGAGATCGGCTTCTGCCCGACCGCCTTCAGCCTGTCCGCCATCCACTTCGGCGCCGGGCCATTCGTGACGCCGGACACGTTCTGCGCGTAGAAGGCCGGGCACCCCGCCGGATCGTCTGTCTGTACCTCTGGCGCGGCTTCGTCACCCACCACCGGCTCCAGCGACGTCTGCCGATAAACCTCCGCCAGCGGCCTCAGCGTCCCCAGCCCCGCCGCCGCCAGATCGCGCGCGATGCCCCGGACGCCCATGCAATCCTGCCGGTTCGGCGTGATCGCCACGTCGAACAGCGGATCGTCCAGCCCCGCCCATTGGGCATAGACGGCACCAACCGGCGCATCCTCGGGCAGCTCGATGATCCCGTCATGGTCCTCCCCAAGCTGCAGCTCGCGGGTCGAACACATCATGCCGTTCGACTCGACACCGCGGATCGCCGCGACCTTCAGGGTGATGTCCGCACCCGGCACATACGCACCGGGCGGGCCGAACACTCCGACCAGCCCCGCCCGCGCATTCGGCGCGCCGCAGACCACCTGCAGCGGACCGTCACCGGCATCCACGGACAGCACCTGCAGCTTGTCCGCCTGCGGATGCCGCTCGGCCGTCAGCACCCGGGCGATGCGGAACGGCGCCAGCGCCTCCGCCGCGTTCTCCACGCTTTCGACCTCCAGGCCGATGCGGGTCAGCGTCTCGGCCACCTCAGTCGCTGTGGCGTCGGTGAGGAGATGCCCCTTGAGCCAGGACAGGGTGAACTTCATGCCCCCACTCCCCCGCTCAGCGTGGGCACATCCAGCGCCGCGAACCCGTAGTGCCGCAGCCAGCGCAGATCGCCGTCGAAGAAGGCGCGCAGGTCGTCCATGCCGTATTTTAGCATCGCCAGCCGATCGATCCCGCAGCCAAAGGCGAAACCCTGCCATTCGGCCGGATCGAGCCCGCAGGACGCGATTACCTTCGGGTGAACCATGCCGGAACCCAGGATCTCCATCCACCCGTCCGGCTCCGCCCCGCCGATCACGCGGCGACCCGTCTTGTCGCGGGTGAAGCCGACATCGACCTCCGCCGACGGCTCGGTGAAGGGGAAGTAGCTGGGGCGTAGGCGCAGGACGATGTCGTCGCGCTGGAAGAACGCCTTCACGAAGGTCTCCAGCGTCCATTTGAGATGGCCGAGCGTAATGCCGCGATCGATCACCAGCCCCTCGACCTGATGGAACATCGGCGTGTGCGTCGCATCGCTGTCGGAACGGTAGGTGCGGCCCGGCGCGATGATGCGGATCGGCGGCGGTGTCGTCATCATCGTGCGGATCTGCACGGGCGAGGTGTGAGTGCGAAGAAGCATCTTCTGCCCACCGTCGGCGCCCTCCGGGAAATAGAACGTGTCGTGCATCGCCCGGGCGGGATGCGTCTCCGGGATATTGAGCGCGGTGAAGTTGTGCCAGTCGTCCTCGATCTCCGGCCCGGTCGCGACGGCGAAACCCAAATCAGCGAAGATCTCCGCAAGCTCGTCCATCACCTGGCTGACCGGATGCACCGACCCCTGCGGCGCGGCCTGCGCCGGCAGCGTCAGGTCCAGCTTCTCCGAAGCCAGCCGCGCATCGAGCGCCGCCTGCTCCAGCGCCACCTTCCGCGTGGCGATCGCCTCCGTCACCGCCTCGCGCAGCCCCTGAATACGCGGACCCTCGACCAGCCGCTCCTCCGGCGACATGCCGCCCAGCGTCTTGAGCAGCGCCGTCACCTCCCCCTGCTTGCCGAGAGCACGAACGCGCACCGCCTCCAGCGCGGCAAGGTCGGCAACGGCGATCTCCGACAGGAGACCGGATTGGAGTGCGGGCAGATCGGTCATGGGCTGAGGGCGATGCGGTGAAGCCGCGCCGCCGTCAACCTCAGAGGCGGGTCATCGCCAGCACGGCGGGGTTGCCGTAGCGTTCGCCGGCGGTCTGTCCGCACGGCGCGGCCGCTTCCAGCTCGGCGAGGTCTTCCGCCGTCAGGTCCAGGTCGGCGGCGGCAGCGCTGTCCTCCATCGTGACGCGGCGCTTGGCGCCCGGTATCGGCACGATGTCGTCACCCTGTGCGAGCAGCCAGGCGAGCGCCACCTGTGCCGCCGATGCGCCATGCCGCGCGCCGATCGCCTCCGCCACGCGGACGACCTCGAAGTTCGTGTCGAAGTTCTCTTCCGAATAGCGCGGATCGTTGAGGCGGTAGTCACCCTCGCCGAGGTCCGCGCGCGACTTGATGCTGCCGGTCAGGAAGCCGCGGCCGAGCGGGGAATAGGGCACGAAGCCGATGCCGAGTTCACGCAGCACCGGCAGGATGTCCTCCTCCACGCCGCGCTCCCAAAGGGAGTATTCCGATTGCACGGCAGCGATCGGGTGAACGGCATGGGCGCGGCGGATGGTGTTCGCCCCCGCCTCGGAAAGCCCGAGCTGGCGGACCTTGCCCGCCTGCACCAGCTCCGCCATCGCGCCCACCGTCTCCTCGATCGGCACGTTCGGATCAACGCGGTGCTGATAATAGAGGTCGATCGTCTCGATCCCGAGCCGCTGCAGCGACTCGTCACACGCGCGGCGCACGTTCTCGGGTCGCGAGTCGACGCCGGACATCTTCCCGTCCTCGATCCGGAAACCGAATTTGGTGGCGATCACCAGCTTCTCGCGACGGCCTTTGATCGCCCGGCCAACCAGTTCCTCGTTCTTGTACGGCCCGTAAACCTCTGCCGTGTCGAGGAAGGTGACGCCGAGGTCGAAGGCGCGGTGCAGGGTCGCGATCGACTCGTCCTCGCTCGCCTGCCCGTACATGCCGGAGCCAATCCCGGCCATCGGCATGCAGCCGAGCCCGATGGCGGAGACGGTTAGGCCGGGGGCGAGATCGCGATAGCGCATGGGGAACCTCCAGATTGGCGGGGCGGGAGGTGGGTGCGCCACGGACAAAAGAAAAGGGCGCCGGTGTCGCCACCCGCGCCCTCAACTCGATCCGGTCAGAGGTTACGCCGCGACGCGGGCGTCCTCCGGCAGGGCCGCCTTGGCCTGCGCGATGACGGCGGAGAACGCCGCGCCTTCGTGCATCGCCATATCGGCCAAAACCTTCCGGTCAAGCTCGATGCCGGCCAGCTTCAGACCGTGCATGAACACGCCGTAGGTCAGGCCTTCGACGCGGACGGCCGCGTTGATGCGCTGGATCCACAGCGCGCGGAACGAACGCTTCTTAACCTTGCGGTCGCGGTAAGCGTATTGTCCGGCCTTCTCCACCGCCTGGCGGGCGATGCGGATGGTGTTCTTGCGGCGGCCGTAATAGCCCTTTGCATCTTCCAGGATGCGGTTGTGCTTGGCGCGGGTGGTTACACCGCGTTTGACGCGTGCCATGTCTCAGCGCTCCTTACTTGAGGCCGTAAGGCGCCCAGAGCTTCACCGTCGCCGTATCGGCGTCGGAAAGCACGGAGGTGCCGCGGTTCTGGCGGATATACTTGCCGTTATGGCTGATCAGGCGGTGGCGCTTGCCGGCGACGCCGTGCTTCAGCTTACCGGTGGCGGTAAGCTTGAAGCGCTTCTTGACGCCGCTCTTCGTCTTGAGCTTGGGCATTTTCATCTCCTCGTAAGTGCGACGTTAGCAGACGGCCACGGCAGCCCATTTAGCCGGGCAGTCTTTCCAAATCGCGAGAGCGCGGGCCTATAGCGACGAGTCCGCGCTGAGGCAACCGATTCAGGACCGCCCTCGGCCCCGTCGTTTCGGAACCGGCCTTCGCTTTGGCGGTTTGCAACCGTCATGGCTACCTCCGCACCCGCTCCACGCCGCTGGCCCCGTACAGAGCGGGGGCAGGGTGCCCTCGGCATCGGCCTCTCGATCTTCGCGACGATCATCGGCCTGATCGTGCTCGCCTGGGCGATCCTCTTCATCACCAAGGGCCGCTTCCTCAAGCACACGTTCGAGCGGATCGTCTCCGGGTCGACCGAGCGCAAGGTGACGGTTGCGGGCGATTTCCAGCTCTATTTCGCACCCTTCAAGCTGAAGTTCCTGGCGGACGGCCTGACCGTCACCAACCCGGCCTGGGCACCGCGTCCCAACTTCTGGGAATCCAAGCACCTGGAGATCTGGGTCAGCCCCTGGAGCCTCGTCTTCGGCGATCGCTACAAGATCTACACGGCCGAGTTGATCGATGGCCGCGCCGACCTCGAATGGGACGACGCGAACAAGCGCAACACCTGGACCTTCGGCGATCCGAACCAAAAGGGCGAACCCTTCACCCTGCCGCTGATCAAGCGCGCGATGATCACCGGCACCGAACTCCACTATCGCGATCCGCTGCTGCAGCTTGTCACCGACATCAAGGTGAACACCGTCCGCGCGCAGAACACTGCCGTCACGCAGGACATCAGCTTCACCGGCGACGGCACGATGCGCGGCAAGGCCTTCGTGATGAACGGCGCGATCGTTGCCCCGAATGCGACGCTTGAGGGCGACGCGCTCAACTTCCGCATGCACGCAACCTCGATCGGCAACATCCTCGACGTCACCGGCAAGCTGCCCGGCGTGACCGAGATCGAGGGCGGGCTGTTCAACCTCTACGTACGCGGGCCGAACCTCGCCCGTCTGTTCGACTTCATCGGCGTCGCCGTGCCCGACACCCGCCGCTACCGCCTCCGCTCCGACCTCACCAAGGTGGGGGAGGAGTGGCGCTTCACCCGGATGCGCGGCGGGTTCGGAGATTCGGACCTCGCCGGCAAGATGACCATCTCGATGCCGGCACCTGAGGACCGGCTGAAGATCGTCGCCGACCTGTCGTCGAACAAGGTCGACATCATCGATATCGGACCCTTCATGGGCTACGAGCCGAACGCGCTTGCCACAAAGGGCGCGGTCGCGGCGGTCGAGCAGACGGGCGGCGCGCCCCGCATCTTGCCGGATGCGCCGCTCCGCATCGAATCGCTCAAGATCTTCGATGCCCATGTGAACTACCGGGTGAAGACAATCCGCGCACCCAGTCTGCCGGTGTCGAACATCAAGCTCACCTTCGATCTCGATCACACCTTGCTCAAGCTGTCGCCGCTCACGATGGACGTGGCCGGCGGCCATCTCGCCTCGGACATCGAGATCAACGCGCGGACCAAGCCGGTCGAGACCACCTACGACATCCGCCTGTCGCCAACGCCGATGGGGCGTTTGCTCTCCGGCTTCGGCGTGTCGAACAACGGCACCACCGGCACGGTGAAGGCGCGCGTGAAGATGAGCGGGGAGGGTGACACCGTCCGCGAATCGCTCGCCTCCTCCGACGGGCGCATCGCCATCATCCTGCCCAAGGGCGATTTTTGGACGCAGTACATCCAGCTCGCCGAGTTCGACGTCGGCACCTTCGTTCAGAAGATGTTCCAGGATAAATTGAAGAAGCCGGTCGAGATCAACTGCGGCCTGATCGCCTTCACCGTGCGCGACGGCAATGCCAGCGCCGATCCGATCCTGATCGACACCAAGAAGAACGTCATGCTCGGCACCGGCGGCTTCAGCTTCAAGGACGAGTCGCTGGACATCCGCTTCCGCGCCGACGCCAAGAAGATCAGCCTGTTCTCCGGCCAGTCGCCGGTCGGCATCAGCGGCCATTTCGCGGCGCCCGGCATCCAGATCATCACGCCGGAGCTGCTGGCGCGTGGCGGCGTTGGTGCGGCGGCGGCGCTGGCGGTTGGGCCGCTCGCCGGCATCCTCGCCTTCGTCGATCCGGGTGATGCCAAGGGCGCCGCCTGCGGCCCCGTCCTCTCGGGTGCCAGCGCCGCGGCCCAGAAGACCAAAGACGGCGAGTCGCGCGACGACGTCGGCGACGGCAAGTCGAAGAAGAAGAAAGACTAAGCGGCGGCGTCTGCCGGCGGCTGCGGCCGGCGGACCAGCAGCAGGGCGCCCGCGATCAGCGCCGCGCCCAGATAGTCCGGCAGGGTCAGCCGCTCCCCGTAGAAGACCCAGCCGAGCGTCGCCGCGATGATCGGCTGGATCAGCAGGGTCAGCCCGACGACGATCGGCTCGACCCGACTGATCGACAGGATGATCAGCCCCTGCCCGAACACCTGGCTGCCGAGCGCGAGGAGGAGGAGCGGACCCCAATGGTCCGGCCACACCTGCTCCCCGAAGGCCAGGGAGGTCAGCAGCAGCGGGAGCGTGCCCGTCAGCGTCATCACGGTCAGCCGTCCGAACGGCGACACGCTTCCCGCGCGATCGGCGAGGATCAAATATCCGGTGTAGAAGATGCCGGCCAGCAGGCAGAGCCCGTCGCCCATCAGGTTCTTCGGCGAAAGCTCGTACGACCGCCCCATCAGCAGGACGACCCCCGTCGCCGCCAGCGCGAGAGCAATCGCCTGCCCACGCCCCGGCAGCTGCCGCGCCACGATAAATCCGTAGATCGGGAACAGGAAGCTCGTCACATTGCCGAACAAGGTCGCGTTCGCCAGCCGCGTGTGGAGGATGCCCGCATGCCAGGCGGCCAGGTCGGCGGCGAAGAACAGCCCGCCGCAGACCAGCGCCACCCAAGCCCCGCCCGCATTCCGCGCCGGCAGCCTCTGCCCGAGCCGCATGGTAATGAGGACGATCAGCGGTGCCGCGATCGTCAGCCGCCAGAACCCGGCCGCCACCGGCCCGACACCCGCCAGCCGCACCATCCACGGCCCGAAGGCGAGCAGCACGTTGGCGAGCAGCAATGAGGGAAGGCCGAGCAGCCCCGCGAGCCGCGCTTTGCCGCCGGACAGAGGTTCTTGTGCGCTGCGGCGATGCATGGCCGACGCTAACCACTATCTCTTCGCCGACGGCAAGGCTGATGATCAAAGGAACCGATATGCCGGGCTTGTTCGATCCGATCGAAGTGGGTGCGATCACCGCGCCGAACCGCGTCTTCATGGCGCCGCTGACCCGCGCTCGCGGCACCCGCGATCACGTGCCCACGCCGATCATGGCGGAGTATTATGCCCAGCGGGCAAGCGCCGGCCTGATCATCTCGGAGGCGATCGGCATTTCGCGCCAGGGCCTCGGCTGGCCGTACGCGACCGGCATCTGGACCGACGAGCAGGTCGCGGGCTGGCGGCGGGTGACCGACGCCGTTCATGCGGCGGGCGGGCGGATCGTCGCGCAGCTCTGGCATATGGGCCGGCTGATCCACACCGACCTTCTGGACGGCGAGCTTCCGGTCTCCTCCTCTGCAATTGCCGCTCCAGGCCATGCCCATACCTATGACGGCAACAAGCCCTATCCGGTGCCCCGCCCGCTGGAGGCAAAGGAGGTGCCGCAGCTCCTCGAGGACTACCGCCACGCCGCGCGCAATGCGCTCGCCGCCGGCTTCGACGGCGTGCAGCTCCACGCCGCCAACGGCTACCTGATCGACAGCTTCCTGCGCGACAACACCAACAACCGCACCGACAGCTATGGCGGGTCGATCGAGAACCGCATCCGCCTGCTGGGCGAGGTCACCCGCGCCATTGTCGAGGTGGTCGGCGCAGAGCGCACCGGCGTGCGCCTCTCCCCGAACGGCGAGGTGCAGGGGGTCAACGACAGCGATCCCCACGCGCTCTTCCCGGCGGCGGCGAAGCTGCTGGAGGAGATCGGCATAGCCTTCCTCGAACTGCGCGAACCCGACTTCAACGGCTCGCGCGGCGCGGCGGATGTGGAGCCGGTCGCGCCGGAAATCCGCAAGGTCTTCAGCCGAACCCTGATCCTGAACTCGGACTACGACCGTGCGAAGGCGGATGCCGCGCTTTCCTCGGGCGCCGCCGACGCGATCGCGTTCGGCCGGCCCTTCATCGCCAACCCCGATCTTCCCCGACGGCTCGCGGAAGGCCTGCCCTACAACCCGCTGCGCGAGGCGTTCCTCTACTCGCAGGGTGAGGAAGGGTACACCGACTACCCGGCCGCACAGGAGGCAAAGGCCGCCTGACCCCTCATCCTCCCCCGCAAGGGGGAGGTGTCAGGCGCAGCCTGACGGAGGGGGAGGACAGGAAGGCCTCAGGACACCGCGTCCTCCCCCTCCGGCGCCTGAAGGCGCCACCTCCCCCTGGCGGGGGAGGATCAAATTAAGCCCCGAACCGGTCCTTCAGCGCCATCATCGCCAGCGCCGCGCGCGCAGCGTCACCGCCCTTGTCCTTCTCGTTGGCCCTGGCGCGGGTCAGCGCCTGCGCTTCGTTCTCGACCGTGAGGATGCCGTTGCCGATCGCGATGCCGTCCAGCGTCAGCGCCATGATCCCGCGCGCGCTCTCGTTCGAAACCACCTCGAAGTGATAGGTCTCGCCCCGGATGATCACGCCCAGCGCGACGAACCCCTCGTAGCGCCCGGTCTCCGCCGCCATCGCGATCGCCGCCGGCACCTCCAGCGCACCGGGCACGGTGACCACGTCGACATGGTGCCCCGCCGCCTCGATCGCGGCGCGCGCACCCTCGATCAGCAGGTCGTTCAGATGGTCGTAGAACCGCGCTTCCACGATCAGCAGGCGTGCCATCAGTCGAGACCTCCCAGATCGATGTCCTGCTCGCCGACGATCGACAGGCCATAGCCGCCGAGCGCCACCAGTGTGTGCCGGGAATTGGTCAGCAGCACCATGTCATGGACGTTGAGCGCCGCCAGCACCTGCGCGCCGACGCCGTAGTCGCGCAGTTCGTCCATCTCCGGGCTGCCCTCTTCGGCGCCTTGCGCGCGGGCATGGATCATCCGCGCGGTCGATCCGGCCATCTGGCGGTTGATGACGACCACGACCCCGCTACCCTTCTCGCCGATCACCTCCATCGACCGCTGCAACAGCCCCCGTCGCGGGAACTCCTCGCCGAACAGATCGTCGAAGGGGGAAAAGGTGTGCATCCGCACCAAAGTGGTGCCCGCCGGGTCGATCGCGCCCTTTACCAGCGCGACGATCTCCGTACCGGTCGCCTTGTTGTAGAAGGTGACGCCCGTCCATTCCCCGCCCCAGCGGCTGGTGAAGCGCGCCTCGACCCGCCGCTCCAGCAGGTGATCCTTGCGCAGGCGATAGGCGATCAGGTCGCGGATCGTCCCGATCTTGAGCGCATGGCGCTGCGCGAAGGCGATCAGGTCGTCCAGCCGCGCCATGGTGCCGTCGTCCTTCATGATCTCGCAGATCACGCCGGACGGATTGAGGCCTGCCAGCCGCGCCACATCGACCGCCGCCTCGGTATGGCCGGTGCGCACCAGCACCCCGCCCTCGCGCGCGATCAGCGGAAAGACATGGCCCGGTGTCACGATATGCTCCGGCCCCTTGGAGGCGTCGATCGCCACCGCGACGGTGCGCGCGCGGTCGGCGGCGGAAATGCCGGTGGTCACCCCGTCGCGCGCCTCGATGGAGGTGGTGAAGGCGGTCTCGTGCCGCGTGCCGTTTTTGGCGCTCATCAGCGACAGGCCGAGCTGGTCGACGCGGCCCTTGGTCAACGCCAGGCAGATCAGGCCTCGGCCGTGCGTCGCCATGAAGTTGATCGCGTCCGGCGTCGCCATCTGCGCGGGGATGACAAGGTCACCCTCGTTCTCGCGATCCTCGTCATCGACCAGGATGAACATCCGGCCGTTGCGCGCCTCGTCGATGATCTCCTCGGGCGAGGAGAGGAAGGCGTGGCGGATCTTGTTGGGTTCAGCGTTCATGGCGGCGGACCTCCTCCATGCGGGCGAGGTAACGCGCGAGCACGTCGATCTCGATGTTGACGATATCCCCTTCGGCCAACGCACCAAGCGTCGTTACCTGGGCGGTATGGGGGATGATGTTGACGGCGAAGTGGGTGGTGCCGTCTGGCTGGTCGCTCACCTCGTTCACGGTCAGCGACACGCCGTCGATCGTCACCGATCCCTTGGCGGCAAGATACGGGGCAAGCGCCGGCCCGACCGAAAAGCCGATCCGCCGCGAGTCGCCATCGGGCTGGATGGCGCGCACCGTACCCGTGCCGTCGACATGACCGGTGACGATATGCCCGCCGATCTCGTCGCCGATCTTCATCGCGCGTTCGAGGTTGAGGCGGCTCCCCGCGCTCCATTGAGAGGCGGTGCGGGAGATCGTCTCCCCCGACACGTCCACCGCGAACCAGCCCGGCCCCTTGTCGACCACTGTCAGGCACACGCCCGAACAGGAGATCGACGCGCCCATGTCGATGGTCGCATGGTCGTACCCCGCCTCGACAGTGACGCGCATGTCGCCCCGGTTCTCGACGGAAGCGATACGGCCGATATCGGTGATAATTCCGGTGAACATGATCAGCCTCTAATCCCGCGCGCGCTCGTAGACTTCGAGAGCATCATTGCCAAGCATCCGGGCATCCACGCGCCGCCACCGGCCATGCGCCTCGGCGAGGCTGGCGAGCCCGATCTCGCCGAGCGCACTCCGCCCCGCCCCGATCAGGATCGGCGCACGATAGAGCAGCAGCCGATCGACAAGGTCGGCCGAGAGGAAGGCGGCGGCAGTCCGCGCCCCGCCCTCGACAAACAGGTGGTCGGCGGGGAGCGAGGCGATGTCCCGGGGCGAGGCGATCCCATCGACCCTTCTCTCTCCCCGGACCGCGTCATCCCCGCGAAAGCGGGGATCGCTCGAATCCAACGCTGACGTTTCCGTCAAGCGATCCCCGCCTTCGCGGGGATGACGAGCGGAACTCAACACAAACCGCCTTGGACTCCGCCCCTCCAGTCCCGCCAGCCGCACATCCAGCCTCGGGCGATCCGACTCCCAGGTCCCCCGCCCCACCAGGATCGCCTCATGCCGGCTCCGCTCCAGATGGACATGCGCGCGCGCGGCATCGCCGGTGATCCAGCGGCTCTCCCCATCCGCCCGCGCGATCATCCCGTCCAACGAGGTCGCGAGCTTCAGCGTGACATGCGGACGGCCGAAGCGCCGGCGCGTGAGGAACCCTGCCATCGACCGGCGCGCCTCGGTGGCCAGCACGCCCGTCGCAACCACGATCCCCACGGTCCGTAGCCGCGCGACCCCCTGACCGTTCGTCCGCTCATCCGGATCGGTCAGCGCGATGACGACCCGTTCCGGCTTCGCCGCGACCAGCAGGTCGGCACAGGCCGGTCCCCGTTCGGACAGATGCGCACAAGGCTCCAGGGTCACGTAGACGGTCGCGCCACGCGCCGCCTCGCCCGCCTGCTCCAGCGCCAGCGCCTCGGCATGGGGACGTCCGCCCGCCTGCGTCCAGCCACGCCCGACGACTCGCGCATCCTTTACGATCACGCAGCCGACATTGGGGTTGGGCGCTGTCCGGCCGCGCCCGCGCTCCGCCAAAGCGAGCGCGGCGGCCATCCAGCGTTCGTCGTCGGTCACTCGATGCCGAGCTTGTCGGCAAGGCGCTTGTACGCCGCCTGCTTCTCAGCCGCGGCCTTGTCCTTAATCGCCTTGTCGATCTTCTGCTGCGCGATGATCTCTTCGTCGCTGCGGTTCGCGGGCCAGCTCTGGACGTAGATGATCGTCCGCGTCGGCGGCTGGTCCATCGCCGCGTCGTGATAGAACCCCCAGATGATCAGCGCCGGCACCAGCACGGCCAGCCCCGCGAAGATCAGCTGATGCTTCTCCCGCGTCGCAAAGAAGGCGCGGATATCGGCGACGAGGACGCTCGGGCGGGCAGGGCGGGGCAGCATGGCCATGCGCGCAAGATAGGCGCTCCGGACCGGACCCGCCAGTCTCAGCCCCTCAAGCGCCTGATCGCCTCTTCGCGCCCGATCAGCGGCAGCAGCGCCGCCATGTCCGGCCCATGCTCCCGCCCGGTCAGCGCCAGGCGGAGCGGCAGGAACAGCGCCCGGCCCTTGCGCCCGGTCTCCGCCTTCAGCGCACCCGTCAGCGCCGGCCAGGGCTCGGCCCAGTCGAGCCCCTCGGCGATCTCCGCCGCGCGGGACACAAAGGCGCGATCCGCCTCGTCCAATTCCGGCGCGACCACCGGCCCGGTCACCACCGCCCACCAGTCCGCAGCCTCGGCAAGCGTCGCGATGTTGGCCCGGATCGCGTCCCATCCCGCCGCAGTCATCCCCGTCGGCAGGCGATCGGCCACCTGCTCGAAGCTTATCAGGTGCAGCGTCTTGGCATTCAGCGCCACCAGCTCCGCTTCATCGAAGCGGGCGGGCGCCCGGCCGAAGCGGGCGAAGTCGAACCCCTCGACCAGCGGCTCGGGCGAGGCGACCGCGACCACCGGATCGCTCGTCCCGATCCGCGCGAGCAGCGCCAGGATCGTCACCGACTCGACCCCTGCGACACGGAACGCGTCCACCCCCAGCGACCCCAGCCGCTTGGAAAGCTTGCCCTCCGCGCCGGTCAGCAGCGCCTCATGCGCGAAGGCGGGTGGTGTCGCACCCAGAGCCGAGAACATCTGCAGCTGCAGCCCGGTATTGGTGACATGGTCCTCGCCGCGCACCACAGTCGTCACGCCCATGTCGATGTCGTCGATCACGCTCGGCAGCATGTAGAGCCACGTCCCGTCCGCCCGGCGCACGACGGGATCGGACATCAGCGACGGGTCGAGCTTCTGCGGCCCCCGGATCAAATCGTCCCAGACGATCGGCTCATCGTGATCCAGCTTGAACCGCCAATGCGGCGCGACCCCGCTCGCCTCCAGTTCCGCGCGCTGGACGTCGGTCAGGTTCAGCGCCGCGCGATCATAGACCGGCGGCAGCCCCCGCCCGGCCAGCACCTTGCGGCGGAGGTCCAGTTCCTGCGCGGTTTCGTATGCCGGATAGACCCGGCCGGCCGCCTTCAGCCGTGCAAATGCCGCCTCGTAGAGGTCGAACCGCTCCGATTGCCGCACGCTCCCGTCCGGATGCAGTCCCAGCCAGGCGAGATCCCCTCGGATCGACTCGGCAAAGGCCTCGGTCGATCGCTCCGCATCGGTATCGTCCAGCCGCAGCAGGAATCGCCCGCCCGTCTTCCGCGCCCACAGCCAGTTGTGCAGCGCCGTGCGGATATTGCCGACATGCAGCCGTCCGGTCGGCGACGGCGCGAAGCGGGTGACGGCGGGGCTCGCCATGTGCGGCGATCCTCCGGCTGCTTATTGCGGGGTCGAGACCTGCGCGTCCTGGCCGCTGCCGGCGGGGGCCGCGATGATCTGCTGCGTCGTCGCACCCTTGTCGACAACGGTCGGCGTGCCGCCGGTGCCGACATCGGTACGGATGCCCGGTGCCGCCGCACGCGCCGACCCCGCCTCGTTCAGCACGCCGTTCTCACCCGCGCTGCGCGGCGCCGGGCCGCCGAACATCGCCTGCAGCGCCTGGGTACTCGAATCCGCCTCCTGCGGGCGCGGCGCGCCGGGCTTGGGCGGGGCGAGCGCGAAGTCGGGCGGCACGACCAGCGGCGCGCGGCGCGCCACCGCGAACTCGTCCAGCCCGCTGCGCGCATAGCCGCGCTTGTTGTTGCCGCAGCCGGCGAGAGCCAGCGTCACGCAGACGGCCGTCGCCGCCAGAACCACCTTACGCATCGCGAACCTCCGAACCGGGCTTGTCCCCTTTCGCGAAAACCGCGCGATAAAGGAGAAGGACGACGCCGATGCTAATCGCCGCATCGCCGACATTGAAGACATAAAAGGGCTGCCACCCGCCGAAGTGCAGATCGGCATAGTCGACCACATAGCCGAGCCGCGCGCGATCGAGGATGTTGCCGAGCGCGCCGCCCAGCACCGCGCCCAGGATCATCGCCTCCGCCCGGCTCCGCTCGCGCATGATCCACACGAAGACACCGAAGGCGATCAGCCCGGTCATGATGACGAGCAGCCAGCGGTGGAAGTCGGTTTCTGCGGTGAGGAAGCCCATCGATACGCCGGGATTCTCCACCCAGCGCAGGTTGAAGATCGGCAGGATCTCGATCAACCCCGCCGCGCGCAGACGGACGACCTCGGTCACCCAGTATTTCACCAGCTGGTCGGCCAGGAACACCAGAAGTGCGATCAGGAACGCCGCCTTCTGCGGCCGCGCCATATCAGCCATGCACCACGTCGCCGCATCGGTCGCAGAGCGCGCCGTCGTCCACCACCTCGGGCAGTTTCCGCCAGCACCGCCCGCACTTATGCCGCGCCGTCGGCTCGACATGCACGCCGACGCCCTCGACACCCTCCACCGTGTGCATCGATCCCTCGCGGGTGGAGACCACCTCCAGCTCAGAGACGATGGCGATGTCGGCGAACGGCACCGACGCGACCAGCGCGCGGTCCTCGGTCGATCCCAGCGCCAGCGTCACCTTGGCGTCGAGGCTCGATCCGATCACCTTTTCGCGCCTCAGCGGCTCGATCGCGTTGGTCACGACGAAGCGGATGTCGCGCAGCCGGTTCCACCGCGCGGCGAGTTCGTCGTTGCGCCAGCCCTCCGGGATCACCGGCCAGCTTTCCAGATGGATCGACCCGCCAACGCCGTCGAACCGGCTCTTCCATACCTCTTCGGTCGTGAAGACGAGGATCGGCGCGAACCAGCGGACCAGAGCGTGGAACACCTGGTCGAGCACGGTGCGATAGGCCTGCCGCACGGGGCTCGCCTGCCCGTCGCAATAGAGCACGTCCTTGCGGATATCGAAGAAGAACGCCGACAGGTCGTTGTTCGCAAAGGTGCTGAGCGCCGTCACATAGCGGTTGAACTCATAGGCCTCGACCGCCGCCTTCAGCTCGGCGTCCAGCTCGGCCAGCCGGTGCTGCACCCAGCGCTCAAGCTCCGGCAACTCTTCGTCCCCGGTCCACTCCTCCGCATCGAAGTCGCTGAGCGCGCCGAGCAGGTAGCGGAACGTGTTCCTGAGCTTCCGGTATCCGTCCGATGCGCCCGCCAGCACCTCGTTGCTGATCCGCACATCGTCGAAATAGTCGGTGGACGCGACCCACAGGCGCAGGATGTCCGCCCCGCTCTGGTCCATGATCTTCAGCGGGTCGACCACGTTGCCGACCGATTTCGACATCTTGCGCCCCTGTCCGTCCAGCGCGAAGCCGTGGGTCAAGACCGCCTGATACGGCGCGCGCCCCCGCGTTCCGCTGCTTTCGAGGAGCGAGGACTGGAACCAGCCGCGATGCTGGTCCGACCCCTCGACATAGAGGTCGGCGATCAGCCCCGGATAATTCGGCTCGACCACGAAGGCATGGGTGGAGCCGCTGTCGAACCACACGTCGAGGATGTCGCGGACGACCTCGTAATCGTCGAGGCTGTAGCTGTTGCCCAGCAGCTCCTGATGATCGGCGGTATACCAGGCATCCGCGCCGCCCGCCTTGAACGCCTCCAGGATGCGCGCATTGACGGCCTCGTCGCGGAGGTACTCGCCGGTCTTGCGGTTGACGTAGAGCGCGATCGGCACGCCCCAGGCCCGCTGCCGGCTGATCACCCAGTCCGGCCGCCCCGCGACCATCGTCCCGATCCGGTTCCGCGACCGCTCCGGCACCCACCGCGTCTGCTTGATCGCGCGCTCGGCGATCTGGCGCAGGGTCTTGCCCCCGGTTTCCGAGTGACCCAAGCTGTCCGGCCGTTCGCCCTGAGCTTGTCGAAGGGCCAGTGCCGACGGTTCCGCTGGCGCTTCGACAGGCTCAGCGCGAACGAGCTTTTCCCCAATCGCCCGATCCATCGCGATGAACCACTGCGGCGTACACCGGAAGATGATCTTCGCCTTGGACCGCCAGCTATGCGGATAGCTGTGCTTGTAGTCGTAGGACGCCGCCAGCAGCGCCCCCGCCTCCCGCAGGTCCGAACAGATCGGCCCCTCCGGCGCGTTCAGCTTCGGGTTGATGACCGACAGGCTCTGCCCGCCCTGCCAGGCCCAATCCTCGCGATACCGCCCGTCGTCGCGCACCGCGAAGACCGGATCGATCCCGTTCGCCTTGCATAGCTCGAAATCGTCCTCGCCATGATCCGGCGCCATATGGACGAGGCCTGTGCCGGTATCGGTGGTGACGAACTCGCCCGGCAGGAACGGACGGGGCTTGGCGAAGAAGCCGCCGCGCTCGTGCATCGGATGGCGTGCGATTGTGCCGGCGAGTTCAGAACCCTTGCCCGCCCACGTTACTGTCCAGCCACTGCCTTCAGATAGCCAAGGACTGCTTTCGGCCCGCTGCAAGGTCGAATTAAGAAGCTCTTGCGCTGCAAGGAAAACGCGACCACCCGCACGCACGGCAACATACTCAACCTCCGGCCCATAGGCGATCGCCTGGTTGACCGGGATCGTCCACGGCGTCGTCGTCCAGATCACCGCATGCGCACCGATCAGCTCCTTGATCGGCGAATCCACGATCTCGAACCCGACATCGATCTGCGTCGAGGTGATGTCCTCGTACTCGACCTCCGCTTCCGCCAGCGCGGTCTTCTCGACCGGGCTCCACATCACCGGCTTCGCACCGCGATAAAGCTGCCCCGTCTCGGCGAACTTCAGCAGCTCGCCCGCGATCACCGCCTCGGCCTCGTACTTCATCGTCAAATATGGGTCGTCCCACCGCCCCAGCACGCCCAGCCGCTTGAACTGGCCGCGCTGCACGTCGACCCATTTCTCGGCATAGGCGCGGCATTCGGCGCGGAAGGCGATCGGGTCGACCGCGTCCTTGTCCAGCTTCTTGGCGCGATACTGCTCCTCGACCTTCCACTCGATCGGCAGGCCGTGGCAGTCCCATCCGGGGATATACGGCGCGTCGAACCCCTGCAGCGTCTTCGACCGGACGATGATGTCCTTCAGCACCTTGTTCAGCGCATGGCCCATATGGATGTCGCCATTGGCGTAGGGCGGGCCATCGTGGAGGATGTAGCGCGGCTTGCCGTTCCGCTTGGCGCGGACCTGGCCGTAGAGGTCCGCCGTCTCCCATTCCGCGAGAATGGCCGGCTCCTTCTGCGCGAGGCCGGCCTTCATCGGGAAGTCGGTCTTGGGCAGGAACACGGTCGCCCGGTAATCGGGGGCTTGATCGGCGGAATCGGACATGGCCTGCCGCTTAGGGGAGGCGGGATGTCCTCGCAAGGATGGCGCGGGCCTCGGCACAGTCCTTGTCCATCTGCGCGGTCAACGCGTCCAGCGTGTCGAACTTCGCCTCCGGCCGGATATAGCCGACGAACTCGACCCCGATCGTCTGTCCATAGAGGTCGCCCGCATAGTCGAAGAAGAACGCCTCCAGCAGCTCGATAGGCGGGTCAAAGGTCGGGCGGACGCCGATATTCGCCGCCCCCTCCAGCTCGCGGCCATCGGGCAGATGCCCGCGCACCGCATAGATGCCGTAGCGCGGCCGGATGTACCCGCCCAGCGCAACGTTGGCGGTCGGGTAGCCGATCGTCCGCCCCAGCTTTGCGCCATGCTCGACCTGCCCCTCGATCACGAAGGGACGGGTGAGCAGCGCCGCCGCCGTTCCGCAGTCGCCCTCGCGCAAGGCTTGCCGAATGCGGGATGAGGAGATGATTCCCTCGGCATCCCGCACCGGCTCCACGGCCTCGACGGTCAGGCCGTGCCGACCGCCAAGGTCCCGTAACAGCGCGATGTCGCCGCTGCGCCCCTTGCCGAAGGTGAAGTCCACGCCGGTCACCACGCCTTTGGCACCGATCGCGCCGACCAGCCGCTTCAGCACGAAGTCGTCCGCACTCTCCTCCGCCATCCGCGCGTCGAAGGGGAAGACCAGCATCGCGTCGGCCCCGGCCTCAGCGAAGAAGCGCTGGCGCTGCTCCAGCGTGGTCAGCTGGAATGGCGGCGTGTCAGGCCGGAAGAAGCACGCCGGATGCGGCGCGAAGGTCGCGATGATCGCCGGCCCGCCAATGGCGCGCGCACGCGCGATCGCCGCATCCGCAACGGCGCGATGCCCCCGGTGAAATCCGTCGAAATTGCCGAGCGCGATCACCCCGCCGCGGAACCCGGCGGGAAGCACGCTGCCGCCGTCCAGCCGCTCCATGCCCGCGGCTATAGGGGGGCTCAACGCCGTATCAAAGTCACGAATGCGAAGCCGGGCCGCTCTCCCTCGGACCCGTGGACCTCACGCTCTACTTCGACCCACACCGCTGGGTCGGGCGCAGGGATGGATGCGTCCCCTTCATAGTCGCGATTGATCTCGGTCAGTTCGATTCTGTCGGCGATGTCCGCGAAGACGGCGAAGATCTCCGCCCCGCCGATCACCGACACGCGTGTCCCCTCGACCGCCGCCAGCGCCTCCTCGGCGCTGTAGACCGCCATCGCGCCCTCCGCCGACCAATGCGGGTCCCGGGTCAGCACGATATGCGCGCGGCCCGGCAGCAGGCCGGGCAGGCTGTCGAATGTCTTGCGCCCCATGATCATCGGCGCGCCCTGCGTCTTCGCCTTGAAATGCTTCAGGTCGGCGGGGATGTGCCAGGGCAGCTTTCCGTCCCGCCCGATCACGCCGTTTCGGGCGCGGGCGACGACAAACACGATCTCCGGACGGCTCGACATCAGCATTGCTTACGCGTTTCCGCGCATTTCCGGAACCGGGCGGAGGTCTCCTGCGTAATGCGGAAAACGGGTCATAGAGGCCCGGACCGCAGGAGTACGGATATGGGCCTGATCATTCTACTCATCGTCGGCGGCGTGCTTGGCTGGCTGGCGAGCATCGTCATGCGTACCGACGCGCAGCAGGGCATCTTCCTCAACGTCGTGGTCGGGATCGCGGGCGCACTGCTCGCAGGCTTCCTGCTGACCCCGCTGCTCGGCGGCGCGCCGATCACCAGCGGTGCGTTCGACGTCCGCTCACTCCTCGTCTCGTTCCTCGGCGCGATCGTCCTTCTGGCGATCGTAAACCTCTTCCGTCGCGGAACGGTACGTTAAGAGGTCACACCAGCGGCGGCTGGGTCAGTCCTAGACCTACCGCCGCTACGAGGCCGGCGAGCATCACGAACAAGGCCGCTGAAAAGGACATGAGGCCATAGGCGGTCCATGTCAGGATGGTCGGCCCCATCCGCGCCTCACGGGCGTTGCGGCTTACGCTCTGGACGACGAAGATCGCCACCATCGCGTAGGTAAACAGCGCAAACTGCAGAACTTCACTCATCACCCAAGTCCCCCCGGATCTGGTTCGCCCATTCTGTTCGCAATCGCCGCAGAACGGAAGAGGGTTTCGATGAGCCGCCTTTAGAGCGCCGTGGTTAACAGCCTCTAAAGTTCACACGGCCACTGGCGCGGGAATATGCGGCTGGGGCGCATAGTCCTCCACCACGAAGTCCTCGATCCTGTGATCGAACACCGTCTCGGGCCTCCGAACGATCCGCAGCCTCGGCTCCCCGCCGGGCACCCGCGCCAGCTGCGTCTCCACCAGCGCCTCGTGATTGAGGTAGAGGTGGACGTCGGCTCCGAACCAGACCAGCTCTCCCGCTTCCAGATCGCATTGCAGCGCAATCATCCGCGTCAGCATCGCCGCCTCGAACAGGTTGAACGGCACGCCGAGCGCGAGATCGCAGGATCGCTGGTAGAGGCTGCACGACAGCCGCCCGCCCGACACATAGAACTGGTAGGTCATATGGCAGGGCGGCAGTGCCATGCCTTCCAGCTCCGCCACGTTCCAGCCGGTGAACAGCAGCCGGCGGGAGGTCGAGTTGGTCCGGATGGCGGTGATCAGATCGGCGATCTGGTTGATGCCCTGCGGATCGCGGGCGAACAGGCCCTCGCCCGCCGGCACATACTTCGGCCAGCGCACCCATTGCGCGCCATAGACGGGGCCTAGGTCGCCCCACTCCTCGGCAAAGCCCGGCTCCGCGATGATCCGCGCCTCGAAGGCATCACGGTCGATCGCCTCGCCCGTCGCGCGCCGATACCGATCCAGCGGCCAGTCCGTCCAGATATGCACGCCCTGCTCCACCAGCGGGCGGATCGAGGTATCGCCCGACAGGAACCAGATCATCTCGCGCGCCGCCGGTTTCCAATAGACCCGCTTGGTGGTCAGCAGGGGCACGCGATCGTCCGACAGGTCGAAGCGCATCGTCTCCCCGAACAGCGATCGCGTACCGACCCCGGTGCGATCCCGCCGCTCGTCACCCTCCACCCAGACGCGGCGCATCAGGTCGAGATATTGCTCCTCATAATGCGCCACAGGACGGTCGAGCGGGCGGAGGAGAGAGGCCATGGGCACTTAGTAAACGAGCCCGTCACTGCGCGAAAGGCTAGAAGAATGCTCCGAAATGAAGCGTTCTCTCAACGTGTTAACCATTCCGAAACAATCTTTAATTTGTTGAGCAGGCTTCTTGTGACGGAAATGGCACGGTGACTGCCCTCCATACCGTACCCGATGCAGACTACCTCCGAACGGAGGACGATCTAGCTGCGCTGTTCGAGGCCGAACTGTCGCGCGCCACCTTGGAAGAAGTCCGAGTCGCGCATCTCGACTCGTCCTACCGTCTGCTCGGCGTGGTGCGATGGTCCAGCGGCAGCCGGTTCGGGGCCGACATGCCCGTGCGGGCGATCGTCGAGGAGGCGTTCCGCCTCCGCTCGCGCGCGATCATCCTCGCCCACAACCACCCCTCGGGCGATCCGACCCCCAGCCGCGCCGATCACGCCGGCACCCGGCACCTCCGCGATGTCCTCTCGGCGGTCGAGATCACGCTGCTCGATCACGTCATCTTCGCCGGCGGAAACCGCTACAGCTTCCGGGCCAAGGGCCTGCTCTAGTCGACGTCCTCGACCTCGACGGTCTCGCCGGTCACCCGCTGCGACAGGGCGGCGGCCATGAACTTGTCGAGATCGCCATCCAGCACGTCCGAGGGGCTGGTGGAGGTCGCGCCGGTGCGCAGGTCCTTCACCAGCTGATAAGGCTGCAGCACATAGGACCGGATCTGGTGGCCCCAGCCGATGTCGGTCTTGGTCGCGTTCTGCGCATTCGCCGCCGCCTCGCGCTCGGCCAGCTCCCGCTCGTAAAGGCGCGCGCGAAGTTGGTTATAGGCCTCGGCCTTGTTCTTGTGCTGCGATCGCTGATTTTGGCACTGCACCACGATCCCGGTCGGCAGATGGGTGATACGCACCGCCGAATCGGTGGTGTTGATGTGCTGACCGCCGGCGCCTGACGCGCGATAGGTGTCGATGCGCAGGTCGCTCTCGACGATCTCAACGTCGATATTGTCGTCCACCACCGGATAGACCCAGACGCTGGCGAAGCTGGTATGTCGCCGCGCCGCCGAGTCGTACGGGCTGATGCGGACCAGGCGATGCACTCCGCTCTCGGTCTTGGCATAGCCATAGGCGTTCTCGCCCTTCAGCAGCATCGTGGCGGACTTGATCCCCGCCTGCTCGCCGGCGTGATGGTCGATCAGCTCGACCTTCAGCCCGTGCCGCTCCGCCCAGCGCTGGTACATCCGCTGCAGCATGCCGGCCCAGTCGTTCGATTCGGTGCCGCCCGCGCCGGAGTTGATCTCGACATAGGTGTCGTTGGCGTCCGCCTCGCCGGCCAGCAGCGCCTTGACCTTGTCCTGCTCCGCCCGCTCGGCCAGCGCCGCGAGCGCCGCCACGCCCTCCTGCGCCAGCGCCTCGTCACCCTCCGCCTCGGCCATCTCGATCAGCTCGGCCGTATCGTTCAGCTCGGTCTCGATCGCACGCGTCGCGCCGATCGCCTCGTCCAGCCGCCGCCGCTCGCGCATCACATCCTGCGCCGCCTTGGGGTCATTCCAGAGCGCCTGATCCTCGACGCGCGCGTTCAGCTCGTCGAGCCGGCGCAGCGCACGGTCCCAGTCCAGGAAGCGGCGGAGCAGGGCCAGCGCCTGGTTGATCTGATCGGCATAGGCTTGCGCTTCGGCGCGCATGGGACGGCTCCTGAACGGGAAGGCTATTAAGCGGGAGGCTGGGCAGATAGGTGCGCGGTGGCGCTGCTGGCAAGCCTCAGCCTGTCAGGCCCGCTCCGCCGAGGACACCGCGTCCGCCGCGCGCAGCGCCGCGAGGATGCGGGAGAGGTGCTGGTTGTCGTCCACCTCCAGATCGACCTCATAGGTGTGGAAGGCGTCCCGCGTGGTCAGCTTCAGGTTCAGGATGTTCGCGCCATGCTGCCCGAAGATGCCGGCCATCACGCCCAAAGCCCCCGGCTCGTTCTTCAGGATGACGCGGAGATGCGCGACGCTGCTCTCCCCGCCCGCCGTCCAGGACAGGTCCAGCCAGTCGGTATCGGCATCCACATCGGCCAGCGTCGAGCAGTCGATGGCATGAACCTCGATGCTCTCCCCCGCGCGGCGGAGCCCGACGATGCGATCACCGCGCACCGGGCGGCAACATTCGGCGAGGTGGAAGGCCACCCCCGGCGTCAGGCCCTGGATCGAAATCGCGTCCCGCGCCCGCCCGTTCGCGGCATGGCCATTGGCGCGCCCCGCCCCCGGCATCAGCGCATCCAGCACGGTCGCATCGTCGACCGTCCGCCGGGCGATCGCCTCCATCAGCGCCGCCTCGTCATGCAGCTTCAGCCGCTTCAGCGCCTCGCCCATCGCCGCCGCACCCAAGGGCGCGGGGAGGCGGGCGACGATCTCGTCGTAGATCTTGCGGCCGATGGCGATCGTCTCGTCGCGCTCCTTCTGCCGCATGAACCGCCGCACGGCCGCGCGCGCCTTGCCGGTGCCGGCGAAGCTCAGCCAAGCCGGATCGGGGTGCTGCGCCTGGGAGCGGAGGACCTGCACCTGATCGCCATTGTTGAGAACGGTGCGCAGCGGCACGACCCGCGAATTGACCTTGGCCCCGACCGCCTGATCGCCAAGATCGCTGTGGACCGCATAGGCGAAGTCGATGACCGTCGCCCCTTTGGGCAGCTGGATCAGCTCCCCCTTCGGCGTGAACGCGAAGATGCGGTCATGGTACATCGCCATGCGCGTATGTTCGAGCAGCTCCTCCGGGCTCTCCGCATTGTCGAGGATCTCGACCAGATCGCGGATCCAGGCGGATTGCCCGTCATGGTTCGACGCGCCCTGCTTGTACGCCCAATGCGCGGCGAGGCCGTATTCCGCCTGCAGGTGCATTTCCTGGCTGCGGATCTGCACCTCGATCCGCACCTTCTCCGAATGGATGACGGAGGTGTGGAGCGAGCGGTAGCCGTTGCGCTTCGGCGTCGAGATGAAGTCCTTGAACCGCCCCGGCACCATCGGCCAGCGCTGGTGGAGGAGCCCGAGGGCGCGGTAGCATTCCGGCTCGTCCGCCACGACCGCGCGGAACGCCATGACGTCCGACAGCTGCTCGAAGCTGATGTGCCGCTCGCTCATCTTGCGCCAGATCGAATAGGGATGCTTCTCGCGCCCGGAGACCTCGGCCTTGATGCCGTTCTTCTGGAGGAGGTGGGTGATGCCGGAGCGAATGCGCGCGATGCGGTCGCCCCCGCCGCCGTCCTTCAGCTGCTGGAGTCGCGCCGAGATCGAATCATACGCGTCCGGCTCCAGCTCGCGGAAGGCCAGAGTCTGCATCTCGCGCATGAACTCGTACATGCCGACCCGCTCTGCGAGCGGCGCGTAGATCTCCATCGTCTCCCGCGCGATGCGGCGGCGCTTCTCCGGATTGGGAATATGGTGGAGCGTCCGCATGTTGTGCAGCCGGTCCGCCAGCTTGACCAGAAGCACGCGGATGTCGTCCGACATGGCGAGCAGGAACTTGCGGAGGTTCTCGGCCGCCCGCTCGTTCTCCGACTGCGCCTCGATCTTGCTGAGCTTGGTGACCCCGTCCACCAGCCGAGCGACAGCCGGCCCGAACTTGGACTGGATCTCCTCCGGCGTGGCGACCGTATCTTCGATGGTGTCGTGGAGGATGGCGGTGGCGATCGTCTCGTCGTCCAGGCGCAGGTCCGTCAGGATGCCGGCGACCTCGATCGGATGGCTGAAATAAGGGTCGCCCGACGCCCGCTTCTGCGTGCCATGGGCCTGCATCGAAAAGACATATGCGCGGTTGAGCAGCGCCTCATCGGCATCGGGGTCATAGCGCTTGACCCGCTCGACGAGCTCGTACTGCCTTAACATCGCTCTTAGGATTTCATGGCTTGGCGCGGAAAAGCAACCTGCATTGCCGTGCAGGGCCACCAAATTGCGCATCTGCAACAAAAAAGCGCCGGGCGAGGCAATCCCCCGCCCGGCGCTCTGGTTCTCCGCAGGCTCTCCTCTCGGCCGAGGAGAGGCCCGGCTTATTCGTAATCGGGGCCGAGGTTCTGGTTGCGCGGCGGCGCCGCCGCGGTGAGCCGCAGGGCCTCCGCGGACGCGGCCAGCGATCCGATCTCGTCGGGCGTATCCTCGTCATCGACCTGGACGCGCTGCAGGCCGTTGACCAGAGTCTCCTTCAGGTCGTCCGGCGTGACCAGTTCTTCCGCGATCTCGCGCAGCGCCACGACCGGGTTCTTGTCGCGGTCGCGATCGAGCAGCAGCTCCGCACCGCCCGAAATCTGGCGCGCGCGCTGCGCGGCGAGAAGGACGAGATCGAAACGATTGGGGATCTTGTCGACGCAATCTTCGACAGTGACGCGCGCCATGAAACGCTCCGGGACAATGGAGATGAAGGTGAAGTGCGCGCCGCTAACAGGCGCAGCGCCAAGAGTCAAAGCGGATCGCGGAACCGCTGTCCTACAGCACGCCTTTCGAACCATAGAATCCGCATGTTGATTCGGCCCGCTCTCTCGCTCTCCGTTCGTCGCCGCCAGACGTTCGGTTGGTCGATGCCGCCGCGTTACGTATGCGTACCTTCGTTACCTTTGCCGCCCGCCAGCCACAGCACCGCAAAGCCCGCCAGCGCCGATGCGACCGATCCGCCGAGCACGCCCAGCTTCACTTCGTCGATCAGATGAGGATCGACGAAGGCGAGGCCGCCGATGAACAGGCTCATGGTGAAGCCGATGCCGCAGAGGAGCGCCACGCCGTAGACCTGGACCCAGCTCGTCCCGGACGGACGATACGCGATCCCCAGCCGGTCCGCTGCCCAGACCGCGCCGAAGATGCCGGCCTGCTTGCCGACAAAAAGGCCGAGACCAACCGCCAGCGGCAAGGTGAGATCGCCTGTTCCGCCGCCGATCGCCACGCCCGCGTTGACCAATCCGAACAGCGGCAGGATCGCATACGAGATCCAGGGGTGAAGGCCATGTTCCAGCCGGTGGAGCGGCGAATGATCGTCCCGGCCGAGCGGGATCGTGGCGGCGGCCAGCACACCCGCGACCGTGGCGTGGATGCCCGACGCCAGCACCGCACCCCAAAGCGCCACCGCCAGGATCAGGAACGGGGGCAGGCTCCGCACCCCACGGCGGTTCAGCCAGACCATCAAGAGGAGGACGACAGCCGCCATGCCCAAGGCGAGCAGGTTCAGCCCGCTGCTGTAGAACAGGGCGATGATCGCCACCGCCCCGATGTCGTCGACGATCGCCACCGTCGTCAGGAACAGCGCAAGCGCGGCGGGCGCACGCGGCCCGAGCAATGCCAGGACGCCGACCGCGAAGGCGATGTCGGTCGCCGCCGGCACCGCCCAGCCATGGTGCAGCTCCGGTCGTGCCGCCGCGATGGCGAGGTAGACGGCGGCGGGCATGGCCATGCCCGCAATGGCCGCGATCACCGGCAGGCGCCGGCCCCGCGGATCGGCAAGCCGCCCGCGCAGCAGCTCGCGCTTGATCTCCAACCCCACGCCCAGAAAGAACAGCGCCATCAGCCCGTCGTTGATGGCGTGATGCAGGTCGACCGGTCCCGCCCTCATGTGGATGAGGGCGGTGTAGAATGGCGCGGCCGAACTGTTGGCCAGCATCATGGCGACGGCGGCTGATGCGATCAGCACCAGTCCGGGCAGCATCCCCTTGTCGTGCAACTCACCCAGGCGGACTGGAAGGATTGCCGCACCCAGCCTTTGCCAGCTTCTCCGGTATCGCCGATTGTCACGCATCGTCCCCGCCTAGACGGCGGGGACCACGGATCAAGCGAAACCGGTCAGCGGCACTTCACGTCGCCGCGATCGATCTCGCGTCCGAGCAGGGCGCCACCGCCGGCGCCGAGCAGCGTGCCCAGCAACGACGAGCTGCCATTGTCGAGCGCGTTGCCGAGGACGCCGCCCGCGAGCGCACCGACGATCAGGCCGGTCGTGCCGTCATCGCGGCGGCAGTAATAGCGCCCGTCGCCGCCGCGATAGATGCGATCCTCGCGGCCCAGCGCACGCTCCCGATAATTGCCGCGCCGGTAGTAGCGCTCGGCATAATAGCGGTCGTCACGCTTGTCCCAGCGATCGTGATCATAGTCCCTGCCGTGGCGCCAGTCACGGTTATGACGACTGTTGGAATGGCGCGGCGGATCGGCGGCGGCGGGCGTCGCGAGCGGCAGCGTGGCTGCCGCGATCAGCGCCGCGATGATCGTCTTCTTCATGATGTCCTCCACGAAAGCCGAGGACAGAACCGCAGATCGGGAGGGCGGTTGCATGAACGGGAAACGACCCGCCGTTCATGCCGCGCACAGCGATCAGAACGGCAGGATGCGCGATTCCCGCGTGAAGCGCATGTAGCCGACATTCGCGCCCAGCCGCCATCCGACGCCCAGCCGGATGGGGATCGCCACGACATCACCGCGCCGCAGATAGCTCGCCGTGAACCCGCCGATCACATAGACATTTCCCTCCGCCGAGGGGAAGCTGCGGAACAGGTCGGCGGTGTCGTTGAGGTTGTAGAGCAGGACGAAGGTCTTGGCCCCGTTCGCGCCGAGGTCGAAGCCCAGCGAGGGTCCGGTCCAGTAAACCGGCATGTCGCCCTCGATCTTGTGGAACAGCGTGCCAGATCCGTAGCGGACGCCGATGGCGATCGCGCCGCCCGCCTCGCGCCCGGCGATATAGGCGCTCGGCTCGCCCTGGTCCTTCAGGACGCTCTCGATCATTTTGGCAAGACCTTCCGCGCCCTTGCCGAACACGCCCTCCGCCGCAGAAAGCACGTCGTTCTTCTGGTAGGTCGCTGTCTTGGCCGGAGCGGCGGCCGGTTGTGTCGCGGGGGCAGGTGCAGGTGCGGGCGGGGGCGCCTCCTCCTGCGGCAACGTCCCGCCGGTCTCGGGCTGGCCGCCGCCCTGAGACGCGGCCGCGTCATTGGGATCGATCGTTCTGATCTGGGCCGTGGCGGGGGGCGCGGTGATCGAGATCGTCAGGGCGACCAGCGCCGGGATGGTCCGAATGGTGAACTGCATGCGATCTCCCCTACCGGCGCAGTTATGGACCGCCAAGCTGTCCGCGCGGTGAACCGGCGTGACCATGCGGCCACCAGCCGCGAAAACTTGGCGAAACGCGTGGTTCGCGTCTCTTGCAAGTGGCCCCGCCACGCCATTATGGCGGCGGGGTATGCATCATCGCCAGCCTGTGCGGCGGCAATTCGGGGATCGATACCAATGGCTAAGCTGATCGTCACCACGCGCGAAGGCGCGGAGCAGGAATTCGAGGGCGCCGATGGCGTGTCGGTGATGGAGGTCATCCGCGACAACGGCGTCGACGAGCTGCTCGCTCTCTGCGGCGGCTGCTGCTCCTGCGCGACCTGCCACGTCTATGTCGATCCGGCTTTCGCCGATCAGCTGCCGGCGATGAGCGAGGACGAGAACGACCTTCTCGACAGCTCCGAGCATCGCAACGAGACCTCGCGCCTGTCGTGCCAGCTGCCCTTCAGCGCGGCGGTGGACGGCCTGCGCGTGACGATCGCGCCGGAGGACTGAGGTCAGCCGCGCGGCGCGAGCAGGGTCGCCATCTCGATCCGGTCGAGCGCGTTGCGGGAGGTCACGTAGCGCCTCGCCTCGCTGATCCAGCCGGCCGCCTTGTCGCGGCCGGGCAGGCGGGAGACTTCGGCCAGCGCGCGATCGACCTGGCCGTCGTCGATCAGGGTGCGTGCCCGGCTCAGCCGCTCGTCGGGTGTGACGACCGGCGTGTCGACGCGCTTGACGATCACGATGCCGGCCAGCTCGCGCTTGAACGATGGCCACCAGCCTTCGGACTTGTCCGCGACCAGCTCGCCCGTCGGCAGATCGCCAAGGCCGCGCCGGAGCTGATCGAGGGTGATCGGTCGCCGCGACGCCGCGATGATCGTCGCCACGGCCTGCGGGTCGCTTGCCCCGTAATGCTCGCGCAGCAGCCCTTCCAGGTAACCGAGCTCTAGGCCGCGATCCAGGGCACGGCGTGCCGCAAAGGTCAGCAACAGCCCCTCGGCTCGGTCGGCATTTCCGGCGACCTCGGCGCTCTTCTCGTCGACCTCGGCGACCTTCTGCTCAAGGCTGCCCAGCCTCGCCGCCACGGCCCGCACCGATGAGACCGGCTGCACCGGAACCGGCACCGTGCGGGTGACGACCACCGGGGCACCCAGCAGGCGGTTCCTCAGATCGGGCGAGCGGGCAAGCGCCCAGCCGGCAGCGATCAGCCCGATGACGAACGCGATAAGCACCGCCGCCAGCAGGCGCAGGACACCACCGCCTCGCCGGTCGATCGTCGCTACCGCGCTTTCGTCCATCTCGTTCATCCGGCTCCGTCCTGCCACGCTTGATCGCACAAGCGGCGCGCCGCTGCCAGCACCGCGTCATCGGTCGGGCTGGCCGCGACCGCGCTGCCCGCCCAGCCGCCCCCGGCTGCGGAGAGCGCAGCGGCACTGATCGCCGCCAATCTAACCGTGGCGCGGTCCAATGACGCAAGGTCCACCAGCATGGCGAAAGTGGCTCCGGCAACGGCCGAGTGGATCAATGCGATACAGCCGGCGTCGAGGGCAGCACGGGCAGCTTCGGGAAGCTGCGCAACCGGCTCCGCCGCATAGACCGTCCGGCTGATGATCCCGTCGATGGGCAGAGGCCGGTGCTCTGCGCCATGCGGATGGAGGATGGCGGCAGGGCTTCGGCCGCCCACTAGGCTGGCGAGGCTCTCAACGGTCCCGCCGCCGATGATAACATCGGTAAACCCCGCCTCCTCGGCCGCCGCAGCGGTGGCCGCAGCGACGGCGATCACCGGAATGTGGTGAAAGGCGGAAAGCTTCTCACCGCCATGCCGCACCGCATTCGCACTCGTCAGGACGAGCGCCTCGATCCCCTCAGGCGCGTCCCAGGAAACAGGTACGATCTTGAACAGCGGTGCCGTCACAGCGGCGAACCCCATCTTCATCGCCCGTTCCGCCGTTGTGGCCGCCCCCGGCTCTGGGCGCAGGACAAGGACTCCAGGGTTCATCCGGTGAAGAGCGCCCGGAGGCCTGGGCTTGCGCGGTCCAGCAGATCGCGCGCCAGCGCCTGCGGATCGGCGTCGGAGCCGCTCACGCACTCCCGCCCGTCCGGCGTCAGGATTTCGCCCCGGAACGACCCGTCACGCCAGAGCGCGGCAACGGGCGACCGGCAGTCCGCACCCAGAGCGGCGAGGAAGGCGCGTTCCGCCGCCACAGCCTCGGCGCTCGCCGCATCGTTCAGCGGGGAAAGCAGCCGGCGCACATCCTCTCGCTCGTCCAGCGTTTCGATCCCCACCGCACCTTGGGCGGGAGCCGGTAACATCTCCTCGACCTCGATGGCGTTACCGACCAGATAGCGTCCCAAGCGATCGAGGCCCGCCGCCGCCAGCAACGTTGCCGCCGCCTCCCCAGCGGAAAGCTTGGCGAGCCGCGTATCGACATTCCCGCGGAACAGCACGATCTCCAGATCCGGCCGAGCACGCAGCAACTGCGCAGATCGGCGCGGCGAAGATGTCCCCACCCGGGCACCTTCCGGGATATCGCCCACGCTGGCCGCTCCGATCAACCGGTCGCGGACATCGGCGCGCGGCAGGATCGCCGCGATCGCGATCTCTGGCGGGCGAATCGTCTCCACGTCTTTCATCGAATGGACCGCAAGATCGATCTCGCCTGCGATCAGCGCGCGATCGAGTTCCTTGGTCCACAGCGCCTTGCCACCGACCTCGGCAAGCGCCCGATCCTGGATGCGATCGCCGCTGGTCCGGATCGGGACGATCTCGACCGCAGTCGGGCCCCAGTCATGCGCGGCGCACAGCCCCGAAGCGACTATCTGGGCTTGGGCCAGTGCGAGAGGCGACCCGCGGGTGCCGAGGCGAAGGGGTTCGTGCGACATTGCACGCGGCAATAGGAGCCTTGTGCGGGGCGGACAACACGCACACATGCGCGCCGATGCCCGTGATCCTCGGCCTTGAATCGAGCTGCGACGAAACCGCTGCCGCCCTTGTGACAAGCGACAGGCAGATCCTCGCCCACAAGCTGGCAGGACAGGAGGCCGAACACCGGCCTTTCGGCGGCGTGGTGCCGGAAATCGCGGCGCGTGCGCATATCGAGGTGCTGACGCCGCTCGTCGAAGGGGCATTGGCAGAAGCCGGCATGGCCTTGTTCGACGTCGACGCGATCGCGGCCACCGCCGGCCCCGGCCTCATCGGCGGAGTGATGGTGGGCCTGGTGACCGGCAAGGCGTTGGCATTTGCGACGGGCAAGCCGCTCATCGCGGTCAATCATTTGGAGGGGCATGCCCTGTCGCCACGCCTCGCCGATCCGAACCTGAAGTTCCCCTATCTCCTCCTGTTGGTTTCCGGGGGCCATTGCCAGTTGCTGCTCGTGCAGGGCGGGGGACGATATCGTCGTCTCGCGACCACCATCGACGATGCGGCGGGCGAGGCGTTCGACAAGACCGCAAAGCTTCTCGGCCTCGGCTTTCCGGGAGGGCCGGCAGTCGAAAGGGCGGCCAGGGAGGGTGATCCGTCGGCGATCCGCTTCCCCCGTCCGCTGGTTGGATCGGCAGAGCCCCACTTCTCCTTCGCGGGGCTGAAGAGCGCGGTCCTGCGCGCACGCGACGCGGGCACTCACGCCACGGCTGATCTCGCCGCCTCTTTCCAGCAGGCGGTGATCGACTGTCTGGTCGATCGAACCCGCATCGCCCTGACTGCCCATAGCGATGTGACGGCTCTGGTGGTCGCCGGCGGCGTGGCGGCGAACGGTGCGATACGAAACGCGCTTTCCGCTCTGGCGGAGAGCTACGGCCTGCCGTTCAACGCGCCGCCACTCTGGTTGTGTACGGATAACGCCGCCATGATCGCCTGGGCCGGCGCGGAACGCCTGGCAGCAGGTCTATTCGATGATCTGGACGTTCCGGCCCGCGCACGCTGGCCGCTCGATCCCGATGCCGCTCCGGCTCGTGGTGCGGGCGTGAAGGCCTAGCCGTTCCAGATGTCGGATAGGAGGTGAGCGGTCTGCGGGTATCCGCTCCCTTCCGGAATGCAGATCCATTTCTCCCCGCCCCGCTCCTCGATCCAGGGGGACATGATGGCGAGACTGTCCGTGCTGCCGAGGTCCGGCAGGATTGCAGGCGCGACGTGCTGCGCCAGCCGTTGAAGATTGCACAGGGTCGGGAATACCAGCCGGTGCTGCTTCGCGGCCGCACCGTCCAGCGCGGCCTCCGCCGTCATCCACATGGCCCGTGTGATCTCTCCGCCGTCCGCTGTCGCACCGCCGTCCCCCTCGATCTCCGCGACGTAGAACCGGGTATCAAAGCGGCGATGACCCCAGCGGGGCATCCAGCGGGCGTAAGGCGCCAAGCGGTCCAGATCGAGGCTCAGCCCGTATGTGTTCAGAAGCCTTGCGAAGGGAACGCCATCCGCCAGCTCGGCGCGCATAGCCGAAATTGTCGCTGCGTCCGGCAGAGGATCCATCCCGACCGGCACACCGGCCTCTTCAATCGCCTCACGGATCGCCGCGACGCGGGCCGCCGAGTCGTCGGGCTCCAGCGCCGGGGCGATCTCCGCCCCGATCACCCGATCACCCACGTCCACCCGCCCACCGGGAAAGACCAGCGCCCCTGCTGCGAAGACGAGTGCTGTCGACCGTTCGAGCAGCAGGATCTCGGGCGCGGCACCGGCCTGGCTGCGTGTTACGATCAGTGTCCCGGCGGGGATCGGCTCAACCTGCTCTGCCATGAACGGTCGCTAACAGTCCGGATGGGGCGGTGGAAGGCGTCTGCCTTGCGGAGGCGCGACGATCGGCCTAGGGGCGGCGCGGTTCCGGAGATGAAAGTTGAGTGATCCGAGTAAGATGCTGATTGCGGTCAGGCGCGACGGGCTGCTCCCGCGCTTGGCGGCCCTGACCAACGCCCGACGCGTCGCGAAGGGGCTTGGCTGGAACTTCGGCTTTATCTGGCCGGCAGCGCCGGGGGTGCCCACCGCCGAGGCGTTGTTCGAGCCGGCCTTCGTCGCGGCGCATCTGGTGATCGACTACGATCCTCTCGAGTTCTCGGCGATGCCGCGGGGTCCCCTGCACGAGCGGACAGTCAAGTTGGTTGTCGAGGACGAGAAGCTGCGCGGCATTGCCGTCCAGCGGTCCGATCAACAGCTGACGCTCACCATGCGCAAGCCGCCGAAGCTGGGACCGGGTCTTCGCGAGGTCTTGTATGGTCTGCCTCTCCGCACGGAAACCCGGATGGTGATGGAACAGGTTCGGGACGCGATCGCGTCCGACGCCGTCGCGGTCGAGGTGAGCGCTTCGGTCGATCCGGAGACCTTCGTTCCCACCTCCATCCTGCGGCACCGGCTGGAGAGGCTGAAGGCGGCGGGTCGAACGACCGTTCTCGTCGGGGACGAGGACGAATTGATCCGGCCACTGGCAGGTCAGTACGGCGCCATCATCGCCCGCGATCTGGCCGCAGTCGACGGCGACGATCCACGCGCCCTCGCCGATGTCTCCGCGCTGCTCCGCTGCGGCGAACTGATCGGGGGCAGTCCTTCGGTCCGCGCGGCGCGTGCCATGGCTGACCGGCCGGTCAGCGCGATCGCTGATGGTCTCTCACCGGACGAACAGGCGCGGATTGTCGCGACGGAGGGTCTGGCCGCCCTCCGGCCCAAGTGGCGTGCGGCGACGCACTTCTTCCTGGCTGGCCTGTTGGACGAGGGCGGCGATGCGCAACTCGCCGCGCTTGAGGCCGCCCATGCTGACGATCCCGAAAGCAGCCTCTATGCCCGCAGGCTCGTCAGGCCGCTTGTCGCGCGTGGCCGCTTTGCTGAGGCGGAGACGATGATCCGCGAGAGTGCCGAACGGGCCTTCGAGGAATCGGGCAAGCGCGCCACCGGTCTCAAGGGCCTGCTGGACGATGCGGACAAGAAGGAGGAGGCGCGCCTCTTGAACGAGGCTTGCGCCGCTTTCCCCGGACCGTATCTTCACGCGCAACTGTCCGGCGTGCTCCACGATCTGGAGAGTTACGAGCGGTCCTACGCCGCCGCCCGTCGCGCCTTCCAACTCAATCCCTCCAGTGCGTTGCTCGCGCTTCGCCTGGGCGAACAGGCGTTCCGCGCGCGCCATCATGAGGTCGCGCGTGAGGCGTTCGCCAAGGCCGTTGAGGATGCGCCGGACAGCGCGATCGCTCATCTGGGATATGCCGACGCCCTGATCGCGCTCGGCAACTACAACCAGGCCTATGATTCCCTGTCGGAAGCGTCGAGGCTGGACCCGGAGAATGCCATCTATGTGGCCCGTTTGGCCTATATGGAGGAGGGCCGGAGCAATCCCGATGCGGCCGACACGCTGATCCTGCGGGCGACGGCCTTGGCCCCCGGAGATGCCGAGGTGCTGGGCGTCGTGTCACGCATCTACGAGATGCGGCGCGACTTCGGCCAGGCAATGCGGACGCTGCAGAGCGTCGACACGTCCGAGAAGGAGGTGCGCGGCATGAAGGGCCGCGAGAAGGTGCTGCGCAAGGCGATCCGCGAGGCGCAGTCCGGACCACCGAAGCGCCGGCCAGGCCGCGTCGAGAGCGCGGGCGAGAAGCCGCCGAAGACGAACCTTATCGTCGCGGTTCAGGACGCACTTACGAAGTGGTGGACGGCCGGAAAGAACTGACCAGCCCTGATTCAGAGCGTCTTGGAATAGACCCGGTAAACCTTATTGACCTGGCTATCGATCGTCTCTGCAATCGACCGCATGCCTTGATTGCTGTCGAGGATCCAGCCGATCTCGCTCCGCGTCGCACCATATTTGGCGACCGAGTCCTGACGAATGTATTCGATCATCATGAAGGCGAGTTGGCTGGCAAGGCGCGACGCCTGCAGCTTCTTCTTCACCCCCATCAGCGGCACGCGCATGGTGCGGACCTGCGGCCGACCGGAGAACCCGCCGTTCAGTCGCCAGAGCAGCTTGGCGAAACCGAAGGGGAATAGCCGCCCGCCCAAGTCTCGAGTGAGTTCGTTCAGGTCCGGCCAGGTCATCATGAAGGCGACCGGCTCGCCCTCGACCTCGGCAACGCGGATGAGATCCTCGAAGACGATCGGGCGCAGCTTCTTGCCGGCATAGGCGATCTCGGATGCGGTGATCGGCACGAAACCCCAGTTGTCGGACCAGGCGTCGTTCAGGATCGACAGGATCAGTGCCGCTTCCTCGTCGAACCTCGACTTGTCGACCTTGCGTATGCGGATGCGTGGGTTCTTCTCGCCCGACTGGATGATGCGCTGGATCAAAGGCGGGAAGGGCTTGGTGATGTCGAGGTCGTAGGTCAGCAGATCGCGGATGCCGCCATAGTCGAGCGATTCGATCCAGCCCTGATAGGCGGGATTGGCATGGCCCATCATCACCGTCGGCGGGTGATCATGCCCCTGCACCAGCAGGCCAGGCTCTTCCCAGATCGAGCAGCTGATCGGCGCCATCGCGCTGGTCATGCCCTTGGCGCGGAGCCAATCCTCGGCCGTCGCGATCAGCGCCTCAGCGGTCTCGCAATCGGCTGCTTCCAGCAGGCCCCAGTTCCCGACACCCGGCCCGCCACCTTGTTCCGCCGGCATGGACAGCAGCAGCTTGTCAATGTGAGCGGAGATACGGCCGACCGCCTCTCCGCTGCGATACGCCATGAAGAGCTGTTGCTCGGCATGTTCGTAGAACGGGTTCTTGCCAGGTGTGATCAACTCCAGCGCCTCGCTACGAAGCGGCGGTATCCAGTTGGGATCGCCCGCGTTCAGGCGAAAGGCCAGATCGACAAAGGCCTTGCGCTCAGCCTTCGTGCCGACCGGCTTGATCGTGAGGCTCACCGGGCGGATCGGGTGGTGGGACGATCGGGACCAACGCGGCCGGTCAGCCGTGCGACATGTGGATAGCGCTTCGCGACTTCGGCGGTGTAGCCGAGATTGTGGACCGTCGGGCTCTTCTTCCGCTCGCCGATCCGCTCGTAGTAGGTGCCGAAGACGCGATCCCACAGATAGTTGGTGATTCCGTAGTTCCCATCCTCGTTGTGGAAGTGATGGGCCAGATGGCGCTGCTTGATATGCGCCACCCACTTGTTCTTCGGCTTATAGCCAAGATGCTGGATGCAATGAAAAAACTCGTAGACGCAGGTGGTGACCAGGCCCGCCGCGATCGCCATGCACGCGCCCCCCCACCCGCCGATCAGCCAGCCGACCGGCGCCGTCGCCGCCAGGATCGTCGGCAGCGTGGTGTGCAGGCCGCCGAACAGCACCTCCAGATTATTGGGGTCTTGATGATGGTCGTAGTGTATCCGCTTCCAGGTGCCGGCAAGCAGCGAGGACCGCCACATCCACTTGGAATGCAGGACCCAGCGATGGAGCACATACCAGACGAGCGGGTAGATCAGCACCGCGGCAAGGATCGCCGCCATGGTCTGGAGCGGGGAGGACGGCCGGTACAACCAGCCGCCGAACGCCAGCGCCGCACAACCGATATAGGCGAGAATGGCGGGATACTGGAAATACGCGATCCACAGCTCGCGCAGGTTCATGCGGTCGAGATGATGCGTGCGGCTCCAGAAGCCGGTGCGGGAACTGGATACGGTGCTCACCAGTAAATGCCTCGTTCAGAAGCCGGGTCGCATCGCAGCGACCTTGCCGGCATGGGCCGTGGAAGTGAAGGCTCAATATGGCGGATTTAGGACTGCGCGGCCAAGATTCCATCGCAATCCAGCGCTACACCGTCACGAATGCAGATGATTATCAGTCGGTTGGCCCGATGAGCGCATCTTCGCCGCATCCCGGCACGGTGGCAATCGTGAACCGCTCGATGCATGGCACCGGCACGGTCGCAAAGTCGATTGAGATCGCGACCGCTCTTCATGAGGCGGGCATTCCGGTTGAGATCTGGGCGGCGCGGCCTGATGGCGTACTCGCAGGACGCGTGCCCGCCGGCGTGCCGCTGATTGATCTCGGCCGCGGACGGCGGCTGAGGGGTGCTGGGCGTGAGATGTTGGCGCTCGGGCGGACGCTTCGGGAACGCAAGCCGGCGCTTCTCCTCTCCGCAGGCAAGCATTTTCATCTTGTCGCGCGTGGCGGTCTCCTGCTCTCGCGACGGCGTTCGTCTACGGTGTTCGGCGGCAGGGCGAGCAACTCCGGGGTTCGGCCGGGTCGTGGACCGATCAGGAACGCCATCGCCAACATGCTCTACCGGCCCAAATATCGGGGCATGGACTTTATCGTGGCGGTATCCTCCGACATCGAGCGGGAGGTTGCCGGCAAGCTCGGGCCACACGCTCCGCCGATCCACTGCATCCCGAACGGCGTCGATCTTAGCCCGGCCTGGGCCAGCCGCATGCCCGCACGATCGCACCGCTGGATAGATGATCCCGCTCTGCGTGTGCTTGTCTCTGCCGGGCGCCTTGATCCGCAGAAAGGGTACGACGTCTTGCTCCGCGCCCTGGCTGAACTCCGCGATGTGAGCGATCTTCGCCTCCTTATCGCCGGCGATGGTGGTCCGGACACCCGCAAGACACTGGAGCGGCTTGCAGAAGGCCTTGGCGTCGCCGACCGCATCGACTTCCTGGGATACTTGGCGGATCCCTTTGCCCTGATCGGAAAGGGCGATCTGTTCGTCCTGCCGTCGAGATGGGAGGGCGCGAGCAATGCCCTGCTGGAAGCGATGGCCTGCGGGCTGCCCATCGTCGCCACCGATTGTCCAGGCGGTTCTCGCGAAATCCTGGGCGGCGGCGCGCATGGCCGGCTTACGCCTGTCGATGACCCTCGCGCCTTGGCGGCGGCGATCCGTGCCGAACTTGCGGAGCGGCGCGATCCCGCCATTCAGCGGGCGGCGGCGCGGCGCTTCGACCTGACCTCGTGCATGGACGAATATGTCAGCCTGCTCGATCGCTACCGCCGCCACGGTGCGGTCTCGAGCGTCGGGCAGCCTCTTTCGGCACCTCAGTACCGCCCGCGTTTCGGCTAGATCAGCCGCAGTTTACGCCCCATCTTGCCCAGGCTTTCCCGGTCTGCGGCGGGAAGGGCAAAGCGCAGTGACATCCAGAGCGTCGCCAAGAGGATCGCGATCAGCACGCCCACGCACGGAAGCGGCGGCCGCGCCGGCACCAGAAGGGCTAAAGCGCCTCCACCCAGGCAGATCACGAAGCTGCGCCAGACAACCTGCCAGAAGGGTTGTGGAAAGGGATGGATGCCGCCCTCCCACCACAGGGCGACCACAATTGCCAGTGATGACACCACCAAGCCCGACGAGACGGCAACCGCCATGCCAGTTGCGCCATATGTGCGCGTCAGAGGAGGTGCCAAGATCGCCGCTACGAGCAGGGCGGCCAGGCTGGTGAACAGCGGGATGTGGCGGGCGGATGCGACCTGTTGAATCGAACTGCCCGGCCCCGTCATCGCGTCGAACAGCCGCGCGATGATCAACGGCACGATCAAGGGCGCACCAGCCTGCGCCTCTGGCCCGAACAGCCCCAACACCGGCTCCCGTCCTGCGATGAGCAGCGTGGCGATCGGCAAGGCGAGAACCGTCGCCATCCGGGTCGCATAGGCATAGAGCGTCTGTACTTCACCACGGTCGTGCCGCACGGTCGCCGATACCAACGGGCCGATGACGTAGCCAAGCGCCACACGGACCATCTGCACCAGGCTCGAAAGCTTGCGGGCGATGCCATAAAGGCCCGCCGCCGCCGCTCCGCCGGCCCCCGGGATGATCAGGTTCAGAACGACCGGCGGCGCGTCCCCGAAGACCCGACTGACGATGTTCGTCGGCAGCACTGACAATCCGGCGAGCAGCGTGTCGCCCATGACGCCGGGGCGTCCGGGCATCCGGAACAAAAGGCCGAGATCGTAATATCGCCGCAGCAGCCGGATGCTCAGTCCCGCCGTGATCGACAACGAGATCAGATGCGCGACGATCAAGCCCAGCGTCGAAACGCCCGCCAGCCAGAGGGTCGCCGCGATGGCGAGGCGGATCAGCTGTTCCCAAACAATGCGAAGCCGTATCTCCGGACCGAAGGCCTGCCGCGCGCGGAGCGCGGAGGTGCAAACTTCCACGATCGCCCAGAGCGGCAGTGCCCAGGCGAAGATCGCCACCGCCGTTTCCAGCTGCGGCCGATCCGCCGCCGCGACATTCATCGCCCCAGAGATAAGGGGTGCGCCGAGGCTGCAGGCCAGCGCGATCAGCGTACACGGCACGAGCGCCAGGATCAGCGACGCCCGCAACGCGGCAACCGCCTCTTCCTCGCTCGCCGCCTGCGGCACCACGCGCTGCAGCGCGGAGGTCATGCCCAGATCCGCGATGTTCTCGATCAGGTTCACCGCCGCCCAAAGGACGGTGTAGAGGCCGTATGTCGCAAGCCCGAACATCGCCACATAAGCGGGCTGCGCCACGACCTCGATAACGGAGCCCAGGCGAGCCAGGAACGCGGCGCCCGCACCCCGGGCGATATCGCGATGAGTGGCCACGCCATCAACGCGGCGCCGGCTCATTCCTCCGAGCGGATCAGCACCGCCTCGCCGATCAGGAAGAAAAGGATGAAGGGCGCCCAGGCGGCGAGGAAAGGCGGGTAGGCGCCGAGATTGCCCATGGCCAATGCGAAATTGTCAGCGACGAAATAGGCGAAGCCGAGGACCATCCCGATCACCGCGCGGACGAACAGGAGACCGGATCGCGCGAGGCCGAACGCGGCAACCGACCCGAGAAGCGGCATCAGGATGGACGAGAGCGGTCCCGCGATCTTGTGCCACCAACCCGCTTCCAATGCACCGACCGGGCGGCCGGCAGCGGACAGGTCGGCGATGGCGAGGCGGAGCGCGCCCAGCGACTTCTCGTCAGGCGACACGCTGGCGAGGGTGAACTGCTCTGGCTTGACCTCCTTCGCCACCAGCGGCGAGCCGGCGTCGGAAAGCTTGCCCGTCGTCACGTCGAACCGGCGAGCGGTGCTCAGCCGCCAGGCGTCGCCCTCCGGCTGGCCGCGGTCGGCCCGGAGGATCGACACGAGGCGCCCGCCGTCGCGCTCGAAGATGCGGACGCCGCGCAGCCTTGTGCCGCTGCCCCTGCCGCCGGCCGCCTGTGCCTCGATCAGGTCGTCGCCATCGCGAACCCAGACATTGCGGACGATACCACGATCCGGCGGGATTGCCCCGTAGTCGGCGTCCTGCCAGGCGTTCAGCGTCTCCGTTGATCGGACGACCACGCGCTCGTTGAAGACGAACGAGGTGGCCGCGATGCCGATGCTGGCAACGACCAGAGGAGCCAGGATCTGATGGGCGGAGGCACCGGCCGCCTTCATCGAGATCACCTCGCTGTTCTGGTTGAGCGTGACGAAGGTGACCAGCGTGCCGAGCAGCACCGAGAAGGGCAGGAATCGCGCGACGATCTGCGGCAGGCGGAGCGTGACATAATGCCAGAGCGCCGCGTCGCCATTGCCCGGATGGGCAAGGATGTTCCCCGATTCACCCAGCAGGTCGAGCGTCTGCAGGACCAGCACCAGCGCCGCGAGGATCGCGAAGCTGCGGAGCAGGAACATCCGCGCCATGTAGAGGGCCAGGGTTCGCGACGGGAAGAAGCGCAGCATGTACATCATGCCACACCCCTCCGCCGCCACAGCCGGAGCCAGCCGAAGATCCGCGCGCCCACCTTGGCGGCGACGCGCTCAAGCGCGCCGATCGGTTGTCCGCCCGGCACATAGGCCAGCGTCCGGAACATCCACCAGGTCAGTCCGCAGAAGATCAGGAACGGTGTCCAGGACGCGATCACGGGATCGACCTTGCCAAGGGCACCAAGCGCCTCCGCATACTGGTTCACCTTGTGATAGGTGACGATCATCACGATCGAGAGGAATACGCCCAGCGCTGATGTCGACCGCTTCGGCGGCACGGCCAATGCCACCGCCAGCAGAGGCAGCAGGAACATCGTCGCGACCTCCACCATGCGGAAATGGAAATTGGCGCGCACCTGGCTTCGCTGTTGCGGGGTAGTGGCGGCATCGCGGTTGATGCGCACGAGTTCGGGAAGGGTCAGCTCGACATCTCCCTCGCCGCGATCTCGGAACGCCTCCATCTTCGGCAGGTCGATGGGCAAGTCGTGGCCCTTGAAACTGAGCACTCGCGGAGCGGAGAAACCCGGCGCGTTGTGGACTAACGTGCCGTTCGTCAGCCGAAAGATGATTGTATCGGGATCGTCGGTGGCGAGGAAGGTGCCATGCTCGGCCGTCACGGCCAAGGACTTCCCAATATCGCCACGCGCCATCACGAAGATGCCGGACAAGTCGCGCCCGCTGTTCGCGCTCTGCTCGACCCGCAGGGTCATGCCGCGTCCCAGCTTGCTGAACTCGCCGACCTTGATCGACGCGCCCAAAGCGCCCGATCGCAGTTCGAACCGGAGCCCTTCATAGGCATAGCGGGCATAAGGCTGTACGAAGCCGACCAGCGCTAGGTTCACGGCCGCGAGCGCGATAGCGAACATGTATGGCACGCGCAGCAGCCGGCCATAGCCCATGCCCACGCCGCGCAGGACGTCCAACTCCGATGACAGCGCCAGGCGGCGGAAGGCGAGCAGGATACCCAGCATCAGGCCGATGGGAATGCCGAGCGAAAGGTATTCGGGGATCAGGTTAGCCAGCATCCGCCAGACCACGCTGACAGGCCCACCCTGTTCGACCACGAAGTCGAACAGGCGCAGCATCTTGTCCAGGAGCAGCAACATGGCCGCAAGTACCAGCGTGGCCAGCAGCGGGACGGCAATGGCGCGCGCGAGATAGCGATCGACGAGACTGAGCCTGCTCAAGTTTTGGACGCCCGATCACCACATTTTAGCCGCAAGCAATCCCCAACTACGGGAGCATTGGGGGATGCTTGCCAGAACCGCCCGGATAGGCGGAGCCGGCTATAGCTTCCAGGAGTAGGCAGGTCATGTTGAAAAAGGCGGCGGCGATGATCGGGGCGGCTCTGCTCGCCGGGTCAGCCATGCCGGCGTCCGGCGCGGTGCTGGGCGAATATGCCGAAGCATGTGAGGCGGGCCGTGGCCCGGCCATGCTCGTTCACATCACCGGGTTGAAGACGCGGACCGGCATGTTGCGGGTGCAGAGCTACGGCGGCGCCCCGCGCAGCTATTTCGAAAAGGGCGCCTGGCAGCGTCGCATCGAGGTGAGGGTGCCGGCCACCGGGCCTGTAGACGTCTGCGTACCGGTTGCGGCGAACGGCACCTATGCCGTGTCCGTCCGCCATGATCTCAACGGTTCGGGCAAGACTGACATGAAGGACGGGGGCGGCATGTCAGGAAATCCGCACCTTTCGCTCTGGGACGTCATGCTGAAGCGCAAGCCTGAGCCGCAGGAGGTTCAGGTCTCCGTGCGCGGCGTCACGCGGGTTCCAGTCACACTGAACTACGTGCAAGGCGGGACTTTCAAGCCCGTCGCTCTGGCAGCACGCTGAGTGGCGCGCGTAGCTCTTCTGTCCAACCCGCGATCGACGGGAAACCGCGCGCACCTGCCACGGGTGCGCAGCTTCTGCGCGCGGCATAGCGACGTGTTCCACTATGAGGTGGAGTCGGTCGATCAGGTGGCGGAGGCGCTGCGTATCATCGCTCGGGTAAAGCCGAAGGTTCTGGTCATCAACGGCGGCGACGGCACGGTCCAGACGGCTTTGACCGAGTTGTACTGCGGCGGTCATTTCGATGGCGCGCCGCCCCCGGTCGCGGTGCTTCCGAACGGCAAGACCAACTTAATCGCGCTCGATCTCGGGGCAGGCGACGATCCGATCGCCACGCTCGAGCGCGTGATCGAGCTCGCCCGCTCCGACAGTCTTGCCGATCACGTCGTCGCGCGTGAGCTGATCTCGCTCTCGGGCGGTGATCACGAGGAGCGTCCGGTTCTCGGCATGTTCCTGGGTGGTGCGGGATTGGCCAATTCGATCCTGTTCTGCCGCAACAAGGTCTATCCGCTCGGCCTACCGAACGGCCTCAGCCATGTGCTGACCGCGATCGCCGTGTTGATCACGCTCCTGCTTGGCATCCGGGCCGCTTTCCTGCCGCCGCGCGCAAGGCCGGTCACCGTCTCGGTGATGAAGGGGGGCGCGATCGAGGGGCGCTATGCGCTCCTGATCGTCACCACGCTCGAACGCCTGCTCCTCAATACCGACGCGAAGCTGCCGGGTGAGAAGCGGGGCGCTCTCCAGCTCATGCTTGTCGAACAAAGTCCCGTGGCGCTTGTCCGCGCAATCATCGCGGGCGTCCTCGGGAAGCTCGGCAAGTCCGTGGTAGCCGGGGTGCATCTTGGCCGCGGCGACGAGATCCGGATTGAAGGCGATCGGTCTAGCGTCATCCTGGATGGCGAGATCTTCCAGGCCGGACATGGCCGCCCGATCGTGCTGACCCAGACTGCGCCCGTGCCCTTCCTCAAGTTGGCGGCGTGACCACGATACTGGTGTCGCTCATCGGAGCGGAACTGGGGGAGCGCGCGGATCCGCGTGTGTCCGACATGGCGGCGAAGATTGCGGCAGCATATCCCGGCACCGCCCGCGGGGTTCTCTTCTATGGCTCTTGCCTCTGGAAGCAGGGTCAGGGCCTCGACGGCCAGATGCTCGACTTCTACCTGATCGTCTCCAGCTACCGCGCCGCTTATGGCTCCGGATGGAAGGCGCTCGCCAACCACCTCCTTCCCCCCAACGTGTTTCCGTTCGCGCATGACGGGCTTGCGGCGAAATATGCCGTTCTGAGCGAGGCGGACCTTGCCCGCATGACACACGGCACCCGTGCTCGCGACGTCTCGGTATGGGCCCGCTTCGCACAACCATCGCGGCTGGTCTGGGTCGCGGATGAGACTGCTCGAGCGAAGGTCGTGGAAGCCATTTCCGGCGCTGCACCAACGCTGCTCCGCCTGACCCAGCCGATGACCGGGAATACAGACGCTCTCGATGTCTGGCGTGCCGGTTTTTCGCTCACCTACCGGAGCGAGCTTCGGGCGGAGCGCGGCGATCGATCGGACCAGGTCGTCGATCACGATCCTCAGCGCTACCGCGCAATTTACGACGCGGTTACGCGACCGTCGGGTGATGCGATGCTTTCAGCAACGCGTGCCGCGCGTCTCTGGGCCGGCTTCAGGCGCCGGGGCAAGGTCCTGACGCTGCTGCGTCTCGCCAAGGCGACGACGACCTTCGCCGGCGGCATCGACTATCTCGCCTGGAAGATAAACCGCCACGCCGGCACTGCGATCGCCATCAAACCCTGGCAGCGACGCTGGCCCTTGCTCGGTGCCATCACGCTTCTGCCGAAACTGCTGGCGGGCGGCGCGGTCCGCTGACGGCGCGCGCCAGCGCGTTGTCCACGCCGCGCTGCAAGGCGGCCAAGGTGAAGGGTTTGCGCAGGATCTCATAACCGCTCAGATCGCCGGTCTCGGCCTCGCCGGTGAAGCCGGTCACCATCAATATGGCGGTGCCTGGATGTTGCGACCCGATATGCCCGACCAACTCGACACCGCTCATGCCCGGCATGACGATGTCCGACACGACCAGCCGCACGTCCTGTCGACGTGCCATGACTTCCAGCGCCTCCTCCCCGCTGCCGCAGGGGAGCGGCGCATGGCCGAGTTCGGTCAGTCCCGCGATCGTTGTTGCCCGCACGCGGGGATCGTCCTCCACCACCAGAACCACACCGTCCACGGGCTTCTCGCCAGGGGGTGGAGCGGGTGCGAGGGCGGGGATTGCCGGCGCGCTTACCGTATCGCCATGCCGGGGAAGGTAGATCGACACCGTCGTCCCGCTCGACAGTTCCGACTTGATGGTAACCGCCCCATGTGACTGCCGCGCGAAGGCGAAGACCTGGGCGAGGCCGAGACCCGTGCCCTTGCCCACGGGCTTGGTCGTGAAGAACGGCTCGAACGCCCGCTCCATCACCTGCTCGGGCATGCCCTCACCCGTGTCCGACACGGCAATCCGGAGATAGGGGCCGGGGGCCAGCTCAGGTACGGTCCCTGTCGAAACGTGCACATTGGCGGTCTCAATGTGCAGCGTTCCCTCCCCCGCCATGGCGTCGCGGGCGTTCACGGCCAGATTGAGGAGGGCGTTCTCGAACTGATGGGGGTCGGCCCAGACCGGCCAGGGCGGCTCGGTAAAGTCGGTGTCAATCCGGATGCGCTCGCCCAAGGTCCTGTCGAGCAGCTCGGAAAGCCGGCCGATCAGCGCTTCGGCATCGACGCTCTCCGGAAGAAGGGGCTCGGACCGCGCGAGGGCGAGGAGCCGCCGCGTCAACTCGGCGGCACGGTTTGCCCCTTCCATCGCGTTTTCCAAATGTCGCCGCGCTTCGGCATCACGTCCGCTCAGCCGACGCAGCGCGATCTCGACTCCTCCGACGACGACCGCCAGCATGTTGTTGAAGTCGTGCGCGATACCGCCCGTCAGCTGCCCCACCGCCTCCATCTTCTGAACCTGGCGCAAGGTCGCTTCCGCCTGTGCCCGCTCCTGTGCCTCGGCACGAAGGCGGCGGTTGGCACCTTCCAACTCTCGGGTCCGCTCCGCTACTCGAGCCTCGAGCGTTTCCGCGCGCTCCTGTTCGCGTCGGAAGTTGCGGCGGGCGATGCCGCGCTGCGCCACCGCCTGCACCGTTGCCGCTCCCAGAGCCGCGGCACTGAGCACCAGACAAATACCGAGGAAGGAGAGTAGCGCGGCCATCATGTTCGACCGTTCGGCCGACGCCTGCGCTTCATCGGCACGGCGTGCGAGAAGACCCTGTTCGCGCAAGGCCAGCTGGCGCAGGATCGCGCGCATCGCCGGCCCCTCCGGCTTCTGCCCGACCTTGTAGAACAGCGAGATCGCCGCCCAGCCCTTTTTGTAGTTGGCTAAGGTCGCAGCCTGCGCGAGGTCCTTGCCGTGAAGCGCGTAGAGCGCCTCGAATCGGCCGACGAGTTTCGAGCTGGCCGGATCGTCGTAGGTGAGCCGCTTCAGCTTGCCCAAGGCCGAGCCTGCACGCAGCCATTCGTGATAGTACCGCGTCCCCACCTGCCGGTCGCCGCTCATCACATAGCGGCCGAGCGCCGCCTCCGACGACTCGATTGCTCCGCCGAGGCCGTAGGTGGTCGTCATCACCTCATAGCTGTGGCGTTCCCGCGCGTGATCCTCATCTCGTTTGGTGTTCGAGATGTAGACTAGGCCGACGAGCGCGATCAGGAGGATCGCGGCGGCGAAGGCGAGCAAGCTGGCCAGCCCGCGCCAGACGACGTCGGGAATGACCGGCTCGGCGGTCACGATTGGTGCCTCCTGGCCCATGGCCGGATTAGCCGCTTCGAAGCTTAGGAAGTCAACCGATCACGCCTGTGGCACGCCCCGCCGCGGCGAACTTCTCCAGGATCTCGCCCACCTGCGCGGACGTATGCTCGGCGCAGAGCGAGCAGCGCAGCAGGAACATGCCGGCCGGTGTCGCCGGGGGCCGCGCCATGTTCACGTAGACGCCGGATTCCAGCAGCGCCTGCCACATGGCGACGCCGCGCTGCTGATCCGGCAGGATCAGCGCGATGATCGCCGACTGCGCCGTCTCGGTGCCGAGCGTGAAACCGAGGTCGCGCAGGCCCTGGTGCAGGCGGCGGCTGTTCTCCCAGAGGTGCGTGCGCTTGTCCCCGGCCTGCATCAGTTTGCGGATCGAGGTCGCCGCCGTCGCCACCACAGACGGCGGCAACGATGCGGTGAAGACGTATGGCCGGCAGACGAGGCGCAGCACCTCGAACTTGGGATGGTTCGACACGCAGAAGCCGCCGACTGTCCCCACGGACTTGGAGAAGGTGCCGACCACGAAGTCGATGTCCTTCTCGCAACCCAGCTCCTCGTAGACGCCGCGGCCGTTCGGACCGAAAAAGCCCATGCCGTGCGCCTCGTCGCAGAGGATCATGGCACCGTGCTTCTTCGCGACCGCCACCATTTCGGGCAGCGGTGCGATGTCGCCGAGCATCGAATAGACGCCCTCCAGCACGACCAGCTTACCCGCTTCTTTCGGCAGCCGACCGAGCCGCTTGTCGAGATCCTCGACCGAGTTATGGCGGAACCGCACGATCTCCGCATCGCCGAGCCAGCAGCCGTCATAGATCGAGGCGTGGCTGTCGGCGTCGAGGATGATGTAGTCGCCCTTGCCGGCGATGGTCGAAATCATGCCGAGATTGGCCTGATATCCTGTCGAGAACACGATCGCGTGCTCGGTGCCGTAGAAGTCCTTGAGCGCGTCCTCGCACTCCTTGTGGCCCTGGTAAGTGCCGTTCAGCACGCGGCTGCCGGTTGTGCCCGCGCCGAAATCGTCCAGCGCCTTCTTCCCCGCCGCGACGACATCCGGGTCGAAGGTCATGCCCATGTAGTTGTAGGTGCCGAGCAGGATCGTCGGCTTGCCGTTGATGATCGCCTCGGTCGGCGACCGCACCTCGGTCATCACGATCGCATAAGGATCGCGCACGCCTGTCGCGAGCAGCGCCTCACGCTCCGCGATCAGGCCGTCGAACTTGGAGAAGAGGTCCCGTCCGCCGGTATCGTCACCCAGACGCGCGTCCTCGGGAGTCAGTGCGGCCTCGCTCATCCCTTGAGCTTCTCCACCGCATCGACCAGCTGGCCGACCGTCTCGATCTCGGCCTGCATGTTCATCGTGATGATGATGTCGAAGTCGTCCTCAACCGCCGCGACGAAGTCCATCACCGTCAGGCTGTCCCATTCGAGATCGCCGGCGAAGGTCGTCGCTTCGGTCAGGCTCACGCCCTTACGGTTGAAGGGTTCGATCAGGGTGGCGACCTTGTCGAAGGTCTCGGTACGCTCTGTCATCCGCGGTCCTTAGCCATATGGCCGGATCGATGCCAACCGATTGCGGCGGGAAGGGGGCGACGCGGCGTTGTCCTCATGCCGTTTCGCTCCTAAGCAGCGCGGGAACCCTGATCCGGCGCGGGAGGCGTGATGAGCGAAACCGACCTCGACGACGCGCTGCCCGAGGAAACCCGGCTGGACGAGGACGACCGGCTGAAGCCCGAGTTCGTCCGCGAAGTCGTCGCCTGTCTGGAGGCCGGCAATCCCGACGGCGCACGCCTGATCGTGGCACCCCTCCATGCCGCCGACATCGCCGATCTCTTCGAACAGGTGCCCGGCGAGTACCGCGCCCCCCTCGCCGCCGCCCTTGGCGAAAGCCTCGATGCCGACGTGCTCGCCGAGATGAACGAGTGGGTCCGCGACGAGCTGATCGAGGCGCTCGAACCGCATCAGGTCGCCGATATCGCGGCGCAGATGGATACCGATGACGCCGTCGCGATCATCGAGGAAATGGACGACGAGGACCAGCGTGCGGTGCTGCGCGCGCTGGAGCCTGACGACCGCGCCGCGATCGAAGAGGCGCTGTCCTATCCCGAGGAGTCCGCCGGTCGCCTGATGCAGCGCGAGCTGATCGCCGTGCCGGAGCACTGGCATGTCGGCGACGTGCTCGACTATCTCCGTCGCAATGCCGAACTGACCACCGACTTCTGGGAGATCTTCGTCGTCGATCCCGGCCACAAGCCGGTCGGCACCTGCAAGCTCAGCTGGATCCTGCGCACGCCGAGCGAGATCGCGATCGGCGACGTCATGCAGCGCGAACAGACGCTGATCCCCGTCGATATGGATCAGGAGGAGGTGGCCCTCCGCTTCCAGAAATACGCGCTGATCTCGGCCGCCGTTGTCGATGCGGCAGGGCGGCTGGTGGGCATGATCACCGTCGATGACGTCGTCCACATCATTCAGGAGGAAGCCGGCGAGGACATCCTCCGCCTCTCCGGGGCTGGCGAAGGCGACATCAACGAGCCGGTGCTCGACAGCTACAAGACCCGCGTCCGCTGGCTCATCGCCAACCTCTTCACCGCCTTGGTCGCATCCAGCATCATCGCCGCGTTCGAGGGCACGATCGCGCGGATGGTGGCGCTCGCGACGCTGATGCCGATCGTGGCCGGCGTCGGCGGCAATGCCGGCACGCAGACGATGGCGGTTACCGTCCGCGCGCTCGCCACCAACCAGCTGACCAAGTCGAACACATGGCGCAGCATCATGCGCGAGATCCGCGTCGCCATGCTGAACGGCGCGACGGTGGCGGCGGTGATCGGCTGCGGCGTCGGGATCGTCTTCCGCAATGGGGAGCTTGGTGCCGTGATCGCCGCCGCCATGATGACCAACATCCTGATCGCGGGCATGGCCGGCGTGCTGGTGCCGATCGGCCTCGAACGGACCGGCGCGGATCCCGCAATCTCCTCCTCGATCTTCGTCACCATGACGACCGACTCGATGGGGTTCCTCGCCTTTCTCGGTCTTGCGACGGCGGCAGGCTTGGGTGGCTGAAGCGGGTCGCGCTTCCTAGATAGCCCGCATGGGTTTGCACATCACGAAGGTCGCGGTTGCTTGTGAGACGGTGGACGATCTGCGGGAGCGGCTGGCAGGCCGCGCGGCTGGGGGAGAAGTCGCGGTCGTCACCCGCTACAAGCCGACCCGCGCGGCGGAACTGATCGGCGGATCGCTCTACTGGATCCACAAGCACCGCCTCATCGGTCGCCAGACGATCCTCCGCTTCGCCGAGACCGAGGAGGGCCGATGCGCGATCTGGCTAGACGCGCGTCTGATCCCCGTTGCCACCATGCCGAAGCGGGCGCATCAGGGCTGGCGCTACCTGGAGGCCTCGGCGGCTCCCCCCGATCTCGGCGGCGCGGCGGCAAGCGATCTGGCTGTCATGCCGCCACGGATGGTCGAGGAACTGGCGGCGCTGGCACTGCTCTGACCAATCGGGCACCAGTAAGGACATGGAGGTCATCACACCCTTCGATTTCCGCGACATGTTCGCGGAGGGCGGCTCGCTCGCCATCATCGGCAATGCGCCTTCTCTGGTTGGCGAAGGGCTGGGTGCCTGGATCGACAGCCACGATGTCGTGGTCCGCTTCAATGAGGCGGCCCTGGCCGGGTTCGAGGCGGATCTCGGATCGCGCACCGACATCCTTGTCACCAATCCTTATCCGGAGGGCCGCGACAGACCGCCGCTCGACGGCTTCGAATGCCGGATGGTGCTGGCGATCGCCCCGCTCACCCGCCGCGGCGATGCGGCGACCTTCGTCGTGGTCCGCTTCAATGAGGCGGCCCTGGCCGGGTTCGAGGCGGATCTCGGATCGCGCACCGACATCCTTGTCACCAATCCTTATCCGGAGGGCCGCGACAGACCGCCGCTCGACGGCTTCGAATGCCGGATGGTGCTGGCGATCGCCCCGCTCACCCGCCGCGGCGATGCGGCGACCTTCCGGGCTTGGGTGGGCGATCGCCGCGTGCTTTTCACCTATACGCCGGACCCCGGCGGGCTGGCTTCACCGCGCATCGGCGGGCTGACCACCGGGGTCGCTGCCTATCCGCTGCTCCGCCGCATCTTGCGACCGAGCGCGATCACGCTGGCCAACTTCACCATGTTCCAGGGTGAGACGGCGCATAGCTATTGGACCGAGGCGACCCCGCCGGGTGTCGCCAAGCACGACATGCGCTCCAATGCGCAGGCGCTGGTGGAGATGATCAATGGCTCGGGTAAAAACGGGATCACCGTCACCTCCGACCTGCGGTGGATGGCGGCGCAGGCTGGCGTGAAACTATCCAAATATGTGCAGGTAAAGGAGCTGACGGCGTTCCCGCCTGATGCCGGCTAGGCGGCGCTCTTCCGCCTCCTCGGTGCCACGAAGGGCAACAGTGCCGCATCGATCCCGTCCGCACTCATACGATCGCGGAGATACGCCGCCATGAACTGCCGCTGCTTCTCTGACGGCGAACTCGCCAACGCGTCGGCGATCCGCGCCCAATGCGCCTCGACGGCATCGAGCAACGCCGGGGAGGGGCCAAACGCTGGTCCCCGCTTACCCAGCCGTTCCGCTGCGGCGGCCATGGCCTGCTCCCACGATCCGACCGCATCTTCCTTCCGTCCTGCATGGCCGAGGAAACCGTCGAACTTCGCGATCGCCGGTTGCGCGACCAGAACGGCAGGAACGCAATATGAGAACGCGGTGATGTACCCGTGCAGCGAGGCGCCGACGAACACCTCCGCATGGGCGATCAGCGCGGCGATCTCCCGCAGCTCCCGCGCCCGGTCCAGCAGCAAGAGGGCGCCGCCGATCCGCTCGCCCAGACTGGCGGCAAGGGTGTCGTCGCCATGGCAGGGGCCGATCGCGACGAGAGCCGGCACTACGCCGTTGTCGCGGCAGAAGGTCGCGATCCGCGCGGCGACGGCCTCCTCTCCTTCCGCCTGAACCGCCCGCGCCTTCGCGTGGAACACCGCGACGCGGCTGCCTGCATCCAACCCGCTCTGCGCCAACATGTCCCTGAATACCGGCGTCAGGCTCTCGCGTGGCCACATCTGCGCCACCTCGACCGCGCTGTCGGGCATGATGGCGGGCGCGAAGCCCTCCGGCAGGTTCGCGGCACTCGCCGCGTCGCGCACGCTGAGGTAACTTGCGGCTGAAATCGCCAGCGGCACGGCCGGCGGCGCATCGGCGTCGAACGGCAGCGGCACGCCGGGCGCGTTCCAGATCAGCGGTACCTCCTGAGTCGACGCCGCCAGCGCCGCGCCCAACCAGAGCGAGAGATATGCCCAGGCCCGCATGTTGCCCTGTTGATAGTCGGGCAGCTTCACGGCCGAGCGATGGATGATGCTCCCGCCTCCCACCAGCACGGCATCCACCGGCCGCTCTCCCCGCATGAACGCTTCGACGGCCATCGGGCGGAGGGCGTCACGCCAGGGAACTGCGCTGCTAGTCGGAGATACCGGAACGACGTCGAAGCCGAGCCTCTCAAGCCGCCAGCGCGTGAGCAGCGGGAACAGGCAATCGCCGTAATTGGCGACGTCGAAAGTCCCGAAAACGGCGGCGGTCTTCATCCGACGGCCCGGCCAGCGATGCGGTTCAGGCGGCCGTTTCCACAGGCGTCCGCACTTCGAATGGTGCGAAGAATCCAGGTGCCTCCACCTGAGAGACGTCGATGCCGGCGGCGCGTTGCTCTTCCAGGAAGGCCGCGCGCTCGGCCTCGTCGTTCCACGGCATCCGGAACGGCGGCTCGCTCTTCAGCTGCTTGAAGATCTCCTTGTTGACCGCGACGGACGCATTGTCGCGCCAGCTTTTCGCGTCTTCCGCAAGGAGGCCACCCTTGATGTAGAGGTTGGCGCGCGGCCGCCTTCCGTCGGGAAGCTCGATGCGGCGAAAGCCGTAGCCGACATGCTTGATCCGGCTCGTCCACTCGGCGTGTCCGACGCCATAGCCGTGGAAGCGGGTGTCGAGGAAGCCCACCTTCTGCATTGCGCGGAGCGAGACCGCCGTGCATTGCGCCGTCGCCTTGTTGTTGACGTAGGGATCGGCGGCTGTCCCTGCTCCGGAGACGATCTGCGCGGCGATCTTGTCATGCGCATAGGCGAGGTGGTCATGCGCCTGCGTCGCGCGGTCCCACTCTTCTTCCCAGCCGAACTCGACAGGGTAGATGTCGTCTTCTAGCAGCAGCAGCGTCTCGCATCCGCGCGCAAGCAGCGCGTAGAGACCGCGGTTCTTGTTCCAGCAAACCCCCCGGTTCTCGCGCCCAATCACGGTGAACCCGGCCTGCCTGAACCAGTCTCCCGTGCCATCCGTGCTGCCGTCGTCCGCAATGACCAGCTCGATGGGGCTTCGCGTCTGCTCGATGACCCGTCCGATCACCTGCCGCGCGCGATCGAAGCGATTGTACGTGATCAGCGCAATTCCGATTTTCGCCATTCGATTTTCCTGTCTTGCGGGCGAGACTTGGCAGCGGGCGGCGCCTCCCGCAAGTCGCCTGTTCAACCGACCATGGTGTCGAGGGCGCGTGCCACCTCATCCATATCGACCGAGTAATCCTGATTGCGCGGAGACTGCGTCATGTCCGACGGGGTTCCAAGCACAAAGCCGCAGCGCGCCTGGCGGTAGGCTGCGATGATGGCATCGTCCGCGAACGTGAATGTCATAGGCGCGAGGATGATGGCGGTCTCCGGCCGCCGCTGGAACAGGGCCAAGTACGTCTGGCTGCCGATGGCGCCGGCGAGATGCTTGGCGCTCGCCACGGCTGCCATCTGTTCCAGAACGCTTAGTTGTTCAGGAAAGACAATTTCGTAGCCACGCTCTTGGAACAGTGCTTCCACCGCCTCTTCGTTCTGCAGGATCCGTCGCTTTCCCCAGCAGCGACGGCTCAGGTATACGCGCTCAGGCTGGCGGTAAGTCGCCAGCCGTGCCGAAAGAATTTCGGTGACTTGCATACAGGTCTCGAAGAATGCCGGATTTGCTCCCCGGTGGAGATCGTAAAGAGCAAGCGGCTTGAAAAGCCTGCTGAAACGCGCGGGCTCGTTGAGGATGGTGACATCTCCACGCGACAAGCCGACCGCCTCAAAGAATGGAGATTGGTAGGTCGCGCGCGATAGATCGTAGTCGGCATGTGCGACGATCTCGTAGCCGTACTCCTTTGCCCATTGAACGGGCCACAGGCGAGGCAGCAAATCGAGGAGGAAGTGGCCGAACTGCTTTGGAATTGTGCCCAGGTACAGCACGGGGCGCGTGAACTCGCGTCCGATTCGCACCTCCGCGCGCGCGACGAAACGTCTTCCCTCTCGAACGATGACATCCCCACGGACCGGCTTGCCGCCGTGTACCGTGGATTGGGCGAAGGTCCGGCCTGCTGCATTGGCCAAGCAGTCCTGACCGAGGTGCAACGCGTCTTTCAAACTCACCATTCTCGTGGGGATCGGCTTCGTCTCTCGGTCCCGCCAGCCCTCCATGTACAAGGCGCTTGCGGACGGAGCAGCCTCGCCGCACGCTTCTAGCGAAAGCGTCCGGCTGTCGGGCGCAGGCCCGATCTGATAGATTCCATCGGCAGCAGCACATCGAAGGGCCCTCAGGTCTGGGATGTGGTGCGGCTGAAGCTCTGTCGCCGCAAACAAGTGGCCTGCCTCGAAACGCATGCTTCCTCCGGATGCCCCGGAACGGTAGGGTGGGGCGTGACGAAGTGGAAGAGGGCGCAATCACAAGCGTCCGGAATGAGTCAGCTGTCGGGGTGGAAAATGAACGTATTGCCCTCGTTGCATGAGCTTGGGCTCGCCGCCGGTACTGACAAGGCCAGCAGGCACAATTACCTACACGCCTATCAGGCGGCTTTGGAAGCGCATCGCTCGACAGCGGACCTGGTCGTCGAAATCGGCGTCAAGGACGGCGCTTCGCTCCGCATGTGGAAGCGCTATTTTTCTAAAGCGCGGATCATCGGGATCGACATTCAGCCGCGCTGCATTGACCATGTCGAAGAACGCATCGCCGTGCACATTGGTGAGCAGACGGACACGGCCTTCCTTGATGCAACCTTAGGAGGCGCGCGACCCGATGTGATCATCGATGATGGATCGCACCGGTGGACGCACCAGATCGAAACCTTCCTGCACCTTTTTCCGAAACTCGCGCCAGAGGGCGTGTACGTGATCGAAGATCTTCAGACGAGCCATGTCACGCTGGCGAGCCGTTATGGCGAAGCGGGCAAGGAGACGGCGGTACACTATCTAGGACGCCTCGCCGCTTCGGTCATGGCGACTGGTGACATTCCGGATGCGCCGTCCGATCCAGTGCTGGAGGCTATCCGCAAGACCATCGAGCAGGTGACGCTCGGCCAGCGCTACTGCATCCTGAAGAAAAAGAGGTGAGCGGCGCCATCGCAGAACTGCCTGTGTCCCACGATGATGGATCGGGATTGAACCAAGGTACTGAGCGACTTCTTTTCCTGCACGTGGGTCGGGGGAAGACAGGAACCACGAGTCTGCAGGCTGCTCTCGCCGCCAATCGTGAGCGCCTTCTTCATGCCGGTTGCGCTTACCCGCTACCACCCGCGCAGGAAAACGACGGCCTGGGCCTAGTCGCTGCGAACGCCAGCTGGCTCTTCGGAAGCCCCGCCGCGCTCCCGTTCCAGTTGCAGGGTCAGGCTACGCGCGAGGACATGATCGTTGAGAACTTCCGTCGATGGCTTCCGCTGTTCCCTCCGACGCAGAAATGTATCGTCTCGAGCGAGTTCCTGTGGGGCCTTTCCGAAGATGCCCTCCGCAACATCGCCCACCTAATCGCCGCAGCAGGCTTCAGGCCGGTTGTGATCGCCTATCTGCGCGAGCAGGCAGATCACTTGGTTTCCTGGTACTGTCAGAACGTTCGGAAGCGCCGCATCGTCGCCCCCCTGGCAGAAGTGTTTCTCAAAAGAGCGACGAAGCTTGCGGCAGATGACACCGGCATGGACGCGTCGAACTACGACGTGGCGATAGGCAAACTTGAACGGGCGTTCGACTCAGAGAATATTCTACCGCGGGTCTGGCAGCGAGATCGCTTGGTCGGCGGAGGCACCTCGGCCGACTTCCTGGCCCAATTGGGCGTCGGACTCCCGCTATCTCTCTCCGAACCATCGATGAACCAGAGTGCAGGGGTCGTTGAGGTCGAAGCGATGCGGCGAATAATGATTTCGGGAGAATATCCTGATATTAGAATCTCAACGTTGAGCAAGATCGCGCTGAAGAGGGGCGCATTGCCGGTGCGCGATTTCATCGCTCAGGTCGCACCTGAGATCGTGGAAGACTTCCGTGCAGCTTATCGCGCGTCCAACGAACGTGTTCGGGCGCGGTATTTCAACAGTCAGACGCTCTTGTTTGATATGGCGCCCTTTGGCGAACAACCCTCGACTGCGACGATTGAAGCAGAAGTGGCCGATCTCGTGAGAGCATATAGGAAGCGGAGAGCGCGCGAAACGCGGCCTGCGAACTTACAAGCCGCGAACGGCTGACACCATCGTAGGGGATGTTGAACAAGCCAGATAGTCGGCGCTTTTCTTCGAAGGTTTGCCAGCGGATGTCTCACCAGCTATGCCGCTCGATATAGGGAGCGCGGGCTTGGGCGGACGGACGAAAGTTGCACTGATCACCGGGGTCACCGGGCAGGACGGCGCCTATCTTGCGCAGCTTCTCGTCGCCAAGGGGTACGAGGTTCACGGGATCAAGCGCCGGTCCTCCTCCTTCAACACCGCGCGCATCGACCAGATGATCCGCGATGCGCAGGACTCGGGTGCTCCGATCACCCTGCACTACGGCGACATGACGGATTCCACCAACCTGATCCGGATCATTCAGGAGGTTCAGCCGGACGAGATCTACAATCTTGCCGCGCAGAGCCATGTGCAGGTGAGCTTCGAGACGCCGGAGTACACCGCCAACGCCGATGCGATCGGCGTGCTGCGGATTCTGGAGGCAATCCGCATCCTGAAGATGGAGGACAAGGTCCGCTTCTACCAGGCGTCCACCTCCGAACTGTACGGCAAGGTGGTCGAAACGCCGCAGTCCGAGACCACGCCCTTCTACCCGCGCTCGCCCTACGGCGTTGCCAAGCTCTACGGCTACTGGATCGCGGTGAACTATCGCGAGGCCTATGGCATGTTCGCGTGCAACGGCATCCTGTTCAATCACGAAAGCCCGATCCGGGGGGAGACCTTCGTCACCCGCAAGATCACGCGCGCCGTGGCGGAGATCGCGCTCGGCCGGCGTGAGAAGTTCTGGCTCGGCAACCTCGACGCCAAGCGCGATTGGGGTCACGCGCGCGATTATGTCGAAGGCATGTGGCGCATTCTCCAGCATGACGAAGCAGACGACTTCGTGCTGGCGACCGGCGTATTGCGGTCGGTGCGCGAGTTCGTCGAATGCGCGTTCCGCCGGATCGACGTCGAAATCGCCTGGGAGGGCAGCGGCACCGACGAGGTCGGGCGCTGCAGCAAGACGGGCAAGGTCCATATCGGCATCGATCCGCGCTATTTCCGCCCGACCGAAGTGGATCTCCTGCTCGGCGACAGCACCAAGGCGCGAACGCGTCTCGGATGGGAGCCGAAGGTGGAGTTCGACGCTCTCGTGGAGGAGATGGTCGCCTGCGATCTCGTGGCGATCGCCGAAGAGAACCGCATCGCGCTGGACCAGAAATGAGCGGTTCTTCAGCCTCTCGTGGCCGGGTGCTGGTCTGCGGCCATCGCGGCATGGTCGGCTCGGCGCTCGTCCGCCGGCTGCAGCGAGATGGGGAAGAGGTGGCGACGCTCGGCCGCGCCGAGGTCGACTTTCTCGATCAGGCGGCGACCTTCGCCGCGATCGCTGCGCTCAAGCCCGACGCGATCATCGTGGCGGCGGCGAAGGTCGGCGGTATCCATGCCAACGCCACCCAGCCCAAGCCGTTCATCTACGATAACATCGTCAGCGCCGCGAACATCATGGAGGGCGCACACCGGGCGGACGTGAACCGCCTCCTGTTCCTCGGTTCTTCGTGCATCTACCCGCGGGAGGCGCCTCAGCCGATCCGGGAGGAATACCTCCTGACGGGGCCTCTGGAGCCGACGAACGAGTGGTATGCGGTTGCCAAGATCGCCGGGATCAAGCTTGCCCAAGCGTACCGGCGCAGTCACGGCCGTGATTACATCGCGGCCATGCCGACCAACCTCTACGGCCCGGGGGACAACTATCATCCGGAGAACAGTCACGTTCCCGCAGGCCTCATCCGTCGCTTCCACGAAGCAAAGGAGAGGCAGGATGCCCAGGCCGTGGTGTGGGGCAGCGGAAAGCCACGGCGCGAATTCATGCATGTCGACGATCTGGCCGATGCGTGCATCCACCTGCTCGATCATTACAGCGGGGACATGCCGATCAATCTCGGGACCGGGCAGGACGTCTCGATCGCGGAGTTCGCGACTCTGGTTGCGAAGGTTGTCGGCTTCGAGGGGAATCTGGTCTTCGACGCCAGCCGCCCGGACGGTGCGCCACGCAAGCTCCTCGATGTCACGCGTCTGAAGGCGCTCGGATGGCGGGCGAGCATCGGACTGGAGGCCGGCCTTTCCGATGCCTACCGCGACTTCCAGTCCCGCTTTGTGACGGAGGCGGCCGCTTGAGCGATATTCGCGAGGCGTCCGCCGACGCCACCATGCTGAAGCTTCACCTCGGCTGCGGGAGGAAGCATCTTCCCGGCTGGGTTCACGTCGATGCGCTGCCCTATCCTCATGTCGACCATGTGGGTGCCGTCGAAGCGCTGCCCTTTATTGAAAGCGGCACCGTCGATCTCATCTACAGCTGCCATGTGCTCGAACATTTCGGCCGCAACGAATATCAGGCAGTCCTGGCCGAGTGGCACAGGGTGCTGCGGAAGCCGGGTGGCGTGTTGCGGCTGGCTGTTCCTGACTTCAGGGCCTGTGCTGAACTCTATCTTTCGGGGACGCTGGACCGGGGTATCGTGGACGTGATGGGCCTTCTGATGGGCGGTCAGCGGGATCAATACGACTATCATAAGGTCCTGTTCGATGAGCCCACGCTCACAGAGGCTCTTATGCAGGCGGGCTTCGCATCAGTGCGGACGTGGGATTGGCGCAAGACGGAACATGCGGGTATGGACGATTATTCGCAGGCCTATCTGCCGCACATGGACAAGGTGAACGGCCGGCTGGTCAGCCTCAATCTCGAAGCTGTGGCGTAAGAACCATGCAAAGCTGCGACCGCGCTCGGCGATGACATCCACCCCGCTGATCCAGATCGTTCCGAACGGGAACACGGGCAACCGGATGATCCAGCATATCCTGGCGCTTGGCATCCAGTCGCATGTTCCGTCCGCCCGCATCGTCGGAACGCATCTGCCGGAATGGAACATCTCGGTGCCGTACGAGGAGACCGATGCTCCGGTCCGCCGGCTGGTCGGGCACCGCGTCAAGTTCCGGACTGCACTGAAGCGCCTTATTTCCGGCGATATCGGGGGCGTGCGCATCTCCACGCCCTGCTCGCGGATGGAATATCTGGAACGGTATATCAAGCTTGCGCGGCGGGCGTTCAGGATGAAGCCGGTTCCCAACATGGATCTTTCGGACAAGCTTGTCATACACGTCCGCTTGAACAAGATGGACAAGCTCCGGCAGGGGCAGGCCAGCCTCGGTCACAGAGACTATCCGGCATTGCCCATTGCCTATTATGAGCAGCTGGTCGACGAGACGCATCTGGAGCCGCTGTTTGTCGGCGAGTTCGGTGAAGACCCTGTTTCGGTCGCTCTGAAGAAGAGGTTTCCCGCCGCATCATTCATTCGGCAACCGGATGCGATGAAGGACTGGCGGCTCATCTACTCGGCGGAGACGGTTGCGATCAGTCCCAGCACGTTCTCCTGGCTGGCGAGCTGGCTGTCCCCTTACAGCCGGACGATCTATCTGCCGATGGCAGGGTTCCTGAATCCGGAGCAGCGGCCAGACATCGATCTCCTCCCGATCCGCGACCCGCGCTTCAAGTTCTACGACTTTCCGGTGGAACACTGGACTGCCTCTCCGGATCAGATCGGCAGGGTCGTTGACGGCCCCGGAAGCAAGGGACAATTGACCAACGAGCAGGTGGCCGAGCGTCTACAACAGGCGGACGTCCGAAGCGCGGAGATGCAAGCGGCACGCGCCGGGGACATCGACACGCCAGCCTTAGCCGAAGAAGGCGAATCGCGGTGACAACACCTCTGCGGCTTCTCACCCGCCTTCGAGCCGTGCCCAAGGGCGTGGTTCATGTCGGCGCCAGCACCGGTCAGGAGGTTCCGGAATATGCCGAGGCTCAGCTCCGCGCCGGCTTGTTTGTCGAACCCCTGCTGGAGCCATTTCTTGCGTTGGAGCAACGCGTGGCGGAGCATCCGCAGTTCAAGGCGGTGCAGGCTGTCTGCAGCGACCGGGACGGCGCCGAGGTGAGCCTGAACGTTGCCTCCAACGGCGGCGAGTCCTCCAGCATACTGACGCCGGCAGCACACACCGTCCTGCATGGCAGCGTGACTTTCGACAGGGTCGAGCTGATGCAGTCGCAACGACTGGACACCTTATGCGCACGCGTCGAGCAGGCCTCGCCGGGGTTCATAGATCAGATCGACACTCTCGTCATGGATGTCCAAGGCGCGGAGCTTCTGGTCCTGAAGGGCGCAGTCGAGACGCTTCGTCAGATCAACTATGTCTACAGCGAAGTCTCTCTTCTTGATCTCTACGCTGGCAATGCCAAGTTGCATGAGATCATCGCTTTCATGCGCTTGTTCGGATTCGAGCTGTTCAACTGCAACATCAACCGGAAGTTCTACGGCGATGCGCTGTTCGTCAGAATGTCGCATCTCACGGGCAGGCTGGGGGATGCGCTGAAGGCGTGATGCCGATGCCGTCGGCCATAAGCGAATGTCACGGCGCTTGTTCGGCATCCCGCGAAATCCTATCGTTGTTCCACGAAACGGCAGGCGGCCCGCGATCTGCAACAAGGACTTTTCTGAGTGCACCCTGACGAGCCGACGCCCGCCGAACCCGATCTCGGAAAACTGCCGCCTGAGGTGAAGGAAGCCCTTGGTCGCATCCTTGCACTCCGAGGAGGGGCGAAGGCGCTCAAGCGGGCCTTCGCGGAAGAGCGTAGCTTCCTTGTCCGATCACAATGGATTGAGTCGATCGCCACGCAACAGCCGGACTTCGGCGGCGAGAAGGTGCCGTGGTTCAACTATGCGATGGTGCGGCTGCTTCGCGAGCGGGTTCGCCCGGACATGCGCATCTTCGAGTACGGGTCCGGGTTTTCGACCTTGTGGTGGGCCAAGCACGCGCGGAGCGTCGCTGCGGTCGAGCATCATGACGGTTGGGCCGCGCAGGTCTCGGAGATGATCGCCGAATATAAGAACGCGTCCCTAGAGCATGTTCCTCTGGATGAGGATGGCGAATACTGCCGGGCGGTCCGTCGCGCCGAAGGTGAGTTTTCGATCGTCGTGGTGGACGGTCGGGATCGGGTGAACTGCATGTGGCAGTCGCTGGACAAGCTGACTCCCGACGGTATCGTGCTGTTCGACAACAGCCAGCGGGAAAAGTATCGGCCCGCGATCATGGACCTGCGGGCACGGGGCTGGCGCGAGTTGCAGCTTTCGGGGCTTGCCCCCATGACTTGGGTGGAATCCTACACCTCCCTGCTCTACCGTCCGGAAAATTGTTTCGGATTGTGAGTTTGGATGTGTTTCCGGCCGAGCCGTCGTGATTGATGTCGTCATGCCCCTCCATCCTGGGAAGGGGGATCTCCTCGATCTGCTCAGGGCGGCAAGCTGTATCGGCTCGTTCGTTGCGAGCGGCTCCGAACCGGCCATCGGCAACTACTTCGTCGTTTACCCTCGGGGACACCGGTCGCTTACCACGACGCTGTGCGACCTCTCGCCGAAGGTGCGGCTCGTCTATGAGGACGAACTTTTCTCCACCCGCGAATATGCGGCGATCATGACCTTCGGCGGCTGGCGCCGGCAACAGTTCATCAAGCTCGCCGCCAGCCGTCTGTCCGACCCCTCGGCCTTCCTCGCCTGCGATGCGGACGTCACGAACATCAACCGGGTCGAGATGGACGCCTGCGTCAAGGACGGGCGGGTCCTCTATCAGGCTGGCTCGCAGATCCGTAAGTGGGTAGAAGCATCGTTCGCGCTCGTCGGCGCCGAACGTCCGCAAAACTTCATGTCCGTCACCCCGACTTTTCTATCCCCGGCCGGCTTGCGCCACATGCACGACTTCTTCGGACGGAGCGGCAGCCGAAACTGGGTCGTCAATCTTTCCCGGTCTGCCGAGGCCGGTGTCGAGTGGACCGAGTACACGCTGTATCAGGCGGTGCTGGTGAAGCTCGGTCTGTGGGACGGCCTTCACTTCCGCGGGGCCGGCTACCCCATTAACCAGGGAATTTGGCGACGCTCTCTCGACAACAGCGCACTGATCGAGAAGCTGCAAGCCAGACGCCCGATGTTCTTCGTTTATCAGAGCACACGCGAGGACTTCTTCCTTTCTCAGAAGAAGCTGGCTGCGGCGGGAATGCCGACGCTCGCGACATTGCCCATGGAGGCGCAGCGGGACGTTCAATCCGCGCTTCTTGAGCATCATGAGGTGCGGAGATACTGGAACAAGGCCGCCGAGCCGAGCCTCGGCCGCTTCCGAACGGAGTACACCGACCTCCTTCGGACCATGCTGTGCGGCGGCCCCGCGCTCTCGCAAGAAGAAACCTTCGTCGCGCTGACGATAATGTGGCTGGGCGCGACCCTCGTTGCCGAGCGCCTCATCGACAAGGAGCGTTTCAAGGAGACGTCCAACGCCGCCGCGGCCGCAATGCGCGCATGGGCCCCCCTGCGTCCGGTCATCGATGAATCGGCAGACTTCCAGACCCTGCTGCGCGTCGTGCAAGGCGCGAAGGAGGTTCTTCCGTCCGCCATCGCGTACATTCTCGCCCGCGAAGACACATCACGTCCGCTTTTCCGGCACCTGCTCGTCCGCATGCGGAGCGGTTCGGTGGAAGACCTTCTGGCGATCCTTGACGCACGGATCGAGCGGAGGCGCGTGCCGATGCATGCCGTCACCGATATTGCCGTGTGGCTCTCTCACCGGGATCTTGGCCGCGCGCTGTCGCTCATGCGGAGGAATGCGACGACGTTCCGCAACCGCCCGCATTTCTGGCGAGAGCTGGCGAAGATCTGGACGACCGCCAAGAAGCCGGAAGCGGCCGCACGCGCGACCGAGCGATCGGAGCGGGTGGCGCGTGAGATCGAGGCGCTGCAGCTGGCAGAGCGCCAAGCGGAGCCCGTCGCCGCCTAAATTATCGGCGGACGAGCATTTCCCCCGCTCGATTATAGGCCCAATGTTCCGATCCCTCCCCGTTCCACCGTGCTTCGTTGAAGAGCGAGTTGGAAAAGGACGATCGGGTCAGCCCCACGTAACAGGGCAGGTTCCGGCAGAGGGCGTAGTCGATCATCGATCGCTTTATTGGCGAGTCCGGCAGCACGATCTCGGCGGGCAAGTCCGTCTTGAACAGAAGCTTGAGGCCGTGATCCGCCGCGATGCGGCGCAGCTCTGACTTCGGAACGGTCAGATCGCCCTCATCGCAACATGCCCAGACCGTCGTGGTCTCCGCGAAAGCCGGTGTTCGCCGAAGCTTGCCGAGAATGACATGCGGGTTCGTCGTCACCATCTCGCGTGAGCTGTCGATGCGCTCGGCCACCTTCTTGCGTCGTATATAATTCTGCCAGTCCCGCTCGATCCGGAGCTGCAGGCCGACGCACCCTGTCCGGCCGAGCGGGGCCTGTCCGGCTAGCCACTGCGTGATCGCCGCCGCCATGTCTTGCAGCGGACGGGCGGCAACAAGGGCACGCATCAGTGCGCGTCCGAAGTCATCACCGCGATCGCGGAGTGCGTGGCCGCCGGCCGCAAAACACGCGCTCATCGGTACGAATTCCAGGTCGGAGTCGCCGTCCGCCACATCCGCGACCGATTCAGCGACAGCGAAGAATGTGCGTCGATCGAACAGATCAAATGGGTCGTGAAGTGCCTGCTGCGCCTCCTCGCGTGGTATGTGATCGAGGATGCGCGGGAGCATGCGCGCCTTGAGACCGCGCTTTCTTGCAAGGGCGAACAGGCCTACGATACACATCCGCTGATTGTTCAGGCCCGAGAAGAACGGCTCGGCGGTCAGGACTGTCACTGCAGGTGTGGTCTTGTTAACATTCCGACCTTGTTCCATAGATCGAGGGCCGGCGGCAAACTGGAATTCTTTCGTGGCCCTCGGGTTTATAGCTCGGATTTACCATAGAACAGGGTCTGTACAAGATGGCGATGGAGAACATTGGGTTTGAAGATCGTCTCAACAAGCTTGAGACGAAATTGGACCAGCTCATGGCATTGGCACGATATAGCGCTCTTGGTGCTGATCGGATTCTGTCATTTATCTATAATGATCATATGATCAGACTATACCTGCCGTTTGCCGACGTCGACAAGATCCAGCAGATCATCCTTCAGCATCGGTCTTTCTTCGAAACCAGGTTCCTTGCCGAAGTTGGTGCGATGATACCCGCGAACGCTGTTGTCATCGATGCGGGCGCGAACATCGGCAATCATACGGTGTTTTTCTCCAAGGTCCTAGGCGCCGCGGAAGTGTGGGCTTTCGAGGTCATGCGTGAGACCTACCGTATTCTCGAACGCAACATTGAACTCAATGATCTGAAGAACGTCCGCCCCTTGAATGTCGGGCTGGGCGCACGAGAAGGACGTGCAAACCTTTCCCGGTTCAAGTTGTCGAACATCGGCGGAACGGAGGTCACGGTTGCCGAAGACGGTCTTTACCCTATCCGCGCCATCGACAGCTTCGACATTCCCAAGGTCGATTTCATCAAGATCGATGTCGAGGGTGGGCAGATCGACGTGCTGGAGGGCGCCAAGGAAACGTTGGGCCGCTGCAAACCGCTCGTCTGGGTTGAGATGCGGGCGCCTTATGGCGAGGTTGAACCCGGCACCGCAAAGCTCGAGTCGCTTGGATACACCCTGAAACGCCAGATGACCCGCAGCGACTTCATCTTCGCTCCGCGCTGAACGAGTAGGGGCTCTTTGCCCTTATCGATCGATCTCCCTTCCCGGCAGAGGAGGGGGATCGGCACTTTTATCAAGCTCTCAGCATCGACTCGAACAAGGCGAGTTCGCTGGAGACCGCACGGTCGATGCTGAAGGCCATGGCTGTCTCGATACCCGCCATCTTCATCTCATGTCGTCCCTCGATCGACATGGCGATGAACGCGCGCAGCGCCGCCTTTACCGCCTCGTCGCTTCGCGTATCGACGACGAAGGCGTTCTTGCCGTCCACCGCATATTCCGAGCTGCCGCCCAGCACCGGCACCACCGGGATGCAGCCGGAGGACATCGCCTCAAGCCCGGTGCGGCCGAACGCCTGATAGTCTGAGAGGTCGAGGAACATATCGCTCCGGCGCAGTACCTGCGGCACCTGCGTGCGGCGGAGTTGCCCGTGATTGACCGCCGCCTCGGGTAGCGCGACCCCGGCCAGCTTCAGATCCTCGTCGCTGCATCCGAACACCTCGATATGGACGAGATCGGGATATTCGCGGGCTAGCCAGTTGAGGATGCGCGCGGTGCGGAACGGCGCGCGTCGGCGCGTCTTCGGCCGCACCATCGCCGCAATGACCAGCGGCCCGCCGGTCGGGCGGGAGTAATCCGGGTAATAGATCTCGTGGTCGATGCTCGCCTGCACCCGTGAGACCCGCGTGCCGTGGTTCTGCTCGACCATCGCGCAGATCCAGTCGGTCTTGGCGAACATCCGCATGCCCGGGATCAGCGTGTACGACGCGAAAGCTTCCGACCAGCTCGGCGTGCCATGATCGAAGAACAGCGGCTCGTAATCCTGCACATAATATGCGGGCTGCGGCGGCTGCACCCCCTTCGGGACCGCCTCCATCGCACTGCGGAGGAGTTGGACCGACAGCGCGGTCGTCGCGCAGGCGATCTGCACCGTGCCGATCATCGCGCCTAGCGCCGCCGCGTTGTCGAACTCGCGGATCTGCACCGCAGCGGTCAGCAATTCCGGATAGTTGCGTTGAAAGGTCGCCGCATTGCCGCTGTTGACGAAGATCGAGACGGCGCAGCCCCAGCGGCTGAGCCCCAACGCCTCCTGCACGATAGAATTGGCGCCGCCGCCGCCGCCGGACGCCGGCAGGACGAAGCCGATCGAAAGCGCCTTGTCGTGGGAAGACCGGGGGGCCGGCTTGATGCGGTTGATGGTGTTCATAGCGCCGCGATCGCCTGCCGGAGTGCCTTGCGGAGCTCGATCAACGGCACCGATTCCGCGAGTTGGTTCTGCAGGGCTTGGAAATTCGTGTCCGGGTGCTTGGCGCGCAGGGCCTCGTTGCCCGCCCGGGACAATTGCTTGCGCCGCTCACTGCCGAAACTCGCCGATTTCGAATGATAGACATAGACGTCGTCGGCGATGACCAGATGATGCCCCGCCTTTTGCGCGCGCACGCAAAGGTCGCTTTCCTCGCCATAGCCCATCGGAAAGCTGCGCTCATCCAGATAGCCAAGTTCTTCGAGAACCGACGTCTTCATCAGTGTGCAGAACCCGTTGAGCAGAGGCACGACAGGCCGCTGACGAACCGAGTGTTTGCTGACGACGCGCGCCATCTCCGCCGGTCCGAACCCGTCCGGCAAGGTATTCACCTTCCAGCCGCCGGCGTCGTCCTTGACGTCGGGAACCGACTGCCAGGTGGCCGCATTCGAAACCGGCCCGACGAAGGCGATCTGCGGGTCGGACAACGCGCATTCCATCATGCGCTCCAGCCATTGAGGCGTGACGATCGTATCGCTGTTGAGCAGGACGACCCACGCCGCGTCCGAGCTGGCCAAGCCGCGATTGGCGCTACGGGTGTACCCAAGGTTCTCCTCATTGGGACGAAGGCGCACCCAAGGCTTTCCTTCGGCGAAGCGCCGCAGCATCGATCGCGTGACGAGTTCGGAGCCGTCGTCGATGATCGTCAGCGTGTGCGGCACGTTCGTGTTGCGCAGCACGGAGTCGAGGCACGCGGCGACCTCGTCATGCGCATTGTAGACGCAGATCACAATGTCGATTGACGGAAAGTCGCGCTCCGGCCGCTTCCAGGGAAGAAGCGGCTGGCCGCCCGCCGGCCGCAACGGCGATATCGGCTCGCGCGAGGTCCAGGCGGAGACCATCTGGAGATGCGCAAGCTGGTTCGTGATTCGAGGATCCTCGAAGCCGATGAACCCCCCGTCGCCCGCCTCGTCGTTCTCCACGGCGCGGGTCAGGGTCAGCTTGGCGAGCGACGCGTCGACCAGGCCTGCGAAGGTGAAGCTGAGGAACAGGCCCGCATTGGGGTCGCGCAGAACGGCCTGTGCGGTTTCCTGGATGATGTCCGCGCGGTCGGGCGGGATCATCACCTGCTCCTGCCGTCCTGCCCGGCTGAGGGTCAGCCGGCGCGCGAGCGACGTTATCCTCCTCGTCGTTGATTTCTGAGCGTCCGACGGATCGGCCTGCCGCACGACAACGGATATCTCGTCGATCTGACCCTTCTGCGAGCAGGCCGCAAAGAAGGAAAGAAGGGTGGGAGGACGCCGGAACAGTGCGGCGACGTCCAAATCGGTATCCAGCCGGATACTGCCGCTTTCCACCTTGCCGCGAATCGTAAGGGCATAGACGTCCTCGGCGCCGATACCCTTGGCAGGATCGCGCGCCTCGATCCGGTCGAGCAGGATCTCGGCTTGAGGATTGGGCACCCGGCCGAACGCAGCCCACCCTTCGGTCACGGAAAGCTGGCGCTTGTTCAGGCCCTGCCGCAGCGAACCAGTCCACTTCGTGAAATCGCCATGCCGGATCGCATTAACCGCTGCCCATTGCGGTATGGCGTCTGGACTGTCTTCGACGGTGAACCCGACAGCGCCGATGCCCACCTGCAGGATTGCATAGCCCTCTGGCACCGGGCCGGTCAGCGCGATCTCGAGTTCTGCCGTACCCGCGTAGTCGGCAGCGGGCTTCGGCAGGATAAGGCGCGCCAATCGGTTCGAATAGCCGGCCGAGGCCACCAACTCTGCCTTCACATCGGCGAAATCACCCCCGGGCGTTTCGAGGCGGAGCGTCAGACCGATATCCGCGGATTCGGAGAGATGCTGGTCGATCAGCAGGTCGAGCCTGCGCCCTTCGCCAAGTTCCCTGATCGAGAACTTTGCCGACAGGAGCCTCAGGCCCTTTTCATCCCTGAAGTCACTCAGGTTGAACTGGATTCCGTTGTCGGTGGCCCCGCCAGCCGGCATCAGGTGTTGGAGGAGGGAGGCCGGTACGGTCCAACCGACCGGCGCATTGTCCACCCATTCCCGGAATGCCGGATTGGCGAGCAGGTTGTCGCCCGCGGGCGGAACGATCGTAACCGGCTCGCCCAACGCGAGGCCCGTCGTCGCCTCGACGGCTCGCAACGCCGGCATCTGCGACGGACGTCCGTCCGGCAGAGGGACCGCAAAGGGATAAAGCGTATCGTTCCCCTGCGGCGTGCCGGCGGTCAGCACGTCGATGGTCCGATCGCCTATCATCAGTTCAATCGTGTACCCGGCGGAGCCGGAGCCGGGCACGACGACTACTCCCTCAAGGAAGCTGCGTCCGACCCGCTGGATCAGGATCGAGACCGCGCGTCGACCGAGATGCTCGGCTCCCAGGTCGATTGCCTGCTGGGTGCCAGCCGTTTCAACGCGGATCTCGTCGTGCAGGACGTCATGGGCAACCGCCCCGACATCCAGGGTGAAGACGCTGCGGCCTGATCCGTCGTTGGTCCCTGTCTCCGTGCTTTCAGGAGAAGCGGTGATACGGCCGGCGACGGAGCCGTTGCAGTAGACGACCAGTTCGAGCGATGCAGGTGGCGCCGCGGGATTGGCGTTCACGCAATAGCCTGTAACCACGCCTCCCGCGATCGATAGAAGGCCCCCGCTATAGTCGGCGAACTCCTCTTCCATGAGGGTCTGGTGGACCGGCCTCTTCAGGAAGTCCGCGCCGCCCAGCACCCGGACGCCGAAGAAGTGGCGGCGTCCATCGTAAACCCCCGATGGAACGCGGATCGCGAAGCCGTGCCGTCCGTCGCCAATGCCCTTTGCAGCCAAATCCGCCCGATATTCATCCGCAACGGCCGTCGCCACGACAGTGCCATCCACGACCAGCTCGACATTGGGCCTGTACACCGGATCCTCGGGATCGAAGAACCAGCCGCGGACGCATCCGCTGACCACACTGCCTGCCCGGCCCCGCATGTCGATCGCACTGTCGGCCTCTGACAGAAAAACCTCCACTCGGTTTAGTTGTGGCGGCTATGTGTCCGCACATCCGTTGCAAATGCGAACTCCCGTCCCCCAGGATCCCGCATTGCCGATATCATTAGGTGGAGCAGGCGGGGGCGACAAGCAAGGAATGGCGCCTTGCCGCGGCGCGAGCGGGCGGTTAACGGATGCTATGAGGCCGTCGTGAACCTTGTTGTTATCCCTGCACGCTACGGCTCCTCACGCTTCCCCGGAAAGCCGCTTGCCCAAGTCCGGGGAACCTCGATGCTTCAACGTGTCTGGGCGCTGGTCCGCGCTGGCGCGCCCGAAGCCCGCATCCTTGTCGCGACGGACGACGCGCGGATCGCCGCGCACGCCGTCGCCTTTGGGGCCGAGGCGATCATGACCTCTGACTCGGTCGCGAATGGCACCGAGCGAGCGGCGGCCGTCCTCGCGGCTCTGGACGATGAAGCCCTCTCCTTCATCGTCAACCTTCAGGGCGACGCCGTCCTCACGCCGCCCTGGGTCATCTCCGCGATGATCGAAGCCGGCCGGTCCGGTATCGATATGGTGACGCCCGCGACCGTCATGTCAGCCCCTGCGGCTGAAGCGCTGCGGGCCGCAAAGGCGCGCGGCGAAGTCGGCGGAACGACCGTGGTCTTCGATCGGGAGGGGAGGGCGCTCTACTTCTCCAAATCGATCATCCCGTTCGTGCGGCCGGGCGGCGCGCCCGTGGCGCTCCACCGTCACATCGGCCTGTACGGCTACCGCCCCGACGTTTTGCGTCGCCTGGTGTCGCTGCCGCCCGGCCCGCTGGAGCAGGCGGAACAGCTGGAGCAACTCCGGGCGCTTGAGAACGGCATTCCGATCCAGGTGGTCACCGTCGACTATCGCGGGCGCACCCATTGGGGCGTGGACACGCCCGAGGATCTTGCCCGCTGCGAAGCGCTGATCGATGCCGAGGGCGAACTGCTGACCGCCTATGACGGCAGCGGCCGGGTCGCCGCATGATCATCCTCGCCCGCCACGGCAACACATTCGAACAGGGTTCGACTGCCGTCTGGGTCGGCGCGGCGAGTGACCTGCCGCTGACGACTGAGGGGCATGCGCAGGCGAAGCGTCTGGCAGCGGAACTGCTCCGCCGCGGCTTCGCGCCGGCGACCATCATCAGCGGCCCGCTTCAGCGAACGCGCGCCTCGGCCGAGGCGGTGGCGGCGACCGTTGGTCAGCCGGTGGAGATCGACGCCGATCTGACCGAACTGGACTATGGCGCCTGGGAGGGGCTGACGACCGATGCGGTGGCGGCGCGCTTCGGCATGGAGGCGCTGACGGACTGGGAGAGCCGCCTCGGATGGCAGGCCTGCTTCGGCGAAAGCGAGCAGGCCGTCGACACGCGCGTGCGCCGCTTCCTCGATCGCGCCGCGACCCTGCCAGCCCCCGTTTTCGCCTGCACGTCGAACGGCATCCTCCGATTCGTCCGCAAGATCGTGGAGGGCCGTCCGGCCGGGCGTGCCGCCAAGGTCGCGACCGGTGCTTACTGCCTTCTGGATGCCCGCGCGGAGGGTTTGCGCATCCTCGAATGGAATGTCCGCCCGAATGAAAGCTAACAGCACCGTCACCGTCGGCAATGTCGCGTTCGGCAATCATCTGCCCTTCGTGCTGATCGCCGGCCCCTGCGCGATGGAGAGCCGCGAGCATGCGCTCCAGACCGCCGAGGCGCTGGTCCGCATCGCCGGAGAGCGCGGCATCCCGCTCGTCTACAAGAGCTCCTTCGACAAGGCGAACCGCTCTTCTGCCGACAGCCCGCGCGGCATCGGGCTGGAGGCGGCCCTGCCGATCTTCGCGGAGATCAAGGCGCGTTTCGCCGTTCCCGTCATCACCGATGTCCACGATGCCGCGCAATGTGCGGCGGCGGCCGAGGTCGTCGACATCCTGCAGATCCCGGCATTCCTCTGCCGCCAGACCGACCTCCTCATTGCCGCCGCAAGGACCGGGCGGGTGGTCAATGTGAAGAAAGGTCAGTTTCTGGCACCCCATGACATGGCGAATGTCGCCGCCAAGGTGACTGGCGCGGGCAACCCCGACGTGCTCCTGACCGAGCGGGGGGTGAGCTTCGGCTACAACACGCTCGTCTCCGACATGCGCGCCTTGCCGATCATGGCGCAGACCGGCGCCCCCATCGTCTTCGACGCCACCCATTCGGTGCAGGAGCCGGGCGGTCGCGGCACCACCTCGGGCGGCAAGCGGGAGTTCGTTCCCGTGCTCGCCCGCGCGGCCATCGCAGTCGGTGTCGCCGCCGTCTTCATGGAGACCCATGAGGACCCGGACCGCGCGCCGTCGGACGGCCCGAACATGGTGCCGCTGGCCGATATGCCCGCTCTGCTCGACAGGCTGGTGGCGCATGACCGGATCGCCAAAGCCTGATATCATTGACTAACTTCGGCGATCGTCGCAGGTGTCCGTGGTCCGAACAAGAAAACCAAAGGGGTCGGTGTTGATCGCGCGAGACTTTGCGGCCGTGCCGCGTACCGATCTGCGATCGGAGATCGCCGCCCTGATCGACGGCTCCATCGACACCCAGCTTTCCGCGATGCGGATGCTCCAGGCGATGATGAGTTCCGGCGCCTTGCGAGAGAGCGTCATCGCCGCGATCGAGCTGATCCTGAAGTGCCGGAGCCGCCTGATCGTCACTGGCGTGGGCAAGAGCGGCCATATCGGCCGCAAGGTCGCCGCCACCTTTGCGTCCACCGGGACCACCGCCTCCTTCGTCCACGCGACGGAGGCAAGCCATGGCGATCTTGGCATGGTCGCCGAGAGCGACGTGATCCTCGCCTTCTCCTGGTCAGGCGAGACGACCGAGCTGTTCGACATCGTCAACTATGCGCAGAGGACGGGCGTCCCGGTAATCGCGGTGACCAGCACCGCCGAGAGCACCTTGGCCCGGCACGCCACCGTTCCCCTGGTCCTGCCGCGGGTGCGGGAGATCTGCCAGCACGGTCTGGCGCCGTCCTCCTCGACGCTCATCCAGCTGGCCGTGGGCGACGTCCTGGCGATCGCCGTCTCCGAACAGCGTGGCTTCGACGCCGCCGACTTTCATGATCGGCACCCGGGCGGCAAGCTCGGCGCGATGCTCTCGACGGTCGAGGATCTCATGGCCACCGGCGCCAGCATCCCGCTCGTCCAGCAGCATACGCCCATGTCGGACGTTATTCTGACCATGACCAGCGGCCGCTTCGGCACCGCAGGCGTGGTGGACGATGCGGGCCTGCTGGTCGGCGTCATCACCGATGGCGACATCCGCCGAGGCATGTCGCCCAGCTTCCTTGATCAGACCGCCGCCGAGATCATGCACGCCGATCCGAAATGCCTCGCCGGGGGCACGCGCGTCGGCGATGCGCTCGCCTTTATGTCGGATGCGAAGATCACCGTCGCCTTCGTCGTGGACGATGGCCGGCCGAGCGGCATCATCCACATGCACGATCTCGTCCGAACGAACGTCGTCTAGCGGATCAGTTCCAGGAAGCGTGCTGCGGCCATAAAGTCGGCCCGGCGTGCCGCCTGCGCTTTGGCGGCGAGGTCGTCCACGCCCCATTTCTCGGCCTGCCAGTCCTCGTCCGCCTGCACCGCCGTCCAGGCGGCATCCGCATCGATCGCGCCTTCGTGCAGCATCAGCGCGATCACAAGCGACCCGCCTAGGGTGATGAGGTGGTAAAGGCCGGCGAGCTCAAACGCCTCACGCGCCGCCAGTGCTGCGGCCAGCCGCTCGACCGTCGCGAACGGCTGCGGCCGGTGCGAGATGCCGGTGACCACCTCGAACGTCACGTCATATCGCGCTCGCGCCCATGCGAGCGGCGGATCCCAGAGCTCGGCTTGCCGCGTGACCAAGCTCGCGGGTCCCTCTGCCCGGTAACAGGTCAGGTCGGTCTCGGCATAGGCAGCCAGCGGGCGGACGAAGTCCGGGGCATCGGGCGTAACGATGTCGATCGCCGCATTGGAAAGGCCGGTGAACGGCATCGTCCCGGGCACGATCTCGTCCCCCTGCGCCCGCCATTCTGCCGCCACGGCCTCGGCCAGCGCGTCCGTCGGGAGTGCCAACAACGCGCGCTTGGGCGTTCGCACCGGGCGACCGTCCAGGTGGATCGCCCGATCGACCACCTCGACGCTCTTATAGAACCGCTTCATGGCCGCTCCGTCCGCCAGCGATGGGCCAGGCTGCGGGGGATCAGCGTCGCCAGCACCGTCCCGGCCAGCAGGATCGGTATGCCGACCCCCGGCACACCGCCCGGCCTCAGGATGTCGCCCCAGCCCAGCAAGGCACCCAGCGCCATCATCACCAAGCCCGCAAGCTTCAGGAGCGACAACAGCGCAAAGCGACGGCGCGCCAGCCGGTCGGACGGTGTCATGCGAATACCTTCAGCAAAGCCGCCAGCTCCTCGGCATCGCGCGCCACTGCCTCAGCGCCCGACGCGATCAGCTCCTCCGCATCATGATAACCCCACGCCACGCCGATCGCCCGCACACCGGCGTTGCGCGCCATTTCCATATCGTAGCTGGTGTCACCGATCATCACGGTCGTCTCCGGTTCCGCTCCCGCTTCCGCCATTGCGGAGTGCAGCATCGCGGGATGAGGCTTCGAAGGATGCCGGTCGGCAGTCTGCAGCGTCACGAACCGGGGCAGCAGGCCATGTTGCGCAAGGCAGAGGTTCAGCCCCCGGTCCGACTTGCCCGTGGCGATGCCGAGCAGCCAGCCGCCGTCATCCAGCGCCTCGACCAGCGCACCGACGCCGTCGAACAGCGGCTCGTGCACCATCCCTTCGGCCCTCAGCGTCTGGAATGCGCGCTTATAGCCCTCTGCCAGCTCGACATGATGATCGCCGGTCCCGTCGGGGTGGAGCACCTGCATCACCTCGACGAGGCTCAGCCCCACCACCCGCCGCGTCGCCTGGCGGCTCGGCGCGGCCAGACCCGCGCTGGCAAAGCAGGCCTCCATCGCGCTGCAGATATGCGCCTGGCTATCCACCAGCGTCCCGTCGCAGTCGAATACCGCCAGCCGGTTCACGCCCGCCCGCGTCCCCGTCGCTCACCCTTGCGCTCTTTGCGCCGTGCCTTGGCGGCCTGACCCTCGGCGCGCTTCTTGCCCTCCGGCGTGTCGCGGAACTTCACCTCGTCAATCTCGACGTCGCCCATGATCGGCGAGAAGCCGAGATGCGCGATGCTTTCGGAGAAGTGGGAGGGTGGGTCGGCCATCACGTCGATCCGCCCGCCATCGGGATGGTCCACGCGGATGCGCCGCGCATGGAGGTGCATCTTGCGGCTGATCCCGCCCGACAGAAACGCGTCCTTGCCGCCATACTTGCCGTCGCCGACGATCGGATGGCCGATCGCCGCCATGTGGACGCGCAGCTGGTGGGTCCGTCCGGTATACGGTTCCAGCGCGACCCAGCAGGCGGCGTTTCCCGCGCGCTCGACCACGCGATAGCGGGTGCGTGCCGGCGACCCCTCCTTCTCGTCGACGAACATCTTTTCGCCCCCGGTGCCCGGCTGCTTGGCGATCGGCAGTTCGACCATACCGTCCTCGATGGACGGTACGCCGATCACCAGCGCCCAATAGAGCTTGCGCGCGCTGCGGCTGGAAAATGCCTTGGCGAAGAAGGCCGCCGATCGCGCCGACCGTGCGATCAGCAGCGCGCCGGACGTATCCTTGTCCAGCCGGTGGACCAGCTTCGGCCGGCTCTCCGCCTCGTACTGCAACGCGTCGAGCAGCCCATCGACATGCTCGGTCGTCTTCGTCCCACCCTGCGTTGCCAGGCCCGGCGGCTTGTTGATGACGATGGCTTGGGGATCGATATGGATCACCAGTTCCTGCGCGAACGCCGCCTCCTCGGCGCTGATCTCCCGCCGCGGCTTTGGTGCGCTCGGGGCAGAGGCCGCGACCGGCTCCGCCCGCGGTACGCGGATCTGCTGCCCGGACTCGATCCGATCGCCCGGCGTCGCCCGCTTGCCGTCCACGCGCAACTGCCCCGTCCGCGCCCAGCGCGACACGATGTTGAAGCTCGCCTCTGGCAGATGCCGCTTGAACCAGCGGTCTAGCCGAATCCCGTCATCGTCGGGCGCGACGGTGAAGTTGCGGATGCCCTCCTCAGCCATAGACGCGCATCAGCTCCGCGCCCGCGATCAGCAGGATGACCGCGCCCGTCACCGAAGACACCGCATAGGCCGCCGCCATGACGTGATCGCCCCGGTTGATCATGTTGAACGTCTCAAGGCTGAACGCCGAAAAGGTCGTGAACCCACCCAGCACGCCGACGCCCAGGAACAGGCGCAGATACTCGCCATGGCCCGGCGTCTTCGCCAGCGTTCCCGCCAGGATTCCCATCAGGAACCCGCCCAGCAGGTTGACGATGAACGTCCCCCAGGGAAAGTTCGTCCCCATGTTGCGCAGGGCGACGGCGCTGATCTGATAGCGAAAACCGGCGCCGATCGCGCCGCCGGCCATCACGAGTGCGTATTTGAGCATCACGTGCGCTTAAACGCTTAGCGGCAGGCGCGCCACCCGGCAGCACCCCGCGCCGCCTGATCAAGGTGCAGGTGATCGCGATGCGCGGCGTTGTATTCGGGCGACAGCACCGTCGCAAACAGATCGCAAGCACCGTCACGCACCTGACGGAGGAAGGCGCGGCCCTTCGCATCCTCACCGTTCCAGCCGTTCACCACCGTCACGCGCCGACCATCCTCCAGCCGGAATCCCGCGACATCGATCGCATTGGCGGTCGCATGTTCGGACCATGCGCCCTCGCCGCGCCCGTACATGCGGCGGCAGGAATAGCTGCCGAAATGGTCGATGCGGGCGACCTGCTGTCCGTAGATCTTGAGCGCCGCCGGCTGGACGACATTCCATTCCCAGGCCGACAATCCCGCCGCGACAGGGCAGGAGACGCCCAGATCGGTCGGATCGAAGCGGATGTTGCGCGCACCATCGCGCTCGAACCTAACGGCATCTTGGTAGCCGCACTGCCCCGAAGTCCTCGGCGGCAACGCATTGTAGGTGACGCCGGCACGATCGAGAGCAGCATGACAGGAGGGGCCTTCACGCCCCAGCGCCACGATCTTGCGCCCGGTGAACACACCCACCGGCGTACCGAGATCGAGCTTGGTCCAGGGCACATCCTGCGGGCGCTCACTCGAAAGGATCAGCAACCCCGCGCCGATCCCCGCAAGAACAAGCAGGACGGCGATCAAGCGGAGGACGAGGCGCACCGCCATTCTACGAACAGGGCGGCGGTCCGTTGCCGTCAGAAGTCGACCGCGATGCCCTTCCGCTCCCAATCGCCATAGCGCACCGGGTCCAACCGTCCTTCGTCGTCCTCTGGCTTCCAGTCCGTCTCGCCGGGCTGAGGCACGGGCGGGCTGGGCGGCAGCTTCGGCGGCACGAGGCCTTGCGGGCGTTCGCCGGGCTTGCGGTCGGTCATGGCTGTTCCTCGGATTGCGGCGACACGCGTTCCCGACCACATAGGCCGCCCATGCCGACGAACAAGCCCAAGCGACCCCACCGCCGCACGCCATCTGCCTTGCCGTCCGGGGTGCCTGCGCGCGGCGCCGCGCTCCGCCTCCTCGACGCCGTCCTTCGCCAGGGCCTCCCCTTAGAGGCGGCGCTGCCCCGCGCGACCGAGGCGCTGGAACGCTCCGACCGTGCGCTCGCCCGCAATCTCGCTTCCGGCGTCCTCCGCCACCTGACCGATCTCGACGCGCTGATCGACGCAGCCACTGCCCGCCCGCTGGCGGAGGATGCCAAGGCGCGCATGGTCCTCCGGATCGCGCTCTACCAGGCCCTCGGCCTCGGCACGCCCGGCCACGCCGCAATTGCCACCGTCCTGCCGCTGGTCGACGGCGGCCCGCGACGGCTGGTCCACGGCGTCTTCTCGACCGTCACCCGCGCCAACGACACGCTGCCCAACCCACCCAGCCTCCCCGCCGAAGTAGCGACGCGCTGGTCCACCAACTGGGGTGAGGCCGTGGTCGATGCGGCGCGCGCTCTGCTTGCCGAACCGCCGCTCGACCTGACTCTCAAGACCCCGGACGCACCCGCGCCCGAAGGCGAGTCGCTGGCACCCGGCCATGTCCGCCTGCCCGGCACGACCCCGATCGCCGAACTCCACGGTTATGCCGAAGGCGGCTGGTGGGTACAGGACATCGCCGCCTCGATCCCCGCCCGCCTGATCGGCGCAGGAAAGGGGAGGGTGGCACTCGATCTCTGCGCCGCCCCCGGCGGCAAGACGATGCAGCTTGCCGCCAATGGCTGGCGCGTCACCGCCGTCGATCTCGTAGAAAGTCGCCTAAGACGACTTTCCGAGAACCTCGTGCGCACCAACCTCTCCGCCGATCTCGTCACCGCCGATGTCATGGAATGGCAACCGCCTGCACCCGCCGACGCCGTCCTGATCGACGCGCCCTGCTCCGCCACCGGCATCTTCCGCCGCCATCCCGAGGTGCTCTACCGCGCCGGCCCGCGGCAGATCGAGGAGGCGGCACAGCTCCAGGCGAAGCTCATCGCCCGCGCCGCCGATTGGGTCAGCCCGGGCGGCCTGCTCGTCTACGCCGTCTGCTCGCTGGAGCCGGATGAGGGGGAGGCCATCCTCGACGGCTTCCTCGCGACACGCGACGACTTCACGATCGAGCCGCCCGCCGACGGCGAACTCCCCACCGGCATCACCCCCTTGCCCGGCGGTGCCATCCGCATCCTACCCGGCACCCTCGCACAGGCCGGCGGAGCGGACGGCTTTTTCATCGCAAGGTTCCGCCGCCGCCGTTGATCGCCCACCCGCTTGGCGCATAAGGACGGATATGTCCGTCCTCATCTCCCCCTCGATCCTCTCCGCCGACTTCGCGAAGCTGGGGGAGGAGGTGCGCGCCATCAACGCGGCCGGGGCTGACTGGATCCATGTCGATGTCATGGACGGCCATTTCGTGCCGAACATCACCATCGGCCCGAACGTCGTGAAGGCGCTCCGTCCGCACACCGCCAAGACCTTCGACGTCCACCTGATGATCTCGCCGGTGGACAGCTTCCTCGACGCCTTCGCCGAGGCCGGCGCCGACATCATCACCGTCCATCCGGAGGCGGGGCCCCATGTCCACCGCACGATCCAGCGCATCAAGGCGCTCGGCAAGAAGGCAGGCATCTCGCTCAACCCCGCTACCCCGGCCAAGATGCTCGACTATCTGCTGGAGGATCTCGACCTCGTCCTGGTGATGAGCGTCAATCCCGGCTTCGGCGGACAGAGCTTCATCTCCAGCCAGCTCCGCAAGATCGAGGCGATCCGCAAGTCGATCGACAAGCTCGGCAAGCCCATCGACCTGGAGGTAGACGGCGGCATCGACGCGACCACCGCCCCGCTCGCCATCTCCGCCGGCGCGAACGTCCTCGTCGCCGGCACCGCCACGTTCAAGGGCGGCCCCACCGTCTATGCGGACAACATCGCCCGACTGCGCGGGAACTGACGCGCGCACATGGCGGGGGATGATCAGACTGGCGAGGAGCGCCTCCGCCTGATCCGGCCGGACATGTCGGCCGGTCTGTCCTTGTCGCAACGCCTCGCCCACGGGCTCGACCGGATGATCTGGAAGACCCCTCTCCATCACCTCCGCCTTCGCGGCCGCCCGCCGCTGCAGCTGCTCGCCGTGCCCGAGGATCCGGTCAGGGGCGACAAGCAGGCCGGCTTCGCCATTCTCGAAGGCCGCGTCGAGCTGGTGCGGGAGGAGGTCGACCTCGGTACGCTCGACTTCGCCAAGCTCTCGGTCTCTCCCGCGCTTGCCGAACACATCCACAGCTTCGCCTGGCTTCGCGATCTCGACGCTGCCGGACATCGTCAGGACGCGCTGCCGATCGCGCAGTTCATCCTCGGCCGCTGGCTCCTCATCCACGCCCGCGCGATCAGCGATCCTGCATGGCGACCCGACGTATGTGGTCGCCGCATGCTGTTCTGGGCCGCCTACGCCCCGCTGCTCGCGACCGATCCGGCCTTCCGCCGCAACCTCCTCAACACCATGCACCGCACAGCGCGGCATCTGGAAACGACGGCGGTCAAGACGCCGGTCGGCCTGCCGCGCGTCCAGGCGGCGGCGGGCCTCGTCGTCGCTGGCCTCCTCCTCTCCGGCAGCGACACCGTGCTCGATCGCGCGGAGACCGCCTTCGCCCGCGCCGTCGAACTGTCGATGCACGGCGACGGCGGTCTGGTCAGCCGCACGCCCGCCGATCAGGTGGCGCTGGTCGAAACGCTCGCCATGCTGCGCGCCGCCTACCGCTCCGTCGCGCAGGATACCCGCCCGATTGATCCCCTGCTGAACCGGGCGGCGGCGGCGCTCGCCGGCATCACCCTGGGCGACGGTCGGCTCTCCACCTGGCAGGGCAGCCGCCCGATCGTCTCCGCGCCCGCACTCGCCGCCGCCGAGCGGGAGGGGGCGGCCGCAGCCCCGCTCCTCCAGCCGCAGGAATGGGGCTATCAGCGCCTCGTCTCCGGCGATGCCGTCGTCATCGTGGACGCCGCGCCGCCCCCCACCGTCGCGATCGCGTCGGGCGGCTGCGCCTCCACCCTCGCCTTTGAGATGTCGGACGGCCCCACCCGCCTCATCATCAATTGCGGCCGCACCGACGCCTTCGGGCCGGAACTCGGGCAGGGCCTCCGGTCCACCGCTGCCCACTCCACCCTCGTCCTCGCCGACAGCAACTCGACCGCGATCCACGCCGACGGATCGCTCGGCCGCGGCGTGTCGGAGGTGGAGATCGACCGGCAGGTGACCGATGAGGGCACCCGCCTCGACGCCACGCATCAGGGCTATGCCAAACGCTTCGGCTTCATCCACGAACGCCAGCTCGCCCTTCGCGCCGACGGACGCGAGTTGCGAGGCGACGACATCCTCCGCCCTGCGGCGAAGAAGCGCCCGGCCGAAACCACCGCCTCGGTCCGCTTCCACCTCGCGCCCGGCATCGAGGTCACGTCCACCGCCGATGGCCTCGGCGCGCTCCTCCGTCCCTCCGGCGGCCCGCTCTGGCAGTTCCGCTGCCGCGGTGGCGATCTGGTGGTGGAGGACAGCCTGTGGGTGGACGGCACCGGCACGCCGAAACCGACGCTGCAGTTGGTGGTCATGGCCAAGGTCCCATCGGAGGGACTAACGCTCAGCTGGATGCTTCGCCGCGCGCAGTAGACCTGGGGCGGTGCGCATGGAACAAGGCGTCATGCGCCGCCTGATCCTCGCCCTTGCCCCGTTCCTCATCGCCGCCGCGCCCGCATCCGACTACGCCGCGCGGATCGACCGCATCCTCGCACGCACACCGCTCATCGACGGGCACAATGACTGGCCGGAGGTCCTGCGCGAGCGGGAAGGGGAGGGCCGCTGGACCCTCGACCTGCGGCAGGGTCTCGCCGCCCGGCCGATCCCCTACAACACCGACATCGCCCGCCTACGCGCCGGCAGAGTCGGCGGGCAGTTCTGGTCGGTCTACGTCTCGGCCGACAAGCCCGGCCTGGAACAGGTCAAGGAAACGCTCGAACAGATCGACCTCGTGAAGCAGATCGCCGCGCGCTATCCGGACGCCTTCGAACTCGCCCGCACCGCCGCCGACGTCCGCCGCATCCACAAGGCCGGGCGAATCGCATCCCTGATCGGCGTCGAGGGTGGCGGGCAGATCGACGAGAGCCTGTCGGTGCTCCGCGCCTATCACGATCTCGGCGCCGGCTACCTGACCCTCACCCACTTCGCGACGATCGCCTGGGCCGATTCGGCAACCGACGATCCTAAACACGGCGGGCTGACCCCGTTCGGTGAAGCGGTCGTCCGCGAACTCAACCGCCTCGGCATGTTGGTCGATCTCAGCCATGTCAGCGAGGGAACGATGGATGATGCGATCCGCGTCTCGAAAGCGCCGGTCATCTTCTCGCATTCCAGCACGGCGGCGATCAACGACCATCCACGCAACGTCTCCGACGCGATCCTGAGGCGCCTGCCCGCAAACGGCGGCATTGTGATGGTCAACTATGCCGAAGGCTATGTGTCGGCCGCGGTCCGCGCCTGGATCGTCGATCGCGCTGCCGAGGAGGCGCGCCAGACCCGGCTTCTCGTCGGGCGGCCGGATGCGCGCAAGGCTGCCATGGCTGCCTGGGAGAAGGCGCATCCGCAGCCCAGGGCCACCCTCGGTGAGGTCGCCGACCATATCGATCACATTGCGAAGGTCGCGGGCGTCGATCACGTCGGCCTCGGCTCCGACTTCGACGGCGTCGGCAACGAGCTGCCCGAAGGGTTGGACTCGGTCGCTACCTACCCGGCTCTCCTTGCCGAGCTGATGCGGCGTGGCTGGAGCGATGCCGACATCGCCAAGCTGGCGGGCGAGAACATCCTCCGTGTGATGACGGCGGCGGAGAAGATCGCGGTATCGATGAGGTCGGAACCTGCCGCCATCGCAACCGTCGCGGCACCAGACGAGAAGGCAGCACGATAAGCAGGCTCCGTCTCTTCTTCGACGGCGGTTGCCGCCCGAACCCCGGCGCGATCGAAACCGCCGTCGTCGTGCGCGGGGTGACCCACGTTCAGCCCGCTGCGGGTACGGGCACCAACAGCGATGCGGAGTGGCTCGCGCTCATCCACGCGGCACATATCGCGGTGGCAATGGGGGCCGAGGACGTGGAGTTCGTCGGCGACTCCGCATTGGTCGTGGATCAGGCGAATGGCGCCCTCTGCCGATCCGACACGCTGAAAGCCCACCAGGAGCGATATCGTTCGATCGTCGAGAACATCCCAAAGGTCCGGCTCCGACGGGTTCCGCGCTCCAAGAACCTCGCCGGCATCGCGCTCGAACAGCGCCGCCGCTTCTGAACCGGAGAGCCGCTACTTCGCCGCCATCGCCTCGACCTTGTTCCTCCAGATCGGAAAGGAGGACAGCTGGTTGGTTGCGGCCGGCGGAACCCCGGTGCCGCCGCTGCTTTGTGTTGCTATGCCGACCGCCCGCTTGTTCCACGTCTCCGATCTCCACTTCGGTCGGGAGGACCCGGCGGCGCTCGACTGGTTCGCAGGCCTTGTACGGAATGAGCGGCCCGATGCCGTCGTCATCACCGGCGACTTCACCTTCCGTGCGACCAAGCCGGAGTTCGCCGCCGCGATCGCCTATCTGGAGCGTCTGGATGTTCCGCTCTCTCTGGAGCCGGGCAATCACGATCTGCCCTATTACAACGATCCGCTGCGCCGCCTCTTCCGCCCCTATCGGCGGTTCGCCAAGTTCGAAGGTCGGATCGAACAGCCGCTCACCCTAAGCGCGGCGGCGATCGTCCCGCTGAAGACCGTCAGCCGCTTTCAATGGCGCGTGAACCAGTCGCTCGGGGTGGTCCGCCCCGCTTCGCTTGCCGCCGCAATGGAGCGCATCGCCGCTGCGCCGAAGAACTGCGCACCGATCGTCGCCTGCCATCATCCCCTTGCCGACATCCCCGACATGGCGGAGCCGCAGCATACGCGCGGGGGTAAGGCGGCGCTCGCCGCATTGGCGGCGGCGGGCGCGAAGGCGGTGCTTACGGGCCATATCCACGATCCATTCGATCGGATGTGGGAAACCGCCGCCGGGCCGATCCGCCTAATCGGCGCGGGCACCTTGTCCGAACGCCTGCGCTCCAGCCGCCCGTCGTTCAACGAAATCAGCGTGGAAGAGGGCCGAATCGAGAACCGGGTAAGAACCCTCACCTAGCGTCCTACCACCGTTCGCCCTGAGCTTGTCGAAGGGCCAGCACCGACCCTCTCACTGGCGCTCCGACAGGCTCAGCGCGAACGGTCGAGAGGGTGCATCAGAAATCCGGCTTATCGTAATGCGAAGGCGGCCCGATCACCTCCATCCGCTCGGACAGAAGTGGGCGAAAGCTTGGCCGCGACTTCAGCCCCGCATACCATTGCCGCGTCTGGTCATGCCCACGCCAGTCGATGCCGCCGAGGTAATCCGCCACCGACAAATGCGCCGCCGCCGTCAGATCGGCGAGGCTGAGCAGCGGCCCCGCCATCCACCGGCGGTGATCGAGTAGATAGTCGAGATAGTCGAGATGGGTGTTCGCCTGCCGCATCGCATCGCGCAGCGCACCCGCATCGGGTGACGCGCGGTGGACCAGCCGCTTCTCCATCCGCTCGTACATCAGCGGGCGCACCACCTCGCCATACAGCTTCTCGTCGAACCACATGGTGAGGCGGCGGATCTCCGCGCGGTTCGGCGCGGTGCCGCCGATCATCGGCACGCGGTCGATCGTTTCTTCCAGATACTCGATGATCGGCTGCGACCCGATCAGGATCAGCCCGCCCTCATCCTCCGCCATCACCGGCGTCTGCCCCGCCGGGTTCATGTCGAGAAACTCGTCGCGCCGCTCCCAGGGCGATTCCCGCAGCAGCTGATACGGCTCCCCTTTCTCGCCCAGCACGAGCCGGACCTTGCGCGAAAAGGGACAGAGCGGGAATTGATAGAGCTGCCACATGCGGGTGACTGTTAGCGCTCGTAGTTACTCCCGCAACGGCGATTATCGCCGATCGGCGAGTAGTGGCGCGGATTACTCCGCCGCCACCACCTCTTCCTCGGCACCGGCATCCGACAGCGGATAGTCCAGCCGCCCGACCATCTCGATCGGACAGACCTGCCAAATCCGACCGCGCCAGCGGTCCCAGTCGTCCAGCACGCTGTGCGCCCATTTGCTGTCGGTCGCCTCGGCATGTTCGGCGATCAGCGCCTTGGCGCGCATCTCCCAATAGGCGGATGACAGGCGGCACCACATGATCGTGCCCGGATTGGCGTTCCGTTCGAAGCTGCCGTCCTCGTCCAGCACAAAGGCCATGCCACCGGTCATGCCCGCGCCGAAATTGTCGCCGACCTTACCCAGGATCACCGCCGTGCCGCCGGTCATGTATTCGCAACCGTTCGCGCCGCAGCCTTCGACCACCACCGTCGCGCCCGAGTTGCGCACCGCGAACCGCTCGCCCGCCTGCCCCGCCGCGAACAGCTTGCCGCTGGTCGCCCCGTAGAGGACGGTGTTGCCGACGATGGTGTTCGCCTTGGTCTCAAGCGGGGAGGAGACCATCGGCCGCACCGTGATGATCCCGCCGGACAGGCCCTTGCCGACATAGTCGTTCGAATCGCCGAACACCTGCAGTGTAATGCCCTTGCACAGGAACGCGCCCAGCGACTGGCCGGCGCTCCCACGCAGCCGCACGGTGACATGCCCGTCCGCCAGTTCCGACATGCCGAACTTGCGCGTGATCTCCGAAGACAGCCGCGTGCCCACCGCGCGATGCGTGTTCCGGACCGAATAGGTCAGCTGCATCTTCTCGCCCCGCTCGAACACGGCGGCCGCGTCCTTGATCATCTGCGCGTCGAGGCTGTCGGGCACCTCGTTCCGGAACATGCCCGGGGCGAGGCGGCGGGCATGGTCCGGCGCGTCGACCTTGGCGAGGATCGGGTTGAGGTCGAGATCGTCGAGATGCTCGGCACCACGGCTCACCTGCCGCAGCAGCTCGGTCCGCCCGATCACCTCGTCCAGGCTCTTCGCGCCCAGCTTGGCGAGGATCTCGCGCACCTCCTCCGCGATGAAGGTCATCAAGTTGATGACCTTCTCCGGCGATCCGGTGAACTTCTGGCGCAGCGCCTCGTCCTGCGTGCAGACGCCCACCGGGCAGGTGTTCGAATGGCACTGCCGCACCATGATGCAGCCCATCGCCACCAGGCTCAGCGTGCCGATCCCGTACTCTTCCGCGCCCAGGATCGCGGCGATGACGATGTCGCGCCCGGTCTTCAGGCCGCCGTCCGTGCGCAGCTTCACCTTGTTACGCAGGCCGTTCAGCGTCAGCACCTGGTTCGCCTCGGTCAGCCCCATCTCCCAGGGCGTGCCCGCGTACTTCACCGAAGTCTGTGGGCTGGCGCCCGTCCCGCCGACATGGCCGGCGACGAGGATGACGTCGGCATGGGCCTTGGCGACGCCCGCCGCGACCGTACCGATGCCGGCCGAGCTGACCAGCTTCACGCAGACCCGCGCGCGCGGGTTGATCTGCTTCAGGTCGTAGATCAGCTGCGCCAGATCCTCGATCGAGTAGATGTCGTGATGCGGCGGCGGGCTGATCAGCATTACGCCGGGCGTCGAGTGACGCAGCCGCGCGATCATCTCGGTCACCTTGAAGCCGGGCAGCTGCCCGCCCTCGCCGGGCTTCGCACCCTGCGCGACCTTGATCTCCAGCTCCTCGGCGGCGTTCAGATATTCCGCCGTCACGCCGAAGCGGCCGGACGCGATCTGCTTGATGGTCGAGTTCGCGTTGTCGCCGTTCGCATAGGGCTTGTAGCGGATCTTGTCCTCGCCGCCCTCGCCCGAAACCGCCTTCGCGCCGATCCGGTTCATCGCGATCGCCAGTGTCTCATGCGCCTCCGGGCTCAGCGCGCCCAGGCTCATGCCCGGCGTCACGAAGCGCTTGCGAATCTCGGTGATCGCTTCGACCGCGTCGATCGGCGCCGGCTCCTTCGCCCAGTTGAACTCCAGCAGGTCGCGCAGATAGACCGGCGGCAGGTCCTTCACCCCGCGCGAAAACTGCAGATAGGTCGAATAGCTGTCGGTCGCGACCGAGGTTTGCAGCAGGTGCATCAGCTGCGCCGAATAGGCATGCGCCTCCCCGCCGTTCCGCTGACGGTAAAAGCCGCCGACCGGCAGCGCGATCACGCCCTCGTCGAACGCCGCCTCATGCCGGTCGCTCGCGTTCAACTGCAGCGAGGCATAGCCCTCTCCCGAGATCTTGCACGGCATGCCCGGGAACATGTCGTTCACGATCGCACGGCTGAGGCCCACCGCCTCGAAATTATACCCACCGCGATAGGAGGAGATCACCGCGATCCCCATCTTGGACATGATCTTGAGGAGACCGTCGTCGATCGCCTTGCGATGCCGCTTCAGGCAGTCCTCAAGCGCGAGGTCGCCGAACAGCCCGCGCCCATGCCGATCGGCGATCGCCGCCTCCGCCAGGTACGCGTTCACCGTCGTCGCACCCACGCCGATCAGCACCGCGTAATAATGCGTGTCGAGGCACTCCGCCGACCGCACGTTGACCGACGCATAGGAGCGAAGCCCGGCGCGGACGAGATGCGTGTGCACCGCCGCCGCCGCCAGGATCATCTGGATGGCGACACGCCCCGGCCCGACATTCTCGTCCGTCAGGAACAGCTCGGTCTTGCCCTCGCGCACCGCCTGCTCGGCCTTGCGGCGGACCTCGGCGATGGCGTTGCGCAGCGCATGGTCGCCGCCGTCCATCGCATAGGTGCAGTCGATCTCCGCCGCGCTCGGCCCGAAATGCGCCTTCAGCGTCGCCCAGTCGCGCCCGGTCAGCACCGGCGAATCGAGGATCAGCACGTCCGACTGCGCGCTGTCGGTGTCGAGGATGTTGGCGAGGTTCCCGAACCGGGTCTTGAGGCTCATCACGCGGGTCTCGCGCAATGAGTCGATCGGCGGGTTGGTCACCTGGCTGAAGTTCTGGCGGAAGAAATGGCTGATCGTCCGCGGCCGGTCGGAGATGACGGCGAGCGGCGTGTCGTCGCCCATCGATCCGATCGCTTCCTTGGCGTCCTCGACCATCGGCGCGAGGATCAGCTCCATGTCCTCCAGCGTCTGCCCTGCCGCGACCTGACGGCGCAGCAACTCGGCCCGGTCGTAGCGGGTGACATGGTCGCCCTTCGGCGTGGCGAGGTCGGCCAGGGTGCGGAAATCCTTGACCCACTCGCCATAGGGCCGCTCGCTCGCGATCTGGTCCTTGATCTGGGAGTCTATGAAGAATACGCCCTCGTCCAGATCGACAGCGATCATCTGCCCCGGCCCGAGGCGGCCCTTGGCGACCACCTGCGCCTCTGGCACCACGACCATGCCCGTCTCCGATCCGACGATCAGCAGATGGTCGGCGGTCAGTGTGGTGCGCAACGGACGGAGTGCGTTGCGGTCGAGCCCCGCCACCGCCCAGCGGCCGTCGGTCATCGCCAAAGCCGCCGGCCCGTCCCAGGGCTCCATGACCGAGGCGAGATAGGAATACATGTCGCGATGCGCCTGCGGCAGGTCCGGACTCTCCTGCCAGGCCTCCGGCACCAGCATGATCTTGGCTGTCGGCGCGTCGCGGCCGGACCGCACGATCGCCTCGAACACGGCGTCAAGCGCGGCGGTATCGGACGCGCCCGCCGGGATCAGCGGCTTGATCTCGTCGGAATGCTCGCCAAAGGCGAGCGCCGCCATCTTGATCTCGTGGCTCTTCATCCAGTTCTTGTTGCCGCGGATCGTGTTGATCTCGCCGTTATGGGCGAGCGCGCGGAACGGCTGGGCCAGCCACCATTGCGGGAAGGTGTTGGTTGAATAACGCTGGTGGAAGATCGCAACCCGGCTGACGAACCGCTCGTCCAGCAGGTCGGGGAAGAACTCGGACAGGCTCTCCGCCAGGAACAGGCCCTTGTAGATGATCGAGCGGCAGCTGAGCGAACAGGCGTAGAAGCCCTGGATCTGCGCCTCGATCACCTTCCGCTCGATGCGGCGGCGGATCAGGTAGAGGTTCTTCTCGAACTCGGCGGCAGACATCTCGTCCGGCGAGGGGCCCTGGATCATGATCTGCTCGATTTCCGGCCGGGTCATCATCGCCTTGTCGCCGATGACCGACACGTCCACCGGCACCTGCCGCCAGCCGTAGATGGTGTAGCCGAAATCGATGATCTCGCTCTCGACGATCATCCGGCACATCTCCTGCGCGCCGAGGTCGGTTCGCGGCATGAAGATCATGCCCACCGCCAGCCGCCCGGCACCGGGGACATGGCCCGACAGCTCGATCGCCTCGTTGAAGAACTCGATCGGCAGGTCGACGTGGATACCGGCGCCATCACCGGTCTTGCCGTCGGCATCGACCGCGCCGCGATGCCACACCGCCTTCAGCGCATCGATCGCCGCCGATACGACGCGCCGCGACGGCTTCCCATCGGTCGCCGCCACCAAGCCCACGCCACAGGCATCGCCCTCGAACTCGGGACGATACATGCCCTCGCTGGCGAGGCGCTCATGCTCGGGGGAAAGGAAGGTCTGGGTCATGGCTTTTCCCGGGTGCGAAGGTTGTGCTTATCGGCAAAGGCAGCTGCCCGCTCGATCTGGTCGAGCAGGAGCGGGGCCATCGCCCATGCGGTGTTCAGGTCCTGCGCCCGCTCGGCGAGGCCCATGACATACTCGTGGGTCAGACGGTTGCGGAGCTGCTGTAGGGCGGTCCAGGTGTCGGTGCCGTCGATGGCTCCCAGACGGTCCAAACGTTCAAGAAGCTCTCGGAAGACGAAGGCTACGGACGTCTCGTCCGCCGCCGCGACCAGTCGCGGGAGCAGCTTGCGTAGAATCTGATCGGCGGTTTGCTGAAAGCGTTGCAGGAAAGCGTCCAACGCCTTGAGATCGGCACTGCCCGCTCCGGCAAGGCTTCCTTCGCTCATCGGGAAGAGTGCGGCATCCTCTTCCAACGACGACCGCAACCGTGCGCCGACCTGGACCAGCGCGTCCAGCGTCTGTCCGAGCTGTATGGCGAAGGCGGTCACAGCACGATGCCCTCGGCATACGCAACCCGATCGATCGGCCGCATCGGCGCATCAGGAGCGCGGTAGACAAGGTCGATCTGCCGTTCATCAATCATCCGAAAAAGGCGATCGACAAAACGGGCTTCGCCCCAAGCGTCCGGGCGGCCGTTTCGAAGTTCGAGATGGAGGTCGATGTCGCCGCCACGCAGATGGTCATGTACCCGGCTGCCGAACAGGCGCACGACGGCATCCGCGCCAAAAGCTTCAGCCACCGCCGCCTTGATTGCGTCCACCTCGGATTGCGTCAGCCGCACGATAACCTTCTAGCTCGCGCTCGGCTGGACAAGCTTGGCCTTGTCAGCGGGGTGATCACGCATCCAGTCTGCAACGATCTGCTTCATCTTGGCCATGAAGACCTCCTGCTGCGGCTTCATCGCGGCCATCATCGCCGGCATCAGCTCACCGGTGATCGCCGGCGTCACGTCCCTTAATTTGGCCATCGCCGGATCGCGCATCAATGCGGTCAGCCGGCGGAGGTCGGCGGCGGAGAGATGGCGCGCGTAGATCGTCGCCATCTGGTCGATCAGCTCAGGCGTGAAGACACCATCGAACGTCGCCATATGCGCGCGGATCGCGACCATGAACTCGGTCTGCAGCCCTTCGGGCACCGCATTCTGGCCAAACATCTGCTGGACGTTCGCCCTCGCCGCCTCACTGACCTTCGGCATGATCGCGCGCATCTGGCCGCGAATGTCGGTGGTCGCCATGAACTCCCGCGCGGCGGCGAGCGTCCCCGCGTCCGGAGCCGCCTGGACCGCTTTGGCAGGAGCGGGTTCAGCAGCCGCCGCCGCGTCGGATAGCCCCAGGGCGGCAGCGAGCAGAACGAGGCACCGCATCACGCCGCCACCTTCTGCTTCGGCACCGCCTTTGCCTTCGCCTTCAGGAAGCCATGCATCCGCTCGGCCACGTCGCGGCCGTCGCGGATCGCCCAGACGACCAGGCTCGCACCACGCACGATGTCACCGGCGGCAAATACGCCCTCAAGGCTCGTCTGCATCGTCTTGTGATCCACGCGGAGCGTGCCCCAGCGGGTGACCGACAGTTCCGGCGCGCCGAACATCTTCGGCAGCTCCTCCGGCTCGAAACCGAGCGCCTTGATGACCAGCGTCGCGTTCAGCCGATAGCCGCCTTGCGGATCCGGTTCCGGCGCGCGGCGGCCGCTGGCGTCCGGCTGGCCGAGGCGCATCTTGGCGACGTGAACCCCGCTTACCGCGCCCTCGCCGTCGAACGCCTCGGGGGCGGAGAGCCAGACAAACTCGACGCCTTCCTCTTCGGCATTAGCGACCTCGCGCTGCGATCCCGGCATGTTCTCCCGGTCGCGGCGGTAGAGACACTTCACCGACGTCGCGCCCTGCCGCACCGCCGTGCGCACGCAGTCCATCGCCGTATCGCCGCCGCCGATCACGACGACATCTTTGCCCGCCGCGTCGAGCGCACCCGAATCGAAGTCCGGCACCGCATCGCCGAAGCCCTTGCGGTTCGAGGCGATCAGGTAATCCAGCGCCTTGACGACCCCGCTCGCGCCTACGCCCGGCGCCTTGATATCGCGCGCCTTGTAGACCCCCGTCGCGATCAGCAGCGCGTCGTGCTTCGCGCGCAGCTGCTCCAGCGTCGCGTCACGCCCGACTTCGAATCCCTCGTGGAAGACGATCCCGCCATCCTTCAGCCGCTGGACCCGGCGCATCACCACGTCCTTCTCCAGCTTGAAGCCGGGGATGCCATAGGTCAGCAGCCCGCCCGCACGGTCATGCCGATCGTAGACATGAACGTCATAACCGCGCTTGCGCAGATACTCCGCCGTGGTCAGCCCCGCCGGACCCGCGCCGATGATCCCCACCGACTGGCCCGAACGGTCGGCGACCGGCACCAAGGGCTCGATCCAGCCCTGTTCCCATGCGGTGTCGGTGATGAACTTCTCGACCGATCCGATGGTGACCGCGCCGTGGCCCGAAAACTCGATGACGCAATTGCCCTCGCACAGCCGGTCCTGCGGGCAGATGCGGCCGCAGATCTCCGGCATGGAGGAGGTCGCGTTGGACAATTCATAGGCTTCGCGCAGCCGCCCCTCGGCGGTCAGGCGCAGCCAGTCGGGGATATGGTTGTGCAGCGGGCAGTGCGTCGAACAATAAGGCACGCCGCATTGCGAACAACGCGACGACTGCTCTTCCGCCTTGGCGACCGCGAACTTGCGCGAGATCTCGGCGAAGTCCTCGTTACGCTCCTCCGCCGCGCGCTTCTCGGGGTAATCCTGCCCCACGGCCACGAACTTCAGCATTGGATTGTCCGCCATCTACGCCTCCTGCGAGACGGTAGATGACAGAGTTCCGCTGGAGAGTCACGCACGAAAGGGCAGAAAGGTAAGAACGCCTTACCTATTACACTGCACTTAGGCGGCCATCACGTTCTTGCGAGCCATTCTCACCTTCTAAGAAGGTCCGGATCGGCCGGTTCAGCTCGAAAGCCACGCGAAAGCGGCGATCCCTGCGATGATGCGATACCAGGCAAACGGTCCGAACCCGTGCCGCGATACGAAGGTCACGAACCCCTTGATCACCGCGATCGCCACAAGGAACGACACGACGAACCCGACCGCGATCGCATCCCAGCCGACCACCGAAGTTGTCAGCGCCTCATGGTTCTTCACCAACTCCAGCACCGTCGCGCCCAGCATCGTGGGGATCGCCAGGAAGAAGCTGAACTCCGCCGCCGTCCGTCGCTCGACGCCCAGGCTGATCGCGCCCAGGATCGTCGCGCCCGACCGGCTCACCCCCGGCACCATCGCCAGGCACTGGATGAGCCCGACGCCGATCACGCGCGGCAGCGGAATGTCAGCCACCCCATGCGTGTCGCCCGGCTTCACCAGCCGCTCGATCAGCAGGATCGCGATCCCGCCGACGACCAAGGCCACCGCCACGATCTTCGGCTCGCCCAGCATCGCCTCGATCTTCGAGTGCAGCGCGAGGCCGATCACCGCCGATGGCAGGAACGCGACGGAGACGTTGCGGAAGAACCGCCAGGACACCGGGTTCTTCTGCGCCATGCCGGACAGGACGGCCCAGAACGTCCGCCAGTACAGCACGATCACCGCCAAGATCGCCCCCAGCTGGATCACCACGTTGAACGTTGCCCAGACCTCCGCGTCATAGCCGAGCAGCGCGCTCGCCATGATCAGGTGGCCGGTGGACGAGACAGGCAGGAACTCGGTCAGCCCCTCGACAACGCCGAGGAGCGCGGCGGTCAGCAGCGTGCTCACCAGGATCAGGCCGTGCGCAGTTTGGCGAAGCGGCCCTGCCGCCGGTATCGCACCAGCCAGTCGGGCGCGACCGCCGCCATCGGCGTCGGCTTGATGCCAAACGCATCGAGACCCTCGACGCCCGCACCCGCGACATTGTCCTTCTGCAGCATCAGCCACTGGTCGCGGGTAATCGGCGCGCCGGGCAGGAAGCCGAAGCGCGACACGATGTCTCCGATCATGTCAGGCAGCACCAGCGGCGCCCGCTTGTGCCCGATCCACTCCAGCACGCGGCCGTTCAGCTCGGCCATCGTCAATACCTCCGGCCCGCCGATCTCGAAGGTGCGGCCTGCATAAGATGGATCGAGCGCGGCCTTGGCGATCGCGGCCGCCAGATCGACGACATAGACCGGCTGGAACTTCGCGCCCGCACCGACGACCGGCAGGACGGGCATGATCTGGCCCATCCGCGCGAAACGATTGATGAAATTGTCCTCCGGCCCGAACACGACCGAGGGCCGGATGATGGTCGCGTTCGGGAAAGCGCGTGTTGCCTCGCGTTCACCCTCCCCTTTGCTCCGCGCATAGGCCGACGCGCTCGCCGGATCGGCGCCGATGGCGGAAATCTGCACCAGCCGGGCGACACCCTCGGCCTTGGCCGCATTCGCGATCACCCGCACCGCATCGACATGCGCCGCGTCGAAATCGCCATCCAGCGTCCCGATCAGGTTCACCGCCGCGTCAGCGCCACGCAGCGCCGCCGCGACGGTGCCCGGCTTCGCCGGCCCCGCCGCCAGGAACTGCACCTGGCCGAGCGCCGCCTGCGGCTTCAGGAAGAAAGCCCGCTTCGGATTGCGCCCCGCGATACGCACCCGGGCTCCCGCGCGCAACAGCGCCTGGGCGACATAGCGCCCGATGAACCCGTCGCCGCCGAACAGCGTGACGATTTTATCGCTTTCGTTGCCCAGCTCACGCCCAGCCATTGCACCATCCTTTGCGCGCTTGAGATCGCGATTGCCGCAATGCCGCATCGAGGCTCCGGTTGACAAGCGCCGACCCGCGCCGCTAAGCGCCGCCGCCTACCCCGTGCCCAGATGGCGGAATTGGTAGACGCACCAGCTTCAGGTGCTGGCGATCGCAAGGTCGTGGAGGTTCGAGTCCTCTTCTGGGCACCAATACTGGCTCTGGATACGTCCAGCAGCGTCCAGTAAGCGACTGGTTTCAAAGCATTTTCAGACCGAGAATCGCCAGACACCGTCCGGCGAAATCCGGCTAAGGGCATGTGCAGCGACCACAAATGCTGCCCTTTTTGTTGCCCTCGGATCGACCCGGCCTTGCTGGGAAAACGACCATGCTGACCTACATCCAGATCAATGCCGCCAAGCCGAGAGCGAAGGCGTGGAACCTATCCGATTCTCAGAACCTCTACCTCGTCATCCAGCCGAACGGCTCGAAGCTTTGGCGCTTCAACTACCGTTTCCTCGACAAGCAGAAGAAGCTTCATCTCGGTGGGTGGCCGACCATAAGCCTCGCGGAAGCGCGCGCCCGGCGCGACGAGGCTAAGAAGGAGATTGCCGAGGGGATCGACCCGGCACTGGAGAAGAAGCGTGCGCGGATCGCCGCTAAATACGCCGCCGCCAACACGTTTCAGGCGGTTGCCGAGGAGTGGCTAGGGTCCGGACCCAATAATGGCTTTTGCTACCGCTTGGATCGTGATTCACTGCGTTGGTGTGGAGGCGGTGGAATGGCTGATTTCTTCTGGTTTTCCGATGCGCAGTGGGAGCGGATCGCACCACTGCTGCCGACGGACGTTCGCGGCAAGGCACGTGTGGATGATCGCCGGGTGCTGAGCGGGATCGTGCATGCGCTCCGCTGCGGCGGTCGCTGGGTGGACTGCTCGGACGTGTACGGGCCAAAGAAGACGCTCTACAATCGCTTCGTGCGCTGGTCCGAGCGCGGCATCTGGGAGGGGATTTTCAGCGCGCTGGCAGGCGCCGACGACGCGCCGGACCGGCTGTTCATCGATAGCAGCTGCATCAAGGTCCACCGCTGCGCAGGCGGTGGAAAAGGGGGGCCTTGGCCCATGGTATCGGCCGCACCAAAGGCGGCCGGAACACCAAGGTCCATGCCGTCTGCGACGCCAAGGGCCGCCCTCACGTCCTCCTGCTGACGCCCGGCAACGTCCACGACTGCAAGGTCGCCAAGACCTGCATCGCGGCGCTGCCCCCATCCGTCGAACTCGTCGCCGACAAGGGCTATGACAGTCAGGAGTTGCGCGAGTGGCTCGACCAGCGCGGCACCCAGGCCGTCATCCCGCCGCGCTGCAACCGCAAGGTCCAGTACGACTACGACCGCACCATCTACAAACAGCGCAACGTCATCGAGCGCATGTTCTGCCGCCTCAAGGACTGGAGGCGGCTCGCCACCCGCTTCGATCGCAACATCAAGAACTTCATGGGCGCCATCGCCCTCGCCGCCACCGTCATCTGGTGGTTGTGAGTCCGGACCCTAATCTGCCTGGCGGATCGAGATTGGTTCGCCGTCGAATTCAATCTCGATAATGGCCGCGATAGCCAGCATCTCGATCTCGACTAGCAGCCGCTTTGCCAGATCACGACGACCGATATCCACTACATGCCATTTGCCGCGTGCTGCCCGCAGGAGTGTGAGGCCGCGCGTGGCCCTGAAGCTCCCCGCTCGTGAATAGATCGTGTGCAGCGTACCGCGATCCCTTGCGAGTTGCCGGGGATCACGAACCCTAATCCGCGCTTGGTGACGTTCGCCGTTCCAGACGCTAATTGGATAGTAGCGCGTGCCGGCGATGTTAAGTTTCCTAGATCGCATGGTCCTTACCGTTCCTCATGAACGGGTCCGCGCCACGGCACACGACCCCGTCCACAACATCGTTGTAGAAGAGTCAGCGGCCGCACGTCTTCGGCGGTTCAGCGACTTCCTGCCGTGGCGGAATCGCGTCTTATGGAAAGCCTATCGGCTCTCGACCTGACGCGGCCTGAAATAGCCCACTTCGAAGACGAGCTCAACCGCGGGCGTTCTGCGCTGCAAGGCTCAACGACGTCAGTTCTGGCCAGGCTGCGGTCGCCTCAGTCGCCTTCACCGCGCGCAGCGACCGCTTGGCTGATATCGCCAAGAAGATCGCAGATGGCCGACAGATCCTCGTTCATCGTGAACGAGGGATGCGAAATGAACTCCCGCTCCGCGGACTGGAGGAGGGCCGCTGAAATCCTGGTCGCGAGCATATGATCGGCGCGCAGGTAATGCGGTACGATCCGTTTCTCGCTTTCGCGATCCGCTAAGGTGACGAAGCAGGCCCGCGGCGTGAGCGGCACGACCATGCGCAAACCGTCGCCGAGATCGCCGCCCAGCCCGAACGTATCAGGCAAGACGAACAGCGGTTCCTCCGACCGCACGATCGCCCATTGATTCCACATGATCGGCCGAGCCATCCGGTCGTAGAGTTCGTTGTTCTGGTAGATGGTCTCGTACGCCTTCGAAGGCATGTCAGGGTCGTCGCCATATCCTTCGTCGGCGATCACCGGCGCGATCCCGCGCTGCATCTTTTCGATGAAATAGGGATTGCGCAGAACCTGGATCACGAGAAACCCGACAAGCGCGTCGCGCTGCGGACCATTGAGCGGGCGGGTGTCGAGAAGCATCTCGATTGGCCGCTTTGCATCGCCTTCCAGGAGCGCGAGATAGGCTTCCAGCCGATCGCTGTAGAGCTTGTGCCGAAAGCCCCATTCACCAAAGCCACGGCGAGCCGACGTCCAGCCCATCTCGCTCCTGCGCCATCGCAGGACCTTGCCGTCCACCGCCCAGTTATCGCGAATGAACCACCGTGGAATGAAGTGATTCTTGCCAACCGGCTTGACCGCGAGCTTGGCCGCGCGAGGATTCTTCTCACGTTCCGCCGCCTTTGCCGATTTGGGCTTCCAGCGCTCGTCCAGCCTGCGCTTCCAGATATGCTCATGCGCCATGTGCGCCGTGCCGGTGATGGTGAGGCCACCCTCTGCGCCAAGGCAAGCTTCGCGTTCGGCGTCACGATCGATGTCGGCGATCTCGCGCCCGCCGGTGCGCTTCTCGATGACCCGCTCTCCGAGCCAGAACTGCAGCTGCGCAAGTTCGAGCGCCATGTCCTCGCGGACGTTGATATGGAGCGGCGTCGCCTCGGGGAGCGACAGCGACATCATTTCCTGCACGATGCGATGTACAACCTCGTCCCAGATCGTGCCGAGCACCTTGATTCGGGCCTCGTCCGCGTCGGGGTACCGCTTGCGGATCGCGTCCGCGCACAGCGGAACCGGAAGCGGTTCGAATGGCAATTCCGCCGAGGGTTGCTGGTCTTGGGAAGGCTTCGTCATCGATCGATCTTGGCGGCGGGTTACGGGAGCGTCGCGGTGCAGGTTCGTCGAGATCTTCGACGACAGGACCGAGGACGCGCGGCCGGACGACGCGAAGATCGCCAACCTGTCGGAGGACACGCGGAACGCGGTCCGCTGGTTCGCGGGGCAACCCCCGCGCACCATTCCCGACTTGGGTATCATCGCGCAGCTCGACATGACCGAGCCCGGCGCGGCGGAGGTGGAGCAGCGCACGCCGCTTGGCTTCGGCGCACTGTCGCGGCATCGCATTCGCCGCCAGCTGCCGCGCGTCTTCCTCCATGAATCACGCCAGTCCACGCCGCCCGCCCAAAGCGGCGAGGTGCTGGCGGACAAGGTGGGAAGCCTCGCCGCGGCGATCGAGAACCTATCGCCCGTGCCCGTCGGCCTGCAGTTCGCGCCCAACGTGCACGAGGTGAAGCACATGCTCCGCGAGCGGCGCACGGACTTCGTCGCGGTGTCGTCGTCGGCAATCGACCCGGCTTGCTTCCTCGGGGGCTGGCTGGAGGGCGCCTACCTCTGGGACTACGAGCTGCCCTCTTATTCGCATCGCTCCGGCGACACGAACGGCTACTACCTCCTCTCGCAGGTCACCGACGCAGACCGAGAGGCCTTGGCCAAGGCCCTGGCCCGCCTCCCTGGATGCGAGGGCATCGCGCCCGGGAAGGTCAGCGACGTCCTGCTCGAGGTGGCGCGCCGCGGCATCCCGACCATCAAGGGGCTCGCCGGGGACGATGCAGGGGCGACGGGCGACCTGGGGGTGACCGCAAGGACCTTGCATTGCTGCGGCCGGACCTCGTCGTGGTGGGCGTCGAGTTCGCGGGCGGCGCACCTCGCATCAAGCTGACACCCGTGGAGGTCAAGTGCCGGCCAACGGCAACCTACGGCGCCGGCGAAGCAGTCGAGGCGCTCGACCAGGCCAAGGCGCTGTCCTCGCTGCTCGGCGCGATGGCGCCGCACGATGGTCAGCCCCGCCTGTGGGCGCTGGCCTTCCAGCACCTCGTGCTGTCGATCATCGGGTTCGGCATGCGGGTCTACAGCCAGCAGGACGACGTTCGTGGCAATTCCGGCCAGTGGGCCAGGCTGCATGAATCCATCGCGAGGGCGGTGCTCGACGGGTTCGACTGCATCGAGGTTGACCCGCGGGGGCGGCTCATCGTCGTCGACGAGTCGCACTCGAGCACGTCCCGCGACCATGATGGCGACGGGTTCGACGAGACGATCGTCGTCGGCCGCGAGGACGCGGGCAAGATCGTCGCAGGCGACCCAACGACGTTCTACGGCATGGTCCATGCCCGGCTTGGCAACTGGGACCTCATGCCATCGAGGGCCGCAGGGCAGGTGGCCGCCGAGGCGTCGCCCGCTCCAGCCGACGCAACCGCTGGCGCGGTGCCAGCCGACGTCGAGCTAGCCAGTATCGTTGCTACGGCCGACGAGTCGCCGCTGGACGCCGACGCATCAACGGCCGCGGCCGCCTCGCCGGCGCCACCCGCTGGCGGCCCGGGCGGCGGCGACGTTGTTCCAGCGGCGGTCCAGGGCGCGGGCGTCGTGCTTCAGGTTGGCCGTACCGTCGACGGGTTCAAGGCGCGGGACCTGGCGCTCAACATCTCCGACACCAGGCTGAACCAGCTGAACATGGGCGTCGTGGGCGACCTTGGCACGGGCAAGACGCAGCTCCTGAAGTCGCTGATCTGCCAGATCGCCGGCTCGGGCGAGGAGAACCGGGGTATTCGGCCGCGCTTCCTGATCTTCGACTACAAGCGCGACTACAGCAGCGAGGACTTCGTCGCCGCCACTGGGGCGCGTGTCGTCAGGCCGCACCGGCTTCCGCTCAACCTGTTCGACACGAGGACCCTCGGGGACGTCCCCACGCCATGGCTGGACCGGTTCCGGTTCTTCGCCGACGTGCTCGGCAAGATCTATCCCGGGATCGGGCCCGTCCAGCGGGACAAGCTGAAGCGCGCGGTCCGCGAGGCCTACGAGGCAGCGCCGACAGGCATGCCACCAACCTTGCGCGACGTGCACGAGGCCTACGCCACCATCCTCGACGGGAAGTCGGACTCGCCGATGGCGATCATCGACGACCTGATGGACATGGAGATCTTCGAGCCCGACCAGTCGCGCACGGTCCCGTTCGACCAATTCCTGGATGGCGTGGTGGTCATCGCGCTGGATGCACTTGGCCAGGACGACCACAGCAAGAACATGCTCGTCGCCGTCATGCTGAACATGTTCTACGAGAACATGCTGCGGACGCCAAAGCGGCCGTTCCTTCGCAGCGACCCGCAGCTGCGCGCCGTCGACTCCTACCTGCTGGTCGACGAGGCCGACAACATCATGCGGTACGAGTTCGATGTCCTTCGCAAGCTGCTGCTGCAAGGGCGCGAGTTCGGTACCGGGGTCATCCTCGCGTCGCAGTACCTGCGGCACTTCAAGGCCGGTGCCACCGACTACAGGGAGCCGCTGCTGAGCTGGTTCGTGCACAAGGTTCCCAACGTGACCGCCTCCGAGCTCTCGGCGCTGGGGCTAGCGGCAAGTGCAGGCGAGGTTGCCGAGCGGGTGAAGACCCTTGGCAACCACCAGTGCCTCTACAAGTCGTTCGACGTCGGCGGCGAGATCATCCGGGGATATCCCTTCTTCGAGCTTGTCCGGGACCGTATTGGGGGAGGCAGCTAGCGGCCTCATGGCCGACTTCCTCTCACCAGAGGCGCGATCGGAGCGCATGTCTCGCATCCGGTCCAAGGATACCTCTCCCGAGCTGGCGCTCCGGAAGGCACTGCACGCCCTCGGCCTTCGGTTTCGCATCCACGACAAGCGCCTGCCCGGGAAGCCGGACATCGTGCTGCCTAGGTTCAAGGCAGTCGTGCTCGTGCACGGCTGCTTCTGGCATCGGCACGGGGGGTGCAAGGTTGCGACGACCCCGAAGAGCAACACCCCGTTCTGGCAGGAGAAGTTCGACCGGAACGTCGAGCGCGACCGACGCAACGTTGCCGCGCTCGAGGGACTTGGCTGGAGGGTCCTCGTTGCATGGGAATGCGAGCTTGGATCGCAGCGGAAGGCCGAGGCGGTGGCGCTACAGATTGCGAGGGAGATTGGCCACAGTCCACGGAAGTTGCATGAATGACGGACGTGGCCGATCGATAGGGAGGCAGCCGCCATGTCAGTGCCGTCACCGCATCCGGAGCTGGACGATCTGGCGACCGAGATGTTCAGGCTATTCTCGCGGATCGAATATGCGTTGAAGGCGGTCGGCCTGCTCACCAAGCAGGACGGCCCGGCCGAGGCCGACTGGCCCAGCTTCGCGGACCGCATCAATGCCCACGGCCTAGCTGGCGCGCCCGCCGACGTGGTCGCCGCAGTGACCTTCATGCTCACCGAGCCACCGCGGAAACAGGCGGCGGAAAAGGGAAAGCTGGTCTGGGTTACCGGCGATCCGGGCGCGCAGTCGCAAGCGCGCTTGCTGGCCGTGTACATCTGCCGCGTGCGGAACAACCTCTTCCACGGCGGCAAGTTTGCGGGCCACTGGTTCGATCCCGAGCGCAGCAAGGCGCTGCTCGAGGCCTCGATTCTCCTCCTCCAACATTTCGTCTCGATCGACGGAGAGGTGCAGGCTGCGTTCCACGGCGCGTAAGGCGCCGATGTCGAGACGATCTGACCGAGCCTTCGCTGCGATTTCAGTCAAAGCGGTGTTTTCACCGTTTGTTGGAATGGGCGCTTTGATTGAAAAAACCACGACCTGAAGACCAAGCGCCCCAAGCTCGAAGCAGTCTCCGCTTGTTACGGAAAAATAGCCGCGACGCCCATGCCGGCTCTCAGCTTGCATGGCCTCAGTCGCTGTCGCAGATACGCGCGATGCGCAAGGAAGAACAGAGATTCGTGTTGTGAGGAGAAAGCCGCCGCTACGCGTTCACCTTCCTCGACTGAGCGAAAATGAGAAGCGTGATCTATCGCTCGACGAGCCTGACGAAGCAGCACGCACCGCGCTTGCAGGCAGGGCTCGTTACGAGGGCTACGGCAAGCATAAGCGAAATCTCCATTTGTGGAACTTGGCTGCGTTTCATGGTTACGCGCCGGACCGCACCTTCTGCGAAGACGTGGGCTTTGAGCGCCGCGATGAGCAGCGGATTCCAGTCCTCCTGCACCGTGGTATCGCGGCTGGGCTGTTTGGCGACCTTCACCGCCAAGGAGATCCCACGATGCTGTGGACGATCGACGACAATGGCTGGATCTACGAAATGCGCCAAACCAACTCCGGCCAAGCATTGTACCATGGCTACCCCATGGCACCGACGAACGCCTTGGGCCGCAAAGTGATTGCTCGCTTCGAAACCTGGATCTTCTCGTTTCCGCGAGAGGAACGGGACCCTGCACTGCTTGCGGCGTTGCGAGACGCCCAAGATCGATATAGTTGAATAAAGTGGCATTTCGCATTGACCCTCGATGGCCCAACGCGGCGCGTGGCCCGGTCCAAGACGTTGCTGACATCACGTTGTCAGCGAGCGGCCGGGTGTTCTCCCGCTTGTTTGATGGGCATGAAGGTCGGGTGCGAGATCATGTGCGCGCATCGACGATCAATCTCGCCTTCTGGTTCGCGGATCGCTGGTGGCGTCTTCGGTGGGAGCCGATTGGTGACCCGCGGTTTGTCTCGCCAGAGTGGCGGTTGCGGCACGAACTCAGTTCCGCCTCGGGAGACACATTGCTACCGCCGTTCATGATCTATGGAAGCGGCCCGAGGGTGATGGTCGCACCGATCATCGGGTCGGGCGTTGCCTGGGGCCCAATTCGCTATCTCGAAGATCGTCCAGTGACAGTGTCCGCCCAGGATTTTGAAACCGGGGTTGATGATTTCTTCCAGACCGTGCTGCGTGTGTGCGGGAATCATCCAGATGCCAATGCCTTGGACCATCTTGTCGGCCAATTGGCTCGCGAGCGGGACGACGACGAGCTAGCCGGCTGGCGACGTCTTGAGGCATGCCTTGGCTATGATCCGGACCAGGCGCCCGAGGCCGTCATCAACGCGTTGGTCGACTTCGAGGCGCGGATAGGTGAGACGGCGATCGACGAGGCTGCCGTGGCTGCCCCTGGCGAGCAGGCAGTCGAAACCCTCCAGTCTGTCGTCGCCGCAACCGAGGCGTCCGATCTTGTCGTGGATTTCTCGACGATCGACGGCTTGATCGATCCCCAGGATCTTTCTGGACGCGCACCATGGCAAGCCGCTGAAGATGCCGCGACCCACTTGCGCACCGTGCTCAATCTCGGCGCGACGGTGTCGTGGCAGGATCTTGGCGACATGTTGCGGACCCAGTGGACCGCGCTCAAGACTGCGACCGCAACAGCGCGCGGCCTGCCCTATGCTGCGATGGCCGAGGAAGACGCTCTTGGCAGGCTGGCGGTGGCAATGGGACCGCCGGTCCATCGCCGCTTCGAACTTGCCCGCATGATCGGCGATCGCATTTGGACGGGCGAGCAGAACAGCTTCGGGGTGGTCAGCCGCGCCCGAACGGATCGCCAGAAATTCCAACGAGCGTTTGCCCAAGCGTTGCTGTGCCCGCTTGAAGCGCTGCGGGAAGTTGTAGACGTCAACCAGCCCACGATTGAGGATATCGATCGTGCGGCGCGACGCTTTCTTATCGACCGCTCTGCCGTAATCGCAGTCCTGCGCAATCATGGATACCTGCCGCATGAGACCGTAGCGGATCTTCTCGAGGCTGCATGAAGCCATGCGCTCGCGCCGCAACTCGGACTGATCGCTCCACGGATGCACCTTGTTACCGAACCTGAAGTATCCCGCGACGCATTTGCCCATTGGCATGAGGCGCTAGGCGCCGGTCCCGCCGATGGCGCGACCCGCAGCATCACCGGCCACGATGTCTGGCTGCAGGCAAGGGACAGCAAGGCCGGGATCGATGCGAAGCTCGGCCTCGATGCGAATGGCCGCGAATGGTCGGTCGAGATCAACGCACCCCCGGTGGCGGGCGATCATAATCGCCTGTCCGGGATTGCGCGCGACGAGAGCGGTGGATTGCATCTGCTGCGCCAGGGCTGGTTGCGTGGTCGACGGCCATCGCCCGATATCCGCGAGCAGGAATTCACCGAGAAGACTGGGCTCGTGGCGATTCCGGTCGCAGCCACCGGAAAGGCCGCAGCACGCCGCTGGTTCCTCGTTGCAAGTCTGGACGACCCGCCCGAGAGCATTCGCCGCAGGGCGCGGTTCGTCCAACTCTGCGAAAAGGCGCGCACCGGGAAGACGCTGGCGGCAGCGACGACAAGATCGCATTCGTCACCGACCTCGACCAGTTGTTCGCCAACGTCGCGATCCTCGACGCGGTGCGCACCGAAGGTGTCGCCAGACAACGCGGCCTATCTCAGTCTCATCAAGCGCGGCACCTGCTTCCTACCCTATGCCACGCCGGACGGGATCGCCTTCGCTCCTTCGCGCTTCATTGGCTATGCCGGAAATAGTTTCGCCAGGCATGCCGCCAACGAGGCACGCGACGGGCGCCTGACCAATGGCGCGATCAATACGGTCCTCGGACACGCGCCGGTGCTCGAACCGGCTCTGGAAAACCGTTATCAGCAGTTTTGCGCGCAGCTTGGCTTTTCCCCTTCCCAGACCGGGACCTTCGGTGTCACCCGCAAGTACTGGCTCACCGCCGATATGCGTGAGCGCCTCGAGCTGTTGGCTGAGCAGGAGGTAGTCGAGGACCCAACGCTCACAGCCACCCAGAAAGAGCAGCTGATCCAGGCGCGCATTGGGCAGGGGGCATTCCGGGACGCTTTGCTCGACCATTGGCATGGCCGGTGCTGCGTCACCGACTGTGCGATCCGGCCGGTGCTCCGTGCGTCGCATATCAAGCCCTGGCGGGCATCGTCGAACAGCGAACGGCTCGATCACTTCAATGGGCTGCTGCTCGTCGCCAATGTCGATGCGCTGTTCGACCGCTTCCTCATCTCGTTCAGCGATATGGGCGAGATGCTGGTTGGACCCGATATCGACCGGGATGACCTGATCGCGCTAGGTTGCGATTCTGGTCGGCGCATCGCAGTACCCGCCGGGCATTCCTCCTATCTGGAATGGCACCGCGCAGAATTTCGCGAGCGGGGTGGCAAGGGTTGAGGCTCATCGACGCCAGCAGGCAGTGACCACCTGCCCGTCGTCGGCGATCACTGCATAGCAGGCACGGTAGCGTTCGAAGTGACGCGCTTCCTGCCCGAGATAGGAAGCGAACCGCTTCCACGCCCTCTTGGTAAAATAGCAGGTCTCTGCACCAGGGCCCGACCGTGCACGCTCGCCGAAATCGAGCAGTGCATCGACCACCGACGCGGGGATCGACCGCTGCCGGACCCGCGTCGTCGCATGGCGCGAGAGCCGGGTGCGGCGTCCCGCCGCACAGCCGCTTGCGATCGTCGCGCTCACAGCCCGATCTCCCCGATCCCGAGCGTCTCCAGCCATGCGGCATTCTTCGCGCCGAGTTCGGCTGCGCGGTCCTTCACCCAGGTCGCCCGCGCCGCGGCCTGATCGGCATCGCGCATTTCCCTGGGGATTTCGTGCAGGCCGACCCGGCCGGTGACGATCTCCTCGCCGGCCTCGGCGTCGCCACCCAAGTAGGCATGCGCCTGCTCGCGGCAGATTTCGTAGCGCGGTGGATAGCCGTCCGACCAATAGTCGAACAGTTCGGGTTCGCTGCCCGTCGGCTGGATCGCAGCGAGCCGCGCGCGCAGCTGGGCGACGAACGGGTTATCGACGCTATCGTCATAGTCGAGCGGGCGAGTGTCGACGAAGTCGTCACCCTCGTCGACCTTGTCGCCGCGCAGGTCGCGCGCCGCGATCGAGCGCTCCTCGCGCAGCTCGATTTCCTCGCCACTCCAATCGTTGAGCATCCGCTCATGGAGATGCGGGAAGCTGCCCGACATATCCGAAATCCGGCCGCGCAGCTCACGCAGGCTGGCAAGCTGTGTGGCGCGCTCTTTGAGCGTTTCGGCAGCAACCACATGGAACAGCAATGGTGCGAGTTCGATGATGTCGAGCGGCCTAATGCCATAGTGCCAGGCGACCAGATGCAGCGCATTGCGGATTTCGTGCGGCACGCGGACATTAAGTTGTGACCGGTAGGAGAACAGGCTCTCCGGTCCGCCCTCGACATCGTTGCCTGCGCTGTCATCCGCGGCCACCTCGATGGCAGTTAGCTGGTCGGGTTCGAGCCTGAAGACCTTGGCTAGCCGAGTGACGACATGTTCGGCATTGCGCGTCATGCGGCCGGTCTCAATGCGATGGAGAGTTGTCCGATCGACGCCGGCCCTGCGCGCCAGGTCGTCAAGACTGAGCTTCAATTTCTGTCGTTCGCGTTTTGCGACAATCGAGTTGATCAATGCCATCACGTCCTCCTGATGGTTGATTAATGAGCGGCAAATCGCAGCATCTCAATATGCATCTTGAGGTAATGAGCACGTATTTATAGCTAGAGATCGGCAAAAAGGGGAAAGAACCTGCACATTGTTCGCTCATTCTAGCGTTTAATAGCGGATTTTGAACGACAACAGGCGCGGCGTAGGCGCGTTCATATGCTCATCGCGCCCGCATCGAACAGGCGCCAAAAAGGAGCCCGCCCTGTCAAGCGCGCGCGTGCAGAAGGCAGCCCAAGCTGGCGGTTCCGCCTGCCAGTCCTCGAGGTTCGAGCCGGCGGCGACCTCCCGTACGGGACACGTGTGACAAATTCTGGGTCTCAAGTCGTCCAGACCTAGAATTTGTCACGGTCGAAATGTGGATCCATCGAGCACTAAACCACACGATCGTGGATGCATGCCGCGAAAGCTAAGCTGCGCAAACTCCGCGCGAGGCGCGAACAAACCGGCCTCTAAAAATCCAAATGGCAGGGGTGGGCGACGCGCACTCGAAATGGTCTGTCCAGCGTCATCCAGCCTTTTCCACGCGATCTGATTGTGCTAGCGATGTCTCCGGCGGCTTCGCAAGTCTATGACTTGACTGCGAAACCAATCGCTTAGCTGCCCAGCGAGCAAGCTCTTCTGGGCACCACCTTCTGGCGCTAAGTGCGTCCAGTAAGCGGCTGGTTTCATAGCATAAATCGACGGATGATCGCCGGCGAAATTTGCGGTGACGTCCGGCTATGACCATCAACAGGACCACCACGATTGGGGTGCCTTCGAAGGCCTCGGATCGAACCGGCTTACTGGGATGATTTCTGTGCTCACTCACATCAAGATCACGTCCGCGAAGCCCTCAGAAAAGCTCTACCGGCTTCACGACAGCCTCGGCCTGTTTCTTGCCGTCAAGCCGAACGGCTCGAAGCTCTGGCGCATGAGCTATTGCTTCCTGGGCAAGCAAAGGGAACTTCACATCGGACTTTGGCCACACAGGTCCGCATTGTAGACTGCGGATTTGTCCCGAGGAGGCGTGGGCCGAGATCGCGAACGGAATCGATCCCGCGATAGAGAAAAGCGCGTGCATCGCTGCGAGTTTGTGGCGACCATATGCGCTCACTCGACGATTATGCGGCTCTGACCGAAGACACCATCGGTGCGCCGGACATCCGGCCGTTGCTGCTCGAGTACCTATTGTGGGTGGAGGAAGGTAGCTTGCGATCCAACTTTTCCCGTTAAGGTCAGCAGGAAGTTCGCCGGTCGGCTGAAGACGCACAGCGGCCTCACGTCCTACGAGTACATCGCCAAAATCTGGACGTCAGAGCCAGACCGCTTCATCAGCAACCCGATCCACCAGATGCCGGGACTGAACACCTGGTTGCGACCTGACCGGGTCCGATCGGGAAGCGGAGCATGCGCTGGCCGACCGGCACGAGCGCGCGGGCGCGGGGACCGGCGGCGCCGCGGATCGCGGGGTCGGTGGCGTCAAGCCCGCCGGTGAGCGCGCCGAAGGAGGGCAGGATCAGCTTGGTGGCGCTGGCGATGAAGCAGCGCCGGACGATCGCCCGGCCGCGCTGGACGAGGCGCAGCTTCGGGTGGAAATGACCGGAGAGCTCGGGGCGTGGCTCGCGCGGGTCGGCCTCGTGACGGAAGAGCAGGCGGTCGACCTCTTCCTCATCCACGACGCGGCCACCGCAATGATCGGCGAGGCGGGCGGCACCGATGTCGTGGTTGCCGGTGATCCAGGTCCAGTGGGTTGCGCTGGTGAGGCGACGGAGAAGGGCCTGTGCGTCCGGGGCCAAGCGTTCGCAGCCTTGCGCGTCGTGGAAGCTGTCGCCGAGGCACCAGACCTCCCGTGCGCCGGTGGCGGCGAGGACGGCGGCGATGGCGGTCAGGACGGCGATGGAGTCATAGGGGGGAAGCATCTGGCCGGCGCGGGCGAAGAAGCTCGCCTTTTCGAGGTGCAGGTCGGCGAAGATCAGGGCTTGGCGATCGGGCCAGAACAAAGCGCCTTCGGCCGAGGCGAGGAAGTCGGTGCCTGCGAACGAAAAGGGAACCATGTGAGGGCGCATGGCGGAGAGAAGGGCGGCGATCAAGCCTCATCCTCCCTGAGCTTGCTCAGGGAGGGGGACCGCGACGCGAAGCGGCGTGGTGGAGGGGCCGGCGCGAAGACGGCGGTTACACCGCCGCCCCTCCACCGCCTTCGGCGGTCCCCCTCCCCATCTTTGATGGGGAGGATGAGGTTAGGCCGCGAACAGCTCCATTTGCTCCTGCTTGGGGCGCATTCTTGCGGCGAGGTCGGCGCGGTCTGTGAGGATCGTGGGGCGCCAGTCCTCGGTAACGATGAAGGGGCGCAGCTTGGCGATGGAAACCGTCAGGCGCGCGACGTCGTCGAGGCGGAGCTTGCGCCAGCGCCGGCTGCGGAGGACGGCGTCAACCGCCTTCACGCCAAGGCCGGGGATGCGGAGCAGCGCCTCGCGCGGGGCGCGGTTGATGTCGACCGGGAAGTGCTCGCGAAAGCGGAGCGCCCAGGCGAGCTTCGGGTCGATGTCGAGGGGCAGCATGCCGTCCGCGCCTGCTGCTGCCGCGACCTCCGTGGGCGCAAAACCGTAGAAGCGCATCAGCCAGTCTGACTGATAGAGCCGGTGCTCGCGCATCAGCGGCGGGCGCTTGAGCGGCAGGATGGCGGATGCGTCGGGGATCGGACTGAAGGCGGAATAGTAGACGCGGCGCAGGCCGAAGCGGTCGTAAAGGCGACTGGCCTTGGTGATGATGTCGCCGTCGTTCGCGGCATCCGCGCCGACGATCATCTGCGTTGACTGGCCGGCCGGCGCAAAGCTGGGGGCGGAGCGGTAGCGCTTTTTGGCGTCGGCACCGTCTTCAATGGCCGACTTCATGCCCTTCATCGCGCCTTCGATGCCGGCCGCCGATTTTTCAGGGGCGAGGCGCGCAAGGCCGGTCTCGGTAGGCAGTTCGACATTGATCGAGACGCGATCGGCGTAGAGACCCGCCTGGTGGATCAGTTCCGGATCGGCATCGGGAATGGTCTTGAGGTGAATGTAGCCGCGAAAATCGTGATCTTCGCGGAGCGCGCGGGCGACCTCGACCATCTGCTCCATCGTGTAGTTGGAGGAGCGGATGATGCCGGAGGAGAGGAACAGCCCCTCAATATAGTTGCGCCGGTAAAAGGCGAGGGTGAGCTGCACCACCTCCTCCGCCGTAAAGCGGGCGCGGCGGACGTTCGAGCTCTTGCGGTTGATGCAGTAATGGCAGTCGAAAATGCAGCTGTTGGTCAGCAGAATCTTCAGCAGCGAGATGCAGCGCCCGTCAGGCGCATAGGCGTGGCAGATGCCCATGCCCTCGGTCGAGCCGATGCCCTTGCCGCCGCTGCTGTCACGCTTCTTCGTGCCGGACGAGGCGCAGGACGCATCGTATTTCGCGGCGTCGGCAAGGATCGCGAGCTTCTGCCGGGTGTCGAGCTGCGCCATGCGTTCGATATATGTTCGCGGGTTGCGCCTGTCCAGTTGTGGCCGCATCCTGCTGCTTGAAAAACAGGGAGTTGAGCGATGCGCTGGCTGATCGGGATGGCTCTGGTGATGGCGGGTCCGGCGGCGGCGAGCCCGGCGGACGATTTGGCGGCCGTGATCGCCGATCATTGGCAGTGGACGCTGCGGACCTATCCGACCCTCGCCAGCACGCTCGGCGACCGGCGCTACGACGGCAAGCTGGCGGATCGGAGCGTCGCCGGTATGGCGGCGCAGGCGGGCGAGGCGACGGCGTTGCTGAAGCGGGTGGATGCGATCCCCGAGGCGGGACTGGACGCGACGCAGCGAGTCAACAAGGCTATCCTCCGCCGCCTGCTGGACGAGGCGGTGACCGGCAGCCGCTTTCCCGAGCGAATGGTGCAGTTCAGCAGTTATTCGAGCCCGTGGCAGGAGTTCGCGGGACTGGCGGACGACCTGCCCTTCGCGACCAAGGCGGATTACAGGTCCTATGTCGATCGGCTGAAGGCCTATCCGGCGCAGATGGGGCAGGTGATCGCGACCGGCGACGCCGCGATCACGACGAAGGTGACGCAGCCTTGCGAGACCCTGGGTGGGCTTGCCGGATCGATCTCCGGCCTGATCGCGGAGCCCGAGGCGACACGGTACTATGCGCCGTTCGGCCGCAAGAAGCCGGCGGATGCGAGCGCGGCGGAGTGGGCGGCGCTGCAGACGGAGGGCAGGGCGGCGATCCGCGACGTCGTGATCCCGCAGAACCGCACGCTGCTCGAATGGGCTAATGCACGCTATCTGCCGGCCTGCCGGAAGACGGCGGGCGCTTCGACGCTGCCGGAGGGCGAGGCCTGGTATGCCTGGCGGGTGAAGGTGGAGACGACCACCGAAATGACGCCCGATCAGGTCCATGCGCTCGGCCAGTCCGAGGTGGCGCGCATCCGGGCCGAGATGGACGGGGTCGCGGCGAAAGCGGGCTATCCCTCACGCCAAGCGATGATCGCGAGCATGAAGAGCGATCCGAAGTACTTCGCGAAAACGCCGGAGGAGATGCTGGCGGCGGCGGCGCGGATGGCGAAAATCATCGACGGCAAGATGCCGGCCCTGTTCACGCATCTGCCGCGCTTGCCTTATGGCGTCCGCGCGATCCCGGCAGAGACGGCGGAGGGGACGACCACCGCTTATTATTCGCCGGGCAGCCCCGCCTCCGGCATCGCGGGCAATTACTACGTCAACACCTCCAAGCTGGACCAGCGGCCGCTCTGGGAATTGCCGGCGCTGACCAGTCATGAGGCGGTGCCGGGGCACCATCACCAAATCGCGTTGCAGCAGGAACTCGACCTTCCCGATTTCCGCCGGCACGTCGCCTATTTCACCGCCTTCACCGAGGGTTGGGGCTTGTATTCGGAGCATCTCGGCCTCGACATCGGCCTGTACGACACGCCCGAAAAGGACATGGGGCGGCTGTCCTACGAGATGTGGCGCGCCTGCCGGTTGGTGGTGGACACCGGCCTTCATGCAAAGGGCTGGACCAAGGACCAGGCGGTCGCCTTTATGCGCGACAATTCGGCGCTGACCGACGCGAACATCGACGCGGAGGTGAACCGGTACATCAGCTGGCCGGGACAGGCGCTCGGCTACAAGGTCGGCGAGCTGCGCTTTCGCGCGCTGCGGGACAAGGCGGAGAAGGCGCTTGGCCCCGGGTTCAACCTGCGACGGTTCAACGATGCCGTCGTCGCGCAGGGCAGCGTGCCGATGGACGTGCTTGAGGCGCAGATCGACGGGTGGATCGCAGCGGGAGGGCAAGAAGGCGGCGGGGTGACCGCCGCCTTCGGAGGCCGTCAGCCGAAGTAGAAGTCGGCGGCAACCAGCTTCACGGCAGGGTCGAGGATGACCATGAAGTCGGCCTTCTTGTCGCCGTTGGTGTCGCCGTAGACAAAGGTGTCGCCGCTCTTGATCTCGTAACGGAGTTCGCCCGCGACGCCCTTGAAGGCGGCGGTCCCGACGAAGGCGAAGTCCTGAACGCCCGTCTTCTTGGTGTTGGCGTCATAGCCGGACAAGTCGATCCGGTCCTTCTGCGCGTGGCTGAAGTCGGTGATGTGGTCGGCCGTCTTGCTGGACGTCGTGGTGTCCCCCTTCAGGAAGGCGAAGCGGTCGGCGCCCGATCCGCCGGTCAGCTTGTCAGTGCCTGCGCCACCGGCCAGCGTGTCGTTGCCCTTTCCACCCGACAGGACGTCGTTGCCGGCTAGGCCGAACAGCTTGTTCGCGCCGTCATTACCGATGAGCGTGTTGGCAAGCGTGTTGCCGGTGCCGCTCAGCGCCGCCTTGCCGGTGAGAGTCAGGTGCTCGACATTCGTGGTGAGCGTGAAGTTCACCGCCGCCTTCACGGTATCGGTGCCGGCGCTCTTGGCCTCGACCACCTTGTCCTTGGTCGAATCGACGATGTAGGTGTCGTTGCCCTTGCCGCCGGTCAGCGTGTCAGCGCCCTTGCCCCCATCGAGGATGTTGTTCGCGGCGTTACCGGTGATCGCGTTCGCGGCGATGTTGCCGGTGCCGTTGATCTTGCCCGAACCGGTGAGAGCAAGATTCTCGATATTCGCTGCTAGGCTGTGGGTAACAGACGCCTTGACCGTGTCGGTGCCCTCCTGAGCGTACTCCATGACGCGATCCTTGGCATTGTCCACGATGTAGGTGTCGTTGCCCTTGCCGCCGACCAGCGTGTCCGCGCCGCCCTTGCCGTCCAGCGCGTCGTTGCCCGCGAAGCTCAGGAGAACATCGGCGCCGGCATTACCGGTAAAAGTGTCGTTCCCCTTGAACCCGAGTGCTAGAGCACCCGCGACATCCCCTGCGAAAACGTAGTCGAGGAAGGTCGCGACCGACACCGATGCATTGCTGATCGTATAGAGTTTCACATCGTTATATGTTTCCGACATGCCTGTCAGAGTGCCGCCGGTCGGACCGAACTGATTGTAGGTGAAGTCGGTGCCGAAAAAATCGTTGAACCAGCCCGGGCTGTATTCGATGCGCAGCGCGGTGGAGTTCGCGATGGTTGCGTCCCCGTCAAAATCCAGATTGAAGTCGTCCATATCGAGACCAGCGCGGGTCTCTACCGTAAATTTCGCCATCGTACTGCCCCCCGAATCACATGAACAGAAGGTGGCGATTAGCGCCTTTGTACGTGACGAGCGAGCCAAACTCGTGCCTGAGCACAGATGCTTACGGAATCTCGGCGGCCTCTTTCTTAGCTTGCCGTTGTTCAGCGGCCCATTTCTGGCGGAATTGGCGGTAGCAGCCGGTCTGGCCGCCCGAGCCGACGGGTGAGCAGCTGTCGGGGAGGCCGGCGCGGCTGACCATGTCGAGGGTGGCGGCGCGGTTTACCCAGCCGTCGCTGACGGCGTCCTTCTCCTTGTGTCGGAAGCGCCCGGGGATGCGGTAGCGGTCGCTTTCGGGCAGGCGGGCGCAGACGACGATCTCATCATCGCTGCTTTTGGGGCAGGGATCGTTGCCGAAGACGATCAGGGTGGACATGCGCGCGGCCGGTTCGGCGGGCGGGGCCTCCTCCGCCGGCGCCGGCATGGGCGCGATCAGCAGGGCAACGGCAAGCAGTCTACGCATCACGGACTCCGATCGGATGCGTGGATTGGGGCTGAAAGGATGAATGCGGGTGGAACGGCTTACTTGGCCGAGGCGGCGGTGGTGTTCTGCGCCGGCTGCTTCGCCTCGGCGCGGGCCTGACGCATCAGCTCGGACCAGCAGCCGGTCCAGCCGCCCTGGCCGGAGGCGGAGCAGCTGGCGGCACCGGAGGCACCGACATATTCCAGTTCCGAGGCGCGGGCGGCCCAGGTCTTGTTGGCGACCGATCCTTCGCCGCGCAGTTTTTCGGGGATGCGGTAACGATCACCCTCCGGCTTGCGGGCGCAGACGACGATCTCGCCATCGCCGCTGACCGGGCAGGGATCGGAGCCGAAGACCTCGACATAGCGCTCGATCGCCTGCGCGGCGGCCGGGGCTGGAATTGCCCAAAGCGCGGCGGCGGTGAGGGCGGCGAATGCGAGCGTCTTCATGGATGTCCACCTTGGTCGCGGGTCAAACGATCCAACGCCGCTTCGTCTCCATATTGGGGAGGTGGACATGAAAAGTCACCACCTAAGCCCTCTCCCCTTGTGGGAGAGGGTTGGGAGAGGGGTGCGAGCGCTAGCGAGCGCTGTGCGCGTCGCATTCGGAGGCATCGAGCCTCCTCACGCGAACCCCTCTCCCTAGCCCTCTCCCACAAGGGGAGAGGGAGTTAAATCCGCTTGCTCAGGCCGATCGCGGCGCGGCAGCCGAGGCGGATGGCGGCGGAGAGGAGGGGGTAGACGGGGGCTTGTTCGGCACCCTGGGCGATGGCGGTGTCGCGATGCTCGACCTCCTCCGCCTGGAACTCGGCGATGACCTCGGACAGCTCGGGATCGGTGTTGCCGAGGGCCGTGAGCTGTTCCTCGTAATGACGGTCGATCTCGGTCTCGATCGCGGCGGTGCAGGCCATCGCCGCCTTGGGTCCGATCAGCGCGGTGGCGGCGCCAAGGGCGAAGCCGGCGGCGTTCCAGAGCGGGTGGAGCGCGGTCGGGCGGACCCCGCGTTCGGCGATCATGCGATCGAAGCGGAGGCGGTGGCGCTCCTCCTGCGCGGCCATGCGGGCGATGGTGCGGGCGATCGGGTGACGATCGCCGAGGACCGCCATCTGCCCGGCATAGATACGGGTCGCGCCGAACTCACCCGCCTGATCGACGCGCAGCATGGCGTCTGGTGTCTCGGTCATGCCCGGCTGAGCCTCCACAGGATCAGGAGGGCGAACGGGATCGAGACGATCGCGTTCCATCCGGCGAGCGAGATGCCGAACAGGTCCCAGGGCGCGGTGTCGCAGCGGATCGTGGGGGTGGCCATGATCTCCTTGAGGAAGTCCGCGCCGCTTGCGGCCGGGGCGGTGGCGGCGCAGCGGGTCAGGCCTTCCCACCAGCGATATTCTACACCGGCATGGAAGACGCCGATCGCGCCGCTGATCAGGATGGCGGTTGCCGCCAGCGCCACAAGCGCCCGCTTCGGCACGGCGAAGGCGAGGAGTGCCAAGGCGATGGCCGCGAAATGCGGGTAGCGTTGCCACCAGCACATCTCGCAAGGGGGATAGCCGCTGAACTGGAAGGCATAAGCCCCCGCGACCAGCGCCAGCGGCACGGCGAGCGCCAGCGCGCGGGCTTGGCCGAACCGGGTCACGGGACCGTTACGGGCGGGCGGCAGTCTTGCCGACGGCGGCGCTGCGCACGCCGGTGCTGGCAAGGCGGCTGATCGTCGAGACGGCGTAGTCGAGCTGGAAGTCCTTCACGCCCTTCTTCTCCAGCTCGGCCGCGGTGGCGGCGAAGCGGGGATCGGGCTTGTCGTCCGACTGCAGGATCTTGTCGTCCACCTTCGCCTCGTTGATGAGGTGGCGGCGCAGGTCCGCCTCACGCAGGACGGGGCGGGTCTTGTAGTCGGGGTCGTTCAGCTGCGGCACGGCGATGTCCGGCGTCACGCCACCTTCCTGCACCGATCGGCCCGAGGGCAGATAATAACGCGCGGTGGTGAGGCGGAGCGCGGTGTCCTCGCTGAGCGGGAGCAGCGTCTGCACCGATCCCTTGCCGAAGCTCTGTTCGCCAAGGACAAGGGCGCGGCGCTGGTCCTGGAGCGCGCCCGCGACGATCTCGGCGGCGGAGGCGGAGCCGCTGTCGACCAGCACGACCACCGGCAGGCCACGGGCGAGGTCACCGGGGCGGGCGTAATAGCGTTCGATATCCGCCTTCTCACGCCCGCGCTGCGACACGATCTCGCCGTGATCGAGGAACACGTCGCTGACGTCGATCGCCTGGTCGAGCAGGCCGCCGGGATTGGACCGCAGATCGACGACATAGCCGAGCACATTGCCGCCGGTTGCCTTGTCGATGCCGGTGATCGCGGCGCGGACCGAGTCGCCGGTGCTCTTGTTGAAGGTGTTGATGTTTATGATGCCGACGTTCTGCTTCACCTCCCACTTCACCGGCTTCAGCGAGATCAGCTCCCGCTTCAGGGTGACGTCGAAGGGCTTGTCGCGTCCGGGGCGGACGATGGTGAGCTTGATGTCGGTGCCGGGCGCGCCCTTCATCTGCGACACCGCCTCGTCCAGCGTGCCGCCGTAGAGGAGCTTGCCGTTCAGATGGGTGATGTAGTCGCCTGCCTTGACGCCGGCGCGATAGGCGGGCGTGTCCTCGGTCGGCGCGATGACCTTGACCGCGCCGTCCTCCATCGAGACCGAAAGGCCGATCCCGCCATAGGCACCGTCGGTCTGCGTCTTCAGCGTGTCGAAATCCTTGACACCAAGATAGGAGCTGTGGGGATCGAGGCTGGCCAGCATCCCTTCGATCGCGCCGTCGATCAGCTTGTTGTCATCGACCTTGTCGACATATTGCGCGCGCACCCGCTCGAACACGTTCATGAAGCGATCGAGGTCGCGATAGGCCGCGACGTCGGTCGCGGCGAGGCCGGCGGTGGTCGCGGGGATCAGGGCGACGGCGGAAACCAGCGCGATGGCGCGGAGCGGCAGACGGATCATTCCGGGCACTTTCTACAGAGTCTCCGCGAGATACAAGAGTTTGGGTTGGGGTGACAGCCCATCACAACGCCGTTCGCCCTGAGCTTGTCGAAGGGCCAGCGCTGGGGCTTCGACGGGCCCAACCCGAACGGGGTGGGCGATGGTTATGCTCCCGCCATCGTGAGCGCGTCATAAGGCTGGCCACGGCGGCGGAGTTCGACGGTGACGAGGCTATCGGCCGGCCCTGCATAACCGATGGTGTCGCCGCCGTGGACGCGCATGCCGACCTTCACCGCGGTGCGAGTGAGACCGGAGACGGTGCTGGTCCAGCCATGGCCGTGGTCGACGATGACCACGAGGCCGTAGACGCCGAAATTGCCGGCGAAGCGAACCCGGCCGCCGGCGGGCGCGACGACCGGGCTGCCCGCCTCCGCCATGATCGAAGGGCCGCGTGCGACGGCACCGCTGGGCAGTTCCTCGCCGAAGCCGGTGACGATCACGCCGGCGACCGGGAGGCGGTAGAGCGGCTGGCGGGCGGGAGCGCGGGGGAGCTGCGCTGTCTTGAGCGCGATCGCCTTCTCGACGCCAGAGCGGAGCAGGCGGAGATGGGCGAGGTCCGCGGCGGAGCGGGCGTGGAGATAGGAGAGCCAAGGGGTGGCGCGGCTCCATGCGACCAATGCGGCAACGGTGCGGGAGGGGTCTTCCTGCGCCAACGCAGGGGTGGCGAGGTGGCCGGCGACGGCGACGGCGACCGCAAGTTCCTTAAGCCTCAAACTCCACATCCGTTCGCACTGAGCTTGTCGAAGTGCTGCGCTTCTAGCGCGCTGGGCGGGGAAGGACAGTGCTTCGACAGGCTCAGCACGAGCGGCGTTCCGATGGGTCGTGAGCGGTCGGAAGTTGTGGAAGTTGCGGCTCGGTGCGCGCTTTTGGCCTCCTTGCGGCAGGGAAGCGGCGGGTTTGCGCCACCGACGCGGCAGTTGCGCGGCACTGGTGAACTTGGGCGGGCGAACTGAGGCATTCGCGAGGGTGAAGCAGAAAAGGGGGCTGTAGGACAGCATGACGGAGGGTAGGCGTTGCTAACCCTCCCGATGATACGGGTGACCGGCGAGGATGCTGGTCGCGCGCCAGAGTTGTTCGGCGAGCATGGCGCGGGCGAGCATATGGGGCCAGGTGGCGGCACCGAAGGAGAGGAGGAGATCGGCCTTGTTACGATCTGCTTGATCGTGGCCGTCGGCGGCGCCGATCAGGAAGCGCGCCTCTCGTCGGCCATCATCGCGCCAGCGGCCGAGCTTGTCCGCGAAGCTGGTTGAAGGAAGGGACTGGCCCTTCTCGTCGAGGACGATGAGGACGCTGTTGCCCTCCATCGCGGGCATTTTGCCGCCGGTGTCGGGCAACTCGGTCACGCGGACGGGCCAGGCGATCCGCTTCAGGTAACGATCGACCAGATCGCCTTCCGCGCTGCGGCCGATGCGGCCGCGCGCGACGATGTGGAGGAGCAAGCTACTGGACGGCGGTGGGCGCGGGCGCCTCGCCGAAGTTCCACATACGCTCGAGATTGTAGAAGCTGCGCACCTCCGGCCGGAAGAGGTGGACGATCACGTCGTCGGCGTCGATCAGCACCCAGTCGGCGGTCGGCAGCCCTTCGATGCGGACGTTACGGCCCAGCTCGCGCTTGATGCGGTCGGCAAGCTTCTGCGCCATCGACGCGACCTGACGGGTCGAGCGGCCGGAGGCGATGACCATATGGTCGGCGATGGTCGACTTGCCGGCGAGCGGGATCGAGACCAGTTCGACCGCCTGATCGTCGTCGAGCGAGCTCATCACGATATCGTGCAGCTTTTCCGAGGGATCGTCAGAATGGGCAATGGGCTGGGCTGAGCCTGACAAGGTCAATCCTTCATGTGGAGGAGGGTGCGGCGCGTCACGGCGTCGCGGGGGGTGGAACGAGAGAATGCGAGATGCCAGTCGGGATGGGCCGCGCGAAGCCGCGTGGCGGAGCCGGGGTCAGGAGGCGAGCGCAACATCACGAGCGCAGGCGGTCTCCGTTTGGTCCAACATCCTCTCTCGACTGCAGGCCGGACGAAGCGCCGCAGCCAGCCCATCGCCACCGAGCGTCGGGCTGCCGCATCATAACCCGGACGGGGGAAAACGGCAATCGGAACCATCCGCGCGATCCGCCGCCAGTCCTTCCAGCGGTGAAACTGCGCCAGATTGTCCGCGCCCATCAGCCAGATGAAGCGGCGGTGGGGATAGCGGCGGGTGAGCTTGGCCAGCGTCTCGGCGGTGTAGCGTGTGGCGAGTCGCGCCTCGATCGCGGTGGCGCGGATGGGGGCACCGCGCGCCATGCTGCGTGCGGAGGCCAGGCGCGCGGCGAGCGGGGCCATGCCCTTTTGTGGCTTCAGCGGGTTGCCAGGGGACACGAGCCACCAGACCTCATCCAGTTCGAGCGCGCGGATGGCGTGGAGGGTGATGCGGCGGTGGCTGCGGTGCGCGGGGTTGAACGAGCCGCCTAGGAGGCCGGTGGGGATCATGGCCCCGCCTCGCACGAGGCGGCGGTTTTGTGAAGGCGCGGTTTGGTCCTAACCTCGCTCACACGAATCGAACAGGGGAGTGCGGAGATGAGGGGTTTGGCGCTGGCGATGCTTGGCCTGCTGACAACGACGTCGGCGATGGCGGGTGAGGTCGAGACGTTCCTCAGGACCACGAGCGTGACGGATGTCGATGCGGCGGCGCTGACCGCGCGCTGCACGGCGGCGGAGACGCTGGCGCGGCGGCTGAAAGGCGAGCTGGAGGGGCACAAGGGCGCGGCCACGGTCGCGAAGGACTTCGCGGCTTACGATCGGCTGGTCTGGCAGGTGTCGAACATCGCGGGCGAGATGTCGCTGATCAGCGAGACCGCGCCGGCCAAGGATGCGGAGCCGGCGGTCGCCTATACGCTGTCGCGCGCGCTGCTCGGCTACCGCCTGTCGGGGGTCGACAAGGATGCGGCGACGTGGGCGAAGGCGGTGCTGAACGCGGGCAGCACGATGAGCGCGGACGATCTGGTGAAGACGTTCCTCGGCCGGCCGTGGACGCCGGACGCGCTGCGCGACCAGCTGAAGCCGCTGCCGGTGCCGGAGAAGCGGTAGTTCCCTCTCCTCAATCCTCTCCCGCAAGGGGGAGAGGAGGTCAGGCGGCTACCTGCTCCAGAGCCTCGCTCGCTTCCATCCAGCGGGCTTCGGCGTCGTCCAGCTTGCTCTGCAGCGCGGCGCGCTGGCGGCTGAGGTCGCCCATCGACAGCTTGGCGAAGCGGGGTTCGGCGGTCGAGGGGTCGAACATCGCGCGGTCGATGGCGTTGCGGTCGGCGGTGAGCTTCGCGGTCTCCGCCTCCAGATCCTTGATCGTCTTGCGGAGGGTCTGCTGCTTTTCGCGCGCGGCCGCCGCCGCCTTCTTGTCGGTCTTGGCCGCCTTTGAACCGCCGCTCGCCTTGTCGCCCTTCAGGATGAAGGCGACATAGTCGTCGAGGCTGCCGTCATATTCGCGTGCCGTGCCCTCATCGACCAGCACGAGGCGGTCGGCGGTGAGTTCGACCATGTGGCGGTCGTGGCTAACCAGAAGGACCGCGCCGGTATAGTCGTTGAGCGCCTGCACCAAGGCCTCGCGCGCATCGACGTCGAGGTGGTTGGTCGGCTCGTCGAGGATCAGGAGATGCGGCGCGTCGCGGGTGATGAGGGCAAGGGCGAGGCGCGCCTTTTCGCCGCCCGACATCTTGCCGACCTTGCCGGTCGCGCGCTCGCCCGAGAAGCCGAAGCGGCCGAGCTGGGCGCGGACGGCCGCGGGGGTGGCACCCTTCATCACCCGGGTCATGTGTTCGAGCGGCGTGTCGTCAGAGTCCAGTTCCTCGACCTGGTACTGGGTGAAATAGCCGACCTTCATCTTGCCGCTGGCGGTCATGTCGCCGTCCATCGGCGTCAGCTGCGCGGCGAGGAGGCGGGCGAGGGTGGTCTTGCCGTTGCCGTTGCGGCCGAGGAGCGCGACGCGATCGTCCGGGTCGATGCGGAGGTTGAGCCGCTTCAGGATCGGGGTGTCGCCATAACCGACCGAGGCGAGATCGAGCGTGATGAGCGGAGGCCTGAGTTCGGTCGGGTTGGGGAAACCGAAGGACAGGGTCGGGTCCTCCGCCGCCGAGGCGATCGGCTGCATCTTGGCCAGCATCTTGGCGCGGCTCTGCGCCTGCTTGGCGGTCGAGGCGCGGGCGGAGTTGCGGGCGACATAGTCCTGCAGCTTCGCGCGCTGCGCCTCCTGATTGGCGCGGGCGGCGGCGAGCTGGGCGAGGCGCTCGGCACGCTGCCGCTCGAAGCTGTCATAGCCGCCGGTGTAGAGCGTGATCTTGCCGCCCTGCAGGTGCAGGATGTGATCGACGATGTTGTTGAGGAAGTCGCGCTCGTGACTGACGACCACGATCGTCGCGGGGTAGGTCTTGAGAAAGTCCTCCAGCCACATCACCGCTTCGAGATCGAGGTGGTTCGACGGCTCGTCGAGGAGGAGCAGGTCCGGCTGCGAGAAGAGGAGCGCGGCGAGCGCCACGCGCATCTTCCACCCGCCCGAGAAGCTGTCGAGCGGGCGCTGCTGCATGTCGCTGTCGAAGCCGAGGCCTGAGAGGATCGTTCCGGCGCGCGCGGGGGCGGTATAGGCATCGATCGCGATCAGCCGCTCGTAGATGTCGCCGAGCTTGTCGGGATCGGTCTCCGTCTCGCTTTCGATCATCAGGCGGGCACGTTCGGTATCCGCCTCCAGCACGGTATCGAAGGGCGTCTTCTCGCCCGAGGGTGCCTCCTGCGCGATATAGCCGATGCGGGCGCCGCGCGGCATTTCGGCGGCGCCGCCATCCGGCTCCAACTGGCCGGCGATGACGCGGACGAGGGTCGACTTGCCCGCACCATTACGGCCGATCAGGCCGACGCGGCTGCCGGGCGGGAGCGCGGCGGAGGCCGCGTCGAGGATCGTGCGCCCGCCGAGGCGGACGGTGATGCTATTGAGGTTCAGCATGGCGCGCGCCTATCACTTTCCCATCGCATCCGAAACCGCACCCGCGCGTTGCCATGCGGTCGAGGAGATGTGCCGTGAGCGTGGCGTTCAGGCGTGAGAGTGACGAGGAACATCTCGAGCCCCGGTTCGAGCTGCCGATCCCGCCCGGCCCCAATCTGGTCACGCCGCGCGGGCTTGCGCTGATGAAGGCGCAGGTGTCGCGGCTGGAGGGTATCGCCAGCCCGAGCGACGAGGAGAAGCGCGACCTTCGCTATTGGCGGACCCGACTGGCGACGGCGGAGATCGCGCCCGACTCGCCGGCCGACGAGGTGGCGTTCGGATCGACGGTGAAGCTACGCCTGAACGGACAGGTGCGGACGCTGACCCTGGTCGGCAGCGACGAGGCGGATCCCGCCAATGGCCTCCTCGCCTTCACCTCGCCGATCGCCCAGGCCCTGATCGGCGGCTACGCCGGCGAGGCGGTCGGCTTCGACGGGCGGCAGATCGACATCCTTTCCATCGAAAGCGGCGACCGTTGAGCATCGCCGCCGGGTGACGGCCGACCAGATCCTGTCCGTCGCCATTCTCGTGGGGATGATGGGCCTCTTCATCTGGGGCCGGCTGCGCTACGATCTCGTGGCAATTCTGGCCCTGCTCGCATCCTTGCTGGCGGGGACGGTGAAGCCGAAGGAGGCGTTCACCGGGTTCAGCGACGATATCGTCATCATCGTGGCGAGCGCGCTGGTGGTCAGCGCGGCGGTGGCGCGATCGGGCGTGATCGAACTGGCGCTCTCCAAGCTGGCCGGGCGGGTCACGCGGGTGCGGACGCAGCTCCTGCTGCTGGCCGGCTCCGTCACCTTCCTGTCGGCGATGGTGAAGAATATCGGCGCGCTTGCCATGCTGATGCCCGCCGCGCTCAAGATGGCGAAGAAGTCGGAAGTGTCGCCCTCCGCCTTCCTGATGCCGATGTCCTTCGGGTCGCTGCTGGGCGGGTTGATCACGCTGGTCGGCACGTCGCCCAACATCATCGTGTCGCGGGTGCGGGAGGAGATGACCGGCCAGCCCTTCGGCATGTTCGACTACACGCCGGTGGGGCTTGGCCTTTCCGTCATGGGCCTGATCTTCCTGCGCTTCGGCTATCGCCTGCTCCCGCGTGACCGGCGTGGTCCGGCGCAGATGGGCGAGGCGTTCAACATCGAGGCGTATACGACCGAGGCGCGCGTCACCGAGGACAGCGCGATCGCGGGCAAGACGGTGGCCGAGTTCCGCGCCGCCAGCGAGGAGGTGGAGATCACCTCCATCCTGCGCCATCGCGGCGACCGCGTCCTGCCGACCGAGGCCACTATATTCGAAGCCGGCGACACGCTGATGATGAAGGGCGATCCCGACGCGCTGGAGCGGGCGATCGTCGATGCCGACCTGACGCTGGAAGGGCAGGACCGCAGCACGGTGACCGACACCGCCGCCGACGACATCGGCGTGGTCGAGGCGGTGGTGACGGGCGACTCGCTGCTGATCAACCGTGCCGCCGGGCGGATGGCGCTGCACGACCGCTACGGGGTCAACCTGCTGGCGATCTCGCGATCGGGCGAGCGGCTGGACCGGCGGCTGCGCGACACGCAGCTGCGCGCCGGCGATGTGATCGTGCTGCAGGGTCCTTTGGACATCCTGCCGGAGCAGATCGCCGCGCTCGGCTGCCTGCCGCTCGCCGAGCGCTCGCTGCGGCTGGGGGGCATGCGCAAGCGGCTCCTGCCGCTCGGTATCTTGGCGGCGGCGATGGCGCTGACCGCCATGGGCGTCGTTCCGGTGGCTGTCGCCTTCTTCACGGCGGCCGGGCTGATCATGATAACCGGCGCCCTGCCGCTGCGTGCCGCCTATGAAGCGATCGAGTGGCCGATCCTGATCATGCTCGGCGCGCTGATCCCGGTCAGCGAAGCGCTGCAGAAGACCGGCGTGACCGACATCATCGCCAACTGGCTGTCGGCGACGGCGGTGATGCTGCCGCCCTGGGGGGCGGTCGCGCTGATCATGGTCGCGGCGATGGCGGTGACGCCGTTCCTGAACAATGCGGCGACGGTGCTGGTGATGGCGCCGATCGCGGCGACCTTCGCCAACGATATCGGATTGAAGCCGGAGGCGTTCCTGATGGCGGTGGCAGTCGGCGCGGGATGCGATTTCCTGACGCCCATCGGCCACCAGTGCAACACGCTGGTGATGGGTCCGGGCGGGTACAAGTTCGGCGATTATGCCCGTCTGGGCGCGCCGTTGTCGGCGATGGTGGTGCTGGTGGGCGTGCCGCTGATCCTGGCTTTCTGGCCGGTCTAGGCCTCATGCCGCGCTGCGCCGCTGCTGTCGGCGGGCGATGGTGTCGGCGGTGCGGAGCGCCAGGGCGACGATGGTGAGCGTCGGGTTCGCCCAGCCGCCGGTCGGGAAGAGTGAACTGCCGGCGACATAGAGATTGCCGATGCCGTGGACGCGGCCGTCGCCGTCGGTGACGCCGGTCCGCGGATTGCCCGACATGCGGGTGGTGCCGATATGGTGGTAGCCGCCGATCGGGTGAGCGCTGATCAGCGGATCGGTAACCCATTGCTGCGCTGGATCGGAGAGCCAGGACGCCGCCTCGACACGGCCCTTGCCGCTTGCCGCAAGCGCGCGGTCGAGCGCGGCGAGGAGGCCGGCGACGCTGTGCACGTCGAGCGCGGAGGTGCGCCAGTCGAGCACGGCGCGCGGCATTCCCGCCGCATCGCGGTCTTTGGACAAAGTGACGCGGCTGTCCGGGTTGGGCGCCTGTTCGCCACGGACCACCAGGGCGATGTCGAGCACGCCCGCCTTGTTGAGGATGTACGGGCGCAGGGGATCGCTGTAGCGTTGCAGCCAGCCGACCGCGCGTTTCGTCGCCTTCCACAGATTGCGGCCGAGGCGGTTGGGGTCGGTCCTGTGCTTGGCGCGGAGATAGAGGCGCATTCCCAGGCTCTCGCGGCCATCCGCCGGACGGCGGCCGGCGATGGTGAGCGAGGTGTTGAGCAGACCCTCCCGCTCTTGCAGCGCGGCCGAGGGGGCGATGAGTGCGGCGGCGGTGCCGTTCGCGAGGCGGTGCTTGGCGAAGGCGCGGAGCAGCGCCATCGCGTCGCCGCCGACGATCCGGCCGCCACGCGCATGGGGATGCTCCATAAAATAGCGGCCGACCTGATCGTGGCCGTTGCCGAGGCCTGCGGGCACGACCGAGTTGGATGCGAGGAGGAGGCGCGCGTTCTCGATCCCGCCGGCGGCGAGGACATAATCACGCGCCTCGACCCGCAGTCGCCGACCGCCGAGCGAGCGGACGTCGAGCGCGGCGATGCCGGTGCCGGAATGTTCGGCGAGGATCTCGCGGACATTGGCGTGGGTGAAGACGGTCATGCGCGGATGATCGATCAGCCCTCGCCAGCGGCTGAAGGAGAAGCGGTCGAACTGCTCGTCGAAGCCCCAGCAGGGGGTGACGAGATCGCGGCCGAGATCGGGCATGGCGATGCCGGCGGCGGCGAGGTCGGCGGCGCGGGGCATCCGCCCGGGCAGGCCGAAACGCTCCCGCGCCTCGGCATAGAAGGGGGCGATCGTCTCATAGCCGAAGGGCCAGCCGGAATGCGGGACCCAGTTGCGGCGTGCGAAATCGATCGGATCGAGTTCCGAGCAGCGGCCGCCCCAGATCGCGGTGGTGCCGCCGAACATGCGCAGACGGGCATGATCGAGCGGGTAGTAGTCGAGACCGGCATTCTCGCCCGCGTTGAGCGCGGCCGACGCGCCTTCGTAGTCGATGCCACCGCTTTCGAGCAGCACGACGCGCAGGCCGGCCTCGATCAGCCGGTCGGCAAGCGAGATGCCGGCAGCACCCGCGCCGATGACGGCGACATCGGCCTGAACGCGGTCAGGCCCGCCCTTCCCAAGATCGATGTGCATTCGTCAGAGTGCCTGATTGTCCGCAAGGTCGTCGGCCGCGACGTCCAGCGCCTCGGGCGCCTCGATGCCGGTCAGCGCATAGGAGGTGCTGCCCGTACGCCAATAGGCGACGGACTTGTCGCCATGCCGCATGGTGACGGGCGAGGTCGGTGCATCGCTGTGGGCGTGGACGGCGAAGATGGAGATCGGGCGATCCGTCGGCGTGCGGACCATGATCTGCAGTGCGGGCCCCTCGTCCGAGGGGAAGATCTGCACGTCGGTGATCGTCCATTCGGCCGGCAGGCGCGGGATGCGGATGCTGGTCCGGCGCATGATGTCCGGCGCGTCGAGGCTGACCGTTTCGACCTGGGAGACCATCGCACGGCGGAGGAGGCCGGTCTGGTAGGCCTGCACGGCGTCCGCGACATAGGCGGGCGGGTTGGCCTGAACCGCCGGGATCGGGACCATGGTAACAGCGAGAGCGGCGGCGGCGGCAAACACGGCAGCGCCTCCGGCCGGGCGGCGCCACAGGCTCAGCCTGCGGCGTTCGAGCTTGCGGGTCAGGCGCTGCGCGAGCGTGGTGTCCGGTTGGCGCGCCTCGCCCAGCGCCCCGTCGAGGAGCATGCGCAGGCCGGTGCGATTGCCGGCGTCGCGCATCATCCGCGCCGCCTCGGCCGGATGGGCGGCGAGATAGGTCTCGACGGCGAGGCGGCGGCTGAGGTCCAGCTCATCATCGACATAGGCGTCGATCTCGGCCTGAGCGATGCTTTCAGCCATCGTCGCGGCCCTGGACGAGGCGCAGTTTGCCCCGGCCGGTCTCCTCCGGCTCGCGGAGCTGGGCGCGGGCGCGGCTGAGGCGCGACATGATCGTGCCGATCGGCACCTCCAACGCGGCGGCGGCCTCGGCGTAGCTCAGCCCCTCGACTGCGACGAGATGAAGGGTGGCGCGCTGCGTTTCGGGCAGTTCGGCGAAGCGGGCGGCGAGTTCGCGCAGGCGGACGGCCTGTTCCTGATCGCCGTCCACCGCCTCGCTCTGGATCTCCGCAAAGGCGGTGTCGCGCCGCTGCTGCGCGCGTTCGCGACGCAGGCCGCTCACGAACGAATTGTGGACGATGCTGAGCAGCCAGCTGCGCAGCGACCGCCCGGTCCGGAACGTATCCGCCTTTTCGAAGGCGCGCAGCAGCGTGTCGTGGACGAGATCGTCGGCGGTATGGCGATCGCGTGTCAGCACCAGCGCATAGCGCCGCATGCTGCCGAGATGCGGCACCACGTCGAAATCGTCCTCGGTCATTGCCATGCGCCGTCTACGCCCGACGGCGCGATATTATTCCGTGCTGGTTCTACGGCGCAGGGCGGGTGGGGACGGGAGCGTTGCAGATGTCCACCGCGCCGGCCGCTCGGATGTAGAAGCCGTCGCCGCGATTGGCGCGGGCGTGGAGGTAGGTGGCGAAGGTGCGGGTGTCGGTCGCAAGCAGCTGATAACGCGGACGTTCCGACGCGGGCATGTCGCTGGCGAGGCGGGCGCGGGTAATTCCGGTGTTCTCCCTCGGGTCGGCGTAGCAGCCCATCTCGGCCGTGCCGCGCGGCAGAGCGGAGAGCGCGTCCATGCCGTCGATCACCCGGCCGACCAGTGCGATGTTGCGATCGAGGTTGCGGGGCGCGTGGCCGATGACGGTGTAGAGTTCCGCGCCGGTGCCGGTATCCGGCGGCATGTCGCGGCCGACGCCGACCATGCCGTAGCAATGGGGAAGCCAGGCGCTCTTCCCGTCGCTCGCGACCGGCCATCCGCCTGCGAAGCCGGCGGTCTTCGCATAGCTGTCGGGCGAGCCGAGTGGGGTGATCTTCAGGCCCTCGAGTGGGCGTTCGTATTCGGCCGGCGGGGTCGGTGTGACGCCTGCCGGAGCGGGCCGCTTCGGGTCGGCACCGCCCCATTGTGTGACGTAATTGTCCTGCACGCGGATGATGGCGTTGCTGTCGAACCAGCCTCCACGCACCAGCGCGCGGATGTTGGCGATGTGGACCGGCGCGAACGCGGGGGCGAGAGCGATCACCACGCGGCGACCGCTGGCGAGGTCCATGACCATCAGGTCGTCGGCCGGAATGTCGCGCCAGTCGGCGGCGGGTGCGGCGGCGACGATCTCGGACGGGGTCTTCGCCGGCGCGGCCAGAGCGGGTGTAGCGAGGGTGAAGGCGAGGGCGAGGAGAGTGCGCATGAGACGGGTGTGCCATCACCGGCGATCCGGCGAAAGGGACGGTTATGGGCGCAATGGAACGATCCTCGGCCTCCTGCCTTTACCCCTTTCATGCAGGATCTGCCGCCGCCGCCCGACGACCTCCTGAACGGCGCGAGCCTGTTCCTCGACTTCGACGGGACGCTCGTCGATCTCGCGCCCCGGCCGGAGGACGTGCGGGTCGATGACGCGCTTCGCCTGCTGGTCGCGCGACTGGGCCGGGCGATGGAGGGGCGGCTGGCGATCGTCAGCGGGCGGGCGATCGAGGCGATCGACCGCCATCTCGGGCCGGAAGGCATCTCGGTGAGCGGAAGCCACGGGCTGGAGCTTCGCGGGGCGGACGGACGTCTGACGGTGCCGGAAAGGCCCGCTGCCCTCGCCGCCCTGACCGAGCGCGCGCGGGCCTTCGGTGCGGCCAATCCCGGCGTGGTGATCGAGGAAAAGCCGTTCGGCCTCGGCTTTCACTACCGGCTCGTACCCGAGGCGGAGGCGGCGTCACATGCTTTGGCGGAGGCGATGGCGGCCGAGGCGGGCCTGCACCTGCAGCCCGGCAAGATGATGATCGAGCTGCGGGTGGCCGGCGGCGACAAGGGCACGGCGCTGGCGACGATGATGAAGGGGGCGGGCATGGCGGGCACGCGACCGGTGTTCATCGGCGACGACCTTACCGACGAACCCGCCTTCGTACAGGCGGAGGCGATGGGCGGCGCGGGAATCCTCGTCGGTCCGGCGCGCGCCACGGGTGCGCGCTACCGGCTGGACGATGTTGCGGCGACGCTCGGCTGGCTCGACGCCTTCGCGCGGGCGGCGGCATGAGCGCGGACCTAGACCTCTGGCCGATCGGCAATTGCCAGGTCAGCGCGCTGATCGACCGGAAGGGCACCTTCATCTGGGGCTGCGTCCCGCGCGTCGATGGCGACCCTTTGTTCTCCGCGCTGCTGGGCGGCGAGGAGCCGGCGGACGGGTACTGGTCGATCGAGCTGGAGGACTCCGCCAGCATTGAGCAGAGCTATTTCCGTAATACGGCGATCCTGGTCTCCCGCCATACCGACAAGGCCGGGAACGCCGTCGAAGTCATCGATTTCTGCCCCCGGTTCCAGCATGACGGGCGCGTCTATCGCCCGACGGCCTTCGCGCGGATCGTGCGGCCGGTGGCGGGGAGCCCGCGCATCCGCGTCCGCCTGCGCCCGACCTGCGGCTGGGGCAACAGCTGCAGCACGCAGGTCGGCGGGTCCAACCATCTTCGCTTCGTCTCCGGCAAGCTGGCGCTGCGGCTGAGCACCACCGCGCCGGTCGGCTATGTCGAGGAGGAGAGCCTCTTCCGGGTCGAGCGGCCGCTGCACTTCTTCCTAGGGCCGGACGAGAGCTTCGTCGGCGACCTCGCCAACACGCTCGACCGGATGCTGAGCGACACGGTGCGCGAGTGGCAGCACTGGGTCCGCGGCCTCGCCATCCTGCCCGAATGGCAGGACGTGGTGATCCGCTCCGCCATCACGCTGAAGCTGTGCCAGCACGAGGAGACGGGCGCGATCGTCGCGGCGCTCACCAGCTCGGTTCCCGAACATGCCAATTCGGAGCGGAACTGGGACTATCGCTACTGCTGGATCCGCGACGCCTATTACACGGTGCAGGCGCTCAACCGGTTGGGCGCGCTCGACGTGCTGGAGGGGTATCTCGGCTATCTCCGCAACATCGTCGACAATGCGCGAGGGGGACATATCCAGCCGCTCTACGGCGTGCTGGGCGAGGCGGTGCTGGAGGAGAAGATCGCCCCCGACCTGCCGGGCTATCGCGGCATGGGGCCGGTGCGCGTCGGCAATCAGGCCTATGAGCAGATCCAGCACGATGCCTATGGCCAGATCGTCTTGTGCAACGTCCACGCCTTCATTGACCAGCGGCTCTACCGCATGGCCGGGATCGAGGACTTCGAGGCGCTGGAGCGGGTCGGTGAGCGGGCGTGGAAGTACCATGACCAGCCGGATGCCGGCCTCTGGGAGCTGCGCACGCGCCAGAGCGTCCACACCTACTCCTCGGCGATGTGCTGGGCGGCATGCGACCGTTTGGCGAAGGGTGCGGAGATGCTGGGCCTGAGCGACAAAGCGAGTTTCTGGGCCGACCGGGCGGAGAAGATCCGGGCGAGCATCCTCGACAATGCCTGGCGGCCCGAAACCAACCGCATGTCGGCGACGTTCAGCGGCGACGACCTCGACGCCAGCCTGATCCAGTTGCTCGACCTGCGCTTCCTCTCGCCCGACGATCCCCGATTCCAGGGGACGCTGACGGCCGTCGAGGAGGGGCTGCGGCGCGGGTCGCACATGCTTCGCTATGCGACGGAGGACGATTTCGGCCTGCCGGAGACGGCGTTCAACGTCTGCACGTTCTGGCTGATCGAGGCGCTGTGGATGACAGGGCGCAAGGATGATGCGCGCGCTCTGTTCGAGGAGGTTCTGACACGGCGCACCGCATCCGGCTTGCTGTCGGAGGATATCGACCCGATTACCGGCGAACTCTGGGGCAATTTCCCGCAAACCTATTCGCTGGTCGGCATGATCAACTGTGCCAGCCTGCTCAGCATTCCGTGGAGCGCCGTCCGGTGAGCCGGCTCATCATCATCTCCAACCGCGTGTCGGCGAGCACGGGATCGCAATCCGGCGCGCAGGGCGGCTTGTCGGTCGCGCTGACGGCGGCATTGCGGGAAAACGGCGGGATCTGGTTCGGCTGGTCGGGCGAGGCGACCGAGCATTTCACCGGCCATATCAACTTCCAGAAGCAGGATGGCGTGACGACCGCCACGGTCGACCTGGAAGAGCAGGATATCGAGGAATATTACAACGGCTACGCCAATCGCACGCTATGGCCGCTGTTCCATTATCGCATCGACCTCGCCGAATATGAGCGCGGCTTTGCAGGCGGGTATCAGCGGGTCAACGAGCGGTTCGCGGATACGGTCTACCCGCTGATCGACTCGGACGATCTGGTCTGGGTGCAGGACTACCACCTTCTCCCGCTCGGGCAGGAGTTGCGGAAGCGCGGGCTGAACAACCGCCTCGGTTTCTTCCTCCACACGCCCTGGCCGCCGCGCCGCCTGCTCTCGACCCTTCCCGAGGCTGAGGAGCTGGTGGCGACGATGTTCGCCTATGACGTGATCGGATTCCACACCGAGGAGTGGCGCGACAGCTTCTACAACTTCGTCGTGGACGAGATGGGCGCGCGGGCGGATGGCGACGACCTGATCCTCGGCGACCACGTGGTGAAGGCGATCGTCTGTCCGATCGGCATCGACGCCAAGGAGTTCACGGCCCTGGCGTCCAGCCCCCGCGCGCGGCTGACCTATCGCCAGATGCGCGACAGCGCGGTCGGGCGCGACATGATCGTCGGGGTCGACCGGCTCGATTATTCCAAGGGGCTGGAGGAGCGCTTCCTCGGCTACGAACGCTTCCTGCGGGAGCATCCCGAGGAGCGGAAGGAGATCTTCCTTCTCCAGATTGCGCCTCCCTCGCGCGGGGAAGTCGGAAGCTACCAGAAGATCAGAACCGCGCTGGAGGGCCTCGCCGGGCGGATCAACGGGGCCTATGCCGATCTCGACTGGGTGCCGATCCGCTACGTCAACCAGGGCTATGCGCGGATCGAGCTGGCGGGCGTGTACCGTGCGGCGAAGATCGGGCTGGTGACGCCGCTTCGCGACGGCATGAACCTCGTCGCCAAGGAGTATATCGCCGCGCAGGACCCGGAGGATCCGGGCGTGCTGATCCTGTCACGCTTTGCCGGGGCCGCCGCGCAGCTGACCGAGGCGGTGCAGGTGAACCCCTATTCCGCCGAGGAGATGTCCGACGCGATCATGGTCGCGCTGCGCATGCCGCGCGAGGAGCGGGTGAGGCGCTGGCGGTCGATGATGGACAATATCGAGGCCGAGGATGTGATGTGGTGGATGCGCAGTTTCACCGACGTCCTGCGCGCCGCGCCAGTTGCGGCGAATGATCGAGTGGAGGCGGTGGCTTCGTGATGATCCTCCCCTGGGAGGGGAGGGGGACCAGCCGCAGGCTGGTGGAGGGGTAGTCTCCACGCACGAACCGCTCGCTTGTTGCGACTACCCCTCCACCGCCTTCGGCGGTCCCCCTCCCCCTCCGGGGGAGGATGCGTTGAAGATCTCCTGACGCCGCCTCGGCAGGGCCTCGGGCATTTCCTCGCGGATGAAGGCGAAGACGCCCTCGCGAATGTCGCAGCGCAGGTCGAAGGCGGTGCCGGCGTCCTTGGCGGTCATCAGCCCGCGCACCTCGATCGTCTCCGGCTTGCTGTCGGTCACCTGCACGTTCCAGAAGCGGCCGTCCCAACGCGGGTTGGCCTGGATCAGCTCGCCCGCCTTCTCCCGGATGCGGGCGATGTCGGCGGCGGGATCGAGGTGCCAGAAGACCGAGCCCATCAGCTGGCTGGTCTCCCGCGTCCAGTTCTGGAAGCTCTCCTCCAGGAACTTGGAGACGGGGACGACGAGGCGGCGGTCGTCCCAGATGCGGACGACCACATAGGTCAGGCGGATCTCCTCGATCCGGCCCCATTCCGCGTCGATGATCACCACGTCGTCGATGCGGATCGGTTCGGTGAACGCCATCTGCAGGCCAGCGATCAGGTTCTTGAGCGCGGGCTGCGCGGCGGCGCCGACCGCGAGTGCCGCCAGACCGGCAGAGGCGGCGAGGGTGACGCCGATGGTGCGGATGGCAGGGACGCTCATCAGCATCAGGCAGAAGGTCAGCATCATCACAACGAACAGCGCGATGCGATGCAGGATCGCGGCGCGCGTCCGCCGCCTTCGCGCGCGCAGATTGTCAGCGACGCTGATATCGGCGCGGACCTGGATGGTGTCGTTGGTCGCGCTGAGCACGGCGACGATCAGCCAGCCGAACAGTGCCGGCACGGTCAGCCCCGCGAGCAGCCGCCAGATATTCTCCCAGCGGTTCGGCAGGTCGAGGCCGGGCTGCACCACGGTGAGCGCGATCGCGACGAGCAGCCAGCGGGTCGGGCGGCGGAGGCGCTGAACGAAGATGTCGTCGGTCTGTGTCGCCGTCCGCGCCGCCGCGCGCTTTGCGATGAAGAAGAAGATGCGGTGGGCGATCAGCACGATCGCGACCGCCGCTGCTACGGCGATCAGGCCCTGTGCCCAGCCGGGCAGATCGTCGACGGCGTTGCTGATGTCGGTCATTCGAGTCCTTCGAAGCGGGCCGGCTCCGGGATGAACGGCGCGGGCCGCCGCCCGTTCCCGCCTTGCCCAGGCGGCTCGCCTGACGCATAGGGCGGGCCATCCACGATTTGACCCCGAGGCTGCCATGAAGACCCGCGTCTACGTCACCTTGAAGGGCGGCGTGCTCGACCCGCAGGGCCGGGCCATCCACCAGGCGCTCGACGGATTGGGCTTCACCGGCGTCAACGACGTGCGCGCGGGCAAGATGATCGAGCTGGACCTCGCAGAGGGCGTGACTGAGGGGCAGGTCGAGGAGATGTGCCGCAAGCTGCTGGCCAATACCGTCATCGAGAATTTCCGCATCGAGCATCCGGCGAAGTAGGAGGCAGCGCCATGAAGTCCGCCGTCATCGTCTTCCCGGGTTCGAACTGCGACCGCGATCTCGCCACCGCGATCGAGGCGGTGACGGGCCGCGCGCCGGAGATGGTGTGGCACAAGGAGACAGAGCTGGACCGTGACGTCGGGTTCATCGGCGTGCCGGGCGGTTTCTCCTATGGCGACTATCTCCGTTCGGGCGCGATGGCGGCGCGGTCGCCGGTGATGCGCGCGGTGGCGGAGGCGGCGGCACGCGGCGTACCGGTGCTGGGCGTGTGCAACGGGTTTCAGGTGCTGACCGAGGCGGGGCTGCTGCCCGGCGCCCTGATGCGGAACGCCGGCCTCAACTTCGTCTGCCGCGACGTCGCGCTGACCGTCGAGAACAGCCAGTCGATGTTCACCAGCCGCTATGACGCGGGCGAGGCCATCACCATTCCGGTCGCGCATCACGACGGCAACTACACCGCCGATCCGGAGACGCTGGACCGGATCGAGGGCGAGGGGCGGGTTGCGTTCCGCTATGCCGAGAAGGTCAACGGCTCCGCGCGCGACATCGCCGGTATCCTCAACGACGCGGGCAATGTGCTGGGCATGATGCCGCATCCCGAACGGATGATCGAGGCGGCGCATGGCCGCAGCGATGGCCGGCGGCTGTTCGAAGGGCTGCTGGAAACGGTCGGCGCGTGATCACCGGCGGCTGCCTCTGCAAGGCGGTCCGCTACGCGGTGGACGTGGACGCACCCTTGGCGGTCAGGACCTGCTGGTGCCGGCTCTGCCAGTATCTCGGCGGCGGCACGGCGACGGTGAACGTGTGCTTTCCGGCCGACAAGGTGACGCTCACCGGCGACCTTTCTTACCACGGCGCCGTGGCGGATAGCGGGAACGAGATGCGGCGCGGCTTCTGCCCGGCCTGCGGCACGCCGGTGACCAGCGAGGCGCTGGCCCGCCCGCATCTGATGTTCTTCCGGGCGGGAACGCTGGACGATCCGTCGATCGCCGCGCCGGAGGCGACGATCTGGACAAGCGAGAAGCCGGCCTGGGGCTTGGTCAGCGACGCGATCCCAAGCTATCCGGCGCAGATCCCGCCGGTGGCGTAGGACGATCCTCGATCCGTTCGTGCTGAGTGAAGTCGAAGCACGGGGTCAAAGCCGATCGCGTCTTACCCGTCCTTCGACTTCGCTCAGGACGAACGGGTGATGAGGTGACTTTACAACGCAGCTACGCTGCTTGTGCCTTGAGGTAGTAAGAGCGCCCGCCTGATGGCGGGCGCCCCCTAGATCACGCCGCCTTGCTGACCTCGGCAACGATCTTCTTCGCCGCGTCGCCCAGGTCGTTGGCGGCGATGATCGGCAGGCCGGAGCCGGCGAGGATGTCCTTGCCTTCCTGCACGTTGGTGCCCTCCAGGCGGACGACCAGCGGAACCTGCAGGTTCACTTCCTTCGCCGCGGCGATGATGCCCTCTGCAATGATGTCGCAGCGCATGATGCCGCCGAAGATGTTGACGAGGATGCCCTCGACCGCCGGGTCGGAGAGGATCAGCTTGAACGCCGCCGTCACCTTCTCCTTCGAAGCGCCGCCGCCGACGTCCAGGAAGTTGGCCGGGAACGCGCCGTTCAGCTTGATGATGTCCATCGTCGCCATGGCGAGGCCCGCACCGTTGACGAGGCAGCCGATCGTGCCGTCCAGCTTGATATAAGCGAGGTCGTACTTCGACGCCTCGACCTCGGCCGGATCCTCCTCGGTCTCGTCGCGGAGCGCGAAGACATCCTTGTGGCGATAGAGGGCGTTCGAATCGAAGGAGACCTTGGCGTCGAGGACGAGGAGCTTGTCGTTCACCGTCTGCACCAGCGGGTTGATCTCCAGCATCGACATGTCGGTGGCGACGAAGGCGTTGTAGAGCTGCTCGGCGGTCTTCGCGGCCTGCTTGCCAAGGTCGCCGGTCAGCTTCAGCGCGGCGGCGACGGCGCGGCCGTGATGCGGCATGAAGCCCTCGGCCGGATCGACCGAGAAGGTCTCGATCTTCTCGGGCGTGTCATGGGCAACCGCCTCGATGTCCATGCCGCCCTCGGTCGACACGACGAAGGCGATGCGGCTGGTGGCGCGATCGACCAGGATCGAGAGGTAGTATTCCTTGGCGATGTCAGCGCCGTCGGTGATGTACAGGCGGTTGACCTGCTTGCCGGCCTCACCCGTCTGGATCGTGACGAGCGTGTTGCCGAGCATGTCGGTGGCGTTGGCGCGAACCTCATCCAGGGTCTTGGATAGGCGGACGCCGCCCTTGGCATCGGGGCCGAGTTCCTTGAACTTGCCCTTGCCGCGGCCGCCGGCGTGGATCTGCGACTTCACGACGTAGAGCGGCCCGGGGAGCTTGCCGGCGGCCTCGACCGCCTCGTCCACGGTCATCGCGGCATAGCCGGCGGGGATCGCGACGCCGAACTTCGCGAGCAGTTCCTTGGCCTGATATTCGTGGATGTTCATGGGTAGAGGTTCCCCGAGGCTGCGAAAGAGTTGCGTGGGGCTAAAGCACAGGCGCGCGGCGATTGCCAGTGCGGCTCGCATGTGCAGCAAGGGAGGGCTATATGCCGGCGATGCCCTGGTACGCTGGCCTTGCCCTGTTCCTTGCGACCGTCCTGTTCATGGAGGGATTCGCCTATGTCATGCACCGCTGGGTGATGCATGGGCCGGGCTGGTTCCTGCATGCCAGCCATCATCGGGCGCGTAAGGGCCATTGGGAACTGAACGACCTCTATGCGGTGATCTTCGCGATCCCCTCGATCGTCATGCTGCTGGGCGGAGTGCAACTCGGCTGGTGGCCGGGCTGGGCCTGGATCGGGGCAGGAATCGCGGCTTATGGGGCGATCTATTTCGGCTTCCACGACTGGCTGGTCCACAACCGCCTGCCCCACCGCATCGTGCCGCGATCGGCCTATCTGAAGCGGATCGTGCAGGCGCACCGCTTGCATCATGCGGTAGAGACGAAGGGCGGTACGGTGAGCTTCGGGTTCCTGTGGGCGCCGAAGGCCTCCTTGCTCAAGCGGCGGCTGGGGGTGCTCCGCGACGCCCAAGCGGGCCGGGCGGCGCCCGCTCCGGAACCTGTTGCCGAGCCCCTCGCTGCAGCCGGAAGGGAGGACCTGGTAGCGGCCGCACCGGACGTGCTCGTTCGGGCGGTGCCGGACCCGCGGATTGCTGAGCGCCGCGCGAGCATTCGCGAACGGCTGGCCGGGATGGAAGGCGTTCCGTCGATCGATTGGTTCGTCAACGGCGATGCGGTGCAAAGCGAAGAGCGATGGCGCGCGGGCAACCCCCAGGGCATGGTCCTGATCAGCAGCGAAGCCTCGATATCAAGCAAGGTCAGGATCATCGTCCGCGGGACCAACGCCTTGCTGGCGATCGCACCCGGCGTGCGGATCGATCGCGGCCGGATCTACATCGGCGGCGACAATTGTACCGTTCTGATCGGCCCCCAGGTCGTGCTGGAGGACGTGTTCCTCGCTGCGGACGACTGTAACAGCCTGATGGTCTTTGGAAGCGGGGCGAGTTGGCGGCACGGCTTCGGTCTTGCGAGGGAGGGGCGGAGCTTGCTGATCGGCGACGACTGCATGTTCGCCAAGCAGGTGGAGCTGCGCACATCCGATTCCCACGGGATCTTCGACCGGCAAAACGGCGAACGCATCAACCAGGGGCAGGATGTTACCATCGGGCCCCATGTCTGGCTCGGCCAAGGCGCGCGGGTTGCAAAGGGGAGCTACATCGCGGCAGGCAGCATCGTCGGGCAGGGCAGCCTCGTGCTCGGGCGGCTCGAAGAGGAAAACGCGGTTTACGTCGGCCGTCCGGCGCGGCTTCAGCGATCGGGCATAGTCTGGTCGCGCAGCTTCGATGCAGGCGATATCCCAACCGCCTTTCGCTGACGGCGGCTTTCAAGGTGCGTATCTTCACCATTGGCTATGAAGCCGCCACGCAGAACGAACTGATCGCCGCTTTGCAGGGAGCGGGCGTGACCCTGCTGGCGGACATCCGGGCTGTGCCGTTGTCGCGGCGACCGGGTTTCTCCAAGAACATCCTTGCCAACGGACTGCGGGAGGCGGGCATCGGCTATGTCGGGCTGAAGGCGCTCGGCACGCCGCCGGAAGGCCGCGAAGCGGCGCGGAAGGGCGATCAGGCCACGCTCGAACGGGTCTATGCGGCGCAACTGGATACGGCGGAAGCGGCGCTGCAGGCGGCGCAGCTCCGCGACATGGCGGCGGAGCAGCCGACTGCGCTGCTCTGTTTCGAGCGGGAGCCTGGCGGATGCCACCGTTCGCTGCTGGTGAAGGCCGCGCTGCCCGAGGCTGAGGTCGTGGACTTGTACCCGTAAGCCGATCGGCGGTCAGCGCGGGCGGGTCCACAATCCCGACGGCCGCGCCTTCCCGCTCGGCGGGCGCAGCGCCTCTCCCGCCGCCTTGGCGATCCAGCCGAGCTTGGCGGCCTTGCTGGTGACGACGCGGGTGTCCCAGGCGCGTTCGCCGCGTGCGGCGACCTCGCGGGCGATGCCGCCGTAGATGCCGGCAGCCGCGAGCACTGCCCAGGCGGAGCGGTAGGGGAGGCGCGTGGCGCCGATGCGGGCGCTGGACTCGAAGGCTTCCGCGCGTGTGGCGAGGCGCTTGGCGAGGACGGCGAGGCGCTTGCGGTAGAAGGGCTTCATGTGCTCGCCGGGCGGCATGTCCATCTCGACCAGCCAGTCGACCGGCAGATAGCAGCGGCCGGCGACGTCGTCCTCGCCGATGTCGCGGGCGATGTTGGCGAGCTGGAAGGCGAGGCCGAGGTCGCAGGCGCGGTCGAGCGTGTCCTCGTCCTCAGGCGAAACACCCATCACCACCGCCATCATGCAGCCGACGCTGCCCGCGACATGGTAGCAATAGCGGTAGAGATCGTCCTCGGAGCGCGGGCGCCAGTCGGCGGCGTCGAGGGCGAAACCCTCCACCAGATCGAGGGCGAAGCGGTGCGGCATCTCGGTCTCCGCCGCGACGACGCCGAGGGCGTCGAAGGCGGGATCGCCGGTCCGCTCGCCGGCGAGGGCGCGTTCGGTAAGGTCGCGGATCTCGGCCAGCCGTGCCGCCGGGTCCTCGACCGTCTCATGGCCGTGGCCGGCGACCTGTCCGTCGGCGAGATCGTCGCAGCGGCGGCACCAGGCGTAGAGCAGCCAGGCCCGCTCGCGCACGCCGGGGTCGAAGAGTTTCGAGGCGGCGGCGAAGGACTTGGACCCGACCGCTATGCTGTCCCGCGCAAAAGCGACGAGGGCGGCGCGGTCAGCGTTCCCCATCGTCGATCCACTTGTCGAGGACCGGCGGGACATAGTCGGCGAGCTTGTCGAGCAGAGGGCCGACCTCGCTTTCGACCTGCAGCAGATCGCGGTGCTCGATCTTCAGGAAACCCTGGCGGACGACATGGTCGAGGAAGCGGAGCAGGGGATCGTAGAAGCCGGCGACGTTGAGGAGACCGACCGGCTTGGCATGGTCGCCGAGCTGCGCCCAGGTCCAGATCTCGAACAGCTCCTCCAGCGTGCCGATGCCGCCGGGGATGGCGATGAAGCCATCGGCGCGATCGGCCATGATCGCCTTGCGCTCATGCATCGAGCCGGTGAGGATCAGCTCGGTGAGGCCGCGATGCTCGACCTCAAGCGCCGCCAGCGAGTCGGGGATAACGCCGGTGACACGGCCGCCCTTGGCGAGGGCCGCATCGGCGACCACGCCCATCAGGCCGACCGATCCGCCGCCGTAGACGAGGGTGATGTCGCGTACCGCCAGCGCCGCGCCGAGGCGCTCGGCGGCGGCGCGGTAGGCAGGGTCGAAGCCGGGGGAGGACCCGCAGAAGACACAGATGGAGCGCACCGCCTACATCCTCCCCAGCAAAGCTGGGGAGGGGGACCAGCGAAGCTGGTGGAGGGGCCGCCGTTGCAAAGGGCGGTTGCACCGCCGCCCCTCCACCACTCGCTTCGCGAGCGGTCCCCCTCCCCGAGCAAGCTCAGGGAGGATGAAGAGGCTCTCCCTCACCGCAGATCCTCGATCATCAGCCTCGCCGTTGCCTTGGCCGAGCCGACGACGCCCGGAATGCCCGCGCCTGGATGAGTGCCGGCCCCGACGAAATAGAGGTTCCCGATCTCCGGATCGCGGTTGTGGACCCGGAAATAGGCGCTTTGGGTGAGCAGCGGCTCCAGGCTGAAAGCGGAGCCGAGATGGGCGTTGAGATCGGCCGAGAAGTCGTTCGGCGCATAGTGGAAGCGGGTGACGATGCGGTCCCGCAGGCCGGGGACGACGCGGCGCTCCACCTCCTCAAGGATGCGGTCGGCATAGGCGGGGCCGACCACGCCCCAGTCGATCGGCAGCTTGCCTTGATGCGGGACGGGCGCGAGCGCGTAGAAGGTGGAATGCCCCTCCGGCGCCATGCTCTCGTCGGTGGCCGTCGGGTGGTGGAGGTAGAGCGAGAAGTCGGCGGGCAGCACGCCGTGATCGTAGATGTCGTCCAACAGCCCGCGATAGCGCGGCCCGAACAGGATCATGTGGTGCGGCACGCCCGGCCAGCGCCCCCTGATCCCGAAATGGACGACGAAGAGCGAGGGCGAGAAGCGCTTCTTCTCCAGGCCGCGCGCCATGCGGCTGGCGTGGGTGGAATGGCGGATCAGGTCGCGGTAGCTGTGGACCACGTCGGCATTGCTGGCGATCGCGTCGAAATCGCCGGTCCAGCCGCTGGCGGTTGTGACTGAGGTTACCCGGTCACCCAGCGCATCGATGGCCGTCACCGCGTCGTTCAGCCGGATGGTGCCGCCGATCCGCTCGAAATGTCCCGCCATGCCGGCGATCAGCCGGTTGGTGCCGCCCTTAGCGAACCAGACGCCGCCATCACGTTCCAGCTTGTGGATCAGCGCGTAGATCGAACTGGTCGTCATCGGATTGCCGCCGACGAGCAGGGTGTGGAAGCTCAGCGCCTCGCGCAGCTTCTCGTTCTTCACGAAGCTGGCGACGATCGAATAGACCGATCGCCAGGCCTGGTACTTGGCCAGCGCCGGCCCCGCCTTCACCATCGCTGCGAAGTCGAGGAAGGCGACGTGCCCGAGCTTCTCGTATCCCTCCCGGAACACGCCGGCGGAATAGTCGAGGAACCGCTTGTAGCCGGCGATGTCCTCCGGGTTCAGGCGGGCGATCTCCGCCTGCAGCGCGGGATCGTCGTTGGTGTAGTCGAAGTTGGTCCCGTCCGGCCAGTTGAGGCGGTAGAAGGGGGTGATCGGCACGAGATCGACATCGCGCGCCATCTCATGCCCGGTCAGCGACCAGAGTTCGCGCAGACAAGCGGGATCGGTGATGACGGTGGGGCCGGCGTCGAAGGTGAAGCCGTCCTTCTCCCAATAGTAAGCCCGCCCACCCGGCTTGTCGCGCGACTCCAAGATGGTGGTCTGGATGCCCGCTGCCTGCAGGCGGATGGCCAGCGCGAGGCCGCCGAAGCCGGCACCAATGACCGCCGCCGTCTTCACGAGCGGATCGCCCGGATCGCGGCGTCGATCGGCACGGGCGGCTTGCCGGCCAGAATGCGAACCTTGTCGAGGGGACCCGAGCGCGCGGCGTAGAAGCGTTCGATCAGGCCGGGGGAGAGGGTGTAGAAGCGTTCGAGCACGCGGTAGCGATCCTTCGGTTCGGCGGCGCGGAACAGCATCCGGCTCAACATGCGATAGAAGCCGCGTTCGCGCCAGCGGGCGGCGGCATAGGTGCGGGTCACCTCGTGCAGCGAGCGGCCGTCGAGATGGACGAGGCGGACGATCAGGCTGGCGAGGCGGACGGCGTCGGGCAGCGAATAGCCGGTGACGGGGTGGAAGAGGCCGGCGCGCATCCCGGCCTTTGCGACGCCGTCATGGCCCCAGAGACGGTCGAAATCGCCACCCATCGCGACGGGCAGGGATCCGGCCTCCTCGCTCTCGACGGCGGCCACCGTCCATCCGCGCGCCTCGGCATAGCCGGCGATGCGTGAGGCGATGGTGGCGCGATCGAGATCGGGGCCGTCGCTATAATAGGTGTCCTCGACGAAGATGCGGTCGGGGGCGAGGGGGAGGAGATAGATGAAGCGGTAGCCGTCCTCCTGCGCCACCGTCGCGTCCATCAACACGGGCCGTTCGAGGGCGTGGGGTGCGGCGAGGCGCAGTTCCTGACCCACAAACTTCTGCCAGCCGAGATCGAGGGCAGAAAGGTCGCCCGCGCCCCGCGCGTCAATCACTCCACCCGCATCGATGACTACGCCGCTTTGCAGGGTGACGGCGTTCGACGTCATCTCCGTAGCGGCGTCGGTGACGATCGTACCGGGCGGAAGCAGGCGGGGCAGCCGATCGGCGAGGTCGTGCGAGCGGATCGAGTTGTAGCTGCTCTTCAGCTGGCGCCGGTGGCCGGGGAAGGCGACATCGTACCCCTTCCAGCGATGACCGATGAACGGGGCCACAATCCAGCGGTCGCCATGCGCCACGTCGCTGTCGAAGAAGGACCAGAGATGGTTGCCGCCGATCGGCCCCGGCTCGATCAGGCGGATCGACAGGTCGCGGCGGCGATGGGCGAGCGCATGGGCGATCAGCGCCCCCGACAACCCCCCGCCGACGATCGCCAGATCGCATCGCTTGTTCAACGCCATGGGTGGCGGGTAGCCGCTCCGGCACCGACAATCCACCGTGCTTATCAGCTCCTTAAGCTATCGGCCTCATTCCAGAGGTGAAACGTATTGGAGTTTGTGAAGATGGGTTCGGCATTGCCGATCGGGGGCGGTGGGGAGGCACCGTGGCGCGAGAGCGACGGTGCCCAGGCGCTGATCGAGTTTGCGTTGGATGGAACGATCGCCTGGGCGAATGCGGCCCTGCTCGGACTGGTGGAATATCGCCTCGACGAGATCATCGGGCGGCATCACCGGCTGTTCTGCACCCCCGACGACGCAATGTCCGCCGAGTACCGGGCGTTTTGGGAGCGGCTCGGGTGCGGTGAGTTCGAGCTGGGGGAGTATCGCTGGCTGACCAGGAGCGGGCGCGAGATCTGGCTGCAGGCGACCTCCGCGCCGATCTTCGGGCCGAACGGCGCGCCAATCCGCGTGCTGAAGATGGCCCGCGATATCACCGCCGATAAGTCGGTGCGCGCCGAGGTGGCGGGCAAGGTGCGCGCCATCGACCGGTCGCAGGCGGTGATCGAGTTCGATCTCGGCGGCCGCATTCTGGACGCCAACAGCAATTTCCTCGCCATCTTCGGCTATGGGCGCGGCGAGCTGATCGGGCAGCATCATCGCGTCCTGTGCAGCACCGAATTGGCGGCAAGCGATGGGTATCAAGGGTTCTGGGCGAAGCTGGCCGGGGGCGAGTTCGACAGCGGGCGCTACATGCGCCGGGCGCGCGACGGGCGGGACGTGTGGATCCAGGCGACCTACAATCCCATCTTCGACGCGCAGGGCCGGCTGCAGAAAATCGTCAAGTTCGCCAGCGACGTGAGCGGGCAGGTCCGGCTGGAGCAGGAGGTGCAGGCGCGGCTGGATGAAGGTGAGGCGTTTCAGGAAGAGCTGGAGGCGCAGCGCCGCGAGCTGGAGCAGACGCTGGGCCAGCTGTCCGACATCGTGGCGGCGATCGGGTCGATCGCGTCGCAGACCAACCTCCTCGCGCTCAACGCCACGATCGAGGCGGCGCGTGCGGGTGAGGCAGGGCGCGGCTTTGCGGTGGTGGCGAGCGAAGTGAAGAAGCTCGCCTCCGACACCCGCATCGCCACCGACCGGGCGGCGGCGATGGTGCGCGATCGTTCGCGGGCCGTTTCGCGCCAAGCGGCTTGATCGGGGCGGCGGGCGCTCCTACTCCATGCACGAAGCCTGCCAGTCGGCGGTAAGGACGTGCATATGAGCCCTGAAGGAACCCTGCTGGAGCGGCCGGATATCTCGCATCCCCGTGCCGGTGCGCCGCAGGGGCTGTCGATCGTCTCCATCGCCAAGGGCTATGACGGGCGGCAGGTGCTGTCGGATGTAAGCCTGGACGTAGCGCGCGGCGAGGTGGTCGGCCTGCTCGGCCCCAATGGCGCGGGCAAGACGACCTGCTTCTATTCGGTGATGGGGCTGGTGAAGCCGGATGCCGGGCGCATCCTCCTCGACGGTGACGACATCACCGGCCTGCCGATGTACCGCCGCGCGATCCTCGGCCTCGGCTATCTGCCGCAGGAGACCTCGATCTTCCGCGGCATGACCGTCGCGCAGAACATCATGGCCGTGCTGGAGATCGTCGAGACCGACAAGGCGCGGCGGCAGGAGCGGCTGGAACGGCTGCTCGGCGAGTTCCACATCGATCGCCTGCGCGACGTGGCGGCGACGGCGCTTTCCGGCGGCGAGCGGCGGCGGTGCGAGATCGCGCGCGCACTGGCGGCGAACCCGTCGATCATGCTGCTGGACGAGCCGTTCGCCGGCATCGACCCGATCTCGATCGCCGACATCCGCGATCTGGTGAAGGACCTGAAGCGCCGCGACATCGGCGTTCTGATCACCGACCATAACGTCCGCGAGACGCTCGACATCGTCGATCGCGCCTGCATCATCTACGACGGCAAGGTGCTGTTCCAGGGCACGCCCGAGGCGCTGGTCGCCGACGAAAACGTGCGACGGCTCTATCTGGGCGAGGGCTTTTCGTTGTGACGCGGGGGCAGGGTCATGCCTGCCGCCACATCGTCATCCCAGCGAAGGCTGGGATCGCGTCGAATGAAGCGTGCCGTTGCCAAGCGATGCCAGCCTTCGCTGGCATGACGGTGTAGCTGGTGTCGCTCGCCCCCCGCCTGGACGTCCGCCAGTCGCAATCGCTGGTGATGACGCCGCAGCTGCAGCAGGCGATCAAGCTGCTGGCGCTGTCCAATCTCGAACTCGAAGGCTTCGTCTCGTCGGAGCTGGACAAGAACCCGTTGCTGGACGCGGGGGACCAGGAGCGCGAGGCGCCCGTCGAGGACGGGCCCGATCTGCCCGACGAACCTGTCACCGCCGACGCCCTGCTGGAGACCGGCGACGCGATCGCCGACGCGCCGCTGGACGCGGATTATGTGGCCGAGACCTTCCATCACGACAGCCCCGCCGACGCGCCCGGGCCGTCGCGCGACAGCGGCCCCGCGACCGGCGGCGGCGATGGCGAGGCGATCGACTTCGACAGCTTCGCCGGGCCGGAACTCTCGCTGCACGATCATTTGATGACGCAGGCGGGCGAGGTCCTGTCCGGCGCGGCCTTGGTCATCGCCGGCGAGATCATCGATCGCATCGACGAGGCAGGCTACCTTTCCGCCGAACTCGACGGTGTGGCGCGCCGTCTCGGCACCGATCTTGACGCGGTGGAGCAGGTGCTCGCCGTCGTTCAGAGCTTCGATCCGTCAGGCGTCGGCGCGCGCGACCTTGCCGAATGCATCGCCATTCAGGCGCGCGAGGCGGACCGCTACGACCCGGCGATGGCGGCGCTGATCGCCAATCTCGATCTCCTCGCGCGCGGCGAGATCCCGCGCCTGCGCCGGATCTGCGGCGTGGACGAGGAGGACATGGCCGACATGATCCGCGAACTGCGCGGATATGATCCGAAGCCGGGGCTGAAGTTCGGCAGCGACGAGTCGACCGTGATCGTCCCCGACATCTTCATCGCCGAGACGGTGAAGGGCTGGGCGATCGAACTGAACGCCGCCACTTTGCCCCGCGTCCTCGTCAACCGCGCCTATTATGCCGAGCTGTCGGGTGGGCCGCAGGACAAGGCGAGCCGCGCCTGGCTGTCCGACTGCCTCGCCAGCGCCAACTGGCTGATCAAGGCGCTCGACCAGCGCGCGCGGACCATCGTCAAGGTCGCGACCGAGATCGTGAAGCAGCAGGAGGCGTTCTTTCGCCAGGGCGTCGAACACCTCCGCCCCTTGACCCTACGCACCGTGGCGGAGGCGATCGGGATGCACGAGTCCACGGTTAGCCGGGTGACCTCCAACAAATACCTGTCCTGCGCGCGAGGCACCTTCGAGCTGAAATACTTCTTCACCAGCGGCATCCAGGCGGCGGATGGCGGGGAGAACATCTCGGCCGAGGCGGTGAAGAGCCACATCGCGAAGCTGATCGCGGCGGAGAGCGCCAAGGACATCCTGTCCGACGACAAGCTGGTCGAACTGCTGACCGCCAAGGGCTTCGACATCGCGCGGCGGACGGTGGCGAAATACCGGGAGGCGATGGGGATCGGGTCTTCGGTGCAGCGGCGGCGGCAGAAGGCGATCGGCAACGCGGCGTAAGACTCCACACTCCCCTCCCACGGGGATGGCTAAGATGAGAGGCTGTCGATCGCCCTCGCCATCTTCACGTCCCGCTCCGACAGTCCACCCGCGTCATGGGTGGTCAGCAGCACGTCCACCCTGTTCCACACGTTCGACCATTCGGGATGGTGGTCCGCCTTCTCCGCCAGCAACGCCACCCGCGCCATGAATCCAAACGCCGCGCTGAAATCGGCGAAGGTATAGCGGCGGGTGATCGCATCCCGCTCTGCATCGTAGGTCCAGTCCGGTAGTTCGTTCAGCGCCGCCGCGCGCGCCTCATCGCTCAATCGCTCGATCGCCATCCTGCTCTCCTCTGGCGCGGGGATAATCGTCCGCTTATGTCGCCCGGAGCATGGACGACCGTCAAACCCCCCGCTTCGCGCCGACCGCAGAGGAAATCGAGGCGATCGCAAGAGGCGCGATGGCGCGGCTCCCGGAGGCGTTCCGCGCGCATCTCGGCGACGTTGTCCTCCGCGTCGAGGATTTCGCCGGCGAGGACGTGCTGGCCGAGATGGGGATCGAGGATCCGTTCCAGCTCTCCGGCCTCTACACCGGCCGTCCCGTCGGCGATAAGTCGGTCAGCGACTTCGCGGCGATGCCCGACATGATCCACCTCTATCGCCGTGCCATCCTCGACGAATGGGCCGAGGGGGGCGAGAGCCTGGAGACACTGGTCAGCCACATCCTGATCCACGAGGTCGGGCATCATTTTGGCCTGTCCGACGACGACATGCACGCGCTGGAGGCCGAGGCGGGATGACGCGGCTGTCCTGCCGCGGGCTGGCGGCGCTGCGTGGCGACAGGCTGCTGTTCGACGGGCTGGACCTGGAGGTGCAGGCGGGCGGGGCGGTGATCGTCACCGGGCCGAATGGCGCGGGCAAGTCCACGCTGCTGCGGATCATCGCGGGGCTGCTGCCGCCGAGCGCCGGTCGGGTGAAGCGCGAGGGTGCGGTGGCGCTGACCGGCGAGGGCGCGGCGTTGGACGAGGACAGGCCGCTGTTCGATGCGCTGATGTTCTGGGCGCGGATCGACGGGCGCGACGATCACGACGTGCGGCGCGGGCTGGACGCGATGGGGATCGGTGGGCTGGCCGACGCGCCGGTGCGCTACCTTTCGACTGGACAGCGGCGGCGCGCGGCGATCGCCCGGACGATCGTGTCGGGTGCGCCAATCTGGCTGCTGGACGAGCCGGCGAACGGCCTCGACGCGATCGCGACGGAGCGGCTGATCGGGGCGATCGGCTTGCATCGCGGCCGGGGCGGGATCGCGGTGATCGCCACGCACCAGCCGCTGCCGCTCACCGACGCCCGGCCGCTCGTGCTGGGCGCGTGGTGAGGATCGTGCTCGCCATTCTCGGTCGCGACCTCCGCCGCCATGCAGCCGGCGGCGGGGCGGTGCTGCCGGTCATGTTCTTCCTGCTTGTCGCGGTGCTGTTTCCCTTTGCGGTCGGGCCGGATGGCGCGCTGCTCTCCCGCACCGGCGGCGGGGCCTTGTGGATGGCGGCGCTGTTAGCGGCGCTGATGCCGGTCGATCGCCTGATCGCCGCCGATGTGCAGGCGGGCATCCTCGATCAGCTTGCATTGCGCGGCGTGCCGGATGAGACGGTCGCCGCCGCCAAGCTGCTGGCCCACTGGCTGAGCTTCGGCCCGCCGCTGATGATCGCGGCGGTGGTCGCGGGCGGGCTGCTTAACCTGGACGGGGCGGGGTTGATGCGGGTCGAGCTGGGGCTGCTGCTCGGGACGCCCGCGCTCGCCGCGATCGGGCTGGTGACTGCGGCGCTGACCAGCGGCCTGGGCGGGGGGAGCGCGCTCACCGGCCTGCTCGCTTTGCCGCTGACCATTCCCGTGCTGATCTTCGGGGCGGGCGCGCTCGGCAGCGACAGCGCGGCGGCGCTGAAGCTGCTGGCGGCGGTCAGCCTGCTGATGGTCGCCGGCGCACCCTTCGCGGCGGGTGCGGCGATGCGCTCCGTCCGACGCTAGAGCAGCTTGTCGAGCGTGATCGGCAGGTCGCGGATGCGCTTGCCGGTCGCGTTGTAGACGGCGTTGGCCACGGCGGCACCGGTGCCGGTGATGCCGATCTCGCCGATGCCGCGCGCGCCCATCGGGCTGTGCGGATCTGGGATGTCGGTCCACATCACCTCGATCTCCGGCACGTCCATCTGCACGGGGACGTGATAATCGGCGAGGTTGGCGTTCATTACCCGCCCCTTGCGCTCGTCAAAGGCGGTCTCCTCCATCAGCGCAAGGCCAAGGCCCATGATGATGCCGCCCTTGAACTGGCTGGTCGCGGTCTTGGGGTTGAGGATGCGCCCGCAGTCGAAGGAGCCGAGGATGCGGCTGACCCGGATCTCGCCGGTAATGGCGTTCACGCGGACCTCGCAGAACATCGCCGAATGGCTGTGCATCGACCAGTGCTGCAGTTCGACCGGTGCCGCTGCCTCGGCTTCAACCGCCACGCTGTCGCGCTGGGCGCGGGCGAGTATCGAGGCATAGGTCTCGTGCCGCGCGGGATCGTCGTATTTGCCGAGGCCGCCGTTCCAGCTGCCCACCTCTTCGGCCTTGAGACCGGCAAGCGGAGAGTCGTTGCCGGCCAGCTTCAGGAGCTGGGCCACCAGCGCGCGATGGGCGGCGATCACCGATGCGCCGATCGACGCGGTCTGCTGCGATCCGCCCGCCAGCACAGTGCCGGGCAGGGTCGAATCGCCATAGTTGAAGGTGATCGCTTCGGCGGGGAGGCCGAGCCGGTCGGCCGAGGCCTGGGTCTGCGCGGTGGCGGTGCCCATGCCCATTTCGTGCGCGGCGATGTCGATGGTGGCGTGGCCATCGCGGGTGAGCGTGATCCGCGCCGCGCCGCCCGGCATCCGGTGATAGGGATAGGTGCCTTTCGCGCAGCCCATGCCCACCAGCCATTCGCCTTCCCGCACCGATCGCGGCACAGGATTGCGCCGGTCCCAGCCGAAGCGTTCCGCGCCGTCGCGCCACGCCTTCACGATATCGCAGGAGGAGAAGGGGAGGCCGGTGGTGGGATCCTTTTCCGGCTCGTTGCGGAGGCGCAGTTCGATCGGGTCGATGCCGAGAGCCTCGGCCAGCTCGTCCACCGCGCATTCGAGGGCGAAGGTGCCGACCGCCTCGCCCGGCGCACGCATGAAGGTGTTGGCGAGCATGTCCACTTCGACGGTCTGCACGTCGAGGAGGACGGTCTCCGACGCATAGGCGCTGCGCGACTGCAGGATGAACGGCTCCGGCATGGCATTGTCGGGCGTCTTGGCGGTGACGCCCGTGTGGATCAGCGCCTTGAGCTTGCCGTCATGGTCCGCACCCAGCGCCACGCGCTGTTCGGTCAGGCTGCGGCCGCCGACGACGCGGTACACGCCCTCGCGCGAGAGGACGAGGCGCACCGGGCGTCCGACCACCTTCGCCGCGCCCGCCGCGAGCGTCTGGTGCTGCCACAGGCACTTGCCGCCGAAACCGCCGCCGACGAAGGGCGAGGTGACGAGGACCTGTTCCTCCTTGATCCCGAACATCTCGGCGATGGTCCAGGCGGTATGCGCGACCAACTGAGACGCATCGTGGACGCGCAGGGTGTCGCCCTCCCAGCCGCAGGTGACGGCGTGAAGCTCGATCGCGTTGTGGTTGTGGCGCGGCGTGCGGTAGATCGCATCGACCGTGAGCGGCGCGGCGGCGAACGCCTCGCCTGCCTCGCCGATCTCGTCACGAAGCGGGCCGCCCTGGAACATGCCCTGCCGCGTCCCTGCCGCCCGCGCATCGGCGAAGGCGGTGGTGGCCGGCTCCGCCGCGTAGCTGACGTGGATCAACGACTTGGCATGGTCCGCCTGCTCCTGCGTTTCGGCCAGGATGATGGCGATCGGCTGGCCGTTCCAGTGGACGACATCGTCCTGCATGACCGGGATGTCGTCGCCGGACGCGGCCTTGGGCTGCGACATGAAGGGCGGCGGCGCGTTGAGGCGGGGCATGTTGCGGTGGGTGACGACGGCGACGACACCGGGCGCCGCCTCCGCCAAAGCCGTGTCGAGCGTGACGATGCGACCCTTGGCGATCGTGCTGTAGGCCAGCGCGGCGTAGACCATCCCCTCCATCGGGAACTCGGCGGCGAAGCGCGCCTTGCCCGCGACCTTGAGGGGGCCGTCGATGCGGGAGACGGGCTTGCCGATCTCGCCATGCTGCTGGCGGATCAGCGGATCGGGCACGCCGCCCGGCACCCAGCTGTCGGGTGCCAGCGCCACCGCCTTGGCCATCGCGCCCTGAACGACGCCGCCCACCGCCTGCTTGGCGTCCTGGTAGATGCTCATGCAACCTCTCCCGCCAGTTCGCCGAGCACGGCGGCGATGGTCCGCCGTGCGAGTTCGACCTTGAAGCCATTGTCGCGGAGCGGCCGCGCATCGGCCAGTTCCGCATCGGCGGCGGCGAGGAAGGCGGCATGGTTGGCCGGCTGCCCGCGCAGTGCCGCCTCCGCCTTCTCCGCGCGCCAGGGCTTGTGCGCGACGCCGCCGAGGGCGAGGCGGACGTCCTTCACGCGGCCATCCTCGACCTCCAGCGCTGCGGCGACGGAGACCAAGGCGAAGGCATAGCTCGCCCGGTCGCGAACCTTGCGGTAGGTGGAGCGGGCGGCGAGCGGGGAGGCGGGAAGCTCGATCGCGGTGATCAGCTCTCCGGGGCGCAGCTCGGTCTCGATGTCCGGCCGATCGCCGGGCAGGCGGTGAAAGCCGGTCAGCGGAAGGGTGCGTTCGCCGTCTCGCCCGTGGAGGTGGACGATGGCGTCCAGCGCCGCCAGCGGGACACACATGTCGGAGGGATGGGTCGCGATGCAGTCGTCGGACGCGCCGAGGATCGCGTGCATCCGATGGAAGCCGTCGATCGCGTCGCAGCCCTGACCCGGCCGCCGCTTGTTACAGGCCGAACCCTCGTCGTCGTAGAAATATGCGCAACGCGTCCGCTGGAGCAGATTGCCGGCTGCGGTCGCCATGTTTCGGATCTGCGGCGAGGCACCCGCCACGATTGCGCGCGACAAGGCCGGATAGCGAGTGCGGATCAGGCGGTGCTCCGCGATGGCGGTGTTGCGCGCGGCGGCCCCGATCAGGACGCCGCCCTCCGCCGTCTCGGTGATCTCGGCGGACAGGCTCGTGACATCCACCAAAGCGGCGGGCCGCTCGATCGTCTCGCGCATCAGGTCGACAAGGTTGGTGCCGCCGCCGAGATAGCGGGCACCGGCCGAGGCGGCGGCAAGCGCAGAGGCAGGATCGGCGGCGCGGGCGTAGGTGAAGGGGGTCATTCGGCCGCCTCCGCCTGCAGTTCGCCTTCTCCGAAGGTCTCGAAAATGGCGTCGACAATGCCGTTATGCGCGCCGCAGCGGCAGAGATTGCCGCTCATCCGCTCGCGCAATTCGTCATGGCTGAGGGCGATTGTCGTGGCGGCAAGGTCGCCGGTAACGTGGCTCGGCACGCCGCGCCCGATCTCCGCCGCCATGCCGATCGCCGAGCAGATCTGGCCGGGGGTGCAATAGCCGCACTGGAAACCGTCATGCTCGACAAAGGCGCGCTGGAGGGGGTGGAGGTCGCCCGTCGTGCCGAGGCCTTCGATCGTGGTGACCTCGCGCCCCTCATATTGAACGGCCAAAGCCAGGCAGGACAGGATCCGCTCGCCATCGACCAGCACGGTGCAGGCCCCGCATGCCCCCTGGTTGCACCCCTTCTTGGTGCCGGTGAGGTGCAGGTCCTCACGCAGCAGATCCAGGAGCGAGACGCGTGGATCGCCGGGCAGGTCGACCGGGTTCCCGTTGATGGTGATGCTCATGCGGATGTCCTCGACCAGAGGGATGTGACGGCCACAACGCGCATCATGCCCGTTCGCGCCACCTTGTTCCATACCGATCGGTCTATTTCGTGACAGGGCACTTTCGGTTCGTCGTGGTAAATGGCGGATTTGTCGCAGCATCGCGCCGGGGAGCCGATCTGTCGCCTCCGCCACCACCGGCGATGTGGCACACGGCAGGGCACCATCGCCTTGCCGAATGGAGCCTGCATGAAGATCGCCGCCGCCTTGTTCGTCACGTCCCTCGCGCTACCGGTGCTCGCCCAGGCGGCGCAGATCGTCACTGCCGCCGAAAAGACCGGGATGGCAAAGCCGCCATCATCTCGCGTCAAAACTTCTCCGGCAAGCGCCGCTGAGGTGCCGGCGCCAACCACCCGGACGATCGTGATGGTCAGCTTGGGGGTGATCGGGGCGATAACAGGTCGTGGTGCCAAGCGGCGCTGGCGCGACGCCGGCTGCTGATCGCGCCCGCTCAGTCGAGGTTCGGGCGTAGCCAGCGCTCGGCCTGCTCCAGCGGAACGCCACGGCGGGCGGCATAGTCCTCCAGCTGGTCCGGGCCGATGCGGGCGACGCCGAAATACTCGGCCTGCGGATGACCGAAGTAGAAGCCGGAGACCGCCGCCGTCGGCAGCATGGCAAAGCTCTCGGTCAGCGTGATCCCCGTCGCCGCCTCGGCACCCAGCATCTCGAACAGGATGGGCTTCAAACTGTGTTCGGGGCAAGCCGGATAGCCGGGTGCCGGGCGGATGCCGCGATACTGCTCCCGAATCAGGGCATTGTTGTCGAGCTGCTCGCCCTCGGCATAGCCCCACAACGTCGTGCGGACATGCTTGTGCAGCCGCTCGGCAAATGCCTCCGCCAGGCGATCCGCCAGGGCCTTGAGCAGGATGTCCGAATAATCGTCGATCGCCGCCCTGAAGCGCTCCAGATGCGGGTCGATGCCGTGGATGCCGACCGCGAAGCCGCCCATCCAGTCGCCGCGCACGTCGATGAAGTCGGCCAGGCACATATTGGCCCGCCCTTCGCGCTTGGCGATCTGCTGGCGCAGCATCGGCAGCCGCACGCTCGCCTCGTTGCGGCGGTCGAGGTCGGGGATGTGGAAATGCTCGGGCACGCTTGCCCCATCTGGGCTGCGGTGGTCGTCCGAATGGCGGGTCTGCACCCAGATGTCGTCGCCATTGCGATGGCAGGGCCACAGGCCGGCAACGCCGCGCGCGGTGAGCCACTTCTCCTCGACGATGCGGTCCAGCATCTTCTGCGCGTCGGCGAAGAGAGATGTGGCGCTTTCACCGACCACTTCGTCGGTCAGGATCGCGGGATAGTTGCCCGCCAGCTCCCAGGCGCGGAAGAACGGCGTCCAGTCAATATACTCGCGCAGGTCGGAAAGGTCCCAGTCCTCGAAGACGTGGACGCCCGGCTGCTTGGGCGCGGCGGGCTTGAGCGCCATGTCGGCCGCGAAGCCGTTGGTGCGCGCGTCGGCGATCGGCACCAGCGCGCTCTGCCCCTTATTGGCGCGGGCGACGCGGACCTGCTCGTACTCGGCGGCGATCTTGGCGACGTAATCGTCGCGGATCGTCTCGGAGACGAGGGTAGTGGCGACGCCGACGGCGCGGCTGGCGTCGAGGACGTGGACGACCGGACCCTTGTACGCCGGCTCGATCTTCAGGGCGGTGTGGACGCGGCTGGTGGTCGCCCCGCCGATCAGGAGCGGCATGGTCATGTTCGACCGCTGCATCTCCTCGGCCACCGTCACCATCTCGTCCAGCGAGGGGGTGATGAGGCCGGACAAGCCGATCATGTCGGCATCGTTCTCGTTCGCCGCCTCGATGATCTTCGTCCACGGCACCATGACGCCGAGGTCGACCACGTCGAAGCCGTTGCACTGGAGCACGACGCCGACGATGTTCTTGCCGATGTCGTGAACGTCGCCCTTCACGGTGGCCAGGATGACCTTGCCCTTGCCCTTGGCGCCGGGCTCCTTCGCGGCCTCGATGAAAGGGAGGAGATGGGCGACGGCCTTCTTCATCACGCGGGCGGATTTCACCACCTGCGGAAGGAACATCTTGCCGGATCCGAAGAGGTCGCCGACGACGTTCATGCCGTCCATCAGCGGCCCTTCGATCACCTCGATCGGGCGGGCGAACTGAAGGCGCGCCTCCTCGGTATCCTCGACGACATGGGCGTCGATGCCCTTGACTAAAGCGTGCTCCAGCCGCTTGGCGACACCCCAGCCCCGCCATTCCGCCGCCTGCTTTTCCGCCACGGCATCGGTGCCGCGGAAGCGCTCGGCGAGCGCGACCAGCCGCTCGCCGGCTTCGGAATCGCGGTTGAGGATCACGTCCTCGCAGGCGGTGCGCAGCTCCGGCTCGATCTGGTCGTAGACGTCGAGCTGGCCGGCGTTAACGATCGCCATGTCCATGCCGGCGGGGATCGCGTGGTAGAGGAAGACCGAGTGCATCGCCTTCCGCACCGGCTCGTTGCCGCGGAAGCTGAAGCTCAGGTTCGACAGGCCGCCCGAGATGTGGACATGGGGGCAGCGCGCCTTGATCTCGCGGCAGGCCTCGATGAAGTCGACGCCGTAATTGTTGTGCTCTTCGATCCCCGTGGCCACCGCGAAGACGTTGGGGTCGAAGATGATGTCCTCCGGCGGGAAGCCGATGCCGGTGAGGAGCTTGTAGGCCCGCTCGCAGATCTCGACCTTGCGCGCCTGGGTGTCGGCTTGGCCTACTTCGTCAAAGGCCATGACGACGACGGCGGCACCATAGGCCATGCACTTGCGGGCATGGTGGAGGAACTGCTCCTCACCCTCCTTCATGCTGATCGAGTTGACGATCGGCTTGCCGGACACGCATTTCAGCCCGGCCTCGATCACGTCCCACTTGGAGCTGTCCACCATCACAGGGATGCGGGCGATGTCGGGTTCGGCCTGGATCAGCTTCAGGAAGGTGGTCATCGCCTCATGGGCGTCGAGCAGACCCTCGTCCATGTTGACGTCGAGGACCTGCGCGCCCGCCTCCACCTGCTGCAGCGCGACTTCGACCGCTGCGGCATAGTCGCCGTTCATGATCAGCTTCTTGAAGCGGGCGGAGCCGGTGACGTTGGTACGCTCGCCGATATTCACGAAGGCGGTGGAGTTGGGGGTCATATGTTCTTCTCAAATCCTCCCCGGAACGGGGAGGGGGACCATGCGCAGCATGGTGGAGGGGGGTCGCCGCAGGGGTCTCGCTCGCTGAAAGCCCCCTCCACCACCGGCTGCGCCGGCGGTCCCACTCCCCGTTCCGGGAAGGATCGTAACTACGCCGCCATCGTGAAAGGCTCCAGCCCGGCGAGCCGCGTCCGCACCTCCGGCACCGGCACGGGCCGTGCGGGGAGGCCCTTCACTGCCTCGGCGATCGCCGCGATGTGGGCGGGGGTCGAGCCGCAGCAGCCGCCGAGCACGTTGACCTGCCCCGCATCGGCCCATTCCTTGACGAGGCCCGCAGTGGTCTCCGGCAGCTCATCATAGGCGCCGAGTTCGTTCGGCAGACCCGCGTTCGGATAGACCATGATCAGCGAATCGCAGATGCCGCTCAGCGTCTTCACATGCGGCCGCAATTGCTCCGCGCCGAAGGAGCAGTTGAGGCCGATGGTCAGCGGCTTGGCATGGCGGATCGCATGCCAGAACGCCTCGACCGTGTGGCCGGAGAGGTTGCGGCCGGAAAGGTCGGTCAGCGTCATTGACAGCATGATCGGCAGCTCGCGGCCGAGCGCCTCGCCCGCCTCGATCGCAGCCATGACGCCGGCCTTGGCGTTCAGCGTGTCGAACACCGTCTCGATCAGGATGAAGTCGACGCCACCCTCAACAAGCGCATCGATCTGCTCGCGATAGACGTCCTTCAGCGTGTCGAAATCGATCTCGCGGAAGCCCGGATCATTGACGTCCGGCGACAGGGAGAGGGTCTTGTTGGTCGGCCCGAGCGCGCCCGCGACGAAGCGGGGCCGGCCATCCTTTGCCTCGAACTCGTCGGCGATCGACCGGGCGAGCTTCGCGCTCTCGACATTGATCTCGCGGACCAGATGCTCCGCCCCGTAATCGGCCTGGCTGATGCGGTTGGCGGAGAAGGTGTTGGTCTCGGCGATATCCGCCCCCGCCTCGAAATAGGCGCGGTGGATGGAGGCCGGCACCTCGGGCATGGTGAGCGCGAGGATGTCGTTATTGCCCTTTTGGTCGTGGCTGAGGCCGAGGGTGCCGGCATAGGCGGCCTCGTCCAGCTTCCAATTCTGGATCTCGGTGCCGAAGGCCCCGTCGGTAATCAGGATGCGCTTGGCGGCTTCGGCGCGGAAGCGGTCTGCGGCGGTGGTCATGCCGCAATCTCCTTGATGGCCGCACCTGCCCGCACACCCAGCAGGTGGCAGATCGCGAAAGACAATTCGGCGCGGTTGAGCGTGTAGAAGTGGAAGTGCCGCACCCCGCCCGCGTAGAGGCGGCGGCAGAGTTCGGCGGCGAGGGTGGCCGCGACCAGCTGGCGCGCGGCGGGGTGGTCGTCCAGCCCCTCGAACAGGCGGTCCATCCAGGCGGGGATCGCGGCGTTGCACATCGCGGCGAACCGCCTCGTCTGGGCGACGTTGGAGACGGGCAGGATGCCGGGCACGATCTCGATATCGATCCCCGCCGCCGCGACCTGATCGCGGTAGCGGAAGAAGGCCTCGGGCGAGAAGAAGAACTGGGTGATCGCGCGCGCCGCACCCGCGTCCTTCTTGGCGCGCAGCGCGTCGAGATCGGCGACTAGATCCTTCTTGTCCGGATGGCATTCCGGATAGGCTGCGACCGAGATGTCGAAGGGCGCGATCCGCTTCAGCCCAGCGACCAGATCGGCGGCATTGGCATAACCCTCGGGATGGGCGGTGAAGGCCTCACCCTCACGCGGAGGATCGCCGCGCAGCGCGACGATGTGGCGGACGCCCGCGGCCCAATATTCGCGGGCGATCTCGTCGATTTCGGCGCGGCTGGCATCGACGCAGGTCAGGTGCGCGGCGGCGGGAATGCCGGTTTCCCGAACGATACGCGCGACGGTGGCATGGGTCCGCTCGCGCGTCGATCCACCCGCGCCGTAAGTGACGGAGACGAAGCGCGGCCCGAGCGGGGCGAGCGTCTGGATCGCGGACCAGAGCGTCTCCTCCATCTTCTCCGTCTTGGGCGGGAAGAACTCGAAGGAGATCGAGGCGTCGCCGGCCAGATCGGCGAAGAGCGGCGTGTCGAGCGCGCGCCGCGCCTCCTCAAGCTGATTCAGGGTGAAGGTCATGCGGCGAGGTCCTTGATGGCGGCCGGACGGCGGCCGAGCCAGAGTTTCACGGTGAGCACATCGCCCGGCAGGCTGTCCACCGCGCCGCCATCCAGCCCGGCGGCGGCGAACCAGCGTGCGATCTGGTCGTCGTCGAAGCCGAGCCGGGCGTGGGCGTCGCGGCTGCGCAGTTCCTCATGATCATGCGCGGCAAAGTCGACGATGCAGAACACGCCGGAGGGGGCGAGGAGGCGCGCGGCCTCGGCGATCGCAAGGGCCGGCTGCTGCGCGTAGTGGAGCACCTGGTGGAGAATCACGGTGTCGGCGGAGCCGCTGTCGAGGGGCAGTGCGTACATGTCGCCTTGACGCAGATCGACGCCGCGATCCGCCAGCTTGGCGCGGGCGAGGCGAAGCATCTCCGGGCTGCGATCGACGCCGAGGGCGGATTGCGCGCGCGCGCCGAACAGCTCCAGCATCCGGCCGGTGCCGGTGCCGATGTCCACCAGCCGCCCGAGCGGGCGCTGACCAAGCGCACGGGCCATCGCCGCCTCGACCTCCGCCTCCGGCACATGCAGCGAGCGGACCGCGTCCCAATTCGCGGCCTGGCTCTCGAAATAACGCTCGGCAGCGGCGGCGCGATCGGCCCGCACCGCAGCGAGGCGAGCGACATCGGCGAGGCCCCAGTGGTCGCCCTGATCGACGCTCCACGCGTCGATGGCGGCGAAGATCGGGTCGAGCCGCGCCGGATCGCCCAGCGCAAGAAACACCCAGCTCCCTTCCTTGCGGCGGTCGATCAGCCGGGCGTCGGCAAGGATCTTGATATGGCGCGACACACGCGGCTGGCTCTGCCCGAGCACCTGTGCGAGTTCGCCGACAGACAGCTCCATCTGCCTGAGCAGCGCGAGGATGCGCAGGCGGGTGGGATCGGCGAGCGTCCGGAAGATGTCGAGCACGTCGTTCATCGGTGTTCGGGATATAAAGATATCCTTATATCCGGTCAATCGACTTGTCCGCTTCGGGGGCCTATGGCAGCGCGGCAAATCGCGTTCTTAGATGAAGGATTCCCGTACGATGCGCGCTTCTCCGGCTCTTCTGGCGCTCGTCCTCCTTGGCGGCTGCACGACCACGAACGTCGGTCAGGACCGGCTGGCAGAGCGTGATCCGCTGGAGGGGTTCAACCGCGCGATGTGGGGCGTCAATCGTGGCGTCGACAAGGTCGTGTTGAAGCCGGTGACGCAGGTCTACCGGGCGGTGGCGCCGAAGCCGGCGCGGCGCGGCGTCAGCAACTTCTTCTCAAACCTTGGCGAGCCCTGGTCGTTCATCAACAACCTGCTGCAGGGCAAGCCGAAGCGCGCGCTCGACAATCTCGGCCGCTTCGTCATCAACTCGACCGTCGGCATCGCGGGTCTGGCCGATCCTGCCAGCAAGATGGGCGTGAAGAAGGCACCGGAGGATTTCGGTCAGACCCTCGCCGCCTGGGGCGTGAACGGTGGCCCATATCTGGTGCTTCCGCTGCTCGGTCCTTCCACCTTGCGCGACGGGGTCGGCATGGGCGTGGCCTTCGCCGCCGATCCGTACCGTGTCTGCCAGCGCGAATGCGATCTGCCGAAGGGCGTGCCGACGGCGCTGAGCGTCACCGAGGTGATCGACACGCGGTCGCAGCTGGTCGATTCGGGCGCGGACAGCTTCCTCGATGCGAGCGCGGACTCCTACGCCACCGCGCGCTCGGCCTTTCTGCAGCGCCGGCGTGCCGCGATCCTGAACCAGGAGGATGGCGCCCCTTCCCCGGCGGGCGGCACCGGCGATGCCGATCTCGACGCGGCGCTGCAGGACATCGACGAGGGTGGCAACATGGCCGCGCCGACCGTCTCCCCGGACCAGCCGACGCCGGTCGAAACGCCGCCTGCATCGGACCAGCCGCCCAGCAACTGATCGCATCCGGGGGAACGGCTTGGCCGTTCGCGCATTTGCCTGCCCGATCATTACGGAGCAGGATCATGAAGAAGTCCCTGGTTCTTTCGGTTGCCCTCGCCGGCACCCTCGGCCTCGCCGCGTGCAGCCAGCATACCGAGAACGCCGCCGAGGCGGCCGCCGACAACGCGGCGAACGATATCGAGGCGACCACCGACGAAGCGGTCAACGACGTCGATGCCGCCAGCACCAATGCCTCGACGGCAGCGTCCAACACGGCGGCGGACACCCGTGACGGCCTCGACAAGGCGGGCGACAAGATTGAGAACGCGGCGAGCGACGCCGCCAAGTGGACCGGCAATGCGATGCAGGATGCCGGTCACGCGATCTCGAACGCGGCGCACTGATCCCGATCGGATGAGAAGGGCGAGGCGCGATGCCTCGCCCCTTTTGAGTTCAGGCCTGATTGTCCTTGTCGGTCAGGCCTGACATCGCCTTGCGACCGAAGCCCGTCAGGAGGTCCCCGATCTCCTTGGCGTGCTCCATGGCGCGCTGGCCCTGTTCCTTCACGAACTCCGCCTGCAGCTTCATCGCCTCGGCCGGGTTCGATACCTTGGCCATCTCCCGCATGGTGGCGAAGACGGCGCGGGTGTTGTTTTCCGCCTGCTCCAGCAGCTTCAGGCTGATCTGGTGGCTGTTCTCGGTCGCCTCGCTCGACGCCTTCTTGATGGCATCGCCCGCGCGCTGGAAGGCTCCGGTGGGATCGCTGGCCATGATCGTCTCCTGCATGCTGGAACGGAAAGGAAGATTGCTTCCGTTCGGCGCGCTTGTCGATGCCCCAACTGCGGTCAGCAACATGACGTCATCATGACGGTTGGCAGCGAAGCCCCGGGCAGCTATCGCCCCGGCCATGAGCGACACGCCCCCTGACCGCCTCTCGATCAACCCGCGCAGCGAGCATTTCGATTCCGACGCGCTCGGCCGCGGCATCGGCATCCGCTTCAACGGTGTCGAGAAGACGAATGTCGAGGAGTATTCGGTCCCGGAAGGCTGGATCAAGGTGGCAGCTGGCCGCAGCCTCGACCGAAAGGGCCAGCCGATGCTGTTGAAGCTGAAGGGTGCGGTGGAGCCGTATTATCGGAGCGGCCCGGAAGCTGAGGGTGAAGGCGAGACTGAAGCTTCGAGCGACACCGAGTAACAGGCCGTCATGCCAGCGAAGGCTGGCATCGCCTGACCCTTAAGCGACCCCAGCCTTCGCTGGGGTGACGGTGGGTTCTACCGCCCCTCTTCCTCGAACAACGCCGCCAGCTGTTCGACCATCGTCCCGCCAAGCTGCTCCGCATCCATGATCGTCACCGCCCGCGCGTAGTACCGCGTCACGTCATGGCCGATGCCGATCGCGATCAGCTCGACCGGCGACTTGCCCTCGATCCAGCCGATCACCTGGCGGAGGTGCCGTTCGAGATAGGCACCCGAGTTCACCGACAGCGTCGAGTCGTCCACCGGTGCGCCGTCGGAGATGACCATCAGAATGCGCCGATCCTCGGGCCGGGCGATCAGGCGCTGGTGCGCCCAGAGCAGCGCCTCCCCGTCGATATTCTCCTTCAGCAGCCCTTCGCGCATCATCAGGCCGAGGTTCTTGCGCGCGCGCCGCCAGGGTTCGTCCGCCCCCTTGTAGACGATGTGGCGCAGGTCGTTGAGGCGGCCGGGCTGGGGCGGGCGGCCGGCGGTCAGCCATGCCTCACGCGCCGCCCCGCCCTTCCAGGCGCGGGTAGTGAAGCCGAGGATCTCGACCTTCACGCCGCAGCGTTCCAGCGTGCGGGCGAGGATGTCGCCGCATATCGCCGCGATCGAGATCGGCCGCCCGCGCATTGACCCTGAATTGTCGATCAGGAGGGTGACGACAGTGTCGCGGAAATCCGCCTCCCGCTCGCTTTTGTAGCTGAGCGAATGGGTGGGGTTGATGACCACGCGGGCAAGGCGGGCGGCATCGAGCAGCCCCTCCTCCTGGTCGAAGTCCCAGCTGCGCGTCTGCTGCGCCATCAGGCGGCGCTGCAGGCGGTTGGCAAGCTTGGTGACCGCGCCCTGAAGGTGGACGAGCTGCTGGTCGAGATACTGGCGGAGGCGGGTCAGTTCCTCCTCGTCACAGAGGTCCGTCGCCGCGATCACTTCGTCGAACTTGCTGGTGAAGGCGTGATAGTCGAACCCGGACGGCACGTCGGACAGCGGCCGGTTCGGGCGCTGCGGCGCGGCACCGGTATCTTCCTGACCCTCGCCCTCGGCACCGTCCTGCTCGTCGACGGTCTCGGTCTCCCCGTCGTCGCCTTCGCCGTCCTCTTCCTCGGTCTCCTGCTCGGCGCGCATCTCGGTCTGCTCGCCCTGGCCCATGCCGTCTTCGGACTCGCTCTCGTCCTGATCCTCGCCGCCGTCCTTGTCGTCGGCCTCGTCCTCGTTCTCGTCCTGCGGCTCGGGCTCCTGCTCGGGCGGCAGCTCCGCCTCGATAAGTTCGAGGTCCTCAAGGACGCGATTGGTCAGCTGCTGGAACGCGCGCTGGTCGTCGATGGCGAGTGCCAGCGAGTCGAGATCCGACCCGGCCTTGTCCTCCACCCAGTCGCGGATCATCGCCAAGCCAGCTTCGGCAGCCTCGGGCGGGGTCTCGCCGGTCAGCCGCTCGCGAACGATGAGGCCGAGGGCTGTGGCGAGAGGCACCTCGCCCTGATTACGGGCGCGGGCGAGCGGGTCGGCCTTGATCCGCTGGTCGAGCGCCAAGGCGAGGTTGGCCCGGACACCCGCCATCGCCCGGCTGCCGATCGCCTCGACGCGTGCCTGCTCCACCGCATCGTAAACCGCGCGGGCATTGGCATCGGCGGGGGCGTGGCGCGCGTGGAGCTTGGTGTTGTGATGCTTCAGCCGGAGCGCGAAGCCGTCGGCAAAGCCGCGCGCCTCGGCGATCTGTTCGGGCGGCAGGTTGCGTCCGGGCATCGGCACCCGCACCGTGCCCATCGACATTGACGGCGCGTCGGATGTGAAGACGAGGTCGAGTTCCGATTCACCGGAGATCGCGCGCGTCGCCCCGGCGAGCGCGGCCTTGAGGGCGTCGAGGGTCTGACGGTCGGCCATGCCAAGCACATGGGCCGGGCGGCACATTCAGGCAAGCCGGGATGGGCGGCTCAGCTATACGAGATCAGCCGCTCGCGCATCGCGGCGATCGTATCGGGGGCGACACCGATCCAGCCGGCATAGCCTTCGATCCCGCCATGCTCCTGATCGGCCCAGGCGAAGAAGGACTGCAGATATGCGGGGTCAGCCGCGATCAGTGCCGGTACGGCATCCGGCGCGCGGTCGATCAGCCGCCGGATCATGCCGCCCGCCTTCTTCAGCAGCATCGACAGGTCGGCCTGTCCGGTCAGCAGATAGTCTTCCATGATGATTTCGCGCGGGACGCCGAGGAGACCGAGCACGGTGGCCACGGCGATCCCCGTCCGATCCTTGCCCGCCGCGCAGTTGAGGAGGAGCGGCACGCGCCCGGCCGCCAGCCGCTCGACGATCTCGCGATAGGCCGGCGCCTGGTCAACCGGGATCTGCCGGTACTCGCCGATCATGCCCTGACGGATGCTCTCCGCGTCGATATCCGCGTGGTGAATCGCCTTTCCGAGCGCACCGGCCTCATGCGCATGGTCGCGGCTCCAATAATCGGTCGCCTCCGGCTCATGCCATGCCGTTGGCTCATGCGCCCGCTCGTCGGTCCGGCGCAGGTCGCAGATGCTGACTATGCCGAGGTCGCGCAGCGTTCGCTTGGCATCCTCGTCGAGGAAGGCCATGCTGCCCGACCGGAACAGCATGCCCTGCCGTACCGTCCCGCCATCCTCGGTCGGATAGCCGCCGAAGTCGCGGAAGTTCACGCCCCCGCCGATCGGCAGGAAGCGGGAGGCCAGCTGCGTCGCCACGCTACTTCGCCTTCTTGCTCGCGACGCTTTCCGGCAGGTCCTTGCCGAACACGCGCTGGTAATATTCGGCGACCAGCGCGCGCTCCGCCTCGTCGCACTTGTTGAGGAAGGAGAGACGGAAGGCGAAGCCGACATCCTTGAAGATCAGCGCGTTCTGCGCCCAGCTGATCACCGTGCGCGGGCTCATCACCGTCGAGATGTCGCCGTTGACGAAGCCTTGGCGAGTCAGCTGGGCCACCTTGACCATGTCGTCGACGGTCTTCTTGCCCTCCGGCTTGTCGTATTCGCCCGACTTGGCGAGCACGATCCGGGCCTCGGTTGCGGCGGGCAGGTAGTTCAGCGTGACCACGATGTTCCAGCGGTCCATCTGGCCCTGATTGATCTGCTGCGTACCGTGATAGAGGCCGCTGGTGTCGCCGAGGCCGATGGTGTTGGCGGTGGCGAACAGGCGGAACCACGGGCTCGGGCGGATGACGCGGTTCTGGTCGAGCAGGGTCAGCTTGCCCTCGGTTTCGAGCACACGCTGGATCACGAACATCACGTCCGGCCGCCCCGCGTCGTATTCGTCGAAGACGAGCGCGGTCGGCGTCTGCAGCGCCCAGGGGAGAAGGCCTTCCTTGAACTCGGTAACCTGCTGCCCATCCTTCAGCACGATCGCGTCGCGGCCGATCAGGTCGATGCGGCTGATATGCGCGTCGAGGTTGATGCGGATGCAGGGCCAGTTGAGCCGCGCCGCCACCTGCTCGATATGCGAAGACTTGCCGGTGCCGTGATAACCCTGGATCATCACGCGACGGTTGTGGGCGAAGCCGGCGAGGATCGCGAGGGTCGTGTCCGGATCGAACACATAGGTCGGGTCGAGATCGGGCACCCGCTCGTCCGCCTCGCTGAAAGCCGGCACCTCGATGTCGCTGTCGATGCCGAAGGTCTCGCGCACCTGGACCATCTTGTCGGGCGCATCGAGCATGGTGGTGCTGCGGCTGTCGGGCTGGACGTTGGAAAGGTCGGCCATCACGGATTCCTCTGATCGGTCCCCGCTCGACACGAACGGCCGCGCAAAAACAACCCTCTAAGCGAAGGCGGGCGCGGATTTCAGCTGCGTATAGGCGGCGATCACGTCCTGCAGCCGCGCCTCCTGGCTGCGGTCGCCGCCGTTGCGATCGGGGTGAAAACGCCGCACCAGCTCGGCATAGCGGGAGCGGAGCGCCCGCCGGTCGGCATCGATCTCCAGCCCCAGCACCCCGAGCGCCTTGCGGTCCGCGCCGGACAGCGGCCGTCCGTCGGCGCGTCCTGCTGCCTCCTCCTTCATCCGGCCGAATCGCGCGGCGATCGCGTCCAGCGGATCGGTGAAGTCGGCCCAGCGCGGGCCTGATGACGCGTTGGATGAGAAGGCCCGCGTCTCCCGTTCCCAACCGGCGAAGGGACGCTGCTCCGCCTCGATTTCCTCGGTGCTCATGCCCGAGAAGTAGTTGTAGCCGGAGTTGAACTCGCGGACATGATCCAGGCACAGCCAGCGCCAGTTGCCGGGACCGTCGAAGCCGGGGCGACGTCCGGCAGGATCGGGCGAACGGAACTCGCCCGCCTCGCAGCAACCGGGTATGGCGCAGCCCTGCCCCTCCCGATCCACACGGCCGTGAAAGCGGGTGCGGGGTTTCTGCGCTGCGGACTCGGACGACATCGCCGCTATATAGGGAGGATGATGAGCGCATCCCAAGGCCCCGTCGCGGCCGAAATCCACGCCCGGCTGACGGCCGCCCTGTCCCCCGAACGCCTCGTCGTGACCGACGACAGCGAGAGGCATCGCGGCCATGCCGGCCATGACGCGCGCGGTGAAAGCCACTTCACGGTAGAGGTGGTCGCCGCCGCCTTCGCCGGGCAGTCGCGCGTGGCACGGCAGCGGCTGGTCAACGCGGCGCTCGCAGACCTGTTGGCAGAACGGGTCCATGCCCTGGCCATTCGGGCGAGGAGCCCTGACGAGGACGACCGATGACCTACGACCTCTGGTACTGGCCGGGCATCCCCGGCCGCGGCGAGTTCATCCGCCTGGCGCTGGAGGCGGGAGAGATCCCGTATCGCGATCGTGCGATGGAGGCGGGCGTAGAGGATGGCATGAAGCGCCTCATCCGCGACATGGACGACCATCCGGGATCGCCGCCCTTCGCGCCGCCCTATCTGGTCGCCGACGGCATGGTCATTGCGCAGGTAGCGGCGATCCTCCTCTTCCTCGGCGACAGGCACGGCCTCGCTCCCGCTGACACGGCAGGACGGCTCTGGGCGCATCAGGTCCAGCTGACCATCGCCGACATGGTGGAGGAGGTGCACGGCACCCATCACCCGATCGACATGAGCGCCTATTACGAGGACCAGAAGGAGGAGGCCGCCAAAGCCGCCCGCGCCTTCCGCGATGAACGCATTCCGAAATTCCTGCGCTGGTTCGAGCGCATCCTCGCTGCGCGGGGTCGGTGGCTCGCCGGGGGAGACCGCTGGAGCTATGCGGACCTTTCTCTGTTCCAGCTGATCGAGGGACTTCGCTTCGCTTTCCCGAAGCGCACCCAGCAGGTCATCCGCGACTGCCCGAAGGTGCTGGAGACCTGCGACGCCGTGCGCGAGATCCCGACACTCCGGCGCTATCTCGAAAGCGACCGGCGGCAGGCCTTCTCCAACGGCATCTTCCGGTACTATCCGGAACTCGACGCCGCCTGATGCCGTTGCCCCGCCCGTCTGTGCCTCTATAGGAGGCGCGTCATGGCCGAGCCGCTGATCATCGCCATCCCCAAGGGCCGCATCCTGTCGGAGGCGCTGCCCATGCTGGCCCGCGTCGGGATCGAACCGGAGGCGGCGTTCGGGGACGAGAACAGCCGCGCACTCAAATTCGGCACCAATCGGCCGGACGTGTCGATCATCCGCGTGCGCGCCTTCGACGTCGCGACCTTCGTGGCGCATGGCGCGGCGCAGCTCGGCATCGTCGGCTCGGACGTGCTGATGGAGTTCGACTATTCGGAGCTCTATGCACCCGTCGACTTGGGGATCGGCCATTGCCGCCTGTCGATCGCCGAGCCGGCCGCTATGGCCGAAGGAGACGATCCCTCGACCTGGAGCCATGTCCGCGTCGCCACCAAATATCCGAACGTCACCCGCCGTCATTTTGAGGCGCGGGGCGTGCAGGCCGAATGCGTCAAGTTGAACGGCGCGATGGAATTGGCTCCGTCGCTCGGCCTGTCGAGCCGCATCGTGGACCTTGTCTCCTCCGGTAAGACCTTGAAGGAGAATGGTCTGGTCGAGGTCGAGGTGATCGCCGAGGTTTCCAGCCGCCTCATCGTCAACCGCGCCGCGTTCAAGACGCGCGCGGCGGAGATCGTGCCGCTGGTCGAGGGCTTCCGGGAAGCGGTCGGAGCGGCGCGTGCCGCTTAGGCTCGACGCCACAAGCGTCGCCTTCGCCGGTGCCTTCGCCGCTCTGGTGAACGCCCGCCGCGACGCCGATGAGGATGTTTCGCGCGATGTCGCCGCCATCCTCGCCGATGTCCGCAGGCGGGGGGACGTGGCGGTCGCTGTATATACCCAGCGCTTCGACGGCCACGATCTCGACCGGACCGGATGGCGCATTCCCAAGGCGCGCTGCCAGGCGGCACTGGCCGATCTCGATCCGAAGCTGCGCGCGGCTCTTGAACTCGCCGCCCGGCGAATCAGCGACTATCACGCCGCGCAGAAGCCTCCCGATCGCGACGAGACCGACGCCGCCGGCGTCCGCATGGGCGCGCGTTGGACGGCGGTCGAGGCGGCGGGGCTCTATGTGCCCGGCGGTCGGGCGTCCTATCCCTCCTCGGTGCTGATGAACGCGCTGCCTGCCAAGGTGGCCGGGGTCCAGCGGCTGACGATGGTCACGCCGACACCGGGTGGCGAGGTCAACCCGCTGGTTCTCGCCGCCGCCGAACTGGCCGGCGTCGATGAGGTCTTCGCGATCGGTGGCGCGCAGGCCGTTGGCGCACTCGCCTACGGCACGGCGACGATCCGGCCGGTGGACGTGGTGGTCGGTCCCGGCAATGCCTGGGTCGCGGAGGCGAAGCGCCAGCTTTACGGCACGGTCGGCATCGATATGGTCGCCGGGCCGAGCGAGATCGTGGTGGTCGCCGACGCCGACAACGATCCCGAGTGGATCGCCGCCGACCTGCTCAGCCAGGCCGAGCATGACCCGACCAGCCAGTCGATCCTGTTCACCGACGATAACGCCTTCGCCGATGCGGTCGCGGCGGCTGTGGACCGACAGTTGGCAGACCTCGCCACCGGCAAGGTCGCGAGCGAGAGCTGGCGGACCAACGGCGCGATCATCCTTGTCGAGACGCTGATCGACGCCGCGCCGCTGATCGACCGCCTCGCGCCCGAACATCTCGAACTTGCGATCGCCGATCCCGACCCGCTGTTCCGCGCCGTCTGCCATGCCGGTTCGATCTTCCTCGGCCGCCACACACCCGAGGCTGTCGGCGATTATGTCGGCGGGCCGAATCACGTCCTGCCCACCGGCCGCCGCGCCCGCTTCTCCTCCGGCCTGTCGGTGCTCGATTTCATGAAGCGGACAAGCTTCCTCGGCTGCACGGCCGAATCGATCGCCGCGATCGGCCCGGCGGCGGTCGCGCTGGCGGAGGCGGAGGGGTTGCCGGCCCATGCGCGGTCGGTGGCGGTGCGGCTTTAGCCGGTTGTCGTGCTCCTGCGAAGGCAGGAGCCTTGGCCCACGGTATCCCCCAGGCTCCTGCTTCCGCAGGAGCACGAGCTTCGATGACATTGTGCGCCTCCCGCATCCCTCCTATGTGCCCGCCGATGCCCAGCAATACCCGTAGCCGTTCCCGCGCGCGATCCGCCGCGCGCCTTGCCGCCGTTCAGGCCCTTTATCAGCAGGAGATGGAGGGCACCGCGCTCGCCCGCCTGCTCGACGAATTCCACAATCACCGCTTCGGCGCGACGATCGAGGACGTGACCTATGTCGGCGCGGAAGCCGCGTTCTTCGACGATGTGGTGAAGGGCGTCGATGCCCGTCGTGCCGAGATCGACGAACTGGTCGCCGGCAAGCTCGCCAACGGCTGGAGCCTGGACCGCCTCGACAAGCCGATGCGCCAGATCCTGCGTGCCGGCGCCTATGAACTTCTCGCCCGCATCGACGTGCCGGTGGGCAGCGTCATCTCCGAATATGTCGATGTCGCGGATGCGTTCTATGCGAGGCGCGAAAAAGGCTTCGTCAACGGAATCCTCGACGCAATCGCCAAGGACGTGAGGCCAAGCTGAGCGGGGAGGCGGACTTCATCGCCGCACTTCGGCGGATCGCGACCGATCCCGCCGCACGCGGCTTGATGGATGACGCCGCCGTCCTCCCCGATGAGAACGGTTTTCTCGTCCTCACTCACGACATGCTGGTCGAGAACGTCCACTATCTGTCCGAAGACCCGCCCGAGGACGTGGCGTGGAAGCTGCTGGCGGTGAACCTCTCCGACTTGGCCGCCAAGGCCGCGACGCCGGTCGGTTGCCTGCTCGGCTACACGCTCGGCGACGACCCGGACTGGAATGCGCGCTTCGTCACCGGGTTGGGGGAGGCGCTCCGTTACTTTAACGTCCCGCTGCTCGGCGGTGATACTGTGTCGAGTTCCGGCCCCCGCGTACTTGGGCTGACCGCCGTCGGTCGAACCGCCTTCGCTCCCGATCGACGCGCGGCAAAGGCGGGCGACGATCTCTGGGTGGCGGGTGCGATCGGAGACGCCGGCCGTGGCCTAGCGCTCCTTCTCGCCGGCGAGACCGAGCCGGCGGCGCTCGTCGCCACTTACCGCCGTCCCATGCCGCTGCTGGACATCGGTCAGGTGCTGGGCGGCCATATTGCCGCTATGGCGGACGTGTCGGACGGCCTGCTGATCGACGGGCGGCGGATGGCCGATGCCAGCGGCTTGGCCGTCACCATCAACCTCGACGCCGCGCCGATCGCCTCACCCGATCGCCTCGCGGCCGCGACGGCGGGCGACGACTACGCCCTGATCTTCGCCGCGCCGGAGGCGAAGCGCGACGTGATCTTCACCCTTCTTCAACCATTCGGGGTCAGCTTCGCGCGGATCGGCCGCTTCTCCCCCGGCACGGGGTTGAGCGTCGCCGACGGCCGGGGCGCGGTGCCCCTGCCTGCCGCTCTGGGGTACGAACATGGCGCCTAAGGGCCCGCGATTGCTGGTGATGTGCCTCGGGCTGCTGGCCGGTGCCGCGACCGCGTTGCCCATCCTCGGCCTAGCCGGGCGACTCGCCGCCTGAACGCCTGAAACGCGCGCTTGCCAACGTGAATCCGCCACTCTAGCCTCCCCTGAACCGGAGCGGCGTCGCTGCAGAAGGTGGCGATGACCGACCCCGTAGATAAAAACAGGGGAAGGTTGAGAGGATGCAGTTGGTTCTACTGGCCGTCATGTGCGGCCTGATTGCCGTTGCCTATGGGGTGATCACCTCGCTTCAGGTGCTGCGCGCACCGGCGGGGAACGATCGGATGCAGGCGATCGCCACCGCCATTCAGGAGGGCGCGCGCGCCTATCTCGGGCGGCAATATCGCACCATCGCCATCGTCGGTGTCGTCGTGGTGGTGCTGGTCTACCTGTTCCTCGGCGCGACTTCGGCCGTCGGTTTCCTGATCGGCGCGATCCTCTCGGGCGTAACCGGCTTCATCGGCATGAACATCTCGGTGAAGGCGAATGTCCGCACGGCGGAGGCGGCGCGAACGTCGCTGCAGGGTGGCCTCACCACCGCCTTCCGCTCGGGCGCGATCACGGGGATGCTGGTGGCGGGCCTCGGCCTCCTCGCGATCTCGGTGTTCTTCTGGTATCTGATCGGCCCGGCAGGGCATGTTCCCGGCGACCGCGCCGACCGCACCATCATCAACGCGCTGGTGGCGCTCTCCTTCGGTGCCTCGCTGATCTCGATCTTCGCCCGACTGGGCGGCGGCATCTTCACCAAGGCGGCCGATGTCGGCGCGGACCTCGTCGGCAAGGTCGAGGCGGGCATCCCGGAGGATGACCCGCGCAATCCGGCGACGATCGCCGACAATGTCGGCGACAATGTCGGCGATTGCGCGGGCATGGCCGCCGATTTGTTCGAGACCTATGTCGTCACCCTCGGCATCACCATGGCATCGATCGCGCTGTTCGTGCGCGGCACGCCCGACGAGATCCTGCGGCTGATGAGCCTGCCGCTGCTGGTTGGCGGGGTGTGCATCGTCACTTCGATCATCGGCACCTATCTCGTCCGGCTGTCTGCCCGGGGCACGATCATGGGCGCGCTCTACAAGGGGTTCTGGACCGCGGCGATCCTGGCGGTGCCGGCGATCTATGCGGCCAGCGTCTATGCCCTGGGTGACCTCAACGCCGTGCTCGGCGGCGCGCGTGAGGCGGCGGGGCCGGATGTGGCGGGCTCGGTCGCGGCCACGGCCGTGACCGATGGCTTCACCGGCATGGACCTGTTCTGGTGCATGACCATCGGCCTCGCCCTGACCGGCGTGCTCGTGTGGATCACCGAATACTATACGGGCACCAACTTCCGCCCGGTGAAGTCGATCGCGAAGTCGTCAGTCACCGGCCACGGCACCAACGTCATCCAGGGTTTGGCGATCAGCCTCGAATCGACCGCTCTGCCGACGCTTGCCATCGTCGTCGCGGTGATCGCCACCTATCAGTTGGCGGGCGTGATCGGCGTCGCCTTCGGGGCGACGGCCATGCTGGCGCTGGCCGGCATGGTGGTGGCGCTCGACGCTTACGGCCCCGTCACCGACAATGCCGGTGGCGTCGCCGAGATGGCGGACCTGCCGCCGGAGGTGCGGGAGCGGACCGATGCGCTCGACGCGGTCGGCAACACGACGAAGGCGGTGACCAAGGGCTATGCGATCGGATCGGCGGCGCTCGCGGCGCTCGTCCTGTTCGGTGCGTATACGGCCGATCTGAGGGAGTTCTTCCCCGGCGTCACCGTCGATTTCTCCCTCTCCAACCCCTACGTCATCGTCGGCCTGCTGCTCGGCGCGCTCCTGCCCTACAGCTTCGGCGCGTTCGGCATGACGGCGGTCGGCCGCGCGGCGGGATCGGTGGTCGAGGATGTCCGGGCGCAGTTCCGCGACAATCCCGGCATCATGGAAGGGACCAGCCGCCCCAATTACGCCCGCACTGTCGATCTCGTCACCCGCGCCGCGATCCGGGAGATGATCCTGCCGTCGCTGCTGCCGGTGCTGGCGCCGATCGCCGTGTACTTCATCATCACCTTGGTGGCGGGGCAGGCGTCTGGCTTCGCGGCGTTGGGGGCGCTGCTCCTCGGCGTCATCGTCTCCGGCCTGTTCGTCGCGATCTCGATGACCAGCGGCGGCGGCGCCTGGGACAATGCCAAGAAGTATATCGAGGACGGCAATTACGGCGGCAAGGGCTCCGACGCGCACAAGGCGGCGGTGACCGGCGACACTGTGGGCGATCCCTACAAGGACACCGCCGGCCCGGCGGTGAACCCGATGATCAAGATCACCAACATCGTGGCGCTGCTGCTTCTGGCGGCGCTCGCGGGGCAGGTGGCGGGGTAGGGTTTGTTCACGCGGAGGCGCGGAGACGCGGAGATGATCGAGTGGAGCCGCAAAGCGGCTCAGGAACACTTTTCTCTCCGCGCCTCCGCGTGAACCCTACTGCCTCATTTCCCGCATGATCGCCGGCTAACGAAAACTCATGCAGAAGAACGCGGTCGCCGTCATCTTCGCCAACCAGCGGACGACCGCCGACGCGGAGGGTTACGCCGCTGCGGCCGCCGCGATGGTCGCCGCCGCAGAGCGCCAGCCCGGTTACCTCGGCATCCACAGCGTGCGGGATGAGAGCGGCTTCGGCATCACCGTCAGCTACTGGGCGGACGATGCCGCCGCGCAGGCCTGGCGCGATGACCCCGCGCACAGCGCGATCCGCGGTCAGGGCCGCGCCGGATGGTACGAATGGTACGACCTCCAGGTCGCCACCGTAATCCGCGCCTATGACTGGCGGCGCGGCGGCGATTGAACGCGATGGCAAGGCGCCCCATCTTCCCTTTTCGCGCCCGCCCGTCTAAGGCCGGCGCGATTTTCCCTTCAAGAGACGGAACTTGGCGAAAGAAGAACTCCTCGAAATGCGTGGGCAGGTCGTCGAACTGCTCCCCAACGCGATGTTTCGCGTGAAGCTTGAGAACGATCACGAAATCCTCGGCCACACCGCCGGCAAGATGCGCAAGAACCGCATCCGGGTGCTGGTCGGCGATGAGGTGCTGGTCGAACTCACCCCTTACGACCTGACCAAGGGTCGCATCACCTACCGCTTCAAATAAGGCGGGCCGTGCGGCTCGTCCTTGCGTCGACATCGCCGCGTCGACGCGATCTGCTCGTCCGGATCGGCGCGACGCCGGATCGGCAAGCCTCGCCCGACATCGACGAGAACCCGCTGAAAGGCGAGCTTCCGCGCGCCTATGCACTGAGGCTCGCGCGGGAGAAGGCGGGTGCGGTGGCGCGCGCGGACGGCGAGATCGTCGTCAGCGGCGATACCACCATCGCGGTCGGCCGCCGCATCCTGCCGCCTGCAGAGACCGTCGAGGTCCAGCGCCGCCTGCTCGATCTGCTCTCTGGTCGCCGGCATCACGCCCTCTCCGCCGTCTGCGTGATCGGTACGGACGGAACAGTCCGCACCCGCATCGCCGACACGGTCGTCGCCTTCAAGCGGCTGACCGCGGCCGAGATCGACGCCTATGTCGATTGCGGCGAGGGGCTCGGCAAGGCGGGCGGCTACGCCATCCAGGGGCGTGCAGAGGCCTTCGTGCGCTTCATCTCCGGCAGCCATTCGGGCGTCGTCGGCCTTCCCCTCTATGAGACGCGGGCACTGCTGATCGCCTCGGGCTACCGGCTTGGCTGAATGGCTCTACGAGGAGGGCATCGGCGAACGCCGTGCCGCCCTTGTCGACAAGGGCGCGATCGTCGAAGCGCTGATCGAACGCGACGGCGCGGGCGCAAGGCTCGGCGCGATCCTGCCCGCGCGTCTCGGCCGCGCGATGGTGGATACTGGCCGCGCCGCCGCCACCCTCGACACGGGCGAGCCGGTCATCCTTCGCCAGCGGCCGCCCGGTGTGTCAGAAGGCGCGGCGATCCGCGTCGAGATCCTGCGCGAAGCCATACCCGATGCGGGCGATCCCAAGCCGGCGCAGGGCCGCGCCACCGATGCGTATACAACCCCCGCTCCGACACTTCGCCAGCGCCTGACTGGCCACCCCGTCCGAGAGCTCTTGCCCCACCAGCCGGATGAACTGGAGGCGGCGGGCTGGTCCGAGTTGATAGAGGAGGCGCGCAGCGGTCTGGTCGCCTTTTCCGCCGGATTGCTGCGCATCGCGCTCACCCCCGCGATGACCGTCATCGATGTCGATGGCTCGATCCGCAACGTCGCGCTGGCGCTCGCCGGGGCGGAGGCCTCGACCAGGGCAATTCGGCGGCTCGGCATCGCCGGGTCGATCGGCATCGACTTGCCTACGCTTCAGTCCAAGGCCGATCGCCAGGCGGCGGCAGGTGTGATCGACGCCATTCTGCCGCAGCCTTTCGAGCGCACTGCGGTCAACGGCTTCGGCTTCATCCAGATCGTCCGCCCCCGCTTCCGTCCGTCGCTTCCCGAACTGATTCGCGCGACGCCGATCGAGACAGCCGCGCTTGCCCTGCTCCGTCGCGCCTCACGGCTGAGGGCCGGATCATGTGCCCTCCACGCGGCACCGGCCGTGATGGACTGGCTGGCGGCGCGACCGCATCTCACCGATGCGCTTGCCCGCGCCAACGGTGGAGCGGTCGCCTTGCGGCCCGATCCCGCGCTCGCCATATCCGCCGGCCATGCCGTCCGCCTCTAGCCTCAAGCTCTGCCCGATCTGCGCCGCGCCGCCAGTGCGGGAATTCGCCCCTTTCTGCAGCCCTGGCTGCCGGGATCGTGATCTTCTGCAATGGCTGGGCGAAGGCTACCGCATCCCCGGCCCGCCCATCGATCCGCTTGAACAAACAGAGTTGCGCGACGGGCTGGACAGGGACTGACTGCCGCCTCTATAGGCCCCGCTCCAACGCGCGTGCCCGAGTAGCTCAGTTGGTAGAGCATGCGACTGAAAATCGCAGTGTCGGTGGTTCGAATCCGCCCTCGGGCACCATCCCCCAGCGCGTTGTCTAACACGCGTTGTGCCTTGGCCCTGACGTGGGTTAGGCTTCTCCCGTGATCGTCACGGGCTCTCACGATATGGCCTTGGTGGCGCTGTCGATCCTCGTTGCGGTCGCGGCGTCCTATACGGCGCTCGACCTGGGCGGGCGGGTGATCGTCACGCGCGGATCGGCACGCCGCCTGTGGCTGGGGACGGCGGCGGTGGCGATGGGCGGGGGCATCTGGGCGATGCACTTCGTCGCGATGCTGGCGTTCAAAATGCCGGGAATGACCTTCGGCTACGACATTGGCCTGACCCTCGCCTCGCTGGCGATCGCGATCGTGGCGACCGGCTTCGGCTTCTGGATGATGACCGCGACGAGCGGCTTCTGGGCGCTCCTGCCGGCCGGGCTGTTCATGGGCCTTGGCGTCCTGTCGATGCACTATATGGGCATGGCGGCGATGCGGATGAACGCCGCCCTGTCCTATGATCGGGGCTGGGTGGCGATTTCCGTAGCCATCGCCATCGCCGCTGCCACCGCCGCCCTGTGGCTGACGACCCGCAACAACCGCGTGTTCGAGCGAGCGGGCGCGGCGGCGGTGATGGGGTTCGCGATCGCCGGCATGCACTATGCGGGAATGCGCGCCGCGATCTTCACGATGGATCCAGGCGCGCCGATGGGCCGGTACGGACTGGATCAGGGAACGCTTGCCTCCGCGGTTGCGGCAACCGCCTTCCTCATCTTCTTCCTGGCGCTGGTCGCGGCGATGTTCGACCGCCGTTTCGCGCATCTTGCCGAGCGTGAGGCGGTCGCCTTGCGGCACAGCGAGGAGCGGTTCCGCTCGCTCTACAGTCGATCGCCGCTCCCCCTCCATTCGCTCGACGCGCAGGGCCGGCTTGAGCAGGTCAGCAACGCGTGGAGCGATCTGACGGGCTACGCGCCCGCAGAGGTGCTCGGGCGAACCATCGCCGACTTCCTCGCACCCGAAAGTGCGGCGCGTTTCGAGGACGATCTTCGTGAACTGCTATCCAGCGGTTCGGTGGCGGATCGCGAATACCGGCTGGTCACCCGGGGCGGTGAAGAGCGGATCGTGGTCGCCTCCGCTCGTGTCGAACATGATGGCGAGGGTAAGTTCCTGCACATCCTAGGGGGTTTCTCCGACGTGACGGAACGGCATCTCGCTGAAGACGCCCTGCGGCAGGCGCAGAAGATGGAGGCGATCGGCCATCTCACCGGCGGTGTCGCGCATGACTTCAACAACCTGCTGGCGGTGGTGATCGGCAGTCTCGACCTCCTCCGCCGCCGCCTGCCGGAGGAGCCGGCCGTGCAGCGTCTTCTCGACAATGCCATGAACGGGGCGCAGCGCGGGGCGATGCTGACGCAGCGCCTCCTCGCCTTTGCGCGGCGGCAGGACCTCCGGCCTGCGGCGGTCGATCTGGCCCGATTGGTCGCGGGAATGACCGACCTCCTGCGCAGCTCCATCGGCCCGCAGATCGCGATCGAGACCAGCTTTCCGGCCGCCCTGCCGATGGCAAAGGTCGACGCTCACCAATTGGAACTTGCGATCCTGAACCTCGCCGTCAACGCCCGCGATGCGATGCCCGGCGGCGGCAGGCTGACGATCTCGGCCGACGAGGAAAGCGTGCGCGGTGACACGGACGGCCTTGTCGCCGGAAACTATCTTCGCCTGAAGGTCGCCGACACTGGCGAGGGCATGGATGCCGCCACCCTTGCACGGGCGGAGGAGCCGTTCTTCACCACGAAGGGGGTCGGCAAGGGAACCGGCCTGGGTCTTCCGATGGTGCACGGTCTCGCCGCGCAATCGGGCGGACGGTTGCAGCTGAACAGCGTGAAGAGGGAGGGGACGACCGCCACCCTCTGGCTGCCGGTCGCGCCCGATCATCTGGCCAGCGTGCCGGAAGGCGCGGCGGAGGCTCACCTGCTTGCGCCGGCCGGGACGCGATCGATCCTGCTGGTCGATGATGATCCGATGGTGCTGGATAGCACCGCCGCGGTCATCGAGGCGCTCGGCCATCGCGTCGTCACCGCCGGCTCGGGCGAGGCGGCGATGATTGCGGTCGAGGGCGATACCGAGATCGACTTGGTCCTGACCGATCATCTGATGCCCGGCATGACCGGAGCGGAGGTCGCATCGCGGATCGCCGCGCGGCGTCCCGATCTGACGGTCCTTCTGATGACCGGCTTCGCCGATCTCGATGGGGACCGCATAAGCCGCCCCGTGCTCCGCAAGCCGTTCACGCAGGAAGCGCTCGACGCCGCGATCCGGCGCGCTGGCTAGGCCGTGCCTTCCGCCTTGTGCGCGCGCTTCGCCGCGAACATCGCGCTGTCCGCTTCCATGATCAACTCGGACGCGCTGGTCGCGCCGAGCGGAACGCGCGATACGATCCCGAAGCTCGCGCGGATCCGCCAGCTGTCTGCGTGCCCCAGGCGAGAGACCGCCGCCTTCATCCGTTCCACGGCCCGCTGAGCCTGCAGCGCGTCCACGCCGGGGAGCACCAGCACGAACTCGTCCCCGCCGATCCGCGCGATGAGGTCGGTGGGCCGGGTCGCCTCCGTCAGGGCCCGTGCAACCTCGGTCAGGCAGGCATCGCCTTCGGCGTGCCCGAACACGTCGTTGACGTCCTTGAAGTCGTCGAGATCGACGTAAATCACCGCGACGGGGCCGTTCTGCCGGGCGGCGCGGGCGATCTCCGCATCGGCATCGTTCATCAGTCCGCGCCGGTTCAGCAAGCCTGTCAACGGGTCGCGGGTTGCTTCCGAATAGGCACGCTTCATGACCGAAAGGTCTTCGATCGCCGCGACGATTATGTCCGACGAACCGTTGGTTCCGTGAAGAAGCGACGCGGTGAGATTGGTCCAGACGGTTTCACCGTCCGACCGAACATATCGCTTCTCCATGGAGAAGTTGCCCCCTCCTTCGGAGAGCAGGCGCTCCAGATGCACTATGTCGTCGGCGAGGTCATCCGGATGTGTGACGCGTTGGAACCCGTCGGCCAGCAGATCTTCGCGAGAATGCCCCATGATCTGGGCGAACCGCTCGTTGACGCGGAGGAACCGGCCTGTTGCATCGACATGAGCAATGCCCACCGGCGCGACCTCGAAAGTTGTGGCAAAGAGGCGGGCCGCCTCCGCCGCTTCACGTTGAAGCCTATCGCGCCGAACTTCACTGATCGCAGTCGCGACGTGCGCTGCGGCGAGATCAACCGTAATGGCGACGTAAGGATCATTCGCCAGCGACTCCGGTCCGTGCAGCGTGACCACGCCAACGGTGTCGCCTTCCAGATAGACTGGGGCGGTGGCCGCAATTTCGAAGGGCACGGCCTTGCGGTAGCGGTGATCAACCCGGCATTGGAGATCCGGCCCGGAGATGTGCAGCCCGACGCCCCAAGCATCGGGAACGAGCCGGACAATATCGGCGACCACGGCGTCTCCAAGCGCCTCGGGCGTGAGGCGACCTTCCGCCAGCACTGCGGGCAGGGCCTCGAAGCGTTCCGGCCCTGGTTCACCAGGTAAGTCTGGATCCGTCATGGACATCAAAGCGGGCGGCCTGATCGTTAGGTGGGGGCGCGGGCGCTGGTGAACGCAGTATCGGGAAATTGGTTCTGCAATGCAACATTTCCGCAGACTCGCGCCGCGCCCACTTCACCGGGACGAATGCATGCGGCGCTTAAGGGGATGTTTTTCCGCGGCCGTCCGCTAATGGCTCAGCGGCATGCCAGCACCCGAGCCTAGCCCGGCTTCCAGCCCCGTTCCCGTCGCACCGACGATGAAGGAGCTGGCCGCTCGCCTGAACGCGGATGTTCTGCCGCTCGCGCAAGCGCGCCTGGATGCGCTCGGCGAAGAGGAATCCGGGTTCTACAATTTCTACGCTGCCCGTATTCGGGACGGCAGCCTGTTCGCCTCCTATGAGGTCGAACTGGCCGAGGCGATTCTGGCCTTGCCGGACGTCCCGGCCGTTGTGCACGAGGTGGGCGGCGGTCTCGGCACCCTGTCCTGGCTTCTAGCGGCGGCGGGGTTGGATGTTCTGTGCATGGAGCACGATCGCCGCAGGATTGAAGCAGCCGCCGCACTGCTCGATGGCATTGCCGATCGCTGGCCGGATCTTGTGGCGCGATGCCGGCTGGTGCGGTCGAGCTTCCCGGATGCGGAGCTCGACCCGGCGGGCGCGACACTCGTCATAACCAACCTTATCTACACCACGACGCCCGCCAAGCGCGCGAGCCTTGTCGCGGCGATCGCCCGGTATCCGCAGGCTATCGTCGACATCGACCGCTTCTGCGAACCCGCCCGCAACGAAGCCGAGCGGGCCGCCGTCCTCGCGCAGTTCACCGGGGCGGGGATGCCTACCGAGCCATTCTTGGAGGTCGGCAAGAGCGCGAACCTGCATCGTATGGCGGGGCGCGCCCGGATCGGGGCGGTGCGGACCGGCGGCTCGCCCATCGTGCCGGATCATGGCGAGATTCTGAGGCGCCGTGGCGTCGACCGGATCGTCTACTTCCACACCGACCATTTCGAGCCCTGGCGCGACGACCCCGGGCTCACGGGAGCGGATGCATTTGCGGCCAGCCTGGATCGCGTGGTCCGCTATTCGGAGCGGGTAAGCGAGCGGTACTACGCACGGCGCCTGACGCTGCACTATCTGCCGAAGCTCGCCTTTCAAGGGCGCGGCGACATGGCGTCGATGCTCCACGTCGAGGGCGATGGCATCGGTATCATCAGGCGCACGGCGGAACAGGATGCTGCAGCGGCCGCCGCCTTCGCGGCGATGGACCCGCGACAGGATTTCGACCTGCAGGTCCATTTCCATCACGAAGCGCTGACGTACAACACGCACTATGCCCAACGTAAGTCGTTGCGCCGGCACCACCGGGAGAACGACGTGGCGGTCAACCGCCTGCGCTTCGACCTGGGACTGGCGGAATGTCTGAGGCGTGTTCGGAACGATACCGGGCGGGCCTTGCCGCAATGGTTCTTCGTCCACGGCGTCTGGGCGCTGAACGCCTCCGATCCGGAGGTCTGCTCGATCACCGACGAGATCTCGCGCTTGAAGGCGGCAGGTGGCCTCGGCGACTTCACGTTCCCGGCAGGTCGCCCGCATTGCGATCCGTCATTCGATCGTCCCGCGCTCGTCCGCCCCTTCGACGCGGTGAAGTGCTATGCGCGCGATCGGGCCGACCCCCGTGCGCCCGGCACGATCGATCCAGCCGATCGCTTCTTCATCTGGTCCTCGCGTGTGTCGCATGGAGACTGCTCGCTCGACTTCTTCTCGGAAGGGGTCGCCGCGAACTTCCGGAACATCGACGCCTGGGCCTCGCGCCTGCTGCTGAATGGCTATCAGCGCGGATCGACCTTGTACGTGAAGACGCACGCCCATTCGGTCTTTCCCTTCTACTTCACCGAGGAGTCGGGAAGACCCGCCGGCATGTTCCCGCACGAGCGGGACGAGGTCGCGCGGCTGATCGAGTGCTTCGAGGATGCGGCGGCGGCGGTCGGCGGCCATGTCGCCTATCTGCAAGCGAGCGAGGTCTATGCCGAGCTGATGCGACCGCCGGAGCCGCAGGCGGTCGACGGATATGTCGAAACGAGCCTCACCTTCCCGCGCGCGGCAATCGACCGCGCGGATGCGACGGGGCTCACCGTCCTGCGCGAGCGGATCGCGGGGACGGGAGCGGAAGCGGCGGCGCTGGCCGGCCATTACGAGATGCTCGTCGCGCGTGAGCGGATCATTTTGCCCGCCGAGATCGAGATCGCCAATCTCGTGGAGCGGATGGTGCCGCGCGACATGACCATCGTCCATCACCGGAGCGCCGCCGGCATCCTGTCGAACGCGCTCGCGTCCGGCGGGCGTCGGGTGCGATCGGTCGAGCGATCACGCAAGCGGGTGGAGGTCCAGCAGGAGATCGCCCGACGGCTCGGCTCAAGGCTCCACGTCAGCCATGGCAGGCTGGAGGCGCTGAAGCCGGGCGTGTTGCGCGGCCGAGCGTTGCTTCTCGTCGACGCGGGTTCGCCATTGGATACCGTCCAGATGGATGCGGTGATCAGCAGCTTCGACACGGCCGATCTGGTGATCCTCGACGTGCTGCGTTTCGGTGGGCGGCGGCAGGCGGCGGAGATCGGTCCGATCGTGGCGCGGCTGAAAAGCGTCGACGGCCGGCCCGCCGAGCCGATCCTCGACCTTGGTGATGACGGCAAGTTCTACCTGATCGACAACCGCTCGGTGAAGCGGCCGTGGTGGTGGCGCCTGTTCCGATAGGGCCCGTGGTTGACCCTTCGGGGCCTGCCGCGTATAGGCCCGCTCCGTTCGCCATCCGGTGATTCCCGGCTGGCAAGCGCTTGAACATTGCGGCGTGCATTCGTTTGGGGCCTGACAGCACATGCTGCCGGGGCCTTTTCGTTTTCCGGACGATCGCAAAGTAACTGGATAGGTGAAGAGTTTCATGCCGACGATTAATCAGCTGATCCGCAAGGGTCGCGAGTTGCAGAAGGCCAAGTCGAAGGTCCCTGCGATGGAGAAGAACCCGCAGAAGCGCGGCGTTTGCACCCGCGTCTACACCACGACCCCGAAGAAGCCGAACTCGGCGCTGCGCAAGGTGGCCAAGGTCCGCCTGACGAACAGCCGCGAAGTGATCAGCTACATCCCGGGCGAGGGCCACAACCTGCAGGAGCACTCGGTGGTGCTGATCCGTGGCGGCCGCGTGCGCGACTTGCCGGGTGTGCGTTACCACGTCCTTCGCGGCGTGCTCGACACGCAGGGCGTGAAGAACCGCAAGCAGTCCCGTTCCAAGTACGGCGCGAAGCGTCCCAAGTAATCATAGCCAGAGTAAGCGCCGGACAGGTTCCGGGTTCGCTGAAGATCCAGAAGGAATTTTGAGATGGCTCGTCGTCGTCGTCCCGAGAAGCGCGAAATCCTCCCCGATCCGAAGTTCGGGGATGAGGTGCTCTCCAAGTTCATGAACTCCGTCATGCTCGACGGTAAGAAGTCGGTCGCGGAAGGCATCGTCTACGGTGCGCTCGAAACCGTCGAGACCCGCGCCAAGCGCGATCCGCTGCAGGTGTTCCACGACGCGCTGAACAACATCAAGCCGGGCATCGAGGTCCGCAGCCGCCGTGTCGGCGGTGCGACCTACCAGGTCCCCGTCGAGGTGCGTCCTGAGCGTTCGCAGGCGCTGGCGATCCGCTGGCTGATCTCGGCCGCGCGCGCCCGTTCGGAGCACACCATGGCCGGCCGCCTGTCGGGCGAGCTGATGGATGCCGCCAACAACCGCGGCAACGCGGTGAAGAAGCGCGAGGACACGCACCGCATGGCGGAAGCGAACCGCGCCTTCTCCCACTACCGCTGGTAAAGCTGGCGGTCGAACTCTTCGTACCTATATCTGGGGAGCCGGCGCCCGCCTGCTCCCCACATTGCTAAGGAAGTCGTCATGGCCCGCAGCCATCCGCTCAATCGTTATCGCAATATCGGCATCATGGCGCATATCGACGCCGGCAAGACGACGACGACCGAGCGCATCCTCTATTACACCGGCAAGTCCTACAAGATCGGCGAGGTGCATGAGGGCACCGCGACGATGGACTGGATGGAGCAGGAGCAGGAGCGCGGGATCACGATCACGTCCGCCGCGACGACCTGCTTCTGGCGGGCCGAAGAGGGCAAGGGCGAAGAGCACCGCATCAACATCATCGACACGCCGGGCCACGTCGACTTCACCATCGAGGTCGAGCGTTCGCTGCGCGTGCTGGACGGCGCGGTCGCATGCTTCGACGGCGTGGCCGGCGTCGAGCCGCAGTCGGAGACGGTGTGGCGTCAGGCCGACAAGTACGGCGTGCCGCGCATGTGCTTCGTCAACAAGCTCGATCGCACCGGTGCCGACTTCTACTATTGCGTGAACTCGATCATCGAGCGTCTCGGTGCGCGTCCGGCGGTGCTGTACCTGCCGATCGGCATCGAGGGCGGGTTCAAGGGCCTGGTCGATCTCGTCGAGAACCGCGCAATCATCTGGCTCGAAGAGAGCCTGGGCGCGAAGTTCGAATATCAGGCGATCCCGGACGACATGGCCGAAAAGGCCGCCAAGTACCGCAGCGAGCTGATCGAGATGGTCGTCGAGCAGGACGACGACGTCATGGAGCAGTATCTGGAGGGCAACGAGCCCGACGTGGCGACGCTGAAGCGTCTGATCCGCAAGGGCACGCTGGCCATGAGCTTCGTGCCGATCGTCTGCGGCTCGGCCTTCAAGAACAAGGGCGTGCAGCCGCTGCTCGACGCGGTCGTTGACTATCTGCCGAGCCCGCTCGACGTGCCGGCGATCAAGGGCGTGAAGCCCGACACCGAGATCGAGGATTCGCGTCCGTCATCCGATGAGGCTCCCTTCGCGGCGCTCGCGTTCAAGATCATGAACGACCCGTTCGTCGGCACGCTCACCTTCGCCCGCATCTACTCGGGCAAGCTGGAAACCGCGTCGCAGGTGATGAACTCCGTCAAGGAGAAGAAGGAGAAGGTCGGCCGCATGCTGCTGATGCATGCGAACAGCCGTGAGGACATCCAGGAGGCCTATGCCGGCGACATCGTCGCGCTCGCGGGTCTCAAGGACACCACCACCGGCGACACGCTCTGCGCGCAGAACGCGCCGATCATCCTGGAGCGGATGGAGTTCCCCGAGCCCGTCATCGAGCTTTCGGTGGAGCCGAAGACCAAGGCCGACCAGGAGAAGATGGGCGTCGCGCTCAATCGCCTGGCGCGCGAGGACCCCTCGTTCCGCGTCACCTCGGACGCCGAATCGGGTCAGACCATCATCAAGGGGATGGGCGAGCTCCACCTCGAGATCCTGGTCGACCGCATGAAGCGCGAGTTCAAGGTTGAGGCCAATGTCGGCGCGCCGCAGGTTGCTTATCGCGAGTACCTCAAGAAGGCCGTCGACATCGACTACACCCACAAGAAGCAGTCGGGCGGCACCGGCCAGTTCGGTCGCGTGAAGGTGAAGCTGACCCCGGGCGAGCGCGGCGCCGGCATCATCTTCAAGGACGAGATCAAGGGCGGTAACATTCCGAAGGAGTATATCCCCGCGATCGAGAAGGGCTTCCGCGAGACGGCGGCGACGGGTTCGCTGGTCGGCTTCCCGATCATCGACTTCGAAATCCTGCTGTATGACGGTGCCTATCACGACGTCGACTCGTCGGCGCTGGCCTTCGAAATCACCGCCCGCGCCGCGATGCGCGAGGGTGCGCAGAAGGCGGGCATCACGCTGCTCGAGCCGGTCATGAAGGTCGAGGTCGTCACCCCGGAGGATTATCTGGGCGACGTCATCGGCGACATGAACAGCCGTCGCGGCCAGATCCAGGGCACCGACAGCCGTGGCAACGCGCAGACCGTCGAGGCGATGGTCCCGCTCGCCAACATGTTCGGCTACGTCAACGCGCTCCGCTCGTTCACCCAGGGTCGCGCGAGCTATTCGATGCAGTTCAGCCACTATGACGAAGTGCCGCAGAACGTCGCGGACGAGGTCAAGGCGAAGCTGGCATAAGCGAAAAAAACTGCTATGGGCGCGCAGCTTTGGCGGCGCGCCCGCCAACTCCACAGATTCGAAGCAAGGTAGGAAACCATGGCCAAGGCTAAATTTGAGCGGACGAAGCCGCACTGCAACATCGGCACCATCGGTCACGTCGATCACGGCAAGACGTCGCTCACGGCCGCCATCACCAAGGTCCTCGCGGAGACCGGCGGCGCGACCTTCGTCGACTACGCCAACATCGACAAGGCGCCTGAAGAGCGTGAGCGCGGCATCACCATCTCGACCGCCCACGTCGAGTACGAGACCTCGGCGCGTCACTATGCGCACGTCGATTGCCCGGGCCACGCCGACTATGTGAAGAACATGATCACCGGCGCCGCGCAGATGGACGGCGGCATCCTCGTCGTGTCGGCGACCGACGGCCCGATGCCGCAGACCCGCGAGCACATCCTGCTCGCCCGTCAGGTCGGCGTGCCGGCGCTCGTCGTGTTCATGAACAAGGTCGACCTCGTCGATGATGCCGAGATCCTCGAGCTCGTCGAGCTGGAGATTCGCGAGCTGCTCTCCTCCTACGAGTTCCCGGGCGACGACATCCCCGTCATCCAGGGTTCGGCGGTGAAGGCTCTCGACGGCTCGAACGACGAGATCGGCAAGAACGCCGTCCTGAAGCTGATGGCCGCGGTCGACGAGTACATCCCGCAGCCGGAGCGTCCGCTCGACAAGCCGTTCCTGATGCCGATCGAAGACGTGTTCTCGATCTCGGGTCGCGGCACCGTCGTCACCGGCCGTGTCGAGACCGGCCAGGTCAAGGTCGGCGAGGAAGTCGAGATCGTCGGCATCAAGGACACCCGCAAGACGACCGTCACCGGCGTCGAGATGTTCCGCAAGCTGCTCGATTCGGGTCAGGCCGGCGACAACATCGGCGCGCTGATCCGCGGCGTCGGCCGTGAAGAGGTCGAGCGTGGCCAGGTTCTCTGCAAGCCGGGTTCGATCAAGCCGCACACCGAGTTCACCTCGGAGGTCTACGTGCTGTCGAAGGAAGAGGGTGGCCGTCACACGCCGTTCTTCGCCAATTATCGCCCGCAGTTCTACTTCCGCACCACGGACGTCACCGGCGAGGTCCAGCTTCCCGAGGGCACCGAGATGGTGATGCCGGGCGACAACGTGCAGCTGGGCGTCAAGCTCATCGCGCCGATCGCCATGGAAGAGGGTCTCCGCTTCTCGATCCGCGAAGGCGGCCGCACCGTCGGCGCCGGCGTCGTGGCGTCGATCACCAAGTAATCTGTTGCGTTTGCCGGCCGGCTCTCATAGGGAGCCGGCCGGTATTTTTTCGTCCCGCGTAGGCGGCTTGGCCGTTGGGACTGGCTCTTTCTAATCGGTGCAGGACATGGACACGCAGAATATCCGTATTCGTCTGAAGGCGTTCGATCATCGAGTGCTCGATCAGGCGACCGGCGACATCGCCGACACCGCCCGCCGTACCGGCGCGCTCATTCGCGGTCCCATCCCGCTCCCCACCCGCATCGAGAAGTTCACCGTGAACCGCGGGCCCCACATCGACAAGAAGTCGCGCGAGCAGTTCGAGGTGCGCACCTACAAGCGCCTCCTGGACATCGTGCAGCCGACCCCGCAAACCGTCGACGCGCTGATGAAGCTCGATCTTGCCGCGGGTGTTGATGTCGAGATCAAACTGGCGTAAAGGCGCGCCTCACGAGATTCGTTGGCCGTCTTGAGGTGGCCCAGATTTCGATCAGCACAGGCTGAATGAAACAGGTTCTGCTTCGGCAGGGCGACGGTTGTTGGGATACCGGTCAGCTTCGGCTGACGTCCATGGTCCCCGCCATCCACCTCGGTGGATATCCAGCCCGGGCGGGGGCTATCGTAGATTGGGTTGGGGCTCCGGTTATCCGGGGCCTTTTTCGTTGGCACGCTCCCCGGAATCCGGGAGCCTCTGTTTGGGAGTGTTGGATCATGCGCACTGGCGTGATCGCGAAGAAGATGGGGATGACCCGTCTGTTTCAGGACGATGGTCGGCATGTGCCGGTGACCGTTCTGCAGCTGGACGGTCTCCAGGTCGTCGCCCGCAAGGAAGCCGGCACGGATGGCTATGTCGCCGTTCAGCTTGGCGCGGGAACCGCGAAGGTCAAGAATGTCGCCAAGCCGCAGCGCGGCCATTTCGGCAAGGCCGAGGTGGAGCCCAAGGCTTACGTGGCCGAATTCCGCGTCGCCGAGGATGCGCTCCTCGATGTCGGCGCCGAGATCTCGGCCGATCATTTCGTCGCCGGCCAGTTTGTCGATATCCAGGGTCGTACCCAGGGTAAGGGCTTCGCGGGCGGTATGAAGCGCTGGGGCTTCGGCGGTCTGCGCGCCACCCACGGCGTCTCCGTCTCGCACCGTTCGCTCGGTTCGACCGGTCAGCGCCAGGATCCGGGCAAGGTCTTCAAGAACAAGAAGATGGCCGGCCACATGGGTGACAAGAACCGCACCCAGCAGAACCTCGAAATCGTCTCGACCGATGTCGAGCGCGGCCTGATTTTCGTCAAGGGCTCGGTGCCCGGTTCGAAGGGCGGCTGGCTGCTCGTCAAGGACTCCGTCAAGGTCGCCCGCCCGGCGGACGCGCCTTATCCGGCCGGCCTGAAGGCCGCCAACACCAACGCGCCCGCCGAGACGCCTGCCGACGACGTCGCAGCGCCGGAAGCGACCGAAGGCCAGGAGGGCTGATCATGAAGGTCAACGTGACCACCCTCGACGCCGGCGCCGCTGGTGATATCGAGCTCAACGACGAGATCTTCGGTCTCGAGCCGCGTGCCGACATCCTGCACCGCGTCGTCACTTGGCAGCTTGAGAAGCGTCGCGGCACCGCCCGCGGCACTCGCGAGCGTGCCGATGTCGCGCGGTCGGGCAAGAAGCTCGGAAACCAGAAGGGCGGCGGTTCCGCCCGTCACGGCGATCGCCGCGCCCCCGTCTTCATCGGCGGTGGTAAGGCGCACGGCGCCCGCGTCCGCGACTTCAACCCCGGCCTGAACAAGAAGGTTCGCGCTTTGGGCCTGAAGATGGCGCTGTCGTCGAAGGTCAAGGACGGTTCGCTGATCGTCCTCGACGGTCTCGACGTCGCGGAAGGCAAGACCAAGACCCTGGTCGGTCAGCTCAAGTCGCTCGGCTTCGGCAAGAAGGCGCTGGTGATCGACGGCGACGCCCTGAACGTCAGCTTCGCGCGGGCGTCCGGCAACATCGTCGGGCTCAACCTGATGCCGGCGGTCGGTGCCAACGTCTACGACATCCTGAAGCATGACACGCTGGTGCTGACCCGCGCCGCTGTCGAGAAGCTGGAGGCCCGCTTCAATGGCTAAGGCGAGCAAGAGCACGGACATCCGGCACTACGACGTGGTGCTGGCGCCGCACATCACCGAGAAGTCGACCCTGGTCTCCGACCAGAACGCCGTCGTCTTCAAGGTTGCCAAGGACGCGACCAAGCCGGAGATCAAGGCGGCGGTCGAGGCGCTGTTCAGCGTCAAGGTGACCGGCGTCAACACGATCGTCCAGAAGGGCAAGACGAAGCGCTGGAAGGGTGTCCCCTACAAGCGTTCCGACGTGAAGAAGGCGATCGTGACGCTGGCCGATGGCCAGTCCATCGACGTGACGACGGGAATCTAAGTCATGGCGCTGAAGCATTATAACCCGACGAGCCCGGCCCGCCGCGGCCTGATCCTCGTCGACAAGTCGTCGCTGTGGAAGGGCAAGCCGGTCAAGGCGCTCGTCGAGGGCAAGCGCAAGTCGGGCGGCCGCAACAACCAGGGCCACGCGACCGCGCGCGGCATCGCGGGCGGCCATAAGCAGAAGTACCGCTATGTCGACTTCAAGCGTCGCAAGTGGGACGCGCCGGCCACCGTCGAGCGTCTGGAGTACGATCCCAACCGTTCGGCGTTCATCGCGCTGGTGAAGTACGAGGATGGCGAGCTCGCCTACATCCTCGCGCCGCAGCGTCTTTCGCCGGGCGACAGCGTCGTCTCCGGCAAGAAGACCGACGTGAAGCCGGGCAACGCCATGGAGATCGGCCAGATGCCGGTCGGCACCATCGTCCACAATGTGGAGATGAAGCCGGGCAAGGGCGGTCAGCTGGCGCGTGCGGCGGGCACCTACGTGCAGGTCGTCGGCCGCGACAAGGGCATGGTGATGGTTCGCCTGAACTCGGGCGAGCAGCGCTATATCCACGCGAACTGCATGGCGACGGTGGGTGCGGTGTCGAACCCCGACAACGCCAACCAGAACCTAGCAAAGGCCGGTCGCAACCGCTGGCTCGGCAAGCGTCCGCTCACCCGCGGCGTCGCCAAGAACCCGGTCGACCATCCGCACGGCGGTGGTGAAGGCCGCACCTCGGGCGGCCGTCATCCGGTCACCCCGTGGGGCAAGCCGACCAAGGGCGCGCGCACGCGGTCGAACAAGTCGACCGACAAGATGATCATCCGTTCGCGTCACGCGAAGAAGAAGAGGTAACCCACGATGGCTCGTTCCGTCTGGAAAGGTCCGTTCGTCGACCTGCACCTGCTGAAGAAGGCCGAGTCCGCACAGGACGGCGGCGCGCGTGGTGCGATCAAGACCTGGTCGCGTCGCTCGACCATTCTGCCGCAGTTCGTCGGCCTGACCTTCAACGTCTACAACGGCCGCAAGTTCGTGCCGGTGTCGGTCAATGAGGACATGGTCGGCATGAAGCTCGGCGAGTTCGCGCCGACCCGGTACTTCCCGGGTCACGCCGCCGACAAGAAGGGCAAGCGCTGATGTCGAAGCCAGCATCCCCCCGCAAGGTGGGCGACAAGGAAGCCCTTGCCGTCAACACCTCGGTCCGTGGCAGCCCGTACAAGCTCAATCTCGTCGCGGGCCTGATCCGCGGCAAGAAGGCCGGTGACGCGCTGAACATCCTGTCCTTCTCCAAGAAGGCGATGGCCGTGGACGTCCGCAAGGTGCTCGCCTCCGCGATCGCCAATGCCGAGAACAACCACAACCTGGATGTCGACGCGCTCGTCGTCCAGGAGGCTTCGGTCGGCAAGGCGATGGTGATGAAGCGTTTCGCCACCCGCGCGCGCGGCCGCTCGTCGCGGATCGTCAAGCCGTTCAGCCGCATCCGCGTCGTCGTGCGCGAGCAGGAAGAGGCGTAAGCTCATGGGTCAGAAGTCAAACCCGATCGGCATGCGGTTGCAGATCAACCGCACCTGGGACAGCCGGTGGTACGCCGATGGTGCCGATTACGGCCGCCTGCTCCTTGAGGATCTGAAGATCCGCAAGCACATCATGAAGTCGCTGCCGCAGGCCGCGATCTCCAAGGTGGTGATCGAACGTCCGGCCAAGCTGTGCCGCATCTCCATCTATGCCGCGCGCCCCGGCGTGATCATCGGCAAGAAGGGCGCGGATATCGAGAAGCTGCGTTCCAAGCTGCGCCAGTTCACCTCTTCCGACGTGTCGCTGAACATCGTCGAGATCCGCAAGCCGGAGATCGACTCCCGCCTCGTCGCGCAGGGTGTCGCCGACCAGCTCGAACGTCGCATCGCCTTCCGCCGCGCCATGAAGCGGGCGGTGCAGTCGGCGCTGCGTCTCGGCGCGGAGGGTATCCGGATCACCTGCGCGGGCCGTCTCGGCGGCGCCGAGATCGCCCGCACCGAATGGTATCGTGAGGGCCGCGTGCCGCTCCACACGCTCCGCGCGAATGTCGACTATGCCGAGGCCGAGGCGCACACCGCCTATGGCGTCTGCGGCGTCAAGGTGTGGATCTTCAAGGGCGAGATCCTGGGTCACGACCCGCTCGCCCAGGATCGTCTGATGATGGAGGCCCAGACCTCCGGCGTCCGCCCCGCGCGCGACGACGATCGCCGCCGCTGAGGACTAGAGAACAATGCTGCAACCGAAGCGCACAAAATTCCGCAAGGCCTTCAAGGGCCGCATCTCCGGCGACGCCAAGGGCGGCACCGCGCTGAACTTCGGCGCGTACGGCCTGAAGGCGATGGAGCCGGAGCGGATCACCGCCCGTCAGATCGAGGCGGCCCGCCGCGCGATCACGCGTCACATCAAGCGTCAGGGCCGTCTCTGGATCCGTATCTTCCCGGACCTGCCGGTCTCGTCGAAGCCGGCCGAAGTCCGCATGGGTTCCGGCAAGGGCGCGCCCGAGTTTTGGGTCGCCCGCGTGAAGCCGGGCCGCATCCTGTTCGAGCTGGACGGTGTGCCCGGCCCGATCGCCCGCGTTGCCTTCGAGCGTGCGGCTGAAAAGCTGCCGATCAAGGTGAAGGCCGTCGCCCGTCTGGGCGAATCGCTGCACGAGGCTGAGTAAGATGGCGAAGATTGCTGATCTCAAGGCGAAGACCGACAGCCAGCTGTCCGACCAGCTCGTCGAGCTGAAGCGGGAGCAGTTCAACCTGCGCTTCCAGGCGGCCACCGGCCAGCTGGAGAAGCCGGCGCGCGTCCGCGAGGTGCGTCGCTCGATCGCGCAGATCAAGACCCTCCAGACCGAGCGTTCGCGCTCGGCTCAGGCATAAGGAAGCAGACGATGCCGAAGCGCACGCTGACCGGAACCGTCGTCTCCGAAAAGGGCGACAAGACGATCGTGGTGCTTGTCGAGCGCCGGGTGGCTCACCCGCTCTATGGCAAGATCATCCGTCGTTCGAAGAAGTATCACGCTCATGACGAGGCGAACGCCTATCATGAGGGCGAGACCGTCCGCATCGAAGAGTGCGCGCCGATCTCGAAGCTGAAGACGTGGAAGGTTGTGGGCAAGGTTGGCGGCGACGCCACCGTGACCGCGGCCGCCTGAGCTAGGAAGGTCTGACACATGATCCAGATGCAGACGAACCTCGATGTCGCTGACAACAGCGGCGCGAAGAGGGTGCAGTGCATCAAGGTGCTGGGCGGCTCCAAGCGGCGCTTCGCGACCGTGGGCGACGTGATCGTCGTCTCGATCAAGGAAGCGGCGCCCAAGGGTCGCGTCAAGAAGGGCGACGTGCATCGTGCCGTGATCGTCCGCACCGCCAAGGACATTCACCGTGCGGACGGATCGACAATCCGTTTCGACGGCAATGCGGCGGTGCTGATCAACAAGAATTCGGGCGAGCCAATCGGCACCCGTATCTTCGGCCCGGTGGTTCGCGAGCTCCGCGCCAAGAACCACATGAAGATCATTTCGCTCGCGCCCGAGGTGCTGTGACATGGCCGCTCTGAAGATCAAGAAGGGTGACAACGTCGTCGTCCTGTCCGGCAAGGACAAGGGCAAGACGGGCACCGTTACCAAGGCGTTCCCGAAGGAAGCCAAGGTGCTGGTGTCCGGCGTCAATGTCGCCACCCGTCATCGCAAGCCGACCCAGATGAACCCGCAGGGTGGTCTGGAAAAGTCGGAAGCGCCGCTGCACGTCTCGAAGGTTGCGCATGTGACCGCCGACGGCAAGCCGACGCGCGTCCGTTTCGAGGTCCAGGACGGCAAGAAGGTCCGCGTCGCCGTCAAGACCGGGGAGAAGATCGATGGCTGATGCCTACACGCCCCGCCTGAAGAAGCTGTACGACGAGACCATCGCGCCCGCGATGATCGAGAAGTTCGGCTACAAGAACAAGTTCGAGGTTCCGTTTCTCGAAAAGATCGTCCTGAACATGGGCGTCGGCGAAGCGACCCAGGACAAGAAGAAGGTCGAGCAGGCCGCGTCCGAGATGCAGCTGATCGCCGGTCAGAAGCCGGTGATCACCAAGGCCAAGAAGTCGATCGCGCAGTTCAAGCTGCGTGAAGGCATGCCGATCGGCTGCAAGGTGACGCTCCGTCGCGAGCGGATGTACGAGTTCCTCGACCGCTTCGTCACGATCGCGCTGCCGCGCGTCCGCGACTTCCGAGGTCTGAACCCGAAGTCCTTCGACGGCCGCGGCAACTACGCGACCGGCCTGAAGGAGCAGCTGATCTTCCCGGAGATCAGCTACGACAAGGTCGACAATATCCGTGGCATGGACGTGATCGTCGCGACCAGTGCCAAGACCGACGAGGAGGCGCGCGAGCTCCTCCGTCTGTTCGGCTTCCCGTTCCCTGTGGACGAGGCAGCTGAGCAGAAGAAAGCGGCGTAAGGTAGGAAAGAGAACTTAAGTCATGGCGAAACTGAGTTCCATCAACAAGAACGAGCGTCGCAAGCAGCTCGTGAAGAAGTATGCGGGCAAGTATGCCGCGCTGAAGGCTAAGGCGAACGACGAGTCTCTCGACGAGACGGAGCGTCTGATCGCCCGCCTGAAGATGGCGGAGCTGCCGCGCAACGGCAATCCGACCCGCATCCGCAACCGTTGCGAAGTCACGGGCCGTCCGCGCGCCTACTATCGCAAGTTCCGTCTCGCTCGCGTGATGCTGCGCGATCTTGCCAACAAAGGCATGATCCCCGGCCTCACGAAGTCGAGCTGGTAAGGAAGCACGAGAATGGCTTTGACCGATCCCCTGGGTGATCTGCTCACCCGCATCCGCAACGGCCAGCGTGCGCGCAAGGACAGCGTGGTCACCCCCGCGTCCAAGCTGCGCGCCCGTGTGCTCGACGTGCTCCAGCGCGAAGGCTACATCCGCGGCTACAGCGACGAGGACGTCGCCGGCCATGCGGGCATCCGCATCGAGCTGAAGTATTTCGAGGGCCAGCCGGCGATCAAGCATGTCGCCCGCGTCTCGAAGCCGGGCCGCCGCATCTATTCGGGCGCGCAGGATCTGCCGCGCGTCCGCAACGGCCTCGGCATCACCATCGTTTCCACGCCCAAGGGCGTTCTCTCCGACGCGGAAGCGCGCGAGCAGAATGTCGGCGGCGAGGTCCTCGCGGAGGTCTTCTGATGAGCCGCATCGGTAAGAAGCCGGTCGCCGTGCCGGCGGGCGTCACCGCCTCGATCGACAACGGTCAGCTTTCCGTGAAGGGGCCGAAGGGCACTCTCGCGATCAAGCTGGCGGACGACGTCAGCTATGCGGTCGAGGGCGGCAACGTCGTCGTCCAGCCGGCGAACGACACCAAGCGCGCCCGCGCCTTCTGGGGCATGCAGCGCACCCTGGTGCAGAACCTGGTCACCGGCGTGACGGAGGGTTTCACCAAGCAGCTCCAGATCACCGGCGTCGGCTATCGTGCAAACGCCCAGGGCAAGAAGCTGAAGCTTCAGCTCGGCTACAGCCACGACGTCGACATGGAGATCCCGGAGGGCCTGACGGTCGCGACGCCGGATCAGACCACGGTTAACATCACCGGCATCGACAAGCAGCTGGTCGGCCAGTTCGCCGCAGAGGTCCGCCGTTGGCGCAAGCCCGAGCCGTACAAGGGCAAGGGTATCAAGTACGCCGGCGAGTTCATCTTCCGTAAGGAAGGAAAGAAGAAGTAATGGCCAAGCTTTCTCTCTTTGCGAAGCGCCGCCAGCGCGTCCGCACGGCGCTGCGCGCCAAGGGCAGCACGCGTCCGCGCCTGTCGATCCATCGTTCGGGCCGTCACATCTACGCGCAGGTGATCGACGACGCCGCCGGCACCACGGTCGCTTCGGCCTCGACGCTGGAGAAGGACGTCCGCGACGTGACCGGTGCCACCGCCGATGCCGCGACCAAGGTCGGCCAGCGGGTCGCCGAGCGTGCGAAGGCCGCCGGTGTCACCACGGTCGTGTTCGATCGTGGCGGCTTCCTCTTCCACGGCCGCGTCAAGGCGCTGGCCGAAGGTGCCCGCGAAGGCGGATTGGAGTTCTAAATGGCTGACGAAACCGAAATCCAGGCGACCGCGCCTGAGGCGGCTCCGCAGGAGCAGCAGGCTTTCACGCCGTCGGGTCCGGGCGGCCCCGGTGGCCGTGGCCCGCGTGGCGGCCGTGGTGGTGACCGCGGTGGTCGCGGCGGCCGTGACGGCAATCGGGGGCGTCGTGACGATCGTCGTGGCAACCAGGATGATGGCGGGGAGGAGCTGATCGAAAAGCTCGTCCACATCAACCGCGTTTCGAAGACGGTGAAGGGCGGCAAGCGCTTCGGCTTCGCGGCGCTGGTTGTCGTCGGCGATGGTAAGGGCCGGTCGGGCTTCGGCCACGGCAAGGCACGCGAAGTGCCGGAGGCGATCTCGAAGGCGACCGCGTCCGCCAAGAAGGCGATGGTCCGCGTTCCGCTGAAGGAAGGCCGCACCCTGCACCATGACGGCAACGGCCATTTCGGCGCCGGCAAGGTGACGCTGCGTTCGGCCCCGGCCGGCACCGGCATCATCGCGGGCGGCCCGATGCGCGCGATCTTCGAAAGCCTGGGCGTCCACGACGTGGTCACCAAGTCGGTCGGCACGTCCAACCCCTACAACATGATCCGCGCGACCTTCGAGGCGCTGAAGGATCAGACCTCGCCGAAGTCGGTGGCGCAGCGTCGCGGCAAGAAGGTCGCGGATCTGCTCGGCCATAGCGGTGCGACCCAGGCGGAGGCGGAAGCCGCTGCCGAGGCGATCACGGAGTAATTGAGATGGCCACCATCAAGGTCACCCAGATCGGCTCGCCGATCCGCCGCGAGCCGAGCCAGCGCCAGACGCTGGTCGGCCTCGGCCTCAACAAGATGCACCGCACCCGCGAGCTGGAGGATACTCCCGAGGTCCGCGGCATGATCAAGAAGGTGCAGCATATGGTGCGGGTCGAGGACTAAGGTCCTCCACCTCACCTGACCGTCACCCCGGCGAAGGCTGGGGTCGCTGCCGGCCGGAGCGCCCCGGCAGCGCGCGATGCCAGCCTTCGCTGGCATGACAATTGGGGCGCAGCGCGACAAAAGCGAAAGCGAGTGCAAGACATGAAACTGAACGACATCCGCGACAACCAGGGTGCCCGCAAGAGCCGCGTTCGCGTCGGCCGCGGCATCGGCTCCGGCCTCGGCAAGACCGCCGGCCGTGGTCAGAAGGGTCAGAAGAGCCGCGAGGGCGTCTCGATCAAGGGCTTCGAGGGCGGCCAGATGCCGCTCCACATGCGCCTGCCGAAGCGCGGCTTCAACAACCCGTTCGAGAAGGACTATGCCGAGGTCAACCTCGGCACGCTCCAGAAGCTGGCCGATGCCGGCAAGCTCGCCGACGGCGTGCTCGACCATGCCGCCCTGCAGGCGGCGGGCGTAGCGCGCGGCGGCAAGGACGGCGTCCGCATCCTCGGCAAGGGCGAACTGACCGCCAAGCTGTCGTTCCGCGTCGCCGGCGTGTCGAAGGGCGCGCGCGAGGCGATCGAGAAGGCCGGCGGCTCCGTCGAGGTGATCGAGATCGTGCCGGCCGCCGAGAAGGCCGCTGCCAAGCACCGCACAGTGCAGAAGGCGCGCGCCGCCGACAAGGAAGCGAAGAAGGCCGCCGCAAAGGCCTGATCCGCCGCACCGCCGATCGCGCTTAGACAAGCGCGGCGGGCTGATTATATGAGGCGGCGGGGTGCTCGGAAGAGAACCCCGCCGTTTCCTTTTCCGGGGTCCAACCGACAATGGCATCCGCCGCCGAACAGATGGCCGCAAATCTCAGCCTGGCGAACTTCGCCAAGGCGACCGAGCTCAAGAAACGCCTGTGGTTTACGCTCGGCGCATTGATCGTGTTCCGCGCGCTCAGCTTCGTGCCGCTGCCCGGCATCGATCCCCGCGCACTCGCCAGCCTGTTCGACACGACCAAGGGCGGCGTCCTCGATTTCTTCAACACCTTCTCAGGCGGCTCGCTCAGCCGCATGTCGCTGATCGCGCTCGGCGTGATGCCCTACATCACCGCCTCGATCGTGGTGCAGCTCGCGACCTCGCTGTCGCCGACGCTCGCCGCGATCAAGAAGGAGGGGGAAAGCGGCCGCAAGAAGCTCAACCAGTACACCCGCTACGGCACCGTGCTGCTGACCGCGATCCAAGGCTATTTCATCGCCGTCGGGCTCGAAAGCTGGGGCGCGGATCAGGGCATGTCGGCGGTGATCGAGCCGGGCATCATCTTCCGCATCTCGGTCGTCATCAGCCTGATCGGCGGCACCATGTTCCTGATGTGGCTGGGTGAGCAGATCACCAGCCGCGGCATCGGCAATGGCGTGTCGCTCATCATCATGGCCGGCATCGTCAGCCAGCTGCCCCACGCGCTCGCCTCGATCTTCGAGGGCGGCCGTACCGGGTCGCTGTCGCCGCTCATCATCATCGGCGTGATCGTCCTCGCCTTCGGCCTGATCGTCGGCATCTGCTTCATGGAACGCGCCCAGCGCCGCGTGCTCATCCAGTACCCCAAGCGTCAGACCCAGCGCGGGATGATGCAGGCGGACAAGAGCCACCTGCCGCTGAAGATCAACACCGCCAACGTGATCCCGCCGATCTTCGCCTCGTCGCTGCTGCTGATGCCGCTCACCATCGCCCAGTTCGCCGGCCAGCGGGCGGAGAACGACGGCATGTTCAGCGACGTGCTGATCTCGATCACCACCGCGCTCCAGCACGGCTCGCCCGTCTACATGGCGCTCTATGCGGCGGGAATCATCTTCTTCTGCTTCTTCTACACCGCCGTCGTCTTCAATCCGGAGGAGACGGCCGAGAACCTGAAGAAGCATGGCGGCTTCATCCCCGGCATCCGTCCGGGCAAGAACACCGAGAATTATCTCGATTACGTCCTCACCCGCATCACCGTGCTCGGCGCCGCCTATCTGACGGTGATCTGTCTGGTGCCGGAATTCCTGATCTCCAAGGCGGGTCTTCCCTTCTATCTCGGCGGCACTAGCCTTCTGATCGTGGTCAACGTAACGATCGATACCGTTACGCAGATTCAGAGCCACTTGCTGGCGCACCAATATGGTGACCTGATCAAGAAGGCGAAGCTGAAGGGGGGAGTGCGGCGTTGAACATCATCCTGCTGGGGCCGCCGGGCGCAGGCAAGGGAACCCAGGCCGCGAAGCTGGAGGCCGAGCGCGGCATGGTCCAGCTCTCTACCGGCGACATGCTCCGCGCGGCCGTGAAGGCGGCGACCCCGGTCGGCCTGCAGGCCAAGGCGGTGATGGAAACTGGCGGCCTCGTCTCGGACGAGATCGTCACCGGCATCATCTCCGAGCGGCTCGATCAGCCGGATGTGGCGAAAGGTTTCATCCTCGACGGCTTCCCGCGCACCGAGGCGCAGGCGGCCTCTCTCGACACGCTGCTGACCGAAAAGAACATGAAGCTCGATCACGTCATCGAGCTTGAGGTCGACGAAGCGATCCTCGCGGACCGCGTCACCGGCCGCTTCACCTGCGCGAAATGCGGCACGGGTTACCACGACCGTTACAAGCTGCCCGTCGTTCCGGATGTCTGCGACGTTTGCGGCTCGACCGAGTTTAAGCGCCGCGCCGACGACAATGCCGAAACCGTCCGCGCCCGCATGGCCGAATACCACGCGAAGACCGCGCCGATCCTGCCGTACTACGAAGCGAAGGGCCTGGTCGCCCGGGTGGATGGCATGGCGGACATCGCGCATGTCTCCGAGGCGATCGAAGCGATCCTGGACAAGCGGTAGCCATCATCCCAGCTAAGGCCGGGATCGCTCGCTGGCAGTCCCCCGACCTCCAACTCCGTTCGCGCTGAGCCTGTCGAAGCGCCAGCGCGACGGTCTTCCCCGGCCGTTCGACAAGCCTGTCCCGAGCGGAGCCGAGGGGCTCAGGGCGAACGGCGGAGGGAGCTGGCACAGGGCCGGGTCACCGCCCCAGCCACCCCCGCACCCGCGCACCCCAGCCAACCGGCGCACCCATCTCTGCCAGCAACCGTCGCGCCTCGCCCTCCACGATCCGTCGCTGTTGGGCAGGCGGGGGCGGGATATGCCCGCGCCCCCAATCGCCGAACATCACGCGAAACCGCCCCTGCTCCCCGTCACGCACCGCCATGCCCATCGCGTCAGCGAGCGGACGCATGTGCAGGTCGAGATGGTCGTCGCTGGTGTTCTGGACATAGACGATCCGTCCCTTGGGCGGGCAGATACGCAGATCGCCGATCGCGGCCATCACCGCCTCTTCACCATCGCGATCGTTCGCCGCCCAGCCATGGCGGATGTATGGCCGCGTCCGCCCGCGCGTGAACCGCGACAGGATGGTCTGCGGGTTGATCGTGACGGTCACATCCTCCGCCCGGCCATAGGCGAGCGCCGCCGTACCCCCCGCGCTGTTCCCCCAAAGCAACCGCCGCTTCGCCCCCATCAACCCATCGGCATGGTCGAGCACGCGCGGCAGGATCTCCCGCAAGGCCATCTCCCGGTTGCCCAGGAACCATCCCGCCGTGACGGCCGGATGCAGGTAGAGCGACGGGTCGCAGAGCAGGATCGAATTGAGACCCGCCGGTGCTACCTGCCGCCCCTGAAAGAACGGCACCGGCCGCCGCACCGCCGGGTTCATCGCCGCATGGAAGCCGACGAAGGTCGCCGGCGCGCCGCGATTGCTGACCAGCATGGGCAGCTCGACCACCCCATGCTCGATCACCGTCAGCCCGTCCGGCAGATCACAGGTCGCCAGGAACGCATCGACGCTCATCCGCCGCGCCGCGCCCCATCGCCCGTAATCCGTCTCCACCTTCATCTTCACTGCTTGGGTGAAATCGCGGTGCTCATCAAGTAGAGCAGCGCGCATGGCCCAACGCATCCGCGCCGATCAGCTCGTCGTCGAACGGGGGCTCGCAGAAAGCCGCGCCCGCGCGCAGGCGCTGATCCTCGCCGGGCTGGTCTATTCCGGCGACCGCCGTGTGGAGAAGGCGGGGCAGCCCTTTGCGCCTGATGCACCGCTAGACTTGAAAGGCCGGGACCATCCCTGGGTCTCGCGCGGCGGGGTCAAGCTGGCCGGCGGCCTTGACCATTTCGGCTGGGACGTGACGGGTGCGGTGGCCCTCGACATCGGCTCTTCCACCGGAGGCTTCACCGACGTGCTGCTCACCCGGGGCGCCGAGAAGGTCTACGCGATCGACGTCGGTACCAACCAGCTCGCCTGGAAGCTGCGGCAGGACTCCCGCGTCATCGTCCACGAACAAACCAACGCCCGCGCGCTCACCGCCGAACAGGTCCCGGAGCCGATCGACATCATCGTCTGCGACACCAGCTTCATCGCCCTTTCGAAGGTCCTCGCCACCCCGCTCACCTTCGTCCGCCCGGGCGGACGCGCGATGGTGCTGGTGAAGCCGCAGTTCGAGGCGGAGCGGCAGGAGGTCGGCAAGGGCGGCGTCGTCCGCGACGCGGAGGTGCGCGCCCGCACCGTCGCCTCCGCCGTCGACTGGTTCACCACCTCCGGCTGGAGCGTCGAAGGAACCAGGGAGAGTCCGATCACCGGGCCGGAGGGCAATGTCGAATACCTCCTCGCCGCCCATCTTGCGGCCTGAGGATCGCGCCCCCAAATCAAGCCTGACCAAGGAGTTATCCGATGCAGTCCGAAAACCGCTTCTTCGACGATATCGCCAAGATGATGAACGGCGCTGCCGGCACGCTCGCTGGCATGGGCCGCGAGGCCGAGGCGGGTTTCCGCGAGAAGATCAAGGAGTACCTCGCCGGTCTCGACTTCGTCTCGCGCGAGGAGTTCGAGGCGGTGAAGGCGATGGCGGCGGCCGCCCGCGACGAAGTGGACGCTCTTCGTGCGCGCCTCGAGGCGCTGGAAGGCGGATCGGCGGGCGGGGCTCCGGGCCATAACCACACCGGCCCGGTGGTCTGAAGGGAAGACAATCCACAGGAAACTGCGCCGGCGCAGCGATCTTGCTTGCGCACCGCGCAAGCGCGCGTCACGATTCACCTGTGACAATCGCGGGGGAACGCGGTGATCGCTGACGAATATGAGGCCGAACGCGATCCTTCGGCGCCGATCGACATGCTCGAAGACTATTTCGGCGCGCATGGCTGGTCCTGTGAGCGGGTCGGCGATGACGAGGTCGTGGCCACGGTCTCGGGCAGCTGGACCCAGTACGAACTTCGCGCGGTCTGGCGCGATGACGACCGCGTGCTGCAGTTCCTCGGCTTCCCGGACATCCGCGTGGCCGACGACAAGCGGGCGCTGATCTACGAGACCATCGGCCTCATCAACGAACAGCTTTGGGTCGGGCATTTCGAACTCTGGGCGAAGTCCGGCATCCTCCTCTTCCGCCACGCCGTGATCCTTGAAGGCGGCGATCCGTCGCTGACGATGGAGCAGGCCGAAACGCTGGTGGATGCCGCGCTGGACGAGTGCGAGCGCTTCTATCCCGTCTTCCAGTTCGTCCTCTGGGGCGGCAAGACCCCCGCCGAGGCGCTCGCCGCCGCCCTAATCGAGACGCACGGCGAGGCTTAACCCCTTGCGATCCTCCCCTGGAAGGGGAGGGGGACCAGCCGCAGGCTGGTGGAGGGGTAGGTTCAACGAGCGTCGGACGTCGCTTTTGCGGCACCTACCCCTCCACCACTCGCTTCTCGAGCGGTCCCCCTCCCCCTCCGGGGGAGGATGCCAGCTCTACCGTCCCAACTTCCTTAGCACGCTGTCCCACTGCGCCAGCGATCCGGCGATCCCCGCCACCGGCACCCGCTCGTTCAGCCCGTGCGAGAAATCGTCCTCGGGCTTCAGGAACACCGTGCCGACGCCATAGCTCGGCAGGCCCGCCGCCCGGAAATACAGGCTGTCGGTGGCTCCGGCTGACATCTGCGGCACCACCTCCAGCCCCGGATAGCGCGCCGCGACCGCCTTCTTCACCGCCGCCATCACGTCCGGCCGCAGTGGCGAGGCGTCGCTGGCCGTCGGCTTGTCGAGCGTGGTGATTACCGCCTTCGGGTCGCCCGCGACCTCAAGCAGCTTCGCCTTCACGGTGTCGATCGCCACGCCCGGGAAGATGCGGCAGTTGACCGATACCGTCGCCTTCTGCGGCAGGGCGTTGTGGGCATGTCCGCCGTTCAGCATCGTCGCGACGCAGGTGGTGCGGACCTGTCCGACATATTCCGGATTGGCCGACAGCGTCGCCGCCGCGCCCGCGTCTTCCGGATTGGCGGCAAAGGCGCGCATCGCTGCCGCCAGCTTCGGCTCCGCCCGCTTGGCGCTGGCGTTGAAAAAGGTGCGGGTCAGTTCGTTCGACTGCGGCGGGAACTGAAAAGCGGCAATGCGGTCGATCACCTTGGCGAGGCTGTAGATCGCGTTGCTCGCACCTGGACGGCTGGAATGGCCGCCCTCGTCGGCGATCGAGATGTCGAAATCGGCATAGGTCTTCTCGCCCGCCTGCAGTGCGTAGACCAAAGGCTTGCCGTCCGCGCCCAAGGTGCCGCCGCCCGCATCGCCGTTCAACACCATCTCCGCCTTCCCCCGGAACTGTTCGGCGAGGGCGGAGGACGTCACCATGCCGGTCTCCTCGTCGCCGGATAAAGCGAGGATCAGGTCGCGGCGCGGCTTGAACCCCGCGCGCTTCAGGCGGACCAGCGCCTCCACCATCATCAACACGTCGTATTTGTTGTCGAGCGATCCGCGCCCGTACACATAGCCGCCCTCGACCACCGGCACGAACGGGTCCCGCTCCCAATCCGCCCGCTTCGCCTCGACCACATCCATATGGCCGGACAGCACGATCGGCTTGGCCGTCGCGTCCGTACCGGCATAGCGCGCCACCAGCGTCACCGCTCCCCCGATCGGCGTCACCGTCACGTCGCCCTCGGCAAAGCCCGCCGCCGTCAGCACGCTCTTCAGATAGGCGGCGTAACCGGTGAACTGGTCCGTCTGCCCCTCCACCGTCCGAAACGCGATGCCCCGCTTCAGGATGTCCAGCGCCTCGTCGGCATCCTTCTGCGGCACGGCGGCAAAGGCGGGGAGGGCGGTCGCGATCATGATGGCGGTCAGAGCGGGGCGGAACATGCGGTTCTCCGGAAGGGGTGCCGGACCATAGCCGCTCGCCCACCCCTTGCAACGCCGCCGCCCCAGCGTAGAGCGGCGCGATGACCGATCTCCCCTACCGCCCCGCCGCCGGCGTCATGCTGCTCAATGCCGAGAACAAGGTCTTCGTCGCCCAGCGCATCGATAACACGCTGGAGGCTTGGCAGATGCCCCAGGGCGGGCTCGATCCCGGCGAGGACGCCCGCGCCGGCGCGCTCCGCGAACTGGAGGAGGAGACCGGCATTCGCGCCGATCAGGTGGAGGTCATCGCCTGCGCCGCGCAGGAGCTGCTCTACGATCTGCCCGAGGATCTCGTCGGCAAGCTGTGGAAGGGCCGGTACCGCGGCCAGCGCCAGACCTGGTACCTCTGCCGCTTCCTCGGCCGCGATGAGGACATCAACCTCGAGACCGCGCATCCCGAGTTCCGCGCCTGGAAATGGGCCGAACCGAGCGATCTTCCCGACATGATCGTCCCGTTCAAGCGCCGTTTATATCAGGACGTGCTAAAGGAATTCGCCGCTTTCCTTTAGTTTTCAGGACGACCGACATGCGCCGATCGCTCCCAGCTCTCGCCCTCCTGCCAGCGCTGTCGGTCTCGACACCGGCCGTCGCGATCCTGCCGGCGCCGGTCCGCGCGATGATCGAGAGCGCCTTCATGACCGGCGATCAGTCGTCGGTGAACGCGGTGGTGCGCGCGGCGAAGGCCACCAACCCCAATGACGCATCGGAGATCGACCAGCTCGTTCAGGCGCGCCAACTCGTCCTCGACAAGAACAACGTCGTGAGGGAAGCGGATAGTACCTTCCTGCAGAAGTTGGATGGCGAGATCGAGCTGGGCGCCAGCCGCTCCACCGGCAATGCCAACACCGTCGGTGCCTATGGCGCGTTCCGCGTCGTGAAAGCCGGTCGCAAATGGGACCACAAGCTGACCGGCCGTCTGGAATATCTCCGCACCGAAGGCGAGACCACCACCGAGCGCGCGATCGCCGCCTACGAGCCCAAGTACAAGCTCTCCGACCGCCTCTTCGTCGCAGGCCTGGCGCAATACGACCGCGACCCGATCCTCGGCTATTCGAGCCGCTACACGGGCGGCGCGGGCATCGGCTATGCGGTGGTCGCGAGCCCTTCGGCGCGCGTCGAGGTGACCGGCGGCCCTGCCGTCCGCCGCACCAACTTCACCGACGAACCGAGCAAGACCACGCTCGCCGGCCGCGGCTCGATCGACGCCCGCTGGCAGATCACCCCGACGCTCGGCTTCACCCACAACAGCTCCGCGTTCTTCGAGGACGGCGGCATCAGCGCGCTCGCGACGACCGCGTTCGATACCCGGCTGATCGGCGCGGTGAAGGCCCGGCTCTCCTACGACGTGAAATACGAAAAGGATCCGCCCGAGGGGACGGACCCGCTCGATACCACAAGCCGCGTCACCTTCATCTACAGCTTCTAGCGTCCGTTCCCGCCACCCACCTCCCTTCGCGCTGAGCCTGTCGAAGCGCCAGTCAGACGGCGGGCACTGGCCCTTCGACAAGCTCAGGGCGAACGGCCGAGCGGTGCTGTCGTGAAAGGCCGAACGGTGCCGTCGCGAACGGCGGAGTGGTGCTGTCGTAAAACTGCGCCTAACCTCCAAACATGACCCTCACCAGCGCAGACCACGCCGCGCTCGAAACCGCCGCAGACCAGCCGATGCTGTCCCATGTCGAGGACTGGGCTGCCCAGAACAGCGGCTCCCGCAACCTCCCCGGCCTTGCCGCGGTAGCCGGCAAGCTGGCGGATGCGTTCTCCGCCTTACCCGGCGAGATCACCCTCCGCGAACCGGCACCCGTAGACGCCGTAGCCGCAGACGGCACCACCTCGACCATCGAACACGGCCGCAACCTCGTCCTCTCGGTCCGCCCCGACGCACCCGTCCGAGTCCTCCTGACCGGCCATATGGACACCGTCTTCCCCCCGATCACCCGTTCCAAACGCTACGCTGGCGTGAGCCCGGCGTCCTCAACGGCCCCGGCACGGCGGACATGAAGGGCGGCGTCGCCGTCATCCTCGCCGCACTCACGGCGGTCGAGACGAGCCCGCTCGCCCCCCGTCTCGGTTATGACGTGATGATCAACAGCGACGAGGAGGTCGGCTCGCTCGGTTCCGCCCCGGTGATCGCCGAACTCGCGCGCGGCAAGGCGGCGGCGCTCACCTACGAACCCGCGCTCGCCGACGGAACGCTCGCCGGGGCGCGGCCGGGCAGCGGCAATTTCTCCTTCGTCATCCACGGCCGCGCCGCCCATGCCGGCCGCAATCCAGAGGATGGCCGCAACGCGCTCCTCGCCGCCGCCGACCTCGCCCTCCGCCTCGACGCGCTCCGCCGCGACGGTCTCAGCGTCAACCCGGCGAAGATCGACGGCGGCGGGCCGAACAACATCGTGCCCGACATGGCGATCCTCCGCGCCAACCTCCGCCCGCTCACCCCCGAACTGCAGGCCTTCGCGCAAGCGGAGATCGCCGCCGCCGTCGCCGCCGTCACCGCCGCCCGCGACGTCCACATCCACACGCATGGCGGCTTCAATCGCCCGCCGAAACCGCTCGACGCCCCGGCCGAACGCCTCTTTGGCCTCGTCCGCGATTGCGGCGCGCAACTCGGCATCCCCATCGCCTGGAAGGCGACCGGCGGCGTCTGCGATGGCAACAACATCGCCGCATGCGGCGTGCCGGTGGTCGACACGATGGGACCACGCGGCGGCGCGATCCACTCCTCCGACGAGTTCCTGATCACCAACAGTCTCGCCGAACGCGCGCGACTCTCCGCCCTCGTCCTCCTCCGCATCGCCGAGCACGGCCGCCCATGACCCCGCCCGGCACCCACATCGTCCGACCCGCCCGCGCCGACGACATCGACGCGCTGTATGAACTCGCCAAGCTCACCGGCGGCGGCTTTACCAACCTGCCCGCAGATCGCCACGCGCTGGTTGGCAAGCTCGACCGCTCGCTCGTCAGCTTCCGCCATGAGCATGAGGAACCCGGCGACGACCTCTTCCTCCTCGTGCTGGAGGAGGTGGCGACCGGCCATGTCCGTGGCACCGCGCAGGTCTTCGCCCGCGTCGGCGCGCGCGTGCCCTTCTACTCCTACCGCATCGGCGCGCTCAGCCAGACCTCGCGCGAGCTCGGGCGCACCTTCCGCGCCGAGATGCTGACCCTCTCCACCGACCTCGAAGGCGCGAGTGAAGTCGGCGGGTTGTTCCTCCATCCGGCGGAGCGGGCGGGGGGCCTTGGCCTCCTCCTCGCGCGCAGCCGCTACCTCTTAATCCGCCGCAATCGGGAGCGGTTCGCCGATCGCACGATCGCCGAACTGCGTGGTGTCATCAACGATGCCGGCACCTCGCCCTTCTGGGATGGCCTCGGCGCAAAGTTCTTCGGCATGACCTTCAGGGAGGCGGACGATTTCAACGCCATCCACGGCCACCAGTTCATCGCGGACCTGATGCCCAAGCACCCGATCTACACCGCCATGCTGCCGGAAAGCGCGCGCGCGGTGATCGGCCACCCCCATGCCAGTGGCCGGGCGGCGATGCGGATGCTCGAAAACGAGGGCTTCGTCTTCGACCGCTATGTCGACATCTTCGACGGCGGCCCGACCGTCACCGCCGAGACCGACCGCATCCGCTCGATCCGCAAGGCGCGGGCGGTGAAGGTTTCCGGAACCGACCTGGACCCTGCCGGTCGCAGGAGCCTGATCGCGCGCGGCGGGTGCGACGACTTCAGCGTCGCCTTCGCCATCGCCGTCGAACGCTATGGCGGTATCGCCGTCGATCGCGACACCGCCACCGGGATGAAGCTGAAGGAGGGCGACGACGTGCTCTGGCTCGAGGAACGCTGACGATGCCGCTCGTGGAGATCAACTTCGACGGCATCGTCGGGCCGACCCACAACTATGCCGGCCTCTCGCTCGGCAACCTCGCCTCGGCCCGCAATGCCGGCGCGGTGGCCCATCCCCGCGCGGCGGCGCTGCAGGGGATCGAGAAGATGCGCAGCAATCTCGCTCTCGGTCTCGCCCAGGGCATCCTGCTGCCCCATCGCCGCCCGAACGAAACCTGGCTCGCCCGTCTCGGCGCGACGGTCGAGAGCGCCGACCCGACGCTGCTGGCCAATGCCTGCTCCGCCTCGCCGATGTGGGCCGCCAACGCGGCGACCGTCTCCCCCGCGCCCGATACGGGCGACGGCCGCTGCCACCTGACCGTCGCCAATCTCGCGACCATGCCCCATCGCAGCCACGAATGGCCCGAGACATTGGCGCAGCTCCGCCTCGCCTTCGCCGATAGCCGCCACTTCGCCGTCCACGATCCGGTGCCGCCGCCCTTCGGCGACGAGGGCGCGGCTAACCACATGCGCCTGACCGCATCCCACGGCGCGCCCGGCATCGAGGTCTTCGTCTACGGCAAGGCGGGCGGCGCCTTCCCCGCGCGACAGCACGCGCAAGCCTCCGCCGCCGTCGCCCGCCTCCACCGCCTCGATCCCGCGCGCGTCATGCTGGTCCAGCAATCGGAAGAGGCGATCGCCGCCGGCGCCTTCCACAACGATGTCGTGGCGGTCGCGAACGAAGGCGTCCTCTTCACCCACGAACAGGCGTTCGCCGACAGCCAGGGCTTTTACGCCGACCTCCGCGCCAAACTGCCCGAGGTCCAGATCGTCGAGGTCCCCGCCTCCCGCATCTCTCTCGAAGCGGCGATCCGCAGCTACCTGTTCAACGCGCAGCTCGTGACCCTGCCGGAAGGAGGAATGGCCCTCGTCCTCCCCACCGACGCCAAGGAAGTGCCCGGCGTCTGGGGCTGGCTGGAGGAGATGATCGCCGGCAACGGCCCGATCCGCCGCCTGGTGCCGGTCGACGTCCGCCAGTCCATGGCCAATGGCGGCGGCCCCGCCTGCCTCCGCCTCCGCGTCGTGGCCGACTCCGCGACGATCGACCCGCGCTTTCTGGTCGACGCGGAGAAGCTCGACCGCGTCGCGGCGGTAATCGCGGCGGAATGGCCGGAGGATGTGACTCCCGCTGATCTTGCTTCGTCCCTGTTCAGGACGCCGGCACTTGCGGCCCGCAAGGCCTTGCTGCAGCTTTTGGCGTTGCAGGAACTCATCTGAGCACTCGTCACCCCGGCCTTGTGCCGGGCTCACCCGCGTCACACCCTCGTTGCTCGAGCCGAACGGTTCGCCCGGTTTCGCTTCGTTGAGGATGACCGTCTCCCGTCGGCGCGGGACCGAACACCGAGCGGTGAGCGACCCGCCTGCCAGCGCTCAGAAGCTGTCCTTCTCCGCCCTTCGCCTCGCCAGCGTATCGACGTCACCGGCGCGCATGAATGGATTGGTCGCCAGTTCCAGCGCAATCGTCGTCGGCACCGTCGGCTCACCCGCCGCGCGCAGCCGCTCGACCTCCGCCATACGGGCGACGACGGTTGCGTTCTCCGGCTCGGCATGGAGCGCATAGCGGCCGTTGGACAGGGTGTATTCGTGCGCGCAATAGACCCGCGTCTCGGGCGGCAGCGCGGCCAGACGCTGCATATTCGCGAACATCTGCGCTGCGGTTCCCTCGAACAGACGCCCGCACCCCATCGCGAACAAGGTGTCGCCGACGAACACCACGCCCTCACTAGGCAAGTGATAGGCGATGTGCCCGCCGGTATGCGCCGGCACTTCCAGCACGATCGCTTCGACCGCGCCGATCGCCATGCGATCGCCCTCCTTCACCCGCACGTCGAGCGTCGGGATATTCGCTGCTTCACCCGCCGGGCCGGTGATCGTACAGCCGGTCGCCGCCTTGATCTCGGCATTGCCGCCGGTGTGATCGGGGTGCCAGTGCGTGTTCCAGATCTGCGTGATCCGCCAGCCGCGCGCCTCCGCTGCCTCCAGCACCGGGGCCGCTACCGCGGGATCGACCGCTACGGTCTCGCCGCTCGCGGCATCGTGGAGCAGCCAGACATAATTGTCGGACAGGACGGGGACGCGGGCGATCTCGATCGTCATCGCCCGCCTTCTATCAGCGCGAGTGCCTCCGCCGCCAGCACCTCCGTCAGCGCCTGTGCGCGCAGCGCTCGCCCCAGCCGCGCGCCCTGCCCTGCCCAGAGCGGCGAGAAGCCGACGTCACCCCGTGCCTCCGCATCCTTGCGCAGACCGGAGAGCGCCGCCGAGGCATATGGAAAAGACGGGGCGATCGGCGACACCGGCCCAAGCTCCGCCACCAGCCGGTTCTGCAGCCCGCGCGCCAGCGCACCGCTGAACAGGTTGGTGAACACCGTCTCCTCCGCCGCATCCTCGGTCAGGAGGCGGCGGTGCTGGACGGAGATCAGGCTCTCGGGACAATGCAGATATGCGGTGCCGATCTGCACCGCCGAGGCGCCCAGCATCAGCGCCGCCGCGATCCCCCGCGCATCGCCGATCCCGCCCGCCGCGATCACCGGCACGTCGACCGCGTCCACGATCTGCGGCACCAGCGCGAGGGTCCCCATCTGCGCCTCGGGTCGTGATCCGGGCAGAAACCGCCCCGCGTGACCGCCCGCTTCGAACCCTTGCCCGATGATCGCATCGACACCGCGCACCGCCAGCCAGCGCGCCTCCTCGACGGTGGTGGCGTTGCCCAGCACCACCGCGCCGCTTGCTTTCACCCGATCGAGCAGCGCGTCCTCCGGCAGTCCGAAGTGAAAGCTGACGATCGCCGGCCGCAGCAGCTCGACCACCCCGCACATCGCTTCGTCGAACGGCCTGCGCGCCGCGCCCATTGCGCTCGGCGGCGCGATACCCCGCTCGTCATAATAAGGCGCGAGCGCTGCTTCCCAGCCGGCCGTATCCGGCACAGGCACCTGTCGGTGCGCGAAGAAGTTGACGTTCAGCGGCCCGCTCGCCGCCGCGCGAACCGCCTCGATCTGTCCCCCCAATTCCTCAGGCGTCAGCATCGCGGCGGGCAGCGACCCGACCGCGCCACCACGTATCGCCGCTCCCGCCAGATCGACCCCACCCGCGCCCGCCATCGGTGCCTGGACGATCGGCACAGTCGCGCCGGTCAGGTCCATGAACCGCCGTTCGCGCCAGCTCATCGCCCGTTACCAGCTGCCCGTATTCGGCATCGAGGCCCAGGGTTCGGCGGGTGCGAGCCGTTCGCCCGCCTGCAGCAGCTCGATCGAGATGTTATCGGGCGTGCGGACGAACGCCATCCAGCCGTCGCGCGGCGGCCGGTTGATCGTCACGCCCGCATCCATCAGCCGCTGGCAGACGGCGTAGATGTCGTCCACGCGATAGGCGAGATGGCCGAAATTGCGGCCGCCGTCATAGCCCTTCTCGTCCCAGTTATGCGTCAGTTCCACCTGCGCGTCCTCGTCGCCCGGCGCGGCCATATAGATGAGCGTATACCGCCCCGCCTCGCTATCGAACCGCCGCACCTCCTTCAGGCCGAGCAGTTCGAAGAAGCGCATGGTCTCGTCCGGGTCCGACACCCGGATCATGGTGTGGAGATACTTCATTTCGGTTCCGCCTCCTTCGCCGATGTGTCCAGCCCGGCGAGCGCCCGCTGCGCCGCGCGTCCCGCCTCACCGCTCGGATCGGCGGCGACCGCGCGGGTCCAGGCGACCCGCGCCGCATCGTCCGCGCCGATCATCGCCGCGACATTGCCGGCCTCCAGCGCCACCTGCGCCGCATCGGGTGCCAGGCGCACGGCCTCGGCGATGTCCTTTTCCGCCCGCTCCGCCTCACCCTGCCGGCGAGCAAGCGTTGCCGACAGCAGCCAGGCCATCGGGTCCTCCGGCACAAGCTTCAGCGCCTCGTCGATGTCAGCCCGCGCGCCCGTCGGGTCGCCCGCCTGCACATCGGCCCGTCCCCGATCGAGCAGCGTCTCGCCGCGAAAGGGGCCGGCGAGGCTCTCATGGTCCAGTGCCTTGGTCAGCAGCGTGCGGGCGCGCCCCGCCTCACCCGCCGCCAGCGCCGCATTGCCCGCCGCCGTCCAGAACACCGGCGCATTGGCTGGCTGCGCCTTCTCGGCGAGATCGGCCGCGCTCTCGAATGCCGCCGCCGCAGCCGGGAACTGTCCGCGGTTGGTCTCCGCCGTACCCAGGCAACGCAGCGCATCGATGCCGCCGCCCTTCGCCTTCCACTCCGTCGCTTCCTCGGCCGCCTTGGCCGGATCGCTCTCCGCCCGCATCAGGCATCCGCGCAGGCGGTCGGGTGGGGGCAAGGGCTGGCTGATGTCCGCCAGCGTCATCAACAGGAACGGGATCACAGGGCCTCCAGCAGGCGCTCGACCGTCGCGATCAGCAGGGCGATGTCCTGCGGCCGCGACAGGCGATGGTCGCCGTCCTTGACCAGGGTCACCTGCACATCGGCTGAACCGAGCCGCTCCGCCAGATGCAGCGCCGTCGCCCAGGGCACGTCGGGGTCGCGCTGCCCTTGCAACAGGCGAACCGGGCAATGAAGCGGGATCGTCCGTTGCAGCATGCGCGCCGCCTCGCCGCTCTGCCAGAAGGCGCGGGTGGTCACCAACGGCTCGCCATAGTCGGAGGGCCGGGCGATCCGTCCCTCGCGCAGGATCGTCATCTTCTCCTCCTGGGTGAAACCCCAGTCGGTGAAGTCCGGCGCGGCGGCGATCCCGACCATCGCCTTCACCCTCTCCGGCCGGGCGAGCGCCACCAGCAGCATCAGCCACCCGCCCATCGACGATCCGACCAGCAGCAGCGGACCCTCTGTGGCGTCGACCAGCGCCAGCACTTCGTCCCGCCAGCGGGCCAGCGTGCCGTCCTCGAACGCACCCTCGCTTTCACCGCATCCCGAATAGTCGAGGCGGAGGAGGGGACGGCCGGTCCGCGCCGCCCATTCGTCCAGCGCCACCGCCTTGCTGCCCAGCATGTCGGACTTGTACCCCGGCAGGAACAGGACCGCCGGCCCCTGACCGTCGCGAAAACGATAGGCGATCGCCGGCTCGCCCGCCCGGCTCAGCATCTGGGGTGCGCTCATGGCCGCATTCTAGCGCTTCACCGGTGCGAACGGAAAGCCGCATCACCGCGTTGCACCGGGAACTCGCCCCAGCTATACGCACCGGCAGCCAGGCCTGGAGACGTGGGTGAGTGGCTGAAACCAACGCTTTGCTAAAGCGTCGTACGGGAGACCGTACCGAGGGTTCGAATCCCTCCGTCTCCGCCAATACTGCTTCCACAGTGGTTCATAGGGTTCCGTAAGCATCTGTAATCGCTGCGGTTGTAATGGATGACACTTCCGCTGACGTGCGCCCAGTTCCACAGGCATCCACGGCGTTGCATGGCACCGATTATGGTATCGGTAAGAGAGCGCATGGTATCGAAAAGTACCATGTTGAACGACACGAAAATACGCGCGGCAAAGCCCGCCGACAAACCATACCGGCTGGGTGATTCTGGCCAGCTCTATCTCCAGGTGACGCCGAGTGGCGGGCGCCATTGGCGAATGAACTACACGTTCGGCAGGAACGACAAAGGCAAGCCGCTCCAGAAGACGTTGAGCTTCGGCTCATACCCGGCGGTCTCTCTCGCTGAGGCTCGCGAAGCGCGTGACCGCGCAAAGTCGATCCTCGCGAAGGGTCTTGATCCCGCTGTGGAACGCCGGCGAGCAGAGCAAGCGGACGATGTAGTGCGGCGTAACACGTTCCGAGCAGTGGCCGAGGAGTGGTTCGAGCTGAATAGCGGATGGTCACTCGGAAGGCTTGCCGAGTGGGCAGATGCTCATGGCGGCCGGTGGTCTGCTTCTCAGGCGGAACATTGGACCAAGAGCCACAATGGCCGCTGGTCTGCTGTTCATGCGGCCGACGTTTTGACGAGTTTGGAACGGGACGTACTACCGAGCCTGGGCGGCACCGCGATAACCGCAATCGCGAGCCGCGATGTGCTCGACACACTCAGGGCGGTGGAGCGACGAGGCGCGATCGAAACTGCACATCGACTGCGGCAAAGGATCTCGGCCGTCTTCGTGTACGGCATCGCGCTGGGCGCTTGTGACACTGATGTTGCAGCGAGCTTAGGGTCGATCCTCGCGCCGATTCCTCGCGCAACGCCGCAGCCGTCGATTGTCGACGGGCTGCTTGACCAGGACGAGCGACTGACAGCGATCCGCCAGCTTCTGATCGACTGTGAAGCTGAGCGGTGCCGGGCGACGACAAAGCTGGCTCTTCGTTTTCTCGCGCTAACCGCCGTCAGGCCCGGTGAGTTAGCGGGCGCCAAGTGGGACGAGTTCCGCGATTTAGATGGCAATGAGCCTCTTTGGGTTATCCCGACAGGCCGAATGAAGGGCGACAAACAGAAGAAGGATAGCGCACGGCACGATCATCTGGTGCCACTCGCCTGGCAGGCGGTTGATGTCCTTGTCGCGCTGCGGCGGCTCACCGGTCGCTATACGTTTTGCTTCACAAGCGATCGGCACGTTCACCGGCAGATGAGCGAGAATACGCTACGCGCACTGCTCATTCGGGCAGGTTATCATCAGCGGCATGTACCACACGGTTTCCGCGCCGCCTTCTCGACAATCATGAACGAGCGTCCGGCCAATCTGCGGCAGGATGGCGATAGGCATGTCATCGATATGATGCTTGCGCACACGCCGAGCGATCGCGCTCGGGGTGACGATCGCCGGACTGCAGTCTCATCAGCCGAGATGGCCTACAATCGGGCCGCGCACATGGCCCGGCGGCGCGCGCTGGCTCAGCAGTGGGCGGACATGTTGCTCGCCGACTTCTGGCCGGCAGTTGCATTGGTCGGCGGCCCGATGCGCTGGGCGGCGACCGGGCCGGGACACGGCTAGGCGCGCACCGAAGTCTGCGCATCTACGGTGCGCTGACCTGCGCACCAGGCGACCACCTCGGCGCGACTCCAGCGCGTCGATGCGCCGCCTGGTTTATAGGGCGCGGGAAACCTTGCCTCGCGTACGAGCTGATAGATCTTCGATTTTTTGATACCTGTCAGCCGCTCGACCTCTTCGAGGGCGATCAAAGCGCTCACATCTGAAGCGTGGCGCTGGGCAGCAACTGCCGCCGACACGAGCGCGATGAACGTCTCATCGGCCTGCAGCCGCTCGAGCAGGGCGTCACACAGAGCCTCTGCCTGACGTGCGATCGCCGGATCCCCCGCCTTTTTTCTGGATGCGGTACTCGGTGACTTGCTTGGGAAGCTGGGCATGCGTCGTGCTACCGAGGACGACGCTGCCGGGCGTGGGGGGCAACACCGTCGTAATTCGAAAGCGGTAATCAGGAAGAATGTCGAAGAGCTGTGAGGCGATCAGGTCGGCGCCGATCGGAGGACGCGAAAAAAGCCTCCGATGCTCCTCCCGAACCGTCTTGATCAGGTCCTCGCCCGCCGTTCTGGCGTCCTCGTGGTAGGTCTTCAAAAGGCTGCGTAGATCGACCTCTTTACCACGGGCGTCGAGCGCGTTCTCCGTGCCACCCGGGTGCCATACGGCCGCGCGATTGACAAAGAGGAGCATCTCTACATCTCGGTCGGAACGAGGTGGCAAAGGGTCTGCCAGCCAATTGCGAGCGATTTGACTGAGGCCGCCGTGTCGACCCCGCTTTCGCAGTTTCCGCATGTAGCTGATCACGCGGATGCTCGCGAAGGCAAGCTGTTCTCCTCCAGAAAACCCAGTCCAGGCGGTCGATATGCGGGTGCGTGCTGCGGACGCAGCCTCGCTCTCGTCCAGCGCGAACATATCCGGGCTGATCTGAAAGAGGTCGACAAGGATGGTCAGCGTTGACGCAAGCAATGTCTCCAGCTGATCTTCAGACACGTGCGGGTACGCCGACTTGAACCGCTCGTGGAGCGCCTCGGCCTCCTCCTTGAGATCAGCAAACAGCTTGGGTCGACGACCCGCCTTCGGTCCTTCACCGAGGCGTCGCTCGGCATACAATAGCGCCTTGGTCATTGCCTTGGTTACGGTCAGAACGGACCCGAGTGTGTCGCCGGAACCTCCCACCTGCTCGGAGTGATATTCGGCTATGCGCTTCAGACGGAGCGCGACGAGCTGCTCCTCGAGAGCACCCCAAATGATAGCGCTGTCGATCAGATGCTCGTTCAAAAGCTGAAAATCCGCATGGAATGTGGCGATCAGAGCTTCGGCATCGCCAAGCAGCCCGCGTAAGCAGAAGAGAGCAAAGGGGCGGTGATTCTCAGCAAGCGTGCGTGCGCGGGACGCGTATGCGGGCATGTCCAGCTTAAGCGCAGACGCCACGAGGTCCGCGGCGTGGGAGTGATCCACAGAACAGAGCATCTTCCTACAATACGCGGCGATGGCGGTGGGCGGCTGAGCGATCAACCACTCTGCTCGCTCCGCAGGCATCGTCACCCGATGGTCCAGAAAGTGGCCGACGGGCAGCGTTTCGATGTCGAGAAAGCTGAACAGTCGAGCCTCGAACTCTTCGCGCGTCATATTTTCAAACATCGCGCGATGCTGCTCAACTGGCAGCGAGCGCAACACTCCTTCGACGCTCAAGTCGAGGCTCGGCTGTATCCCACTCCGCGGTTCGATTGACTCATGCTTCATCGTGACTCCCTCGTTCCTGAGGGAGGGTCTGACGTCGATCGCTTGCGATCCGCTTAATTAATCGCAGGTCACCCCCCGAGCGCGATGGACGCGAGTCGCCCAGTCTCCGGCCGCGAGTGGCTTTTCGCTCGCGTGAAGGAGACGTCATGTGAACCATAGCGAGTTTGGCTCAATGATTGGCGAGTTGCTCGCCAAAGCCGAGACTTCCGACAACGTGCCGGGCGTCGCGGCCGCTCAGATGATCGCAGCGCTGCTGGACAAGTGCGACACCGCCCGGCTGCCGGCGATCCTCGCGAACCCGCAGGTTCGCGAGTGGATGCTGCGGACGAATGTAACCGAGAACCTTTTGCGACGCGCTTTGACCGACTCGCGCAAGGTTCGGAAGGCGGCGGACGAACCTGCGCCCCTTGTCCTGCCGCCAAAGCGCCGGAAGCGCGCCGCGCCCCCGCTCGACGAGCAGATCACGCAGCGTTCGACCGCGGCCACGCCTTCCAACTCGCTCTTCGACGAAGACGACGGGTTCGTGCCGAACTGATCGCTTCGCCTCGCCGCTCGCGCCCGACCACGCGGCGTGAGCGAGCGCAGCTCCCAAACAAAAGAAGATCGCGATGACCAACAATCATTCTCTCAAAAGTTCTCTACTCGCCCAGGGCACCGCTCTTGCGGACCGTGAACTGCTGGCAGGCTTGCCGACGCGGCCCGTGATTGTTGTGGTCAACGGAGACAAAGGTGGGGTAGGCAAGTCGTTTGGCGCACGTGTCGCGGCTGGCCTGCTCCATCGCAGCGGCGTCAATGTCCACGGCTTCGACTGCGATGCCCGCAACGCGCATCTGGATCGTTACTACTCGTCCAGCTTCCCCGTCACCCGTGTGCAGTTGCGGCGTGAGAGCGGCCTCGAGGCGCTCTTCGATCGGATCGAAGGTCACCCGGACGCGCTCGCACTCGTCGATCTGCCGGCCAACATCGGCGACGTCATCGAGAGGGAAATGCCTCGCCTGATCTCCGTCGCAGACGCGCTCAAGCGTCCGATCATCCACGTCTGGGTGGCGGACGAAGAGTACGATTCGATCACCCTCCTAAAGCGTGTCCAGCATCTCGCTCCCCCGACGCACACGCTGATCGTCCTCAACGGGCGCTTTGCGGCCAGCCCGCGCGAGTTCCGGCTGTGGCAGGAGTCCGACGTTCGTGCCGAGCTGATCGCTGGAGGCGCGCGTGAAACCTTCCTGCCGGTTCTGCCGATCCGTGCTCGCACCCGGATCGATCGCGCGCGGAGCCCCTTTCACGACGTGTCAGCGGCAGGTCTGCAAACTTGGGAAAAGGTCGACTTCAACATGTGGTGGTCGGCCGCCGCTCATGCATTCGCGCCCCTTCTCCAGATGGTCAAGGAGTCGAAGTGATGGACTACGACACGATGATCCGCCGTCTTCTCGAGCGTGCTCCGACCGCAGATGACTACAAGCGTATCAACCAATTGACCCTCGACCTGCCGGATGAGCTGTCCCGCTCCCCCGGGGCGATCGCGGAGATCATTCTTCGCGCTGAACACCTCCGCCAATTCGAGCAGGTGGTGAAGCAGGCCTCGTTCGACGCGCAGCAGCGCGTCCACGCAGATCTCTCTCAGCGGATCGACGCCGCTGCACTGGCGGCGCTCGCGAAGATTCGCGACCGTATGCCGGTCGACGCCGCCGATCGCCTCATTCGCATGCTGCGGTGGTCCGTCTGCTGGACCTTGGTGGTTGCGATCACCTTCGCCGCGGCCGGATGGATGCTTGCGAGCCGCCGAGCCGAGCAGACCTTAGCAGAGGCGCACGCTTTGAACGAGGAGCTGTTCAAGGCGTGTATGGACGAGGCGGCAGGTGCCGCACTGCGTGGTCCCAATCGGCGGCAGGCCTCCCCGCTCGACGTCACCACGTACGTCCAGACTGCGCGAGAGTGCGCCGCGAGCTATGCCGATCGCCGCGCAGCTGGCAGCTAAGTCACGTCGGCGAGCAGGCCAACACCGTCTGCGACGGCTGCGACAAGAACAGAAGACGGAGGCATCCGCCGCTCCGCGCCGAATAGTGAGGAAAGGAGCAAGGGCTGGCCAGAGCATACCGCGCCGCCCTGCGGCGTCGCGGGGGTTGCGCTCTGTCGCTTCGCTCTGTCGCCGTACCCCGCTCTGGCCCGACCTTGCGGGGGAGGATCCATCCTCCCCCGACCCCCTCCGGCTTCCCAAGAACGGTTCCTCGAAAAGGATGAAAGATATGCCAGGACAGCGTGGCAGCGAAGTTCGTCAGCGTCAGAACGTTAGGACGACCCGCTGGACCGACCTGGAGGCGGCGCAGCTGACGCGCATTGCCGACTATTCCGGCTGCAGCGAGGCCGAGGTCCTGCGGCGCCTCGTTGCGCGCGCCGACCGCAACATCCTCATTTCGCGCGACTTGGTCTTCCAGGTCACCAAATTGGGCACCAACATCAACCAGATCGGGCGCCGCCTCAACGCGAACGGCGTCATCACCGCAGATGACCTGCGCGACGCCTACGCCGCTCTGCTTCTCGCCGTTCAGGTCGCACGCTTGTGATCCCTAATCTCTCCCGCGGCGCGGACTTCGCGGGACTGATCCATTATCTCGTCGATCATCGCGATCACGAGCTTCTGGGTCTCGCACATGTCTCATCGATTGAGCATGCCGCCGCAGAGATGTCCGCCGTCGCGAGCTTGTCCGAGCGCGTACGAACCAAGCTTCTTCACCTCTCCCTATCCGCATCGCCCGATGATGGCGTGCTCACGCCAGACCAGTGGCTACTCGCCGTGCACCGACACGAGCTCGAATTCGGTCTCGCGGGCCACCAGCGCGTCATCGTCCGTCACCGCGACAAGGACCATGATCACGTTCACTCATTTTGGTGCACGGTCTCCGTTGAAACCGGTCAGACTCCACCCAAGCGCTGGTTTCTCGAAAAGGGTTGTGGCGACCCCGCGATTGGACCGCGAGCTCTGACCGGTGAGGAAGTCGACCGCACCCCGCCACACCGCCGCAAACGGAAGAGCTACGACTCCCGGATGCTGCCGCGCGCACAGCATGTCTGCCGTGAACTCGAACGCGAACTGAAGCTTCGTGAGCTTCGGACGCCCGCGCAGGCCGCGAACGATCGAGCTGCTGGTGCCGCCCGCCCGGTGTCGGTTGGCCAAGTTCGACGTGCCGAGCGGACCGGCAGCGTTCCACTTGTCGAGCGCGCCGCTGACATCCGCGCAGCACTGGATACGACTGATTGGTCGAGCCGACAGCGCGCGCTCGGCGCGCTTGGGCTGGCATTTAAGCCGGTGTCGAGGGTCGCAATAGGCCAGCAGAAGATCCGCGGCGTCGTGATCTTTGATCTCTCGGATCCGGCGAACTCCGTCAAAGCGTCGCAATTTGATCTGGCCGACCGCAGATATGGGTGGCGCCAGCTTGAGTCGCGGAATGCACCCGGGGCACTAGGACTTGAAGAGTACTGGGCAGCCCAGGATGATGCACCGCCGGAGTTGTCTGCTCCCGGACCGAATGTGTCGAGTGCGTCTCTCAAAGCCGAGTATGACCGCTTGCGCGCGGCCCATGTCGCAGCGGAGTTTGAGAAAAAGCGCAAGCGTCACGCACTGCGGGAGAAACTCGCGGCGGCCATCGCGAAGCTGCGCGGTGCGCTCATGCGCCGTCGCCGCGGCGAGGCCAAGAAGCTTGCAAGGGGCGAGCGACGAGCTTTCTACAGTCGCTTTGATGCCGAGGTCCGCGCGCCTGCGATAGCCGCTGAACGCCAAAGGTTTGAGGACGAACTTGCTTCTCTCAGCCGCTCGCGTTGGCCCGACTGGTCGGAGTTCGTAGCGGTCCGCAAGAAGAGCGCTTCCGCCAGCACGTCGCAAAAGCCGCTGTCGCGGCGCGTCAATGTCACTGCTGTAATGCGCTCGCGCCCGCCCGACGATCTGTTCGCGACACCGCATCCTGCACTACGACAAGAGGCCACGAAGCAGCCGACACTTGAGGTGAAGTGGTCGGACATCGATGACATCGATCCGGCGACATTGGCAGCACTCGCTGCACAGCGCGGTCGCACCCGATAACGCGAATGGGAGGGCAGGCTTTCGCCTACCCTCCCTCGCTGGCGTCCTAAAACGCCATCGATAGGTTTTTACCGAGGCTTCCGTCTGCCAGGCAAGCCCAACAGCATCAGCGTAGGTTTTGTAGCTGGCCCTTCCGAGCCATCGACGTTCGCCCCTCGATGTGATCGTTATGGCCCGAAAGTCCTTCATGTTTTTTATCAGGGAAGGTTGGTGCAAAGATAACTACGATACTGAAATAGCTGTTCTCACCCACGGATGCGCCTTCTCCGATGTGAGTGCTAGATCCAGATATCGGCTTTCCGATTTCATCGACCGACCTCGTCTCTTGAACCTTCCACGGTTTTGGTGGATAACGGCCCGTCCGCTTTTGGGCGCTGATGCTGTGCAAGCGGACGTTCGTTCATCAGACGAGCAGCGACCGCTTTGCGCCCTCATTATAGCCGTTCGCGCTGCGGCACGGCGATCTCGAAAGCTGCCGCTCGTTTATTCCCGGTCATCGGCGTGCGGTGCTATCTCACCTTGCGGTCGATCAGCTTCGCGCGCTCGGCCCACCACGGCTCGCCGCCGTTACGGAGTGCCTTGCGCACCTCGTCCAAATAGCGGCGTCCACGCGAGCTCTCCGCGGCCAGTTTCACGAATTCCCACCAAAGCTTTCCGTCATCGACGACGGTGCCGAATTCGATCGGAGGAAGGTCGCGGTCGAGGAAGTTGTCCACGACGGCGTGCCGAAGCCGATCGCAGCGATCCCACTCCCGCCACATCGAACTGGGAATTTTGGGACCTACTAGCCGCCAGGCCGCGTCGGAGAGCCGCGCTGCGGCCATCGCTTCGTGAATGCGCTGAACGGACAGGAAGAAGAGCCGTCCCGCCGATCGCGAGCGCCATCCCCGGGCGCGGTTGAATAAGAAGGCCGCTAGCAAGTCCTCCGAAGCGACGTCGTCCGAGGTTCTCGTTCGCTCCACAGCCGTCACCCAAGGGTCCGTTCCGACGCTGTTCGGCACGGCGTCAGGGTCAATCGACTCGGTCAGCAGAAAGAGGAGCGGCCTGTGTGACAAAACGCCGCTGGCCATGAGGCTGGCGACGTCGTCCGTCCGGCGGGCGAACGCGCGGACCCACTCCGCTCGGGAACGAATCCCATTTGCATCAAGGCCGGACAGTGCGGTTACTACCGGCCCGGTCCCGAACCGCTCGACCGCTTGCCAAGCGCAATCGTCACGACCGGCGTGCACCATCGCGCGAACGATTCTGCTGGCGCGCTCCGGCTCCACCGTTAGGAAACTGATCAGACGCGGTACATTGATCGTTCCGATCTGCCAGAACGAAGGCAGCTCAAGGATGTCAGGGCGAGCCGTGATTATCACGGCGGCCGTGACCGATACATTCGCGACGACAGCTGTCAGTTCGTCCGCGGTCGCCTCGGCAAGGGCCACACTCACGGCCCTCCGCAGCGGATCGGCCTGATCCAACTCCTCGGCCAACACATCCGGACACCACCGCAGCAGTACCCTGCCGACCACGCTAGCGTCGACGCCGAGGAGATCCTCGTCCGACCGTACTTGCTCGAGGGCGAAGTCGAATAGCCGCCGGTCGGCGATGTAAGGTTTCGAGAAGATCGCCCTAGCCGCAGCGGCACGTCCCATGCGACCCTGTCCCGGCCCGAGCAGCTCTAGGTCGGATACGGCATCAGCCAGCCGCCTGGGATCGGCACGGGGGTCCAGAGCCTCGAACAGCTGGATCAAAGGGACCATAGCCGCGCGACCGTTGGCCACATCGGAGCCGACGTCGCGCAGGAAACGCCGAAGGCCGGAACCGGACGGCATCTCGAGATCGTCCAACAGGGTTTGGATCCAGTCGCCCCGGGCGACCGAAGACGCGAGGATGGCTCCAGGAACGTTGGAACGGCTCGACCGGGAACCCTCGACGAGTTGCAGGTCGAACACCTCGTTCGAAGTGGATCGGTCGTCGGTCGAGAAGGAGCAGAACCGAAAGGCCCGCCGCAAACGCGGCCACTGCTGCATCCAAAGGGCGACGACGAGTTTGTCGTCGCGCTGCCCCTCGCGTTCGCCGATAATCCTGCCCTTCGGCTTTCCATAGAGCGCACCGGCCCACTCGCCGGCCCTGGCGAGGTCGTGGGGCGGGATGGTGGTAGGCATCCGCGTGAGCTCGATCTTCAGTCGACTGCCGAACCCGCGGCCCCCTATGCCCGAAGGACGATGGAATATCTCGAGTAGTTCGTCCGCTGAGCCAAGGCGGGCGAGATCCGGGAAGTCGATGAGCAGCGAATGCGTCCACACGCACCCCGGGCGGCTCATCTCGGGTGCGGCCCACGTCCGGGCGAGGACATACTTGCCGGCCTCGGCGAGCGGGTAGCCCGTGAGATAGCCGTCCGGCGGGATCCGGCGGCCGCTCCCCGAGGCGTCGCTTAACACCAGCATGGTGCGCGCGTCCGGCTGCGGCAGCTTGACCGAGCCCTCTATGAGCCGGTGCCCCTCACTATAACCATGAAGCGTCTGGTCGACCGTGATGCGGACCGCGTTCAATGCATCAGCCATTGCAACGGCTCGGTGAGATCGTTGGACTCCTTATCCCCGCTCACGAGCCGGATGCGGTTCGCCGGGATGTCCACCTCCCGCAGACGATCGGCGTCCCCGCTCTTGACCGCCCGCTTCTTCCGGGCGGGCGCGTCTCCTTCGACACGTTCGGCGTTGTCGTCGTTCGGATCGTACTCCCCTCCCTGGGCGCTCACGCCGTAGACGCGGCTTGTCCAGCCGTCACGGCCGGACTCGAGATACTGGGCCAGGAGAGGCAGCTTTCTTTTCAAAAAGATGTCAGGCGTGAGGCGTTCGCCCTCGGCCTTGTCCCACGCGCTGATCATCACCGCCACCTTGCGTCCGGCACTACCGACCGGGGCATGAGAGATCGTCTGGAGCAGGTCCACCAGCTGAACCTGGGTCGGCGCAAGACTCGGGTGCCAGTCCTTAGGCAGCGTCTGATCGTCCTGCCTTCCCGTGGTCCGACGCTGTGCGGCCCGCTCGGTAACCCACGCGGGCGCCTTTACCTTGTTGCCATTCACGAGCAGCATGATATTGCCGACGGCTAGGCTCTCCCCCAGGACGCGGCCGAGCTCGCGATCCTCCCACATCGCCCTGAAGTCCTCGCCCGGTGCGTCGGGCATCGCGACCTGTACGACGTTGCCCGCCTTGTCCTTGAGGTTCATCCGGACGGCGGTCAGGCCGGTGATCCTCGTTCGCGCCTGCTCTGTCGCCTTGCGCCAAACCGTTACGATCTTGCGGAGGTAGCTGAGGTCGTTGTCCCCGATTGATGCGAAGCTGAGCGCCTTCGCGACCCGGCGTTCGCCCACGAGCTCCCATAGCGCGGCCAGAAATGTCGTCTTGCCCGACCCAGGAAGTCCGACAATGGAGATCGACACGTCTCGTCGTCCGTCCTCAGCCATTTTTCGGCTCCTCTGCCGTAAGCCGATCGAACACGCGACCGCTCCGGTAGCGCAGGCGGACCCCTCGTGGCTCCGGTGGCGGCCTCAGCCAGAAGTCGAGCACGGCCGCCAAGCCGTCCCCGCGCTCGACGTTCACGTCCTTCGGCGAGGCGGAGGTGACGAATGAGGAGAACTCACCGAAATCGTCGGCAAAGGTTTCGCGGACCCCCTCGACGATGGACTGGAAGTCGTGCTCGACCCGTTCCCTTCTCGGTGAGGCCACCACGTCGTCGTTCTTCGTAAGGACAACGGCGAGGTTCGGCTTGCGCTCGAATGCTCCGTTCTCGACCATCCCCTGGATGATCAGCGGTATCGCGCCCATCACGTCTGCGCGATCGGTCGGGGATGTCAGCCGGCAACCGTCCACCAGGACTGTTATGACGTCCGCGCGCCGTAGCTCGAACATTGCGGTCGCGTTCGCCGCGAGGTCGGCGACCTCCTCATATTCCTCGCCCGAGCGGTCGGCGATGAGCAGCGACTGCAGGGTGTCGTCGCGTCTCACGTCGAGGTGGTAGAACTTCACCTCGCCGCGCTTGGTCCGCTCGGAGTGCGGCTCATCGCGCTCTGAGGCTACCCTCGCGTCGTGGCAGATCAACTCTAGGCCGTGAAGCGTCGAGGACCCGGCGAACGCGATGTCCGTGATAGGCCCCGTCTGGAACAGGTCGAAGATGCCGGCGATGACACTGGTCTTGCCGGAATCGTGGACCCCGATGATGCCGATCATTCGCGAGCGCAGAATGGAGAGAACCCTATCCGCGCGGCTGTTGCCGAGCGGTAGCGCGTCCGGGAGATGCAAGCCGTCAAACGCGTCAGCGACCGCGTCGTCATCGACCTCATCCTCCTCGTCGCGCTCTTCGGGCTCCCTGCCATAATAGGGGCACTCGCCCACATCGTCATAGCCTTCGACGCACTTTCCGTCCTGGGCTATTCGGCATTCGCGGTTCGCGCAGATCACCTCGGTGTCGGCCATGGTGGTTTAGCGAAGCCAGAGGATTTCACGGTAGAAGAGCTCGGCAAGCTCAATCGGTGACATCGCAGCTGCAACGTCGAGGCCGGTGATCGCGGCCCATCCGGCGTGCCAACCGTCACCCGCGCCGGTCTCCTGGCGCTTGAGCAGCGCGAAATGGACCGGCGAGGTCGCCGGCGACGGCTTGCGGTCCTTCAGAGCCTCGGTCGTCCATCCGTCCGGAATGGCGTTGACCGCGTCGGCTATCTTGATCTTGCCCGTGGACTTGATGCCTGCGCGCGCCATCAGCGCCGGCACTGAGTTTGGTCCCGGATAGATCGTGGTGAGCGAGGCTAGGTCGCGAGCGAACACGAGCGGCTTCTGGTCGGCCGGCACCTCGGTGAAGGGCTGGTCCGGCAGCAGTGCACGCTGTCCGAACACCCACGAGAGCATGTCGAGCTCCTCGTCGGCCTTCTTGCCCGCATCAACGAGGAGCTTCGTGGACTCGTTGAACTTGGCGGCGAGATCGGCGAGCGCCTCGTCCACCGCCGCGGTGAACTGGTCAAATACGCCTTTGAAGGTGGTGGGGGAGTTCGGCTGCGCTTCGGCGAAGTCGGGTTCGAACGAGAAATCGGAAGCTTCTATCTCGACGTTGCCTAGGTTCCGGCGCTTGCGGCGGGCGGCTGCGAGGCGCGACATCTCATTCTCAGCGACGCTCGCAAGATCGATAGGTAGCGCCGCCTTCCGCGCGCCCGCGCAAGCCGTGTTCGTCACCGCCATCGCGGCGATCGACGTCGTGCCGAAGTATTGAAGCAACGCCGCCGCCGCGAGGATCTGGTCCTGCCGCTCCGCTGGCTGGAAGGTCGGGTCCGCATCTGTGAAGGCCTTGTGGAAGGCGGTCAGAGCGGTCGCGAGATCGTCCTGCTGAAGCCCGCCGGCGGGCGGTTTCGTCCCGAAGGCGAGGCGGGCGAGCATTTCGATCCGCGCCCTCGTGTATGTGCCGGCGTAGGTTTCGATAGCCGTCCAACGCAACTCCCTCTGGGCGCCATCGGTTGAGATCTCGGAGAACAGCTTCGGAAAGTCTTCGTGCATCTTGGATCCTGCTCCCGTCTTCTCATCCTCTCTCGTCGACTAGCTGTTCAAGCCGGTCGAGGAGAGTGCGCTCTGATGCGCGTATGAAGGCGATGCCGTAGCGCTGCGGCTCGGGCAGATCGATCTCCTCCTCGGTGATCAGTCCGAGTTCGAGCGCGATCTCGCGCCGGTCGCTGGCATCGAGGTCCCAGAAGCGGTCGACGAGATGTCTTGTCCTCATGTCGCCCATTGAAGCCTCCGCATCGGTGTCGGCGGGCACCGCCGTCTCCGCGATCGATATGGTCTCCATCACGACTGCCTCCACGACGCCGCCACCGATTATGTCAGCCCGCCCGTCGATCTCGGCCGGGAACGGGATGGAGTGTCGAAACACCTCCTGCCCGTCGTTCTTCCTGATCGGCTGGAAGCCCTCTGGTTGAGCCTGATACTTGAACAGGTGGCTTTTGACGTCGATCCTACGCTCCGCTCCCTCGCCGGCGACCTCCAGTTCGATGATGTTGTAGCCGGGCTCGAACTGCTTGTCGGTATGCGACGGATTCACTGCGCCCGCGCCCCAGCGCACGTAGCTTTCGCTCTCCAGTATGCGTTGCCTGTGCTTGTGTCCGAACACCTGGAACATTGCCCTGGCGTTGAGCATGTCCTCGACGTCGTCCCCGTCTATGAGCCAGTCGGGCGGATGGTGGCAGATCGTCAGGTTCACGACGTTCGGCGCCGGATCGATGGTCTGGAGCGGACTCAGGTAGAGGGACCCCCTCTCGTCGTCCTTGCCGTTGCGCCCGGACAGGAGAGTGGACGTCAGGCCGTGGATCCGAAGCATGACGCCCGGCCCGAGCTCCCGCTCCTGCTTCCAGTAGAGGTGGCCGGGATAGACCTGGCAGATCATCTTCTTGGCGAATTCGTTATACGCCACGTGGCCGTGAAAGATCGCCTGCCCGGTGTCGTTGTGGTCGAGCTGCTTCTGAAGCATCCAGAGGCGGTCGTCGTCGTTCTTCTGCTGGAAGACCATGGCGTGCGCGTTCATCGTCGGCACGTCCTCGCACGACTTGCGATTCACATCATGGTTTCCGGGCACGACCCAGATGCTGGCGCTGTCGCACCCGCATTTGCTCGCGAGATCCAGAAGCCATTGCCGTGCGGTCTCGTATTCCTGCGGGTCGCCTTTGAACGCGACGTCGCCACCAACCATGATCGCATCGATGGCCCCCAGCGTCGCGACGCGCTTGACCAGATCCCGTTCGAGCCGCGTACGGTAGGGCCGATCCCGATCGTGATCGGGATCGAGACATTGCGGAGCTTTGAAGTGGATGTCTGAAAGATGGAGTATCCGCATTGTTGTGTTCTCGAGACTCCGCTGGCAGCTATAGGTGACGCCAATCCGACCAGTCTCGAACCTACCTTCGGACCGCCGACTTGATCTTGTTACGTTATAGGTTCGATGTCGAGCTTCCGCCAGCGATGTGACCTGTGCCCGGCCGGCTGGCCGTGACGTTGCGACCTTTGCGTCTGGATGCGCCATTCTTAGCGTCCACCAGTCGCAGCTGCCGCACGATACCTAAGCCAGGGTCTACGGCTCAGTTCCAGCCGCTGTCGCCGATTGATCGAACAGCGTCCGCTCTTGCGGTCCACTGCCTCAAAGCCGCCAGTCGGTAACCGGCCCACTTTCAGCCGTTCAGGCTCAAGGCGTCACGATGGCAGGTATTCGGCCGTATGACGACTGGCGGCTTTTGAGAAGAAAGCCGTGAGTAGCGGACCTGCCCACAAGTCAGCGCCGTCGTGGAGAGGCATAGCACTAGCGCCACGCCGTCCTATGAAGCGGGAGCGATCCGCAATCCGTATGTCGCATCAAGTTGTCTCAGACTGACGAAGGTGAGCGACTGCGCGGCGAATTGATTGCGTGCACCTTGAGCAGCACACCCAACTCTCGCGCGCGGGTCTTCAGATCGTCAGGCAGATCGCGTTCGGTCAGCAGCATCGTGCGTACTGCGACCGATACCGGGCTTTCCTGCGCCGCGACCACCGCGCGGTATTTGACGCATTGATAGACGCCGCGCTGCAGGTCGTCATCGGTGGACAGCGTCGACTTAACCTCGACCGCGACGAATGATGCGCCGTCGGTAAACAGGACGTCGATCCGATCGCCCGACAACAGCCCCTTCTCGGGTGTGCCCGCTACAGAGCAAAATGGTTGTGGACGTTGGCATGCATACTGGCGAACCTCTGTAACGACTTCATTCGTCAGAACCGAAGCATCGCCCGCTCCCGTCTTCGCAGCGGAAGGTGATTGTTCTCGGCCCGATTGTTCGCATGCCTTCCCATCTGCTGCTTCTCGCGGTTACCCAGCTCGTCCATCGCGGCACCGTAGGAGCGTAGACCATCTGTGGTAAATATTTCGGGTGAGCCATGGCGCTTCAGCGCCTTCTTTATGAACGTCAGCGCTACCCTCTTATCCCGCTTTTGGTGACGAAGCTCTCCAGCACTTCACTTTCGTGATCGATGGCTTGACACAGGTAAACCTTCTCACCGTTGAGCTTCACGTACATTTCGTCGAGGTGCCCGCCCCAATGCCGACAGGCATAGTCGCCAACTGCTCCTCCCCGGCGCTCTAGCCAAGTCAGCATGCTTGCCCGACCATCGGTAGTAATCTCGAATTGCACTGGTCCGCCAGTCTTCTGCTGTATGACAATCGAGCGGTTTCTGATCACTGTCCCCATGACGTGATCGCCAATCTTGATTTTGACCAAGTCACAGCTGCGCAGCTTGCTGTCGATCGCAAGGTCGAAGAGCGCCCGGTCGCGAAGCCGCCCCTCGCATTCGAGGAAGAAGCGGACTGCCCATATTTGTTTTGCGTCAGAGGGCGCTTGAAGCACATCCGCTTTATGGCAGAAGGAGCGCCTTGAGCGTTCCGCCTTCCCGGCGGTCGAACTTGGCGTAGGCTTCAGGTCCCTTGTCCAGCGAGACGCGCTCGGTAATGAACTGTTCTGGTCGTATTCTTTTTTGCTGTAACATGGGCACCAACGCTGGCCAGAATTTGTGCACCTCAGTGATGAAGTTGCCCCTGATAGTCACCCCTTCCGCGAATGCCTTGAAGGGGATGCGAAAGTCCATTGATGTGTTGACGCCAAGTGCAGACACAAACCCCTGCACACCAACCAGCGAAATCGCGGTTGTCATTGCTGCATCACGCCCAACTGCCTCGATGACACAATCAACCATCAAGCCTTGTGTCGCCTCGCGGATCTGCTCAGCCACATCAGTCCCGTCGACGGGAATAGCTCCCAGTTTTTCGGCCCACGCTTTTCGCTCAGCGACCGGATCGATGGCATAGGCGACGCTCGCACCCATCACCAGCGCCAGTTCAACGGCCATAAGGCCGATTGGCCCCAGGCCGACCACCGCGACGGACTTCCCAGCGCGGACCTCAGCTCCCAACAACGCGCCGTATGCGGTCGCCAAATTGTCGGTGAGCAGAATTGCCTGTTCATTGCTGACCCCATCGGGGATGCGAGCCGCGTTGAAGTCTCCGGCGGGGACGCGGATTGCCTCTGCTTGGCAGCCGCCGAGTTCGCCGCCAAAACCGTAGACCTTAAAGCCGCGCTTGCATCGCTTACTCTCGCCCAGCAAGCACCACCGGCAGGCTCCACATCCGGTCATAGCGGCAAGCATCACCTGGTCGCCGACGGCGAGATCGACAACTCCTTTCCCAACCTCAACCACCTCACCGACTGCCTCGTGCCCGATACAGAAGGTATCCTTTCCGCCGCCGATCCCGATGTCGCTCGCTTCGTTATGGTAGACGTGCAGGTCACTGCCACAAATGCCGCAAAGCTTCGTCTGGACCAGAATGTCATGGTCGTCGGCGATCTGAGCGTCATCGATGTTCTCGCATCTGACGTCGCCGGTGCCATGAAACACAATTCCGCGCATCACGCAGTCCTTTCTTCTTCGATCAACTTCAGGCGGTTTCACCGTTTCAGTGATTCATAACGGTCAATCGGTTCGAAGTTCACGTCTCCCAGCGCGACGAACATCGGCTCAAAGAACTTGGTTTGATCGATATCGCTTGAGAAGACATATTCCGGGCGGTGGGCGAAGGTAGCTTTGATTTTGTCCATGAACGCCACAGGATCATCCGCCTCAAAATAATACAGCGACAGATACTGAAATTCATTGTCCATTTCGAAAGGAAACATATGCGGCATGTCGACGGCTTTGAAGCGGCCGAGTGGAACCAAGCCCGGCATCGACTTATAAGTGGGATATGCCACATTATCGTACCAGTCATTGTACTCGGCGTCCCGTCCCTCGACCGGGTTGGTCAAGGCCATAATGAGGTGCTTTGCCATTGTCTTGCTCCTAATCCGATAATGTAATTGGGTCGCTGACAAAATGATCTGAGCCCTACGCCGTTTTGGGGCGGGGTTGATCTTTGAGTGCTATCAGTCAGGATGATTTCAGTTGGCAGTCCATCCGCCGTCTACCGACAGGTCAGCACCGGTGATGTAGGATGCCGCCTCAGAGCATAGAAACGCAACCATCTCGGCCTGCTCTTCCGGAAGACTCGGACGATCAAACATCGTCGTCCCCATCATCATCTTGCGCATTTCGGGATCTTTGAGTTCCTGCTCGTTCAGTGTTGTCTCGACGAGTCCAGGGTGAAGCGCATTCACGCGGATGTTGTACTGCCGGTAGTCCCACGCACAGACCTTGCTGAAAACTCTCACCGCTGCCTTGCTCGCCGAATATATCGACAACAGCGGGAACAATGCTTTGAGTGCGCTGGCTGAGCCGACGTTGACGATCGAGCCTCCGCCCGCTGCCTGCATTGCCGGGAGCACCGCCTTGCAACCCAGAAATACGGCTTTGAAGTTAACGCCCATGACGAACTCGTAGTCCTCGGCGCTCGTTTCCGCGACCGGTTTGACGACAGCGACGCCTGCGTTATTGACGAGCGCGTCGATCTTTCCGTGAGATGCCATCACCTGCCCGACAATAGCCTGCCAGTCTGCTTCCGATGTGACGTCGTGCCGGAGGTATTGCGCCGTCGCACCGGTTGCGACGATCTGCTCCGCAGTCTGATTGCCCGCTTGGTCAACGTCCGTGATGATCACGCTGGCGCCGCGCGCGGCCAGCAGGCGAGCATGTGCAGCCCCCATGCCTTTCGCGCCGCCCGTCACAACCGCGACTTTACCAGCCATACTCAGCTTGTCGAATGCCTGCATCTGCCTCTTCCCACTATCAGTGTTGCCATGTACGCAGACTTGTCCGTCGCTTGAATGACGCAGGGCCGCCGTGAAGATTAAAGCCTGGCAACTGCCTGCGCATTTATTGCCGGCCCATCAGGTCAACTCGACGCAATTTGCGGCCTGGGCCGCCCCCCCCCCAGCCTTTACATAGCGAACAATTCGCTCACGCCATCGCTTCTGCGACGGTTTCGGCAGCTACCCACTTCTCTGCCATGTAAGTCGAATGACGCAGCATGATCTCATTGTCCTGCAGCTGCATGAAGTCTTTCCCGCGACTCTCAAGTCCTATCTGGGTTGCAACGACATTGGTCGTATCTTCCAGGATAACTTCGCAAACGCGCGCGATATATTGCTCAACTCGGAACCGCTCCACGGCGTTGGTCGGCCGCGCCACGTAGAAACGAGACTCGTAGCGCGTCTTGTTGACGGAAATCGGCCAATACTGATGCGTGAAGAAGCCGCCCTGACCGAAATCAATCTGGGTGTTAGGGAAAACCTGGTTGATGTCGAGCGACCAGTCGGCCGTCCGCGTCGGATTGACTGCCGGATGATCGAGGAAGTTCGCCACCAGACTGGTGTCGACGGCCGTGATCACGTTCGTCGTTTCCATGGCGTTCTGGCCCAGCTTTTCGACCTTGCTTGAATCCAGCGACTCATACTGGCTATTGCCGAACATCGAGCACATGCGGTGCGCGCCGAAAACGCGCGCGTTCAGCAGATGCGCGAACGGATTGCTTCTCGAAGCAAAGGTGCTCCCGATTGTTTTCTGGTGGATTGCGGGAATATGGTACGACTCGCTGAAAGCGTCAGACATGACCTTCCAATTGCAGTCCAGTTCAGCCGTGAACACGACCGGGCTGTCCGCCGCGACGTAATCGACACCCTTGAGGTACTCGCCAAAATTACCGAGGTACTCCGCCAAACTGACCTCGGGCGTACGGCTGAGGTTGATGAAGATCCAGCCTTCCCATACCTCGGTTGCAATAGGGGTCAGGCCACATTTCTTCTTGTCCAGGTTGAAGAAAGTGGCTTCGTCGGGCACGCCGATGAGGCGACCGTCGTTGCCATACGTCCAGTTGTGATAGCGGCAAACGAAGCGACTGCCGCTGCCGCTCTGATCGAGCACCACCAGGTTTCCGCGATGCGAGCAGACGTTGTGAAAGACTTGAACGCGGCCATCCTTCGCACGCGTGACAAGAACTGAGGCGCCGCAGACTTCGACTTTCTTCACAACGAAATCGCCGGGCGAAGCAATTTCCTCTACTCGCCCCATCATCAGCCAAGTTCTACCGAAAATCCGACTGCGTTCCAGTTCGAAGAATTCAGTTGACCGGTAAGGTTCCATCGAAACTGGGCCGGTCGAGAGACCCGCTGCCTCGGTGAGCGTTGTTGCGCCAGGACGCTTCCAGTCAGTAGATTGATCGTTCACAGCAAACCGCCTTCCTTCGATGAGGATTCACAGAGCCACGCTAGGGTCAGGCAAACGGCGCGGGACCTACGGCAACTCGTATGGTGTGGGGATAAGGGGAATATTTCGCGCGTGGCGCACCGTGCACCTCAACAGCCATCGCCGCGTGCGCCAATCCCAGGACGAGCTGGTATAGGCGTGCCTTCGGACCTGTCAGTTGCTCAAGGCTGAAAGGCTGAACGAGCGCTAGCGCCTCTTCAGCCCGCGGAAGCATGGCGTCGTAAAACGCCTGGATCTCGGGCATCTCTGCTTTAGCTCGCGCATCCCAGCGAGTTTGAAACCCATCATGCGCCCAACGTTCTACAAAAGACGTCAGGTCTTCAAACCCCGCGGGCAAAATCGGCTCGTTCGCCATTTAAGATGTCCTCGTCCGTAAGCGCTGGCGTTACGCCGTCGCAATTTGGTCGAGCGCTCAACGTCAGCCTGCGACCTCAGACTCGGAAATATCATATTTGATATGCATGTCAATCTGGAACGAGGCTCGGTGATGGATGCTACTCTAAGTGGCGTCCACCACTGAGCCGGCGCGCCGCTTGCGCCGCGGCAGGTTCCACCGATCGGGAAGAGCGGAAGGCGCGTCAAAGCTCAATCGAGCGTCTGAGATGTTGCGGATTAAAACCTCAGTCTCGTGTTCATCCGCAACGCATAGTAAGCGCAGAGATATGCCGTGCTGGATTTGCGCGCGAAATGCATCCGCACTGAGTTCATCGTGAACCCAAAACTCGGTGGCCCCGGTGAAAAATATCAGCAGGTCTCGCGCTATGTCGTTGGACTTGAGTCCTGAGGCAACTAGCCTATCCGAGTTATCGAGTGGGGCGGCAGCGGCAGTCCAGTAGGATTGGCTGAGCCGCATGAATTCCGCTCGCGGTCCGGGTTCTTCGGCGCTGAAAAGAAATCGGAGTAGCGGACGGTAAAATGTGGGCTCGGACGTAAAAACAGCGACTGCTGTGTCACCGGCGTGAAGCAAAATAGCCAAGGGGTCACGGTGCTCCGTACTCACCAGCCGTGCCGAGCCAATGCTTTCAACCGATTTGTTCAACAGCGTGTAAAGCACCGCAGCTTTGGAACCTATCAGATTATATGTAGTATTGGTGCTGAGACCTGCGTGACGCGCCAAAGAGTCCATTGAGAAGTTGGTGTTACCGCGCGATCTGATTAGATCTTCGGCAGCATCGATGATGCGCCCTCGACGAATTACCTTTGCTAGTTCGACTGAAGCTCTCGTTTTCGTCATCTCAAACTCTCTGTACGACGCAACACGCCTCAGCGAAACGTTACTTTTTGGCGACTCCCCCTTGGCCGTCCGCTGCCCTTTGTCAAGGCAGTGGCACATGGCGATGACGTGGCAGGTTGGTTGCTAGATTCCAACGTTGATCGTCAAAGCGCCACGTCGTCGCGAGCTCGGAAGAGCTGAGCTTCATTGCGCCCTGCTGCCGTGGTGTCGCTTCCTTGCTGTCGATTGCTGTCTAGAATGGGAGCCAGCCCCCGCCGCTGCCTATGTCTCTAAATCCACATACTCGTGGCGGCGCGTTGCGCCAAGCGGTTGCGGTGGGGCCTTGCGATGTCCCAAGAGCGGCGGCGCATCCCGCACGGACATGCAAAATGAATGACCGGCCGCAATGGCGAATGAGCATATGGAATTTGCGAGTCTGAATCGTCAGCACACCCGAACATTGGTGCGCGGTGGCGGGGGCGACGAACGAAAGCAGCTCGGCCCGGGTCAGGCCCTGGATGTGCCGTTCCGGGATGTCCGGAGAGTCGGGCATTGGAGAAGAGCCACTAGTGGCTGATGAATGGCCGGTTTTGACGTACCCGGACGTCCCTGTAAGCAGCCGAGACCGGCAGGGAAGTCCCCAGAACAGGCCGCTCCAAGCGCCTGGCTGGGCTGACAGACGCGATCGATCCACTTCCATGAATCGGTGACTGTCTCCGGTTCTGGTTTAAGCGCGCTGAACGCAGAAAGCTGGACCGAAGCGGTCGCGAGCACCGACCGCTCGATAAGATGAAGGTTGAGGACGAAGCTGCGAGCTTCTGGAAGTGATGAAAAAGGAAGGAGGCTCCGAGCGACCAGAAGGTCGTCCGACACCCCCTGAGGACCTCCTCGAAATGAACACTCTTGTTACAGCCGACACTTATGTTGCGTCGTCGACGCACGCCATGATCAGCCTGCTCCTCGGTGCAACCGAGCAGGCCGAAGGTTCACCGATCACCGCCGGCCTTCCCGCCGGCTCGATCTATCTCGACAAGCCGCGCCTCATCATCGGCGGCACACCGATGATGATCCCGCTCTTTCAGCCCGTCATGACACGCGTTGCTGAGGACACACGCGCCGACGTGATCCTGGCGCGCCACGGATTCTATCCCGAGGCGCTGAGTCCTGTCCTCTGGGACGTGGCTTACTGGTACAATAAAAGTGTCGCGTCCGTCTGCGACTACATCCTGTGCGAGACCAGGTATGGAGAGCTCTGGCTCGTTCCGCCCGAGACCGGACCCTATCTCCGGCTGGCGGCCGACGGCATTCACATCGAGGTCGTGCCTGATTTCGTCAGCTGGGATGAGCGTAATTACGGCGTTTGCCAGGCCGCGAAGCGGATCCGCAATGTAGCCATGGAGGGGTGGCGTTGATGGCGGCCCAGATGAAGATCCCACCCGGACTGGACTACGCGCCAATCTCTGGCACCAATCCAAACCTCTCCTATGGCGTGGTCGAAGCCGCGAACGGCGACGAACCGAGACGCACGCTCAGTGATGTCCTCGTTCGGCGCCTTTTTCCGACCGAGCGACCGGGGGCGGGGCTCCCGTGGGAGAACCCGACCTGCGAGGCGTGGGATGTTGTCCTGCCCCGAGAGGCGTGCGACGGACTCCGGGATCCGCAGGTTCTCTCACTGGCGTACCACCTGCGAGCAGGCGAAAAGATCCAGCATCTCGCGGCGGTCGTGACCCTGCGCTTCCCGGAGGTCGAAGACCCGGCAGTTCGCATGCACTTGCATGAGGCCTGGGAGCTGTCGCGCGGCTTCGCTTTTAGGCTCACCCGCAAGCTCGAGGTCGCCAGCGTCGTGATCCTGCACGTGCCCGCGCGCTCCTGGGGCGCGAATGGCGCTCACGCGCACCTCGTTATGCCGGTTCGCAGGATCGGCTCAATGGTCGGCTTCTCGACCTTCGTGAAGCAGCTCATCAACCCCGCCGAGGGTCGTAAGCTGATCGACGCTGAGTGGTCGGCTCATCGCGAAGGAGCCGGTTATGCAGGATGAGGCTTCGATGCTCGCTCGCTTCGACGCGTGGTTGGCGCAAGTGCAGGACGCGACCCGGGATGCGGCTTTCGCCAGCGGCGACCGCGCCATCGCAATCGGCTTCGTCCTGCGGCAAGCCCGCGAGGCGGATGCCGGCATTACGGCTTCAGAGCTCGCGGAAATGCTCGTGCTCGCGGCCAGGAGCATCCGCCGTGGTCTCGATCTGGACGACGACGAGACGCAGCGCCTGTTCGGGCTCGATCCGGGCTCGACCCTCGACGCACTTCGAGCGGTGCCGATCACACAATGGCCGCTCCTCACCGTCGAGCGGGTCATCATCCTCATGGAGAATGTCACTCTCGCTGCCACGCTGCTGTCGAACGTGGAGCGCGGATGCGCCTGGTTTCGCAAGCCAAATAGCGCGTCAATAACCGCGGGGCGATCTGCGCTGGCAGTCATGCTCGAGGAGCAGGACGGAGTGCGCAAGGTGCGGGACTATCTGCGCAGCGAGGTCTGGGGCTGAAGCGTACCGAGACTGGTCGGCCCCAAACGCCGACTGACCGGTAACGAGAAAATGGCTGCTCGGTGATCAGTAGCAGATGGAGGAAATGATGATCACCAACTCAGAGGGCGAAGCACAGCCGCGGGAGACGACGCGATGATCGTTGTAACAGTCCAGCTCTGGCCATTCGGCAAGGAGGAAGAAGCTCGAACCCTCGCGGAGGCAAGGATCGCCAATACCAGCCGCAACATTCTTGAGGAGCGCTACACTGCGTATGTCACCGAGGAAGCAGCCCATGAACTTGGCATTCCGGGTATGGATCGGAAGGTCCACATCACAGAACACGATCGCCGGCAGAGCGTCTGGGCGCTAGTCCTGCGGGTGATCGAGAAAGCGATGAAGAGCGAAGCGTCAGATTAAGGTAGGAGAGCGCCCCGCCGCGAGCACTTGCGCCAGCTGCGGGGGTTGGATTGAGCGCCTGGAGTTTCTCCGACCTGGGACCAAGATGATCTTGGAACTCCAGCGAGCGCCACGAGCGATGAAATCTGCGTATTCGTAGGACCGCGCGAATGGCACATCGTCAAACTGGACACGCGCTGCTGAGGCGCTAGCCATTCCGATGTGGCAATCGACGAGCGTGAGATCTAGGCCTGCGCCAACCATGTCCTGAGGCGTTACGGCGCCGACGCGTGGTTTCACGCCTCGCAGCGGGCGGACGAACTCCTCGCAGCAGGCGACCGAGACGGCCATGCCACCTGGATGCGCATTCTGCAGCGGATCAACGATCTCGATGCGATGACGCCGGCCGGGGAGGTTCACTGATGCCGCTCGGAGAACGCTTCAGGTTAACGGGCTTGCTCCTGAAATCGAGGCGCGGTCCAGTCCTGCAGATGGATGATGGTGGTGTGTGGGCGCTGGACATGGACGACTATGAGGCCGGTCTCGGCAAGCGCATCACCGTGGAAGGTCGAAGGTCAGGCTTCGATCGCATCGACGTCGAATGGTGGCAGTGAGCTCGTGGGGATGAGAGGCGGACGATCGAGAAAAAGCTCTGTCCTACAGATAACCAGATAGGTTAAGCACTTTCCCGTTCCGGAGAGGTGTTCATGGTTGTCGCTGATTCTCAACTGGTGCTCGCAATCGCGGCGTGCCTTGTCGCGATTTCGAAGCTGATCTGGTCTATCCGCCGCAAGCCGTGAGGGTTCAGCACCAGGGACGGCGGCGGCCTTCCCATGTGCGCGCGAGACCCTCAGCTACAAGCTGATCGCCAAGGGAGTGCCCGCTTCGCACCAGCACGCGGAGCTTGCGGCCGTAGCGATCGGTATCACGATCGAGCACCTCTAGATTAAATGGCCCCTCGTTGACGAGTTGGGCCAGCCGTTCGGTCGCGCGTTTTCCAAGCTTCGCTTCATAGTCACATCTCGGGGGATGCGTCTCAGGGGCGTCGATGTCGGCGACGCGGATCTTCTCGCCGTCTACCCAGATGGTATCCCCGTCCACGACGCAGTTGGTACCCCCGCCAGTGTGGCAGATGGAAAAGCGGCGTTGGGGAACAGGGTCCGTTGGAGCCGTGGACGAGGTCACGGTTGCTGGCTGCCGCGGCAGCAAGATACCAGCGGCTGAACCCAGAACACCCGCGCCCAGCAGCACCGCTGCGACGAGCTTCATCCCCATGACAACTGCCCTAATGCCCTGCTTTTAAGCTGCTATGGCCGCCCTGATGCTCTCAGGCCAGAGTGCGCGCCGGTCGCAAGCGAGGTCAGCTATGCGAGTGCGAGCCCTTCTAGAGGCGGAGCCTTGCGCTTGACCCAAAGCTCGTTCGTCCGGGTCATCTCGATCAACTCGTCAGGAAAACAGCGGTTCTGAAAGTCGAGTGCTTCGTCGAAGCTGCCGTTGAGCCACTGGTCGTACTCGTCGGCGTGAAGCAGGACCGGCATGCGATCGTGGACAGGCCGGATGGCCTCGTTGCAGTCGGTCATCACACCCGAATAGACCGGACCCCATTCGTCACTGATGCGCCAGAGTCCGGCCCAGGCGAAAAGCGGCTGATCCTTCACAGTGAACCAGGTGCGGGTTTTTGCACCCTTCGGCCCCTCGGCCTCAGCGAAGCCCGTCAGCGGGATCAGGCATCGCCATTGCGGCTTGCGAGCAAGACCGACCCACATCGGCTTGGTGAGGTCAGCGATGTTGTTGACGGGCTTCAGCTTGGCCGTGGGTGACATCCCCTTCAGTCGAAGCGGGAAGCCCCAGACCATCGACTGCATGACCCTCGCGCCGACATGCTCCCGCACCACCATTCCCGGGGTGCCCGGATAGACCTCGTCGACGGCATTGGATGCGACCGGGTTCTCGATGCGGAAATGCGCCGCCACCTCTGCCGCACTCCGACGCATGGTGTAGAGATTGCACACCCGGGAAGCTTAGCACGCGCGCACGGCAGGGCCAGCACTAGCGCAAACTGATGAGGCGTTCACGGCAGCCGAGCGTTCCCAATCCCATGGCGCGTGCGCAGAAGCTCAAGGTCTACCGAACGCCGATTGGCTTCCACGATGCCTATGTGGCGGCGCCAAGTCAGAAGGCGGCGCTGGAAGCCTGGGGCAGCGACGCAAACCTGTTCACGCGAGGCGTCGCTGAACTCGTCAGCGACGAGGCGCTCACCAAGGAGCCGCTTGCGTCTCCCGGCAAGGTCATCAAGCGTCTGCGCGGCACCGCCGACGAACAGAATGCGGCACTTCGCTCCGGCAGGGACGGGGGCCGGTCAAGGACAAAGAAGCGCGGTGACGACCCGGAGGAACCTCCTACGGAGCGGAAGGCAAAGCCAAAGCCGCGCCCCTCGCGCGCTGCTCTCGACGAGGCTGAGCAGGCGCTGGATGCGCTCCTCAAGGCGCAGCGTCGTGAGGATGCCGATCTACTTGAACGACAGCGTGCGTTCGATCTTGAACGAAAGCGGATCACGCAGGAACATGAGCGCGCCCGAAAGACCGCCGAGAAGCACGTCGAGACAGCCCGCAAGGCGCACTCCGCTGCCCTTGATCGCTGGCTCGAAGATCAGGGCTGAAGGGACGCAGCGCGCAAGATCGAGCGACCCTTCTCCGACGGTGTGCGGAACGTGATCGACCAGCGCGTGCGGTCCATCTCGACGATGCTGTGCTCCCAGACATGCCGGGCTTCGCCCGACAGGTGATAGGCACCGCGCGGCTCCAGCGGGAGCGACGCGCGCAGCCAGCGGTTGCCGTCCCGCCTTGCGGAACCGGAGCACTGCCGGTGCCCCAAGCGACAGACCGACGACATGTTCGTAGATCGGCCGATCGCGATGCCAGCCGATCCCCGCGCCCACATCGTAGCGTAGAAGGAGCGCCTGGATCAGGGCCTCGGCCGGAAGATCGGCAAATGAGGCGGCGCGATCGCGGACCTCGATCAGCCAGTCCGGCATGGGTGCGGCACGGGCAAGCTCGCCAGACTGGAAGTCGTATCTCCAACCGAAGCTGTGCGTCAGGCGCTTACCCGTCCACTTCTGGAACGCGAAAGGTTGAAGATCCTGAGCATCGATCGCACCGATGAGCTCAGCTTCCTCTCTCGCGGACACGAGGTCCCCGCGCGAGGTGAGCCCAGGAAGAACAGGAGCATCGAACAGGTCCAGCATGTCACCTCATTTGAGCAGAGGACGTGGTCAGAGCAACGTCAGCTGCTTCGGATCTGTCATCGCCTCCAAATGCGCCCGGTCAGGCTTGCGGTCCGGGATCAGAACGCAAAAGCTCGTCCCCGGGGATTCACCCGCGTGCCTGCCTCACCAGGCGGCGGCGCTCCCGATCATCCTTGGCGCGTTCCCATTCTGATGCATCCACACCGCGCGGCGCTGGAAGCGTTCTCCTCACCAGCCTGGGACGCGGCGGCAGCGGGTCAGTGTCGGGCGGAGGTGGACCGATGTACCAATGGACCTTTGGTGCTCGATTGCCACAGCCCCCTGAGGACAACTGGCACCGAAGCTTCCGCGCGAAGTCAGGCCATGAATCATCCCAGCCCTTCCTCGAGAAGTACAGAGCGAGGTCGCTGACGCTGAACTTGGCCACTCTTCCGCAAGCCCGGCATTCGGCGTGGATGTGACCGCCCTTAGAGACGAGCTCGCGTAGGTTCCGGATAGGCCCGACCACGACCCATCAGAGCGGCAGCTGACGCTGAGCCGCGTCGTCCGTCGCCGACGTCTCGAGCTTCGTCAAAACCACGCTCGCCAGCAACTCTGCGCATGATCGCCGCGTCGTACGATCTGGCTGAACCAGAGCATGGCGCAGCCATACGGGTGCGTCGGTCAAAGCGTCGGCGAGGCGGTGAGCATCGATGGTCATGAGCGAATCTCCATACCCGCAAGGGATAGAACGTAACGGGAACATGGCTCAAGTGCGTTCGTGCTCCTTGAATGGTCCGCTTCATTTGCTCATCCGGAGAAAGTCCGCTCATAAGGTACGTTAGGCTCCGCTCATGGTGGAGGGTGGCGTTCTGCGACGACCTTACACGAGCAGATCGGGGGCAACTCAGGCTTCGCGCTGGCGGCCCTCGGCGGGGTTCACTACTGTCACGAGTGAACATGCGACTACGGCATGCGGTGCGAGGCCTTTCCAGCCGTGGGTCCCAAGTGCGACGTTCGATCCTTAGACGATCGGATTTGCGATCGCAGGTAGAGAGGCGCCAAACGTCCCCATTGATCTACCGTCTATCATCTATGGTATGATGTATGGTACATTGCCCTGTTTCTGCTGGTTCTACCCTTTTCAAGCAGGCACATAGACCATTTATTTTCTTTCCTCCGTCTCCGCCAATTCCTTAGGGGAACCAACGGCTCAGCCCGGGTAAGTGCGAGCCTACGCCTCAGCTACCACATGCCGCGAGCGTCTACGGCCGGGAACCGGGCCTCGCAGGAGTGGAGGCCCAGTCGGCGGACACACGGGCAGGCGGCACACCCTCTGGCGCAAGCGCTGCTGAAAGGCACCATTCGCTTTTCCCTTGTTCTCTGCCTCTGGCGTCCGTCCGCCGCACCGCTTAGCAGGGGGCATGACCACGCTTTTGCGCCGCTACGGCTTTGTCCTGGTCGTTCTGTTCTGGGCGGCCATGGTTTTCGCCTGCGTGATGGCCACCATCCCCAGCGAGCCGCAGATGCTGAGCGAGGTGCGGGACAAGTACCAGCATATCGCCGCCTTCACCGTCCTGGCGCTGACCGCCGCGATCGCATATCCGCGCACCCCGCTGCTGCGCATCGCCGAGCGGCTGTCCTTCCTCGGCGCGATGATCGAACTCGTCCAATCGATCCCCAGCCTCTACCGTGACTGCGACATCTGGGACTGGGTGGCGGATACCGGCGCGATCCTCGTGACCCTTGCGATCGTGCAAGCGGTGCGGAGCGTCCGCGCCCGCTAAGCGGAACCGATGCCCGGCTCGCACGCTCGTGCCCGCGAAGGGGAGCGGGCGATGGAACGGCAATACGACCTGATCGTGATCGGCAGCGGCCCGGCCGGACGCCGCGCCGCGATCCAGGCGGCGAAGCTCGACAAGTCGGTGCTGGTGGTCGAGCGCGGGCGGGAGGTCGGTGGTGTCTCCGTCCACACCGGCACGATCCCCTCGAAGACGCTGCGCGAAACCGTCCTCAACCTCTCCGGCTGGCGGGAGCGGGGCTTCCACGGGCGCGGCTACCGGGTCAAGCAGGACATCTCAGCCGCAGACCTGATGGCCCGCCTCCGCAAGACGCTGGAGCATGAGGTCGAGGTGCTGGAGCACCAGTTCGCCCGCAACGGCGTCAAGTCGTCATGGGGCAGGGCCGCTTCGTCGATCCGCATCAGGTCGAGATCACCTTGCAGGATGGCGAGGTCTGGACGGCGAAGGCCGACTTCATCCTCATCGCCTGCGGCACCAAGCCGTTCAGGCCGGACTACATCCCCTTCGATCTCGACAACGTCTTTGATGGCGACGAGATTGTCGATCTCACCCGCCTACCACGCAGCCTGACCGTAATCGGCGCGGGCGTGATCGGCGTCGAATACGCCACGATCTTCAGCGCGCTCGACGTGTCGGTCACGCTGGTCGAGCCGCGCGCCACCTTCCTCGACTTCATCGACCATGAACTGATCGAGGAGTTCACCCATGAACTGCGCGACCGCAATGTCGGCCTGCGGCTCGGCGTCGAGGTGGCTGAGGTCGTTGCCGAACCCACGCGCGTCACCACCCGGCTGAAGGATGGGCGCAGCGTCACCTCCGACGCGCTCCTCTTCGCCGCCGGCCGCATGGGCGCCACCGACAGCCTCGCGCTCGACAAGGCAGGCCTCACCGCCGACCATCGCGGCCGCGTCTCGGTCGAGCCGAAGACGATGCAGACCGCCGTGCCGCACATCTATGCGGCCGGCGACGTCATCGGCTTCCCCAGCCTCGCCTCCACGTCGATGGAACAGGGCCGCCTCGCCGCCTGCCACGCCTTCGGCCTGGAGCCGCCGCCCCCGCCCGAATTCTTCCCCTACGGCATCTATTCGGTGCCGGAGATGTCGACGGTGGGGATGAGCGAGGAGGAGGTTCGCCGCCGCAACATCCCCTATGAGATCGGCATCGCCCGCTTCCGCGAAACCTCGCGCGGGCACATCATGGGCCTGAACAGCGGGCTGATGAAGATGATCTTCTCGATCAAGACCCACCGCCTGCTCGGCGTCCATATCGTCGGCGAGGGGGCGACCGAGCTGATCCACATCGGCCAGGCGGTGCTCAACCTGAAGGGCGGCATCGACTATTTCATCGAGAACACGTTCAACTATCCGACCCTGGCGGAAGCCTACAAGATCGCCGCGCTGGACGCTTGGAACCGCCTGATCCGGTCATAACCGTCGCATGAACATCGACCTCTGTCGCCGGAGAGCGACCGAGATCGCCTTCAAAATCACGTCATGCCAGCGAAGGCTGGCATCGTTCGGAGGTGAGGCGCGACGGGTGCGGCAAAGCCAAGCGATGCCAGCCTTCGCTGGCATGACTCGTAAAGCAACGGGCAGACTTGTTCCCGATTTGATCTTTTTGCTTCCAATGTAGGAAAATCTTTGCCAGCACGCGCATGGCTCTTTCGATCGTTTATCATTGTCCCTCGCGCGCACGCGTGCGCGCACAGGCGCTCGCGCGTGTTGAGGGAAGACCTTTGAGACTTTCCGCGCGACGACAGGGCGGGGTCCGCGATGCTCGCGTCGTGCTGACAACGACTCGAACTTAGTTGATCCGGCGCACCGAGATGATCTTCACCGGCTTGGCGATCCACTGGTCGCGGAACTCCTCGCCGCCAACACCGGGGATGATCGGGGAGGCGAGGATCGTCTTCACCGTCGCCATCCCGCCGACGACATGGCCGAAGGCAGCGTACCCCGCATAGCTGCCCCGCGCATCCATGATCGGCAACGGTCCGACCGAGATGAAGAAGTCGCCCAGCGCCGAATCGGGGCTCCAACCATGCGCCATCGAGATGGTGCCGTCAGTGTGCTTGATCCCTGTCTCGTCCGTCCGCTCCATCTTGATCGGCTCGAACATCAGGCGATAGTTGCGCTGGATGCCGCCCTGGACGAAGCCGCGCTTGGGGTCGCGCTTCGACCGTGCGGCGCGATAGAACTGCCGTCCGTCGAACCGTTTCGCGTCGACATAGCGCAGGAAGTTGGCCGTGGTGATCGGCGCGCGCTTCGCCTCCAGCTCGATCACGATCGCCCCCGCACTCGTCACCATCCGAACCCGAGGCAGGGGCGCGGCAGCAGCGGTCAGGGCCAGGAAAAGCAGCGGCAAAGCGAGAAGTCTACGCATCATCGCCGCTTTTAGCGCCTCACGGCAGGCCGGCAAACCATCCTCCCCCGCCAGGGGGAGGTGGCATCGCGTAGCGATGACGGAGGGGGAGGGCGGCGGCTACGGCGGCTCCTCTCCTCCCCCCTCCGACGCCTTCGGCGCCACCTCCCCCCTGGCGGGGGAGGATCATGACGCTCTCACCCCCGCCCGGTCACCTCTAGCCCGCGCTGAACCGCGGGCCGCGCCAGCCCACGCTCCACCCACGCTTTCACATTGGCGAAGTCGTCGAACCCGACCAGCTCCCCCACGTCGTAGAAGCCGACCAAGTTGCGTACCCAGCCGAGCGAAGCGATGTCGGCGATCGAGTATTCACCGACGATCCAGTCACGCCCTTGCAACTGCTTGTCGAGCACGCCCAGCAGGCGCCGGCTCTCCTTCGCGTACCGGTCGCGCGGGCGCTTGTCCTCGATGTCCTTGCCCGCGAACTTCGCGAAAAAGCCGAGCTGCCCGAACATCGGCCCGACCCCGCCCATCTGGAACATCACCCACTGGATCGCCTGCCAGCGGCCGACCGGGTCGGCGGGGATGAACCGGCCGGTCTTGTCGGCGAGGTAGAGCAGGATCGCCCCGCTCTCGAACAGGCCGATCGGCTGTCCGCCCGGGCCGTTCGGATCGATGATCGCCGGGATCTTGCCATTGGGGTTCAGCGACAGGAACTCCGGCGTCCAGCTCTCGTCCTTGCCGATGTCGATCAGATGCGGCTCGTAGGGAAGACCGGTTTCCTCCAGCATGATGCCGACCTTCACGCCATTGGGCGTGTTCAGCGAGTAGAGCTGGATGCGGTCCGGCTGCGTGGCGGGCCAGCGACGGGTGATCGGAAAGGCGGAGAGGTCGGTCATGGTCGCTCCTGTCAGATGCGCCGAAGATATGGGCGGCCTTTGCAAAGCGGCAATGACGGTCCATCTCTCGCCCATGTCCGACCTTTCCAGCATCATCGACGCCGCCCGGCGCTGGCGGGGGCAGCCGATGGCGCTTGCCACCGTCACCCAGACCTGGGGTTCCGCACCCCGCCCGCGTGGCAGCCATATGCTGGTCCACGCCGACGGGCGCTTGGAAGGCTCGGTCTCCGGCGGCTGCGTGGAGGGCGAGGTGCTGGCGGAGGCTGCGCGCATCATCGCCGAGGGCGGTTTCCGCCGCCTCCGCTACGGCGTCGCCGACGCCTCGGCCTGGGAGGTGGGCCTCCCCTGCGGTGGCGAGATCGAGGTGATGGTGCAGCCCGTCTCCGCCGAGGGGTTCGATCCCGCCTTGTTCGAGGAGATCGCTGCCGGTCGCGACGCCGGTGAGGCCCTGTCGCTTGCCACCGATCTCGCGACCGGCCGCACCACCGCCCGGCCGCAGGGCAACGGCGAGAGCTTCGTCAACGTCTACCTGCCGCCCCGTCGAATGCTGATCGTCGGCGCGGTGCAGATCGCCCAGTCGCTCGCCCGCATCGCCGGGGAGATCGACATGGCGGTGACGGTCATCGACCCACGCGGCCGTTTCCTGACCGAGGAGCGCTTCACCGGAACCAAGCTCGACGACCGCTGGCCGGATGAGGCGGTGGCCGCCGCCCGCCCCGACCCGGCGACCGCGGTGGTGACTCTCAGCCACGATCCCAAGATCGACGACGCCGCGCTCGCGGCTGCGCTGCGCTCGCCCGCCGGGTACATCGCTGCCTTGGGCTCCCGCCGCAGCCACGCCAAGCGGATGGAGCGGCTGACCGCCGAGGGCTTCTCCGCCGAGGATCTGGCGCGGATCGACGGGCCTGCAGGGATCGCCATCGGCGCGCTCGGCCCGGCCGAGATCGCGCTTTCCGTGGCGGCGGGCGCGGTGCAGGCGCTGTCGCGGCGCTGATGCCCAACCCGTTCGGTGACACCGTCGCCGTCCTGCTCTGCGCCGGCCTTTCCCGCCGCTATGGCAAGGCCGACAAGCTGCTCGCCCCGCTGAGCGGTCGGCCGCTGGCGGCACACGCAGCCGCCATGCTCGCCGGGCTACCTTTTTTGAGCCGCATCGCTGTGGTCCAGGCAGGTTGGTCCGGCGTTCCGCTGCTCGGAAGCTTCGACATCGTGAAGAACCCTCGGCCAGAGGACGGTCAGGACAGCTCGCTCCGCCTCGGTCTGGCCGCTGCACTTTACCGCGAGCCGCGCGCGATCCTGGTCTGCCTCGCAGACATGCCGTTCGTCACCCCCGACCACCTCGCCGCAGTTGCGGCCCACAACGGTGCCGCGATAAGCGGCAAGGGGCCGCCCACGCTGATCCCGGCTGACCTGGCGCGCCTCATCCTTGCCGATCCCACACGCCCCGCCCGCGATCACGTCCGCTCCGCCTCGCCGGCCGTGGTCACCGCAGATCCTCTGATCCTCAGAGACTTCGACAGGCCGGAGGACTTCGCCTGACCTACATCTCGCCGCGTTGGCGGCGTATCGCGTACCACTTCCGGACATTGGCGTTGTGCTCGGCCAGCGTGGTCGCAAAGACATGCCCGCCCTTGCCGTCGGCGACGAAATAGAGCGCCTTGGTCGGTGCCGGGTCCAGCACCGCCTCGATCGAAGCTCTTCCGGGATTGGCGATGGGCCCCCTCGGCAGACCCGCCTCGGCATAGGTGTTGTACCCGTTCTTCGCCCTGAGTTCGGACTGGAAGATGCGGCGGCCGAGCGGGCGGCCTTTGGTGATCGGGTAGATGACGGTGGGATCGGCCTGCAGCGGCATGCCGATGCGCAGGCGGTTGGAATAGACCCCCGCCACCATGCGCCGCTCGGACGCGACCGCCGTCTCCTTCTCCACGATCGAGGCGAGGGTCACCGCCTCCCGCTTGCTGCGCACAGCCGTCGTCTTTTTGCGCGCTCTCCAGGCGTCGTCGAGGAAGCGGGTCATCGCCGCCGTCATCCGCTTCAGAACCGCCGCCCGCTGCTCTCCCCGTTCGAAGTCGTAGCTGTCGGGCAGGACCGACCCCTCTGGCGGCACCGCAACCGGCCCGGCGAGGAGCTTCTCCGCCTTCAACCGGTCGGCCACGAGGACGGATGGCGTCCCTTCCGGGATGGTGACGAGGCGCTGGATCGGGCGGCCATGCTGAAGAAGGTCGAGGATCGTTGCGGCGCTGGAGCGGGCCGGGATCGCGAACTCGCCCGCCTTGATCGGATCGGACGATCCCAGCCGCCCGGCGAAGCGGCGGAACCAGTTGGCGGACCGGATCGCCCCCGCCGCCTCGAGACGCCGTGCAGCTTCGCCGAGGGTCGAGCCTTCGGGCACCTGGACTGCCGTCTCGCGCGGCAGCGGTCCCGGACCCCACCAGAAGAGTGCGGGTACCGCGACCGCAAGCACGGCGAGGAGGATCAGGATCAACCCGCCGCAGCCAAGTCCCCGCTTCCGCCTCCTGGCCACGCCGTTTCTCCCGAAGAGGGTGTTAGACCGACCTCATCACCAAACTGGCGTTGGTGCCGCCAAAGCCGAAGCTGTTGTTCAGCACCGCCCGCACCTGTCGCTTCTTGGCGGTGTGCGGCACCAGGTCCACGCCCGCGCAGCTGTCGCTCGGATTGTCGAGGTTGAGCGTCGGCGGCACGATCTGATCACGGAGCGCGAGGATGCAGAAGATGCTCTCCACAGCGCCGGCACCGCCCAGCAGATGGCCGATCGCCGACTTGGTCGAGCTCATCGACAGGCCTTCGATGTCGCTGCCGAACAGGCGGCGGACCGCGCCCAACTCCAGCTCGTCGCCCAGCGGCGTCGAGGTGCCGTGGGCGTTGATGTAGTCGATGTCGGACAGCGCAAGGCCCGACTTCCGCAGCGCCATCTCCATCGATCGGAACGCGCCCGAGCCTTCGGGGTGCGGCGCGGTGACGTGATAGGCGTCACCGGAGAGGCCATAGCCGATCACCTCGGCATAGATCTTGGCACCGCGCGCCTTGGCGCGCTCGTACTCCTCCAGCACGACCACGCCCGCGCCTTCGCCCATGACGAAGCCGTCGCGATCCTTGTCATAGGGACGGCTGGCCTTTTCCGGCTGGTCGTTGAACGCGGTCGAAAGCGCACGGGCCTGGGCGAAGCCGGCGATGCCGAGCGGGCAGATCGCGCCCTCCGCCCCGCCCGCGAGCATGACGTCGGCGTCGTCCAGCGCGATCATCCGGGCCGCGTCGCCGATAGCGTGCGCGCCGGTCGAGCAGGCGGTCACCACCGCGTGGTTCGGCCCCATCAGACCGTATTTGATCGAGACCTGACCCGAGATCAGGTTGATCAGTCGGCCATGGACGAAGTGCGGCGAGACGCGGCCCGGCCCCTTTTCGAAGCGAACGATCGACTCTTTCTCGATGCCGGGCAGGCCGCCGATGCCGGAGCCGATGGAGCAGCCGGCACGGAGCCGTTCCGCCTCGCTCATCTCCGTCAGGCCGGCATCTTCCAGCGCCTGTCCGGCCGCGTCGATGCCGTAGACGATGAATTCGTCCACCTGCCGCTGCACCTTATGATCGACACGCTTGTTGGCGTCGAAGCCATAGGCGTGGTCGGCGGGCTTCACCTCCATCGCGATCCGGCACTTCTGGTCGGAGGCATCGAAGCGGGTGATCGGGCCCGCGCCCGACTTGCTGGCGATGATGTTGGCCCAGACGGTTTCGACTTCGGCGCCGAGCGGCGTCACGAGGCCGAGACCGGTTACGACGACACGGCGCATGTCAGACCCTCTTCCTTGAACTCAAAACCAAAACGGCCCCCGGCCGGGAGTCCGGGCGGGAGCCGTATCGGCTAACGTGGTGGCTGAAGATCAGCCCTTATTGGCGTCGATGTAGCTGATCGCGTCCTTGACGGTCGTGATCTTCTCGGCCGCATCGTCGGGGATCTCGACGCCGAACTCTTCCTCGAAGGCCATGACCAGCTCGACGATGTCGAGGCTGTCCGCACCCAGATCGTCGATGAAGCTCGCGTCCTCGGTGACCTTCTCGGCCTCGACGCCGAGATGCTCGACGACGATCTTCTTCACGCGCTCGGCGGTCTCGCTCATATTTATCCCTCTCGTCGGGCTGATGTTGACTCTCAGCCGCCCCTAAAGCGGCGTTCGGATTGTGGCAAGCCTTGGGCGTCAGACCATCGCCATACCGCCGTTGACGTGCAACGTCTGGCCGGTGACGTAGTTCGCCTCGCGGCTGGCGAGATAGGCGACCGCCGCGCCGATGTCCTCTCCGGTGCCGAGGTCGCCGGCGGGGATGCGGGCGAGGATCGCGCCCTTCTGCTGTTCGTTCAAGGCGTCGGTCATCGCCGAGCGTATGAAGCCCGGGGCTACGCAGTTGACCGTGATGTTGCGGCTGGCGAGTTCCTGCGCCAGCGCCTTGGACATGCCGACGAGGCCGGCCTTGGACGCGGCATAGTTCGCCTGACCGGGATTGCCGGTCTGCCCCACGACCGAGGTGATCGAGACGATGCGGCCGAAGCGCGCCTTCATCATCGGCTTGGCGGCGGCGCGGATCAGGCGGAACGCAGCCTCCAGGTTGACCCGGATGACCTGATCCCACTCCTCATCCTTCATCCGCATGGCGAGGTTGTCACGGGTGACACCGGCATTGTTGACGAGGATGTCGAGCTTGCCGCCGAGCGCGTCCACCGCCTGCGGCACGAGCGCATCGACTTGGGCCGCGTCCGAGAGGTCGCAGACCAGCGTCTTGTGTCCGCCACCGAGATCCCCCGCGAACGCCTCCAGCTTGCCAGCGTTGGAACCGCTGAGCGCGAGAGTCGCCCCTTGTGCTGCCAGAGCCTTCGCGATCGCAGAGCCGATGCCGCCGGACGCGCCGGTCACCAAAGCGGTCATGCCTGTCAGGTCGAACATGTTGCTTCCTCTTCCTTACAGCGTCTTCGCGAGCGCTTCGATGTCGTCCATCGTGACGACGCTGACGGGTTCCGCGTCGGGGGCGGTGCGCTTGACCATGGGGCCGACCACCTTGCCGCCGAGCTCGACGAATGAGGTAACGCCGGCTTCGAACATGGCGGCGATGCTTTCGCGCCAGCGGACGGTGCCGATGACCTGTTCGACCAGCACGCGCTTGATCTCGGCGGGGTCGGCGACCGGGGCGGCGGTGACGTTGGCGTAGACGGGGACGAGCGGCGCGCGGAGCGGGGCTTCGGCGAGCGCCTTCTCCATCGCCTCGGCCGCGGGCTGCATCAGCGGGCAGTGGAAGGGAGCGGAGACCGGGAGGAGGACGGCGCGCTTGATGCCGTGTTCCTTGGCGAGCGACGCGGCGCGATCGACGGCGGCCTTCGCGCCGGAGATCACCACCTGGCCCGGATCGTTGTCGTTGGCGACAGTCAGCACATCACCCTCGGCAGCCGCGTCGCAGAGCGCCTGCGCCTTGGCCCGATCCGCGCCGAGCAGCGCGGCCATCGCGCCCTGGCCGACCGGGACCGCCGCCTGCATCGCCTGGCCGCGCAGCTTGAGCAGCCTGGCGGTGGTCGAGAGGTCGAGCGCTTCGGCGGCGCAGAGCGCGGTGTATTCGCCGAGGCTGTGGCCGGCGACGAAATCGGCCTTGTCGGCGAGGCGGATGCCGCCCTCCTTCTCCAGAACCCGGAGGGTGGCGATGGCGTTCGCCATGATCGCGGGCTGCGCGTTCTCGGTCAGCGTCAGGTCGCTCTCGGGCCCTTCGGTCATCAGTCGGAAGAGATGCTGTCCGAGCGCATCGTCCACCTCCTGAAACACCTCACGCGCGGCGGCGCTGGCATCGGCGAGCGCGCGGCCCATGCCGACGGCCTGGCTGCCCTGACCCGGAAAGATGAATGCGCGCATGATCGGTCCTTCTGCTTCAGACGAGCGCAGTAGGAAGCAGGCAGGGGCATGGCAAGCCGCGCGAATCACCCCCGAAAGATCCGGTGAGGCGCGCGGAAGTTTGCCAAGTTGTCGCTACGTAAGCGCCGGAATCACCATCCGCACGGCGATTGGCGGTCACGGTGAGATGGCTGCCGATCGTGCTCATGCGGCTCGGGCTGGCACATTAAATCCTACATTGGAAGCGGTGTGGATGGGCATCGCCTTGCCTTTGGCCGCCCTTTCCGTCATAGGCGCGCGATCCGGGGCAAGGTCGTCTGGCTTTCGCCCCGGTTTGATTTCGAGACGATAGCCGGAGGGGCGACCGCACGGGGCGGCGTCAGCGATCGGCCAAGACAAGGAATACGCGACATGCCGTTGTACGAGCATGTGTTTCTCGCGCGTCAGGACCTCGCCCAGGCGCAGGTCGATACGCTGGCGGAAACCGCCACCAACATCATCACCGAGAACGGTGGCAAGGTCACCAAGACCGAGACCTGGGGCCTGCGTTCGCTCGCCTATCGGATCGCCAAGAACCGCAAGGCGCACTACGTCCTTCTGGAAGTCGACGGTCCGCCGGCGGCGATCGCCGAGCTGGAGCGCCAGACCGCGATCAACGAGGACGTGATCCGTTACATGACGATTCGCGTCGACGAGCTGGAAGCCGGCCCGTCCGCGATGATGCGCCGTAACGAGCGTGACCGCGAGCGCCGGATGCGCCGCGACGATCGCGAAGCCGCGTAAGGGGAGACAAGACACATGGCACGCCCGTTTTTCCGCCGCCGCAAGAGCTGCCCCTTCTCCGCGAAGGACGCGCCCCGGATCGACTACAAGGACGTCCGCCTGCTGCAGGGCTTCGTGTCCGAGCGGGGCAAGATCGTCCCGAGCCGTATCACGGCGGTTTCCGCCAAGAAGCAGCGTGAGCTGAGCCAGGCGATCAAGCGCGCCCGGCACATCGGCCTCCTGCCCTACATCGTTAAGTAAGGAGCGCGGCACATGGATGTCATCCTGCTCGAACGCGTCGAGAAGCTCGGCCAGATCGGTGACGTGGTCACCGTCAAGAACGGCTTCGCCCGCAACTTCCTCCTCCCCAACAACAAGGCGTTGCGCGCCAACGAGGCCAATAAGAAGGTCTTCGAAGCGAACCGCGCCAAGATCGAGAGCGACAATGCCGACCGTCGCGCCGCCGCCGAGGCGGATGCGAAGGGCATCGACGGCAAGACCGTTCAGCTGATCCGTCAGGCGTCGAACACCGGCCAGCTTTATGGTTCGGTCGCGGCGCGCGATCTCGCCGACCTGCTCGCCGAAGACGGCGCCAAGGTTGCCAAGAACCAGATCGTGCTCGACCGCCCGATCAAGGCGATCGGCCTGCACGAGGTGAAGATCACGCTTCACCCGGAAGTGTCGGTGACCATCAAGGTCAACGTCGCGCGCTCGCCGGAAGAGGCGGACCTGCAGGCGCAGGGCGTCGACGTCATGGCGCAGATGTTCGAGCGCGACGAAGCCGGCTTCACCGAGGATTACGATCCCAACGCGGAGCCCGGCGAGATCGCGACCGACGCGCCGGCGGCGGAGCCGACCGACCAGGCTTGAGCCTTCCCGCTTCGTGAGACAAGGGGCCGTTCGGAGCGATCCGGGCGGCCTTCTTGTTTGCGGTCAGCGGCCGTCGAACAGCAGCTTCACATGGTCGTGCATGAGGCGGACCTGACGCCCGAGGATCGTCTTGTCGCCGAGCGCCCGCGATGTGATGATCCCGCCGTCCGCCACCACGTTGAAGTGGTCGGCCATGGCCTCCAGATCGGCGGGCAGGCGTGGCGGGTAAACGTCTGCGATCTCCTTCAGCCAGTCATGGAAGCGGGCGCGCCAGCCCTCCGCCGCCAAGCGGATAAGGCGCGAAACCTCGCCATCGAAGGCGCGGTCCTGATAGGTGATGGACGCGGCGAGGCAGCCGGGGTGCACGCCGGGCAGATCGTCCATCATCTCGGCGAAGAGCCTGATGAAGATCAGGAAGCTCTGCAGGGGATCGTCGGACAAGGCGCGGGCACGCGCGGTCAGGCGGTCGAGATGCGCATCATCCCGCACAACGAAGCGGGCGACGATCGCGCGGGCGAGGTCGTTCTTGTCCTTGAAGTGATAGAAGAAGCCGCTCTTGGTTATGCCGGCTGCTTCGACCAGTTCCTCGATCGAAGTCGCGGCGAAGCCCTTGTGGAGGATGGATTCCTCGGCAAGGTCCATGATCCGTTCGCGGGTCCGCTCGCCCTTAGACGGTTCGGCGGCGGACTTTACCTGCGGTACGGTTTTCTCCGCCACCTGCCCCATCATCGTTCCGCCCTGCCTCACCTGTTCGAAGAAACCGGCCTGTAATCAGAAACTAACGCCGGGTCGATGCGAACCGACCCTGTGCTTTCTAGAGGTCCCGGCCCCCGTCCCCTAATCGACTGCGCATCTTCAATCCGGAAAGCGTGGCCGTGAGCATCTATCACTACATCATCTTCGTTCTCTTTGCGATCTTCGTCGTCGTCGAGCGTCTGACCAGCGCGCGTGACTATCCTGAGGTACGGCTCTGGCGCGCATTAGGTCTGGCTTCGACCCTCTTGTACTTCGCGATCACCACCTGCGCGCCGTTCCTTTGGGACGCGTGGCTCAGCGGTCACCGGCTGATCGACGCGACCGGTCTTCCGTTCGTGGTGCAGGTCGTGGCGGGGTTCCTGCTGCTCGAGCTGGGGATCTATGGCTGGCATCGGGCGATGCACCGGAGCGACGTGATCTGGCGCGCGCACCAGATGCACCATGCGGCAGAGCGGGTGGATATCTGGGGTGCGTTCTACTTCCATCCGCTCGACATGATCGGATGGGCGTTGCTCGGTTCGCTATGCCTGGTCGGGATCGTCGGCCTGACGCCGGAGGCGACACTGGCGGTGAACGTGCTGGCCACCTTCTGCTCGATGTTCCAGCATGCCAATATCCGGACGCCCCGCTGGATCGGCTATGTGGTCGCGCGGCCGGAGAGCCATGCGATCCATCACGAGCGCGGCGTCCATGCCTTCAACTATGGCGATATACCGCTGTGGGACATGGTGTTCGGCACCTTCCGCAATCCGGCCAGCTGGGACGGAAAAGCGGGCTTCGATGCGGGTTCGACTGGGACCCGCGAATGCTGGTCGGGAAGAAGGTGGCTTGAGTTGCCTGATCAGCCCTTCATGCACTGGAAGGCGTCGGGGCGAGGCATCTCCTTGCAGTTCCAAAGCGCCTTTTCGTACTTGGCCGGGCGGTCGCGGAGATAGCTGAAGGACATGGTGGCGAGGTGCGACGGCTCGACCGGCGGCAGGCCGGGGGCCCTCCGCGCGTCGCGCCAGGCGAGCAGCTTGCAGTAGCTCTTGTCACCGCAGATCGAGAGCGCCATCGCGGCGTAGCTGTCGGGGCTCGCGGTCGGATCGAGGATCACGATGATCGGGTCGAGCTGGCCCTGGCCCAGCGGGTAGACGTCGCGCGGCTTCGATGCGGCGACGGGCGTGGTGCCCGGCGTGCCGGTCAGGGCGGCGAGGGCCGGATCGACGGGGGCTGCGGCGTCGGCATGGCTGGCGGCGTATTTCGCGATCTTCGCCTGCGCCGGCTCGTTCCCGGCATAGCCGCCGCGGAAGGCGCCCGCCGTCCCCCACCAGCCGAGCCAGCGGTAGAAGAGATGCGTGCCGACGCCCGCCGTCTTGTCGAGACTGCCCGCCCAGGAGGGGACCACCCAGTTGGTGTGGTAGTGGGTGGACCAGCCGACGCCCTTGTCGACCTTGCCCTTCAGGGCATCGCGGGCGACCTCCTCGGCCTTCTTCCAGCCCGCGGCGGAGGGCGCGCGGGCGAGCGAGCCGTCGCAGGTGAAGGTGAACTGGCAGCCGGTGACCCGCTCCGCCCCCTCGAAGACGACGCCGCAGACGGTCTTCGGAAAGGCGGGGTGGCGGAGGCGATTGAGGACGACCTGAGCGACCGCCCTCATGCCGGCGACGCCTTCGCCCACCGCCTCGTAATAGGCGGCGGCGGCGAGGCAGTCGGTGGCGCGGGCCTTGTCCTGATCCGAGCCGGCGAAGCGGTATGCGCGGGCGGCGGGGTTCGGCCTCGTGGAGAAGGGGACCGAGGCGTTGATGAGGCGGGCCTGGTCCGGCGCAACCGCGACGTTCTCGACCGGTTCGACCGGCGGCGGGGGTGCGTTCGGCGGCGGTACGGCCTCCTCGGCAAGAGCGGGCGCGTGCGTGGCGAGAGGGGCCGGCAGTTCGCGTGCGGCCCATGCGGCGAGGGTGAAGCCCGCCACGAGGAGCACGAGGAGCAGCGGCCAGAGGCGTTCGCGGGCGAGCATCAGGCGGGGTTAGCCCAGCTTTCCTGAAGGAAGGCTTGCAGTGCGGCCCAACTCTGCCGGTCGGCGGCCGCGTCATAGGCCATGCGTGGGTCCCCGAGGCCCTCCACGTCGCGGTTGGTGAAGCTGTGCAGCGCGCGGCCGTGGACGAGGAGCTGCCAGTCGGCGTCGGCCGCGTCCATCTCCGCCTGGAAGGTGGCGAGGTCGGCGGGTGGGACCAGCGGGTCGCGTGCGCCGGTCGAGGCGAGAATGCGGGTGCGGATCGCGCCTCTCTCCGCCGAGGCGGCGGTGGTGAGGAGGCCGTGAAAGCTCGCGACACCGGCCAGTTCCGCCCCGGAGCGCGCCAGTTCCAGCACGGCTGCCCCGCCAAAGCAGTAGCCGATTGCGGCGATGCGGTCGGGCGTGAAACCCTCCGCCATCACCGCATCGAAGGCGCTGCGGATGCGGGCGCGAAAATAGGCGGGATCGCCTTTGAAGCGGTCGAGCGCCGCCGTCATCTCGTCGCCGGACAGCACCCGGCTCTCGCCGTGCATGTCGGCGAGGAAGGCGGTGTAGCCCTCCGCCGCCAGCATCGCGGCGCGACGGCGGACATTGTTGCCGATGCCGTCCGCCTCATGGACGATCAGGATGGCGCGGCCGTTCTGGATACCGGTCGGGTCATGACGCTCGCCGTGGAGCGGCAGATCGCCGTCACGGTAGTGGAACGATCTGGGCATCCGGCCCGAACCGCGCCCGGGCAGAATCGTTCCCGGCCTTCTCTCCCGGCGGCGGTTCTGGCACGGTGCCGCGATGGGGGACGAGGCACAGGAACGGCTGCCGCTGGCGGAGGGTGATCCCGTCTTCGCGCCCAATGTCGAGGGCTGGGAAGGACCGCTCGACCTGCTGCTGACGCTCGCGCGGAACCAGAAGGTGGATCTGCGCGAGATCTCGATCCTGGCGCTGACCGAACAGTATCTGGCGTTCATCGCGGAGGCGAAGGCGGTGAAGCTGGAGCTGGCGGCGGATTACCTCGTCATGGCGGCGTGGCTCGCCTTTCTGAAGTCGGCACTGCTGCTGCCCAAGGATCCGGCGGCGGACCCCGACCCGGAGGAACTGGCGCTGCGGCTGCAGCTGCGGTTGCAGCGGCTGGACGCGATGCGCGATGCGGGGGCGCGGCTGATGGCGCGGGACCGGCTGGGCCGCGACGTGTTCGCACGCGGCGCGCCGGAGGGGTTGCAGGTGGTCAGGAAGCCGCTGTGGACGGCGGAGCTCTTCGACCTGATCGCCGCCTATGGCGCGGTGAAGGCGCGGACCACGCCCGCCTTCCACGTCGTGTCGCGACGGCCGGTGATGAGCCTGGAGGCGGCGATCGAGCGGGTCTCCGCGCTGATCGGCACGCGCATCGATTGGGCGAGCCTGGAGAGCTTCCTGCCCGAGACGCCGGATGAGGACTACCGGCGTTCGGCGGTGGCCTCCAGCTTCCTTGGCGTGCTGGAGCTGGCGCGGCTCGGCAAGATCGAGATCGCGCAGGCGGGTGTGTTCGCGCCGCTGATGATCCGCGCGGCATGACCCCGCCCGACGATTTCGCGCGCGCCGTGGAGGCGACCTTGTTCGCCGCCGAGGAGCCGATGACGGTGGCCGAGATCGCCGAGGCCGTCGGGGAGGGCGATGTCCGCCCGGCGCTCGGGCGGCTGGCGGAGGACTATGCCGGGCGAGGCGTCAACTTGGTCGAGCGGGGCGGGCGTTGGCATTTCCAGACCGCCGCCGACCTGTCGCACCTGCTCAGGCGGGAGCGGGAGCAGAGCCGCAAGCTGAGCCGCGCCGGCATCGAGACGCTGGCGATCATCGCCTATCACGAGCCGGTCAGCCGCGCCGAGATCGAGGCGATCCGGGGCGTGCAGATCTCCAAGGGCACGATCGACGTGCTGATGGAGGCGGGCTGGGTGCGGCCCGCCGGTCGGCGCGAGGTGCCGGGGCGGCCGCTCCTCTATGCGACCACGCCGGCGTTCCTGACGCATTTCGGGCTGGAGAGCCGGCGCGATCTGCCGGGGATCGAGGATCTGAAGGCGGCGGGGCTGCTCGACCCGATCGATCCGGCGTTGATGGAGGGGCTGGCCGCCGGGCAAGAGGATGAGGAGGAGTAGGGCGGATACTGTGGCTGCGATGACCGAGATTAGTGGTTAGGCGTCGTTCCGGTGCTCGCGTCGGCGGCATATTAAATGCCGAACGATCATGGCGCTGCCAGCAGTAACAAAGAAGTCTGTGAGGACGAAGAAGCTGTCGCCTCGTGCAGGCCTGTGAGCCACAGGCCAAGGTAGCAACAGCCACAGCAACAAATGTGCTGTCCCTGCAACCACAAGAAAAGAATAAAGCCAGCCCTCGGACCGTGCTTTCCAGAAGATCAAAGCAACAGCGACGAGCGCTATCAAGGCCGATCCAATCGCCTCGGCGGCAGCCGCACCTACGAATTGTCCAGCCGCGACGGCCGCCGCTCCGCCGCATGCGACTATCGGCAGTGCGGCCCAACGAGGCGGTTCCTGAAGCTTTGTTTTAAACGCCATCGTTCAACTTCACACCACAACTCAATGTCCGCAAGTGGACGAGAGCTGCCGAACAAGGAGCACGTCATCCCGGACTTGATCCGGGATCCCGCTTCTTTTCGCCCGTGGGAGGCAGCGGGACCCCGGCTCAAGGCCGGGGTGACGAGTGGGTGGTTGATGGGGCTGCCTCTGTCCGATCATCGGCGGTGTTCGCGGCGCTTACCCCTCCCCCTCCGGGAAGGAATGGGCGGTGGAAAGTCTCGAAAGTCGCACGACAACGGGTGGGCGCATGCGCGTGCGCGCGAGGTCCAAGTTTAACTTGTTCAAAGAGCCATCCGCCTGCTGGCAAAAGTTTTCCTACATTGGAAGGGATTTGTGCGGGCCTTCAACACACGGCCCGCGCCCGTTCGCACTGAGCTTGTCGAAGTGCTGCGTGGTGGTGGGTGCAGTGCTTCGACAGGCTCAGCATGAACCGGTGTTGGTGCGCGCGTTTGGTTGCAAAGGCCTGCCTCCTGCTGGCAGGCGAGAGTGCCGAGCCGCCGGTAACGGGGTTACTGGCAGGCGAGGCACTCGTCATAGTCCTTCGACTCCACTTCGATCTGGCGGAGGTCGATGGTGTTGTCGGCTTCCACGCCGCCCGCGAAGCCGGCGCGCTGGATCGACTTGGAACGCAGGTAATACAGGGACTTGATGCCCAGTTCCCAGGCGCGGAAGTGGAGCATGAGGAGGTCCCATTTATCCACGTCGGCCGGGATGAACAGGTTGAGCGACTGCGCCTGATCGATAAACGGCGCGCGGTCGCCGGCCAGTTCGAGGATCCAGCGCTGGTCGATCTCGAAGCTGGTCTTGTAGGTGTCCTTCTCCTCCTGCGAGAGGAAGTCGAGATGCTGGACCGAGCCGCCCTTTTCGAGGATCGAGTTCCACACCGCGTCGGAGTTCTTCGCCTTCTCGATCAGAAGCTTTTCGAGGTACGGATTGCGGATCGAGAAGCTGCCGGACAGCGTCTTGTGGGTGTAAACATTGGCCGGGATCGGCTCGATGCAGGCGCTGGTGCCGCCGCAGATGATCGAGATCGATGCGGTCGGCGCGATTGCCATCTTGCAGCTGAAGCGTTCCATCACGCCCATGTCGGCGGCGTCCGGGCAGGGGCCGCGCTCGACCGCAAGCTGCATCGACGCCTCGTTCACCTGGGCGCTGATGTGCTTGAAGATCTTCAGGTTCCAGGACTTGGCCATGGCCCCTTCGAAGGGCAGGCCGCGCGCCTGGAGGAAGGAGTGGAAGCCCATGACGCCGAGGCCGACCGAGCGCTCGCGCCCGGCGGAATAGGCGGCGCGCTCCATCCCCGGCTCGGCCCGGTCGATATAATCCTGAAGCACATTGTCGAGGAAGCGCATCACGTCCTCGATGAACCGCTTGTCGCCGTTCCACTCGTTCCAGGTCTCGAGGTTCAGCGAGGACAGGCAGCAGACGGCGGTGCGGTCCTTGCCGAGATGGTCGCGGCCGGTGGGGAGCGTGATTTCGGCGCACAGGTTCGAGGTCGAGACCTTCAGGCCGAGTTCGCGGTGATGTTTCGGCATCGCGCGGTTCACGGTGTCGCTGAAGACGATATAGGGCTCGCCCGTGGCGAGGCGGGTCTCGACCAGCTTCTGGAACAGCGAGCGGGCGTCGACCTCACCGCGCTTCGACCCGTCCTTGGGCGAGCGCAGGTCGAAGGAGGCACCGTTGCGGACGGCCTCCATGAATTCGTCGGTGAGGAGCACGCCGTGGTGGAGGTTGAGCGCCTTGCGGTTGAAGTCGCCGGAGGGCTTGCGGATCTCCAGGAACTCCTCGATCTCCGGATGGCTGACGTCGAGATAGCAGGCTGCCGAACCGCGGCGGAGCGATCCCTGGCTGATCGCGAGGGTCAGCGAATCCATGACGCGGACGAAGGGGATGATGCCGCTGGTCTTGCCGTTGAGGCCGACCGGCTCGCCAATGCCGCGCACGCTGCCCCAATAGGTGCCGATGCCGCCGCCGCGCGAGGCGAGCCAGACATTCTCGTTCCAGGTGTCGACGATGCCGTTCAGGCTGTCGTCTACCGAGTTGAGGTAGCAGCTGATCGGCAGGCCGCGCCCGGTGCCGCCATTCGACAAGACGGGCGTCGCCGGCATGAACCAGAGCCGGGAGATGTAGTCGTAGATGCGCTGAGCGTGCGCCGCATCGTCGGCATAGGCCGAGGCAACGCGGACGAAGAGGTCCTGGTACGATTCGCCGGGGAGGAGATAGCGGTCCTTCAGCGTCTCCTTGCCGAAATCGGTGAGGAGCGCGTCGCGGCTGTGATCGACTTCGACCGGATAGGGCTGCGGCTTGATGTCCTTGGTGGACAAGGCCGCGCTCGCGCCCGGTGCATCGAGGGTCTGGGTGTCGCTCATGCTCGTCTCGCCGCCGCTGCTCAGAAGGTCCATCACGCGTCCCCTAACCGTCATCATCAATGACTCGGGCACCTAGACCAGAGCCTACACCAGGCGGCCACCAGCGCGAGCACGGGTCTCCATCCATCCCCGATATCCACAGGAAAGGACGACAAGAACGATATGGTGATCGCCCGACCGAAACTCAATCTGGTGTCGGCCGCCTGGCGCCAACACTACGGATAGTGTCACTCCTGATTCGGAGGCACAAGGGACTTTATCGTCGCCTCCGCGAAAAAGGGTGCTTGCCAACCGCCAAAGCCTTCCACTTCAAGGAGATGGAAAGCCGTCGTCGCGAAGACGGCAAGCCTTTCCGCTCGGGGCACGAGAGGCTAAGGAAACCGCGAAAACAGACATCTGCGGGGCCGTTGCAGTGACAATCATCATCAAGGAAGCCGACCTGATCGAGAGCGTGGCCGACGCTCTGCAGTACATCAGCTACTATCACCCGATGGACTACATCCGCGCGCTGGGCGAAGCCTATGAGGCGGAGCAGGGGCCGGCGGCGAAGGACGCGATCGCGCAGATCCTGACCAACAGCCGGATGTGCGCGGAGGGGCACCGGCCGATCTGCCAGGACACCGGCATCGTCAACGTCTTCGTCAAATGGGGCATGGACTGTCGCATGGACGTGACCTCGCGCTCGCTGCAGGAGATTGTCGACGAGGGCGTGCGCCGCGCCTATCTCCACCCGGAGAACCGGCTGCGCGCCTCGGTGCTGGCCGACCCCGCCTTCACCCGCCGCAACACCAAGGACAACACGCCGTCCGTCCTCCATGTCGAGATGGTGCCGGGTGACAAGGTGACGATCGACGTCGCCGCCAAGGGCGGTGGATCGGAGAACAAGTCCAAGTTCAAGATGATGAACCCGAGCGATTCGATCGTCGACTGGGTGCTGGAGATGATCCCGCAGATGGGCGCGGGCTGGTGCCCGCCCGGCATGCTGGGCATCGGCATCGGCGGCACGGCGGAGCATTGCGTGCTCCTCGCCAAGAAGGCGCTGATGGACCCGATCGACATGGGCCAGCTGAAGCTGCGCGGGCCGCAGACCGATATCGAGGCAATGCGGATCGAGATCTTCGACAAGGTCAACGCGCTCGGCATCGGCGCGCAGGGCCTAGGGGGCCTTGCCACCATCCTCGACGTCAAGATCATGGACGCGCCCTGCCACGCGGCGGGCAAGCCGGTGGCGATGATCCCGAACTGCGCCGCCACGCGCCATGCGCATTTCACGCTGAAGGGCGAGGGGCCGGCGTATATGCCGATGCCGGATCTGGAGGCCTGGCCCAAGGTCGAATGGGCGCCGTCGAAGGAGTCGATCCGCGTCGATCTCGACACATTGACGCCTGAGGTGGTGGCAAGCTGGAAGCCGGGCGACCGCCTGCTCCTCAACGGCAAGATGCTGACCGGGCGCGACGCCGCGCACAAGCGGATCCAGGACATGCTGGCCAAGGGCGAGGAACTGCCGGTCGATTTCCGGGGCCGGGTGATCTACTATGTCGGCCCGGTCGATCCGGTCGGTGACGAGGTGGTGGGTCCAGCCGGCCCGACGACCGCGACCCGCATGGACAAGTTCACCCGGATGATGCTCGACCAGGGCCTCTATGCGATGGTCGGCAAGGCGGAGCGCGGGACGGCGGCGATCGAGGCGATCCGGAACGCGAAATCGGCTTATCTGATGGCCGTGGGCGGTGCGGCCTATCTGGTCGCCCGTGCGATCAAGGGCGCGAAGGTCGTCGGCTTCGAAGACCTCGGCATGGAGGCGATCTACGAGTTCGAGGTCAAGGACATGCCGGTGACGGTGGCGGTCGATGCCACGGGCGAGAGCGTCCACCACACCGCCCCGCTGGTCTGGCGCGAGAAGATCGCCAAGATGAAGGCGCTGGAGACGGCGTGATACGAAAAGAGCGCCCCGGCCGGGCCGGAGCGCTCTTTCAACTCAGCCGGAAAGCTTAAGCGTTCAGGCGTCTGCGGCGATCTTGGCCGAGACGATCTTGCCGGGCGCGCGCGGCGGTTCGCCCTTGGGGAGGGCGTCGACATGCTCCATGCCTTCGACCACTTCGCCCCAGACGGTGTACTGGCGGTCGAGGAAGGTGGCGTCGTCGAAGCAGATGAAGAACTGGCTGTTCGCGCTGTTCGGGTTCTGCGCGCGGGCCATCGAGCAGATGCCGCGCAGATGCTTTTCCGCGCTGAACTCCGCCTTCAGATCCGGCTTGTCGGAGCCACCCATGCCGGTCCCGGTGGGATCGCCACCCTGCGCCATGAAGCCGGGAATGACGCGGTGGAAGACGACGCCGTCGTAGAACCCCTCGCGGGTCAGTTCCTTGATGCGATCGACATGGCCGGGGGCGAGATCGGGACGCAGGCGGATGACGACATCGCCGCCGTCAAGCGTCAGGATCAGGGTGTTTTCGGGATCGTCGCTCATTTGGTTCTCCACGCGGCGGGTACAGGACGCCCGTCATCTAGGGTGCCGCGCGGCGAACTGCCAGTCACATGGCGGGCAATCAAGCTGATTACGATGCCGTATCGATCTTCGCCGCGTCCGCGACCTTGGTCACCGCAGCCTGGGCGGCGGCGATGCTGCCGTAGATGAAGCCGTAGGTCGGATAGGCCTTTTGCCCCACCGACTTGATCGGCGCGTACCAGACCTTGACCTTGCTCCAGTCGCCCTTGTCCGAGGCGTCGACGACGGTCACGTCCCGCTCGACCTGGCCGCGACGCCCGTTGATCACCGACCAATTGGCGTGGGTCACCTTGACGATGCGGTCGGAAACGATCTGCGTGACGGTTGCGACATGGCCGGAACGCATCGAATCCACCGCCTTGAAGACGAGGACCGAGCCGACCTGCGGCGCGCTGCCCTGCGCATAGCGGCCGGTCGCCTGCTGCCACCAGCTGTAGGCGGCGCCGAACAGCTGGATGCCGGAGAAGGCGCGGGCGAAAGGCGCGCACTGGAGATAGGATCCCGCCGCCTGGGCCGGCGTCGCCATCAGCGACATACCGATCATCAGGGAACAGATCGCCCCCAGAACGCGTTTGAACATTGAAAGCCCCAGCCCCACTCGTGTGAGGACTGGCTAGGCGAGGCTGGTTAACGAAACCATAGCCGCGATCCGACGCTGCGGCGAACTGCGCCGTCGCGGCGATGACCTGATTTCGCCGATGCAGCGTCGGCCGCTCCCTCCCGCTCAGACGTCCAGATTGGCGACCGAGAGGGCGTTTTCCTGGATGAATTCGCGGCGGGGCTCGACGACGTCGCCCATCAGGCGATCGAAGATCTGGTGGGCGATCTCCGCATTTTCGACCCGCACCTGCAGCAGCGAGCGATTGGCCGGGTCGAGCGTGGTTTCCCAGAGCTGTTCGGCGTTCATCTCGCCCAGACCCTTGTAGCGCTGGATCGAGAGGCCCTTGCGGCCCGAGGCGAGCACCGCGTCCAGCAGTTCGGACGGGCGGCGGACGAGCGTGCCGCGGCTGTCCACGGCCGGCGCGTCCTCGCCTTCGGACTGCTCCTCATCCTTCTGCGCCTGCTTGATCGAGACCAAGCGGGAGGGTTCGGCATAGCTTTCCGCCTGTTCGGCGGCGAGGGCGTGGAGCTTGCGCGCCTCGGTTGACTGGACGAAGGCGGCATCGATCGCGTGATGATCGCGCACACCGCGCCACATGCGATCGAGCGCGAAGCCGCCGTCCTCCAGCGCGCTTCCCGACCAGCGCGCCTCGGTATCGCCGGCGTCGAGCGCCTTGACCACCACGTCGATCGCGGCTTGTCGGGCAGCGGCGTTGGCGTCGGGATCAAGCGCGCCGGCGAGCGACAGCGTCTCGATGATCGCGGCGTCATAGCGGCGGGGAACGTAGCGCATCAGCGTGCGCATACGACGCGCGTGGTCGATCAGCGTGCGGAGATCGCCGCCTGAACGCGTGCCGCCGGTAGTGTCGAGCGCGAGCGCGCCGACGCCGGCATCGACCAGATACTGATCGAGCGCGCCATCGTCCTTCACATAGACCTCGGACCGGCCCTTGCTGACCTTATAGAGCGGCGGCTGGGCGATGTAGAGGTGGCCCGCGTCGATGATCTCCCGGAATTGCCGGTAGAAGAAGGTCAGCAGCAGGGTGCGGATGTGCGCGCCGTCGACGTCGGCGTCCGTCATAATGACGATCTTGTGGTAGCGGAGCTTTTCGATGTCGAAGCCGCTTCGGTCGAGACCGGTGGCGATGCCGGTGCCGAGCGCCTGGATCAGCGTCCCGATCTCCTTCGAGGAGAGCATCCGGTCGGTGCGGGCGCGCTCGACGTTGAGGATCTTGCCCTTGAGCGGCAGGATCGCCTGGTTGTGGCGGTTGCGGCCCTGCTTTGCGGAGCCGCCGGCGGAATCACCCTCGACCAGGAACAGCTCGGACTTGGCGGGATCCTTTTCCTGACAGTCGGCGAGCTTGCCGGGAAGCGAGGCGATGCCCATCACCGACTTGCGGCTCGCCTCCCGCGCGCGCTTGGCGGCCTCTCGGGCGGCGGCGGCGTCGATAACCTTCTGGATGATGGCCTTGGCGTGGTTCGGATTCTCCTCCAGCCATTCGGCCATCTTGTCGGCCATCAGGCTTTCCAGCGGCTGGCGCACCTCTGACGAGACGAGCTTGTCCTTGGTCTGCGACGAGAACTTGGGGTCGGGCAGCTTGACGGAGACGATCGCGGTGAGGCCCTCACGCATGTCCTCGCCGGTGAGCGTCACCTTCTCCTTCTTCAGCGCGCCGGATTTCTCGGCATAGCCGTTGAGGGTGCGGGTCAGCGCCGCGCGGAAGGCGGCGAGATGCGTGCCGCCGTCACGCTGCGGGATGTTGTTGGTGAAGCAGAGGACCTGCTCGTAATAGCTGTCGTTCCATTCCAACGCGACGTCGATGCCGACATCGTCGCGCTGACCGGTGATCGCCACCGGCTCCGGCATCAGCGAGGTCTTGGAGCGATCGAGATATTTCACGAAGGCCGCGATGCCGCCCTCGTAGTAGAGTTCGACCTCCTTCGGTTCGGCATGGCGCGCATCGCGGAGGAAGAGGCGCACGCCCGAGTTCAGGAAGGCCAGCTCGCGGTAGCGGTGTTCCAGCTTCTCGAAGTCGAATTCGGTGATCTTGAAGGTATCCGGGCTGGGCAGGAAGGTGACCTGTGTGCCGCGCTTGTCGGACTTGCCGACCACTTTCAGCGGCGCCTCCGCATCGCCACGGCAGAAGCGCATCCAGTGCTCCTCTCCATCGCGCCAGATGCGCAGATCGAGATGCTCCGAAAGGGCGTTCACCACCGACACGCCGACGCCGTGGAGGCCGCCGGAGACCTTGTAGGCATTGGCGTCGTTGGTGTTGTCGAACTTACCGCCGGCATGGAGCTGGGTCATGATGACCTCTGCCGCGGACACGCCCTCTTCCTTGTGGATGCCGGTCGGGATGCCGCGGCCATTATCCTCGACAGTGACGGAGCCGTCGGGGTTGAGCTGGATCAGGATGCGGTCGCAATGGCCGGCCAAAGCCTCGTCGATCGCATTGTCCGACACCTCGAACACCATGTGGTGCAGGCCCGAACCATCATCGGTGTCGCCGATATACATGCCGGGGCGTTTGCGGACGGCGTCCAGCCCCTTCAGGACCTTGATGGATTCCGCACCGTAGGAGTTCGCATTGGGTTCGCTAGCCATGCCGATCATATAGGGAAACGGGGGGGCTAACCCAAGCGAAATGGCCCCTCGACTGGGCGGTCGAAAAGAAGGGCCGGGATGTTGCCATCCCGACCCCAGTGCGTCCGCAGGAGGAACCCCTGTGGGGGCAGGCACGAGGCCCGCCCGCATCTCGTCAATAATTGTAGGCGCGCTCGCCATGCTCGGCGATATCGAGACCTTCGGCCTCCACCTCGCGCGAGGGCCGCAGGCCGACGGTGTACTTGAGCGCCAGGAAGAGGATCGCCGACACGCCGCCCGAGAGGACGAGGGTCAGCAGGACCGCCTTGATCTGGGTGAGGACCTGAGCGCCCATGTCGTAGGTGCCCGCCACCGCCGGGAAGACGGTGTAGTCGACCCAGCCCTGACCGCCGAGCGCCGGATCGGCGACGATGCCGGTGCCGATCGCGCCGACGATGCCGCCGATGCAGTGGACGCCGAAGACGTCCAGCGAGTCATCGTAGCCGAGCGCGTTCTTCACCGTGGTGACGAACAGGAAGCAGACGCCCGTGGCGACGAAGCCGAGGACGATCGAGGTCATCGGCGCGGCGAAGCCGGCGGCCGGAGTGATCGCGACGAGGCCCGCGACGGCACCCGATGCGGCACCCAGGAGCGACGGCTTGCCATGCTTGATCTGCTCGATCACCGCCCAGCCCACGGCCGCAGCGGCGGTCGCGACGAAGGTGTTGATGAAGGCGAGCGCGGCGAGGCCGTTGGCTTCGAGGTTGGAGCCGGCGTTGAAGCCGAACCAGCCCACCCACAGCAGCGAGGCGCCGATCATGGTCATGGTCAGCGAGTGCGGGGGCATCGGCTCCTGCTTGTAACCGGCGCGCTTGCCGATCACGATGCAGCCGACCAGGCCGGCGATGCCCGCGTTGATGTGGACCACCGTGCCGCCCGCGAAGTCGAGCGCGCCCCAGCCATAGAGCAGGCCGGTGTCAGACGTGTTGTCGGACAGGAAGTCCGGGCCCGCCCAGTACCAGACCATATGCGCCATCGGGAAATAGACGATGGTCAGCCAGGCCACGACGAAGATGATCAGCGGCGTGAACTTCACCCGCTCCGCAAAGGCGCCGACGATCAGCGCCGGCGTGATGCAGGCGAAGGTCATCTGGAACACCACGAAGGCGTATTCGGGGATGTAGACGTTGTTGGAGAAGGTCGCCGCATAGGTGGTGGCGGAGACGCCCTGGAGGAAGGCCTTGGAAAGATTGCCGAAGTAGGGCGAACCGCCGGTGAAGGCCATGGAATAGCCCCAGCTGACCCAGACAAGCGCGGCGACCGAGACGATCGTCAGCACCTGCATCAGGATCGACAGCATGTTCTTGGTACGGACAAGGCCGCCGTAGAACAGCGCCAGCGCCGGGATCGACATCAGCAGCACCAGCGCGGCCGAGATTAGCATCCAGGTGGTGTCACCCTTGTCGACCATGCCGGCCATCTGCTCGGCCGTAGGCGCCTTGATCGGGCCGGCGGCCACCGCCGCCTCCTGCGCCCAGGCGGGCATCGCGGTCAGCAGCGAGACGCCGAGCGCCCCCGCAGCCCCGCCAATTTTCGAGAAAAGCTTCATGTTTCCCCCTTTATCCTCAGAGCGCCATGTCGTCGGTTTCGCCGGTGCGGATGCGCACCACCTGGCCGACGTCCAGGACGAAGATCTTGCCGTCGCCGATCGCGCCGGTGTTCGCGGATTGCTGCACCGCCTCGACCACGCGCGGCGCGAGGTCGGATGAGGTGACGACCTCGACCTTGATCTTCGGCACCATGTTCGTGCTGTATTCGGCACCCCGATAGATCTCGGTCTGCCCCTTCTGCCGCCCGAAGCCCTTTACCTCGGTCACGGTCATGCCCTGCACGCCGAGGCCGGAGAGCGCTTCACGCACTTCGTCCAGCTTGAACGGCTTGATGATGGCAATGACGAGTTTCATTTCGCCTCCCTGCTTTTAGCCGGAAAAGCTAAGCAAGCGGCGTGCCAGAAATAATTTCGTAACCTTTTGAACAGCTCGTTCTGAGCGGGCGATCTAAATTGCTGCAGATGCGTTCACGGCCTGCGCATGGAGGTGAGCATTTGCCCAAAACCTAAGCAGCGGTAGGCCGTTGACAGGCGCTTGGTGTACGCAGAAAACATGCGCATGAGGCATGACTCCATCTCGTCTGGCCAGCGGAAGCCTGTCAATCTATCGATCGACACCGGCGTGATCTCGGCTGCACGAGAAGCAGGGCTGAACCTTTCACGCCTGTGCGAAGAGGCGCTTCGGGCGGAAAGCCGCAAGGTTCTGGAACGCCGCTGGCAGGAGGAGAATGCCGCAGCGATCGATGCCTGGAATGACTGGCTCGAGGAGAACGGCTTACCGCTGTCTGACCTCGATCCGCTTTGATGGCGCGTTTCGACGTCTATCGCGTTCGCGGTGAACCCTATGCAGTCGATTGTCAGTCCGACGTCTTCTCACGCCTGAACAGCCGGCTTGTCGTTCCGCTCAGGCCGGCTCACATGGTTCCTGCGGTCGCTCCGAGACTCAATCCAGTCCTTAAGTTCGATGGCCTCGATCTACGTCTCGTCCCGCAAGCCGCGCGTGCCATCCGCACGAAAGAGATCGAAGCAACCATCGGGTCGCTTTCCGAACAGGACGTGACGATCCTCGCCGCGATGGACATGCTGATCAGCGGCTACTGACGCCTCAGCCGGTGCCGCCGACCGTCAGGCCCTCGATCAGCAGGGTCGGTTGGCCGACGCCGGCGGGGACCGACTGACCGCCCTTGCCGCAGATGCCGACGCCCTCATCCAGCGCCATGTCGTTGCCGATCGCGCGAACCTTGGTGAGGACGGAAGGACCGTCGCCGATCAGCGTCGCGCCCTTGATCGGCGCACCCAGGCGGCCGTTCTCGATCTTGTACGCTTCGGTGCAGGAGAAGACGAATTTGCCGCTGGTGATGTCGACCTGGCCGCCGCCGAAGCTCTTCGCGAAGATACCGTTCTTCACCCGCGAGAGGATCTCGGCGGGGTTGTCGTTACCGGCCTTCATGAAGGTGTTGGTCATGCGCGGCATGGGTGCGTGAGCGAAGCTTTCCCTCCGTCCGTTGCCGGTGGGGGCGACGCCCATGAGACGCGCGTTCAGACGGTCGTGGATGTAGCCCTTGAGGATGCCGTCCTCGATCAGGACCGTCTCCTGCGTCGGCGTGCCCTCGTCATCGATCGACAGCGAACCGCGGCGCTCGAAGATCGAGCCATCGTCCACCACGGTGACCCCGGGTGCGGCCACCCGCTCGCCTATGCGGCCGGAGAAGGCGGAGGTGCCCTTGCGGTTGAAGTCGCCCTCTAGGCCGTGGCCGATCGCCTCGTGCAGGAGGACGCCCGGCCAGCCGGGGCCGAGCACGACGGTCATCTCACCCGCAGGGGCGGCGACCGCGTCGAGATTGACCAGCGCCTGGGCGAGCGCCTCGTCTATGGCGCGGTTCCAGACGTCCTCTCCGAACAGGCGGTCATAAAGATAGCGGCCGCCGGTGCCGAAGAAGCCCGTTTCGCGACGGCCGTTCTGTTCCACCACCAGGCTGACGTTCAGGCGGACGAGCGGGCGGACGTCCGTCGCGACGAAGCCGTCGGGGCGGACGATCTCGACCACGCTCCACGAGGCGGAGAGGCCAACCGAGCATTGCACCACGCGCGGATCGCGGGCGCGGGCGGCGGCGTCGATCTTCTGGCAAAGCTCGACCTTCTTCGCGAAGGGAATGAGACCGAGCGGATCGGCGTCCCCGTAGAGCCGCGTGTTGGTGCGGCGGGGCGCCGGAGCTTTCGGGCCGTGCGCCGGATCGAGCAGGGTCAGCGTCTCGGCCGCGCGGAGGATCGCGCCCTCGCTGATCTCATTGGCATGGGCGAAGGCAGTCATCTCGCCCGAGACGCCGCGCAGCCCGAAGCCGGATTGCGTGTTGAAGTCGGCGGTCTTCAGCCGGCCATCGTCGAAGCCGAAGCTCTCGGAGGCAGCGTACTGGAGGTAGAGTTCGCCGTCGTCGCAGGCGGCGAGTGATCCGGCTGTCAGGCGGAGCGCCGCATCGGGATCAAGGGTGCGGTAGAGATAGGAGCGCGGATCGGTCATCAAATCGATATAGGCCGATCAGGCCGCCTTGGAACCCTCGTCGGCAGGCCCGCCGGCCAAGACGAAGCGGCGGTCGCAGTAACCGCATTCGACATAGCCCTTCTCATCGATCTCAAGAAAGACGCGTGGGTGGCCGAGCGCCGCGCCGCCGGGAATGTCGGTCGCGCCGTCGCAGGCCACGCGGTGCGTGTTGACGGTCACGGTTTCGGGGGGGCTGGGCATGTCGAGTCGGTCCTGATGATCCTGGCCGCCTCCTATCGCCGGCCATGTCCGTCTGTCGAGAGAGTCCCCCTGTCGCGAGCAGGGGCGTTTGTGCGGCCCCCGGCTTCCGGCTATGCGCCGAGGCATGAGCGATGCCGCGATCTCCATTCGAAATCTTTGCAAGACGTATAGCGGCGGCAAGGTCGCGCTGAACGACGTCAGCTTCGACGTGCCACGGGGGACGATCTTCGGCCTGCTCGGCCCGAATGGCGCGGGCAAATCGACGCTGATCAACATCTTGTCCGGCATGGTCAACAAGACGAGCGGGAAAGTGTCGATCTGGGGTTTCGACATCGATGCGGACCCGCGCAATGCCAAGGCGTCGATCGGCATCGTGCCGCAGGAAATCGTGTTCGATCCGTTCTTCACGCCAGTCGAGACCTTGGAGAACCAGGCCGGCCTCTGGGGCGTGCCGAAGGGCGCGCGGCGATCGATGGAGCTGCTGCGCGCGGTGCATCTGGAGGACAAGGCGACCGCCTATGCACGCACCTTGTCCGGTGGCATGAAGCGCCGCCTGCTGGTGGCCAAGGCGCTGGTCCACCAGCCACCGATCCTGGTGCTGGACGAGCCGACCGCCGGCGTGGACATCCAGCTTCGCCAGCAGCTCTGGGCTTATGTGCGCGAGCTGAACCAGAGCGGGGTCACGGTGGTGCTGACCACCCATTATCTGGAAGAGGCGGAGGAGCTGTGCGACCGCATCGCCATCATCAACCATGGCCGGCTGATCGCCAACCAGCCGACCCGCGAGCTGATGGCGACCGCGCAGGAGAAGGCGGTCGAGGTGACGGTCGATCGCGACCTGACCGAGCCGCCCGCCGCGCCCTGTTTCGAGAAGATCGCGCTGAAGGGCGATCGGACGCTGACCATCACCTACTCCAAGAACAAGGTGAATGCGGGCGAGGTGCTGGCGGCCTTGCAAGCGGCGGGGCTGGGGATCGTCGACGTTTCCACGCAGGAAGCCGATCTGGAGGACGTGTTCCTCAGCCTGACCAACGCCGCCTGAGGATCGTCGCGCGTGGGTGCGATCCGGCTCTCGCGCCCGGAAGACGGAGCGCGCGTCGTCGAGATCTGGCGGGATGCCGTCGATGCCACCCACGACTTCCTCACGCGTGAGGACCGCGCGGCGCTCGACGAGTTGGTGTGCCGGTTTCTGCCGGAGGCGTCCCTTTGGCTGAGCGTTGATGATGACGATCGGGCACTGGCCTTCATGTTGATCGAGGTCGGTCACATGGAGGCGTTGTTCGTAGATCCGGCATTTCGAGGAACGGGCATCGGCGCTGCTCTCGTGCGGCACGGCCTAACGATTAATCCTCGCATGACGACGGACGTGAACGAGCAGAACGTTCAGGCAGTCGGTTTTTACGAGCGGATGGGTTTCGTGCCGACGGGACGTTCTCCGGTGGACGGGCAGGGCAGACCCTATCCGTTCACCCATCTGGCATACAAATAGTTACTCGGTTGGGGCATCCGGTTGCGCCTCGGGGCTGGCGGCGGCGAAGGCGGGACGTGCGCACAGGCGTTCGTCGAGCGCCACCAGCTTCGGGAAGGGCGTCAGATCTGTCGCGATGCGGCGGGCGTTGTACATCTGCGGCACGAGGCAGATGTCGGCGATCGTCAGCCTGTCTCCCGCCAGGAAGGTGCCCGCAGCGGCCTCCAGCGCGGTGAAGCCTTCGGTGATCCAGTTTTGGCTCCATGCGTCGATCGCCGCCTGATCCTGCCCGAGTTCCCGCTTTAAGTATTTGAGCACGCGCAGGTTGTTGAGCGGGTGGATGTCGCTGGCGATCGTCTGCGCGAGCGCCCGCGCGTGGGCGCGTTCGGCGGAGGTGCCGGGCAAGAGCGGCGGATCGGGATAGGTTTCGTCGAGATATTCGATGATCGCCAGGCTTTGCGAAAGCGCCGCCGGATCATCGCGCAGGAAAGGGACAAGGCCTTGGGGATTAAGGCCCCGATATGCGGCACCGCGCTGCTCCCCTTCGAGAAGGTTGATTGCGATGCTGTCGAACGAAAGCCCTTTCACGGCCAGGGCAATGCGCACGCGGTAGGCGGCGCTCGATCGCCAATATCCGAGCAGGGTGATCGCCATCGCTCTTCTCCAGCAGCGGGATTCTCTTTGCGCCCGCGACGAGTTAGATAGCAGGGATGCTCGCTCATTCATCCGTTTGCGGTGTCACCCGATCGATCACTGGCCAGGCCTGGCGCTGGCGGAGCGGCGTGCTGGCGGCGGGGGACGACGATCTGGTGCGGGCGCTGCTCCTGGCGCGGGGGTGCGTTGCCGAGGATCTGGAGCGGAACCGCGCGCCGACGATTCGCGGATTTCTGCCCGATCCATCGATCTTTCGCGACATGGACCGCGCCGCCGAACGACTGGCGGATGCGGTGCAGGCGCGTGAGGCGATCACGATCTTCGGCGATTATGATGTGGACGGCGCGACGTCCGCCGCCTTGCTGGTGCGCCTGCTCCGCTCTCTGGGCGTGTCAGCGCAGAGTTATATTCCGGATCGGCTGATGGAGGGTTACGGCCCGTCCGGCGCGGCACTGGTGCGGCTCGCGGAGGCGGGCGCGCGGCTGATCGTTACTGTGGATTGCGGGGCGCAGGCTTTTGAGGCGCTCGACCTGGCCAAGGCGGCGGGCGTTGATGTGATCGTGGTGGATCACCACAAATGCGCGACGGCGCTGCCGGTGGCCCATGCGGTGGTCAATCCCAACCGGCTGGACGAGGAAGAGGGCGCCGCCCACGGCCATCTCGCGGCGGTGGGAATGGCCTTCATGCTGGCGGTCGCGACGGTGCGCGTGTTGCGGCGGCGGGGGTGTTTCGCGGACCGTGCGGAGCCGCGCCTTCTCGACCTGCTCGATCTCGTCGCGCTCGGCACGGTTGCCGATGTCGCGCAGTTGCGAGGGCTTAACCGCGCCTTCGTGACCCAGGGGCTGAAGGTGATGGGCGAGCGGCGCAACATCGGCCTTTCCGCGCTGATCGACGCGGCGGGGCTGGATCGCGCGCCGATCTGCCGCGATCTCGGCTTCGCACTGGGGCCCCGCATCAACGCCGGAGGGCGAGTCGGCAAGTCCGACCTGGGCGTCCGCCTGCTGACGACCGAAGACCCGGACGAGGCGGCGGCGATCGCGGCGGAGCTGAACCGCCTGAACGAGGAACGGCGGGCGATCGAGGCGATGGTGACCGAGGCGGCCGAGAGTGCGGCCGCGTCACAGGACGATCGCGCGGTCATCGTTGTCGCCGCCGAGGGCTGGCACCCGGGCGTGATCGGCATCGTGGCGGGGCGGATCAAGGAGAAGTTCGGGCGGCCGGCGATCGTCGTGGCGCTGGACGAAGACGGTGTCGGCAAGGGCAGCGGCCGGTCGATCGGCGGCGTCGACCTTGGCGCGGCGGTGCTGGCGGCGAAGGATGCCGGGCTGCTCGCGGCGGGCGGCGGCCATGCGATGGCGGCAGGGCTGACGGTGGCGGCGGAGCGGCTGCAGGCCTTGGCGGATTTCCTCGATTCGCGGCTGGCCGAGGATGTCGCGCGCGCGCGGCAGGATCAGGCGCTGACGCTGGACCTTGTCGTGGCACCGGGCGGGATCACGTCGGCGCTGGTCGACGGCATGGATGCGGCGGGACCCTATGGTGCCGGCTGGCCGGCACCACGGATCGCGGCGGGGCCGGTGCGGATCGTGAAGGCGGATGTTGTCGGGACCAACCATGTCCGCCTGGTCCTGACCGGCGCCGATGGTGCCAGGGTCAAGGCGGTGGCGTTCCGGGCGGCGGAGACCGAGATGGGGCAGGCGCTGCTTGCAGCCGGACCGGGTCGGAGCCTGTGGGTCGCGGGGCGCGCGCAGATCAACGAATGGAACGGACGGCGGGATGCCGAGCTTCATCTGGAAGACGCGGCCTGGATCGACTGAAGGTGAGGCGGATCGAGCCTGGGCGGATTGACCCCGGCGCAACGCTCGCCTAAGCGCCTCTCGCCCGGACGGCCCCTTCGTCTAGCGGTCTAGGACGCGGCCCTTTCACGGCTGAAACACGGGTTCGATTCCCGTAGGGGTCACCATGTTGATTCCGCGCCATTTATTTCGCGCCTCCTGCCATCTGTCCCCCTTTGAGGGGTAGTACGTCCCCCCGGGTCACCCGGTCGGCGGCGCTCCGAGCGATCATCAACGCCCGCGCCCGCTTGGTGTAGTGCCGCACCGTGTCAGGGGTCATTCCGCAGATCCCACCGATCTCGGTGTCGCTCAGTCCAAGCTCCGCGAGGTAGCAGGCCGCGTTCTTCCGGAGACCGTGGAAGCTGTAGAGTCTTGCCTTGCCGTTGCTGACGTAGGTGGGCGATCCGATATCACCCATAAGGCGGCGGATGCGCTCCTGCAGGATCTTCTCGCTACTGAACGGCTTGCCAGCGCGATCGTAGATCAGCGTGACAGACTTGCGCGGCACCTTGGCCAGCTCTGCCAACCAGAGCGGATGCATCGGCACCGCGACATCTACGCCCTGCCTACGCTTCCCGACTTTCTTGCTCGTCGTGAACTGCATCGTCTTCCCGTCGTGCCAGCCGTGCTGCATCCGGATCACGTCACCGATACGGGCACCGCTACAGAGACCGGAGACGATCGCCAGCCGAAGGGTCGGACTTGCCGCCGTAAGCGCACTGGCCAGCACGTTAGCGGGCCAAGGCTCATGCTCTCCGGTATCGAGCGGCCTGATCTCCCGCGCGGGGTTGTCCTTGCGCCAGCCGTTGAGGGCGGCGAACTGCATGAGCACCTTAAAGGCCGAAAGCCAGTTGTTCGCCTTGCCGGGGGTATCGAGGTAGGCATCGCGCATCGCACGTACCGCCGCCGGTGTGCAGCCCGACACGGTACGATGCCCGTGCGTTTCGGTGATCATTGCCAAGTAACGGTCGCGGTTGACCTGCGACTTCGCAGAGAGCGTGCGAAAGTCCGATGCAGCGCGGTAGGCAATTACAAGCGCCGCCAGCGTGCCCGGCCCAGGCCGCTTGCGCTCGGTGTCAGGCCGGGCTGCCTTGGCATACGCTTCGGGAAAGCGGGGATCGTCCAGTGCCGGGAGGCGGATATACTGATCACTGCCCCCGACCTTCCGGCGGAAGTAGAGCCGGTCGCCCTTTTGGCAGAGGCCCTTTATTTCAAGTCGGCCCACGTCTCGTCTCCGTCGCTGTCGTCGTTGGCTATGCCGAACTGTGCGCTCACGAACCGATCCAGCTGCACGCGCGACCAAAGCAGGCGCTTCCCGTCACGAATGGGCTGGGGATAGGTCCGGCGGTGCCAGCGATCGCGGAAGGTGGTCTTCGACACGCTAAGGTACGCGGCTGCCATGTCCTCGCTCAGCCTCGCGGGCCAATTGGGGAGAGCGGCTGCCGACACTTTACGCGACCTCGATGTCGAAGCCGTAGAACACTTCGGTGGCGCGCTGCCACGCGTTGCGGAGGGTGGCATCCAGCGGGAGCAACAGCACAGGCGTGGGATACCGCAAAAGGTCGAGCAAATCCGTGCCACCCGACGCATAGGGATTGTCGGTGACGTGGAACACGAAGTCCGATCCGAAGATGTGGCGCCCTTCGAGATGCTTCTGTTTCGTAGCGCGCGGAAGTAGCGGCCGACGATCATCCGCGTTGCCCCGATAACTGTGCCATTCAATGCCAGCAGACGCGACCGCGTACGCCGACGTCGCGTGCTCTGCTATTTCCTCAAGAGCCTTGAATGCAGCGTCCGCTTGCCGGACGCTGGTAGCGACACGAAGGGCAGCGAAAATGCCAAGCTGTTCGACGGTGAACTCGCGAGCGACGCCCCGCGCGCCTTCCTCGATCCCGATAGCTGTCAGGGGCCCGGAGTACCGCGCAATCCAGCCCTGCGACGTGCTACGATTAACCCCGGTGATCGCCGACATGTCCGCTGCACTGAAGAGCGGGGTGCGGTAGGGAAGCGCGGCAGGTGCTGACATGATGACTCCAATCTGTTGATTAGTAGATAGACATGATCTGTCCACTGGTCAACAGCCTACGCGTCATCGGCTTCTCAGAAGGTACCTCACCGCGGTGACCCTCTCCGGCTCGTCGGTGATCTCCGCCAGCAGCTCGCAGGCGCGCCGCCGCGACGCGGGAGGGGTGCGGAACATCAGCACCGATGTCCGCACCTCCCCATCCTTCATAATCTCGACCCTGCCACCGTTGGCGTTGAACTCGCGGTGCCATGCTGTCGGATCGAACACGGTCACGACTGCATCGCCCTGTGCCAAGCCCGATAGGCTTCCCCACGTTCGTCGGGCCGGCGGTCTGGTCGACGCCGTAGATCGGCAGAGGCAGGCGCTCGGTGCCGTCATCCGATGCGCCGAACACCAGCCCGCCATATGGAACTTGAAAGGCTCCGCAGCCGTCGTCCCCGGCGGTGCAGCGATCGAAGTCGTCGTCCTCTAGGTCGCAATCGCCATCGGCGGTGTCGAGGATGCCGATCAGTCGCTCGATTTCGGCTTCGATGGCGGCGCGGTTGGCGAGGGTAAAAGTCGCATGGATCATCGCGCCGCCCCCCGCGCCTGTGCTTCCTGTTCTTCAAGTGCAGTTAGGCGAGCGCGGATGCTGGCGATGCAGTCTTTCAACATATCCAGCAACCAGTTGCCGTGCATGAACAGCTTGTGTTCGTGGGGATCGGCCGGGCCGATCGCGAAGAAGTCACCTTCGCCGATGGATTTCAGGACAGCCTCCGTCATGCCCAAGGCTTCGTCCAGGAGGATGTCGCGATCTACGCTGGTCGGCGTCGCCATGTCAGCGGCCCTCCCGGGTAGCGGACACAACGGCTGCCGCGCTTTCGGTCAGGTTTGCCACCTCGTTCATTAGGAGAAGCGCGTCGTCGGCTGTGCCGGTAGTATCGACCATTGCCATGAGCTTGACGGCTGCCAGTGCGCCTTCCCGCCTTTCCTCGCTGGCCATGCCGTAGAGCGCCATTGCGATCACCAGTGCCGGGGTGCGTTTGATGTGGGTGAGGGAGGGCTGTGCGGCCTTCCTGCGATCTTCGTCACGCTGCCACGGCATTTTGTATTCGCCGGGCCAAGGGCTGGCCTCACGCGCCGCGAGCGCCGCTCGGCGTTGATCAGCATATCGGTTGTTGTGGACCTGCCGGCGTGCGGCAGTCGGCAGGCGAATAAGATTTGAGGATGCGCGCGCAGGCGCTCCCGTAGTAACGGGCTGGGTAGCCATGATCGTTCCTCCAGAACGGTTGTTGGTCAGAGCCGGGCGGAAGGTGGTACTTCCGTTCGGCTCGTTACCCTGATATCGTGGTTAACATGGCAGGTCAAACTCCGATATCGAAGAAACGTGGTCCGGCTCCGACTGGGTTAGGTCATCCCGTTCTTGTCCGACTCCAGCCCGATCAGCTCGCGGCGCTGGATGCATGGATTGAGGCGCGGGCATCGAAGCTCAGTCGGCCAGAGGCAATCCGCACGCTGTTGAACGAGGCTTTACCAACGTCGGGGACCACCCCGATCAGAGGCGAGTTTGGATAACGGGCATGGACGATCTCAGGCAACTACATCTCCAAGCGGCTGCGCAAATAGAGGACAGCATGCGAGAGGTTCGCCGCCGCCAGCAGAACATCGCCGACAACGCCGAGCGACAACTTCAACAAGCTGACGATGCGGTTAACAGCCTGATCGAAGAAATTGAGCTATTCGACGAAGAGCTACCTGGTGACCGGGAGCTTCGTGTGGTTGCGATAGGCGGCCCCGCAGGAACAATGCTGTTTCCGGATGGGATCATGGCACTTGGTAGTGACCGTATCCGTTTCAGCGGTACTGACGGTGAAGGATGTCGAGTTGTGATCGTCCAGCACGTTTCTCAACTGAACTTCATGATCAAGACGGTGGAAGTAACTGAGCCAGCACGACGCATAGGCTTCCATGCAGAGAACGGTTGAACTTGTAGGCGTGGATAAGTCTGTGGATCGTTTGGGTACTATTTGACAATAGCTCAGTTTCATGATTCTTCCGCACGAGGGAGAAGCTATGACAGTCTGTGTCGCTGTAAAGGTTTACGACTGCATCGTTTTCGCCGCTGATAGCGCTTCCTCGTTAGTAGGCGTGGATCACGCTGGAAAGTCGTCTGTCCTGAACGTCTGGCAGCACGGCAACAAAGTCTTCAATCTGCACAAAGGGTTGCCGATCGTCGCGATGACGTGCGGCATGGGCCACATGGGCCCGGCATCGATCAGCACCCTAGCAAAAGATCTCCGGAAAGAATTGACCTCGGGCGCGGGCAAGCTGGATTTGGAAGCCTACACGATCGAGGAGGCTGTCAACAAAGCGCACGCTTTCTGGAGCGACAGGTATGCTGCGATCACTCCACCGCCGCCCACCCCTCACTCCTTTGAGTTTTGGATCGGTGGCATCAGCTCGGGTGAACGGTGTGGCGAGATATGGCAGATTGTCATTGCGGACGGCCTGGTCCATGCGCCCGTTCTGCTTGCACCTTCATCCCAAGACGACGGGGTTTTTTGGTCCGGCCAGCCGCAGGCGATTAGCAGATTGATCATGGGATATGACCATCATCTCAGCAACGCGTTAACTGGACTTGGGATGACGGTACCGCAGCGCGAAAGCTTCCTGTCGAACCTGCAGGCTCAATCGGTCACGCCGCTCGTTCATGGCGCTATGCCGGTGCAAGATGCAGTCAACCTCGCGGACTTCCTAGTGGACCTCACCAAGCGCTACTTCGCCTTCCTCCCTGGCGCGGATGTTGTCGGGGGAGACACAGACATCGCGGCGGTAACAAAGCATGAAGGTTTTCGTTGGATACGCCGGAAACACTATTATGAGCCGAGCCTCAATCCCAGGGAGACAGGGCATGTCTGATCGTAAGTCGAGCAGCTCAGTGCGCGAGCCGGTGTCTGATTCCCGCATGCCGAACTATCACTACCAGGCCGCTAGTCATGGTTCAGGTTCGGCGAGCACACGACAGATTGATCGTCAGGTGGATCTAAGCCTGCGGCAGCTCGGTCGAGCTATGAACTTCTGCTAGGTTGCCCGGCGGCGCAATCCGCTCCCCCACCTTGTCGCCGAAGTCGTGGATCCTCCAGACGCGGACGCCGTGCTTTGTGGCTAAGCTGCAATCCGCTCCCCGACGCAATCCTCTGGCCAATGGATGATGCGTCGTTCCGTCACACCAGCGGATGTCACCTCCGCCTGATCGACCCAGCCGCCAATGCGGTGCGCGATGGCATAGGAGGGATCAGCGATCGGCCAAGCCCCCCAAGGGCGCCGACGTTGCGCCTCGATCAGCGTGAGGCTGTCTCGGTCGAGGTCGAACCGGGCGGGGTCGCTTAGTTCCTCATCGACGATGTCGCGCCCCATAAGCTCGCACAGCGCGACTTCCCCATGCCCGCGCGCGTTGGATACCATCACCCAGGCTCCCGCGTTCACCGCCCCGCCAAACCATCGTTCGTCGTTTGTCAGCATCGCACCGAACGGGCGCTGGCGAGCATCATCCCACCCGATGACGTGCAGGCACCCGGAGCCGTCACAGTCGAAGGCCGCGCGCGTGGCCGCGCCGGCCGCGTGCAGCGCCCTAGGAAGAACATCGAAGACAGCCGCCGCGTCGCTGCGGTCGTTAATCTGCGCGATCTCTTCGGCGAAGCAATCTAGATCTACATTCCCCCTCAAGGAAAACGCCAGCTTCGCAGCCGAGTAGACAAACAGCTTAGGGCGAAGCGTTGCAAGCTTTCCATCCTTCCAGCATCCCGCAGCGTCGGCCTGAAGCACTGCGCGGGTTGGTTGCACGATGAGGTTCGCAAGGCTCACAGGTTGTATCCTCCGCTAGGGTGAAGTGGGTCGCGCCGCCGGAGATGGACACCCTTGGCTTGGGCGCGACAAACGCGGCGGCCAGCGACAACCCCGCCGCCGCCACACTCAGGCCTGTTCCTACGGCAGCGACGCTGGCCGATATGCCGAGACCGGCAAAGCCGCTTGCCGCGCCTGTAGCACCAGCAGCAGCGGGGCCGAGCGCAACGCCGTAGGTGGCGACGCCAAGCGCGACCACGCCGACGACGATAGCTGCGGTCCTGAGTGCTTTCGACATGTCGCCTCCGAATGATGCGGCTGCCGGGTCCGCGCCCTCCAGCGCAGATGATCCGGCTCGCGGCCCGCCGAAGGCCGGGGCGTGGGGATGAGGAGAGGTCAGAAAACCCCAGCGCGGTCCCCGCAAGTCGCCCTATCCGCGCTTCGCTTCTCGTCAGGCTCCCGCGTTCTTCCAGGCGAAGCGGTAGTCGAGCACGCCGGCACCGAAATCGTGCCGGACCTTGTATTCCGTCCCGTCGGTGCGCCAGCCGTCCTGACTGTCGGTGAAGGGCGCGTCCTGACCGTCGAGATAGCTGTACTGGAGCGCCGGGCTGAAATCCGGGTCCGCGAACAGATACCATGCCGTCGCGTTCGTCAGGCGCGGGTCGCTGATCGGGACCAGCTTGTTCGCAAAGGGGTTCACATCGGCCGTCGTGGTCGGCGCGATCGTGGAGGCGACTAGCGTTTCCGCAGCCGTCTGGAGGGTCGCCGGCACAAGCAGGAACTTCGGGTTAGCATCGATCAGGCCGCCGCCGCCGAAGTCCTTTTGCGAACGCATGGCCAGCCGGCCCGCGTCGAGCGTCGTGATCGATGGCGCGCCGCCAGATGTCGCGAGGTTCTTGTGATCCGCATGGAACCAGGATTTTGAGTCGCTCAGCGGGATGTTGCTGTTGATCAGCGCCGCCAGCACCGTCGCCTCCGTCTCCGCCGCGCCGGCTGCCATGATGTTGAGAATGTCGGCGAGTGCGCCCATGCCGTCGTTCACCAGCATCTGCCGCGAGACCGCGAACATGTTGCCGAAGGTCGCGATCCGGTAGCCTTCCTTGCGGGTCGAGAGGCTGCGGTTCTTGTACTCGCCGGCCTCGTTGACCTGATCGAGCGCGGCCCAGCTGCCGCTCTGGATGCCGAAGTGATCGAGGAAGTTGTTGACGTCGCGGCGGCGCGCCAGCTGCTTCAGCTGCGATTGCTGGAGCTTGTAGCGATCGACCAGATACTTTTCGGCTGCGCCGCCGATCAGGTCCGGGAAGTCGCTGGTGGTGTGCATCCCGCCAATGTTCGCGGTGGTGCCCCAGCTTCGCGCGCCGCGATACGGGTTGCCGGATGACATCGCCATGTTGATGGCGCGATCGGGCGACAGGCGCAGCACGTCGCGCTCCCCGTTGCGGGCGAGGAAGTCGCGGGCGATGTCGACGACGGACATGCTGCGGAACTCGGCCGCCGGCCCTTCTGCCGCCTTGCCGCTGATCTTGGCGACAAGCGCGCCCTTCACCGCGTCGGTATAGGTGGTCGGGTTGTCGAGGGTAACGTGCCCGCTGAAGCTGTGGCCGATGTTGAGGGCGTCGCTTTCGGTGGCGAGGCGGTCCAGGATCAGCTCGCGGGCCTTCTCCAGCGGCGTGCCCTTGTCGACCATCGCCTGCGCGAAGTCCGCCGGCAGACGGTGCTTGTTGCAGAGGCCGGTGATCGTGGAGATGCGGGTGCGCTCGGTAGCGACCGCCTGTGCAGTGTCGGTCATAGTCGGTTCCTTCAGTTGATCGGGGATGTGGCGGAAGCCGCAGGCCGACACGTCGGCCATGGCGGCGAGTTTGAGGGCGGGGCTGATTGAGGTGGCGAAGCCGGCGGCTAGAGCCTCGTCCGCGGTCATCCATGTTTCGGCCGCGAGCATTGCGACCAATTCGCCTTCCGGGAGGCCGGTGCGCTTGGCATAGATACCGATCAGCTGCGCTTCGATCCGGTCGAGCTTGGCAGCGTCGCGGCGTAGATCGTCCGCGTTGCCGATCGAGGCGTCCCAGGGCTTGTGCACCATCATGAGCGAGGATTCCGCCATGATGCACTCCGCTCCGACCATCGCGATTACAGACGCCATCGAAGCCGCCAGGCCGTCGACGTAGATCGTCACCTTGTCAGGGTAGCTGCGGATTGCCTCGACGATCGCCAGGCCCTCCATGACGAAGCCGCCCGGCGAGTTGATGCGGATGGAGAGGGGGCCGGTGGCGTTCCGGATCGCAGTGCAGACGGTGGCCGCATCGCACTTGTCGAGCGGGTCTCCGATAACGCCGTAGCAGAGTATTTCCATGCGCCGACAATAACTTCGGCTGAGTCGTGGTGCCTGTATCTTGTGCGATCAAACGTGATCTTGTGTGATCATCGGCCCTACCCGACAGCGGCTCTTGAAGTTGGCGAGCTGGTCCAGACTGTAGCGGATGCGCCCGCCCGGCGTGCGATGATGTCCAACATAACCCGCCTTCCGCCAGCGCCGCAGCGTCACTAGCGCGACGCCTAGGATGCGCGCGGCCTGCGCCTCGTCATAGTCCAGGTCGAAGTCACCCATGTCGCGGGTCCCCCTCGCAGGCTGCCGTATACGGGGTGCTGAGGCATGTTGCGGCACCAACTGCGGAAGTGAAAAGGTGTCCGCACCCGCGATGTCCGCACCGCGTCATTGAACTTGCTCGCTTTTTCCTGCGGACACGCTGCGGACTGTCCGCACCTGTTGTCCGCACCCCCTGTCCGCACGCTGTCGATAGCCGGTGCGCTTCGCCGCCCTCGCCTGTGCCTGATAGGCCGCCATCCGCTTCACCAGATCGGGCAGCGGCGCGTCGGCCGGCAGCACGCCGTCGGCGCGGAGCTTCCCGATCCACCGGCCTGTGACGCCGAACAGCCATGCGAGGTCCGCCACCGTCGGGCGATACTCGCGAAGGTCACACCCCGGTTCACCCCGGCGCGCGCCCTTAGGTCGCACCTTCATACGCCTATCCTCCTAGAAACATGAAAGAGATGAAGAAGTTAGCGGGTTTCTGTGGCTAGGAGAGAGTTGCGCCTCAGCCCCCCGTATAGCGCCAGACGTCGGGAAGGACCCGAGGGCCGGGGCCCGATTTACAAAGCCGTCCGTTCTGAACGTAAGCCGGCGGGCTCCCCCTGCTTCGCCGGTCAGGGTCTCACCTATTCCCCTCGGTTTCGGGTGAGGCCCGCCTGAGGTGCCGATCACTGCACCGCCTCCCCAGGCTGGCGGCCGAAGCGGGCGACGTGGGCGGCCTCCACCTGGTCGACGATCGACCGCAGGGTTGCGATGGCCTGCGCTTCGCCAAGCGTCTTGTTCATGATCTCCCCTGCCGCAGTGAGAAGGGCGGACACCGCATCGGGCATGTTGTCGGTGTGACAGACTGCCGACTGCATGAGGTCGGCTGCGAGGTTGGGGCTGTGTTTGGTCATCGGTTCATATCCATGTCTTCGAAGCCAGGGATCGGCGCGTCTTCGTCGCCGGGTGCGAGGATCGGTGCGCTCCAGCCGTGGGGGAGGCGCGATTCGCTCTTCTCTTGGGAGGGCGCGGCGGCCCCGTTGGCCGCGCCCGGATATACCGTAGGTATACAGTGTGTGCGGGGGGTGGTCCGGGCGGACTGTTCGGGGGCGTTCGGGGAAGGTGTTCGGGAGGCGTTCGGGGTAAGCGTTCGGGGTGACGCGCTGGCCTCCCTGATCACCGTCACGTCACGGCCCTTGGCGGTGTTCCGATAGGTGTGTGACTCGATTGCCTTGATCAGGAAGAGCCGGTCCATCGCG
>NZ_JBLZUR010000001.1:0-198140 GCF_048565625.1 Sphingomonas sp. ID0503
TGTAGCGTCAGGTCCTGGTCGGAGGTCGAGACACGCGCATAACCAACCAGCATGAGTCCCGTTATCCCATCTCAAACAGCGAATTTCGGGACTCATATTTCGGGAACATATTTTGGGAAAGCCCCGGCGGGCATACAGCGGATTTTTGTGTCGGTCACGGTCGTCCCGTTGGAGGTTCCCAATCGGGAAGGCTGATAACCGGCTCACCCATGGAATAAACCCGGACGAGCGTCGTCTATGCTTTCAGGACTGATGCGCCGGAGGCTTATGCGTAGACGATATTGGATGCTCGGTCTGACTGCTTCGGCCCTGCTCACAGGCGCAGTCGCGGCCGCCCCTGCCGGTGGTTACGCCAGCATGGTGGCTGCCGCGATGGACCGGATGATGGCGGGCATGATGGTCAAGCCGTCCGGCAACGTCGACCGCGACTTCGTCACGATGATGCTCCCGCATCATCAGGGTGCGATCGATATGGCAGTGGCGGAGCTGCGCTACGGCCATAACGAGCAGCTCAAGCGCATCGCGCAGGAGATCATCATCGATCAGCAGCAGGAGATTGCCGCTATGAAGTTGGCGATCGGTCAGCCGCTACCGCCTTCGACGCCGGCCCCGACGCAGGGCGGCGACCACCACAGCCCTATGGAGCACTGACATGATCCGGACCATCCTGCGCTCGGCCGCCTTGCTGATGAGCGCCGCACCGGGCCTCGCCATGGCGCAGCAGGCGCCGTGGAACGCCAAGGACATGCCCGTCAGCCACCGCGACCGCGTCTATGCGTCCGAACAATTCTCCAACACGGTGTCGGTGACGGACCCTGCCGACAACCGGCTGCTCGGCGTCATCAAGCTCGGCGATCCGCAGCCGATGAACTTCTCCCCGCTCTACAAGGGACAAGTGCTGGTCCACGGCCTGGGCTTCTCGCCGGACGGGAAGACCTTGGCGGTCGTGTCGATCGGATCGAATGCCGTGTCGTGGATCGACACCGCCACCAACACGGTCAAACACACGACCTATGTCGGGCGCAGTCCGCACGAGGCGTTCTTCACGCCGGACGGAAAGGAGGTCTGGGTCACCGTTCGCGGCGAGGACTATATCGCCGTGCTCGATCCCGCGACGTACAAGGAAACCGGCCGCATCAAGACGCCCGGTGGTCCGGGTATGACGATCTTCTCGCCCGATGGGCGATACGGCTATGTCTGTTCCTCGTTCAATCCGGTGCTGGCCGTGTTCGATGTCGCAACCCACGCACAGGTCGGACAGGTGGCGCAGCCGAGCCCATTCTGCCCCAACATCGCCGCGACGCCGGACGGCAAGCAGGCGTGGTTTACGCTAAAGGACATCGGCAAGACGGTCGCATTCGATGCCAGGCCACCCTTCACAATCCTCAAGGTGCTGGATACCGGGCCGATCACCAATCACGTCAACTTCGCCCGCACGGCCAAGGGGCAGTTCGCCTATGTGACGGTCGGCGGGGAGAATGCGGTGAAGGTGTTCCGCACGTCCGACTTCACGCTGGTGGCAACCATTCCAGTCGGCAAGATGCCGCACGGTGTCTGGCCGTCCGGCGACGGTCGGCGCATCTATGTCGGGCTGGAGAATGCCGATGAGCTGGCCGCGATCGACACCGCTGGCAACACGGTCGTCGCTACCGTGCCGGTCGGACAGGCACCGCAGGCGATCGCCTATGTGCCGAACGCTGTTCCGACAGGCCCCGGCACCGACAATCTCCAGCCGCTCGGCACGGCCGGCAAGGCGTTGCATCTGACTATGGGGCCGATCGGCGGCAAGGGTGCGGCAAGCAGCATCACCCTCTTCGACCAAGGCATCATTCAGGTCGTGCAGAGTGCCGTTACCGGTTTGCAGCCCAAGAAGCCCTACATGCTCGTGCTGACCGCCAACGCGGATGGTAGCGGCGCTGTAGAGCCGCTTGCCAACTTCATGAGCAACCCGGCGGGTGCGGCGATCGTCAACGCGTCGGGTCCGATCCGGCAGATCGTTCAAGGCAGCACCGCGACGCCCCGCTGTTTTCTGGCGGTCGCTGAGGTGGTGAACGGCGCGCCGGGACGCATCGTGCAGGTACAGCGCGACTGACATGGACCCGCTTGCCGCCGCGATCGAGCCCCTGATCCCCGGTCTGCGCCGCTATGCCCGGTCGTGGTTGCGCGATCGGGCAATGGCAGATGACGTGGTGCAGGATTGTCTCGAGCGCGCGGTCGGGCGCTGGCGACAACGACGCGGGGCGGAGGTGCGCCCATGGGTCTATACGATCCTGCACAATCTGTTGGTCGACCATCAGCGGCAGCATAGCCGGCGAGGCACAGCGGTTCCGCTCCACCTCGTGGACGACGCCACGCTCGGCCGTCCGGCCGATCAGGAAACAGGCCTACACCACCGCGACCTGCTGCGCGCCCTTGATGCGTTGCCCGAGGAGCAGCGAACGGTGCTGCTCCTCGTATCGGTCGAGGGCCTGCCCTATGCGGAGGTCGCTGCCGTTGTCGGCGTGCCGCTGGGCACGGTGATGTCGCGCATATCCCGGGCGCGCGACCGACTGGCGACCCTCCTCCGGGAGGGTGAACGGCCGCGATTGAGGAGCGTGCAATGACCAGCCCGATCGGCGAGGACGATCTGGCCGCATGGATCGATGGCAGGCTGTCGCCCGAGCGGCAGCGCCTGGTCGACGCCTATCTTGAAGGCCAGCCGGACCTGCATGCCCGTTTGCGGGAACAGGCGGAGCAGGCGCGAGCCCTTGCATCCCTGTTTGCCCCGATCGCGGATGAACCGATCCCGGCGACGATGCGCGTCGCAGCCATCAGGGGGCGGCAACGTCAGCCGCGATGGCAATTCGCCATCGCCGCGTCACTTCTGCTGGCGGTCGGGTTTGGCGGTGGTTGGTCGAGCGCGAAGTGGAGCGGTGAACCCCGCGCAGGCATCGCGGCGCTGGCCAACGAGGCGAGTGACAATTTCCGTGTCTATGCCGCCGACCGGATACGACCGGCGGAGATCGGTCCGGATCAGCGCGCCATGCTGATCCGATGGACCTCCGCCCGTTTGGGTGAGCGCGTCACCATCCCGGACCTCAGCACAGCCGGCTATCGCTATGGTGGGGGGCGACTGGTCGCGACGCCTCACGGCCCTGCGGCACTGCTCCTCTACGACGGACCGCAAGCGTCGAAACTCGCGGTGCTGACGAGGCCTATGCAGATCGACAAGACTGCGAGCATGACCAGCACGTCCAGCGGGACCATGGGCCGGGTCACATGGGCAGTCGACGGGATCGGCTATAGTGTGGTGGGCGAGCGGCCTGCGGCCGAGCTGCATCCGATTGCCGATGAAGTCCGGCGGCAGGCCGATGCGGCGCTGGTGTCCTGATAGCGCCCTTGCTGCTCCTCAGCGCCGACAGGCACCGGGCGGGCCAGCGCGATCAGGGCTTGCGCTCGGCATCCTTCCTGGCGGCCTCGGCCGGCGTCAGGCGGGCTCGCTCGCGGATGTGGCGTTCCAGCGGCGCGCCGACGAACAGGACGAGCATCGCAAGGATCACCCCGCCAGTGATGAGCGGTCATGGACGATCAAACGTCGCAGGCCCGCCTAACGCTCCAAGTCTTCGAGACCATCGCAGACGAAAGGCTGCCGATCATTCCGATATCCAGATTGGAATGACCATATCAAACGGTTGGTCGTATCGATCTAAGTACGCGATATATGCTGCATGACCCTGGAGCAGCTCAGAATCTTCGTCGGTGTCGCGGAGCGCGAACACGTCACCAAGGCAGCGGAGGTGCTGAACGTCACGCAGTCCGCTGCCTCCGGCGCGATTGCTGCCCTCGAAGCGCGCTACGGGGTTCCTCTGTTTCACCGCGTCGGGCGTGGCATCCAGCTGACCGAAGCAGGCCGCGGCTTTCTGGAGGAAGCGCGCGCGGTGCTGGGGCGGGCAGCGCATGCCGAGACGATGCTGGCGGACTATGCCGGGCTTGCCCGTGGTTCATTGCGGATCGTCGCCAGCCAGACGATCGCGAGCTACTGGTTGCCGGCAAAGCTAGCCGCCTTCCACGAACGCCACCCGCAGATCGCGGTCGAACTGGCGATCGACAACACCGAAGGTGCGGCAGCGCAGGTCCTGAGCGGCGCGGCGGAGCTCGGTTTCGTCGAGGGCGAGGTGGACGAACCGGCGCTCGCCCACTGGCATGTCGGGCGTGATCCGATGGTGCTGGTCGGCCGCGAGGACACCGGGCGCGTCGACGAGGACTGGCTGCGCACTGAACGCTGGATCGTCCGTGAGCTGGGATCGGGTACGCGCTCGACCTTCGAGGACGTGCTGCGAACGCGCGGGTTTGATCCGGCCCAGCTGACGATAGCGATGACGCTGCCGTCCAACGAGGCGGTGCGCACCGCCGTCGAGGCGGGTGCCGGCGTTGCCGTCTTGTCGCGATTGGTCGTCGCGCGCGCGCTCAAGGCCGGTGACCTTGTCGAGCTGCCGCTCGGGCTGCCCGACCGCGCCTTTCACGCGCTGCGCCACAAGGAACGCTATCGCACCCGCGCGGCCGACGCGCTGACGGACCTCATCAAGGAGCAGGTCGCATGACTGCCGACACGCACTCCGTTCTCAGCGGCCTCAAGCCGCTCAGCCGGCTCGATCATCCCCGCGAGATGATTCGTCAGTTCACGCCCAACTGGTTCGCCGCGACGATGGGCACCGGTATCCTCGCGCTCGCGCTGCCGCAGGTGCCCGGCATCGGGCCTTCGCTTAAACCCGTCGGCGAGGTGTTGTGGTTCTTCAATATCGCACTCTTCGCGCTGTTCGCCGGCCTTTATGGCGCGCGCTGGGTGATGTTCGGGCACGAGGCGCGGCGCATCTTCGGGCATAACACCGTGTCGATGTTCATCGGCACCATCCCGATGGGCCTCGCGACGATCATCAACGGCTGCCTCGCCTTCGGCATCGCACGGTTCGGGAATGGCATCGTACCGGTCGCACACGTCCTGTGGTGGATCGACGCCGCCATGTCGCTCGCCTGTGGCGTGCTGATCCCGTACATGATGTTCACCCGTCACGAGCACAGCCTGGACGGCATGACCGCGGTATGGTTGCTGCCGGTCGTCGCTGCCGAAGTGGCGGGCGCCAGCGGCGGGCTGCTCGCGCCGCATCTGGCCGATCCTCACGCGCAGCTCGTCACGCTTGCGACCTCCTATGTGCTGTGGGCCTATTCGGTGCCGGTCGCGTTCGGCATCCTCGCCATCCTCATCCTGCGCATGGCGCTCCACAAACTGCCGCAGGAGAGCATGGCGGCGTCCTCCTGGCTGGCGCTGGGACCGATCGGCACGGGTGCTCTGGGCATGCTGGTGCTCGGGGCGGACGCGCCGGCTATCCTCGCGGCGCACGGGCTGGCCGGTATCGGTGCCGTCGCGCAAGGGATCGGCGTTGTGGCCGGACTCTGCCTGTGGGGCTTCGGCCTGTGGTGGCTGGCGCTCGCGACGCTCATCACCATCCGCTACTGGCGCGCCGGCGTCCCGTTCAACCTGGGCTGGTGGGGCTATACCTTTCCGCTCGGCGTCTACACCGTCGCCACCTTACGCCTAGGCACGACGCTGAACCTCGGTTTCTTCGGTTTCGTCGGCACGGTGCTGACAGTCGCGCTTGCGGCGATGTGGCTGCTCGTCGGCGCCAAGACGCTGGCCGGCGCATGGCGCGGCAACCTGTTCGTCTCACCCTGCATCGCCACCCCGAACTGATCCGCCATGATGATCGGATCAGTCGGTCCGATCACTTGCGAAACGCCCCTTCGATCCGCCAGCGTGGCTGGCCACAGGAGAGCCTTGTCATGGACAATTTCGACGCCGAACTGGCGAGTGAGACCAGCCGTCGCCGCTTTCTCAGGCATGCCGCGCTCGGTACCGCCGGCCTTGCCGCCGCGCCGGCACTGGCGCAGCAGCTCGTCGACCTGAAGCTGCCTGGCGGCAATGCCGAACGGCCGATGACCAGCGCCTTTCCCGGCAAGGGCAGCATGATCCTCCAGCGTGTCCATCCGCCCTTGCTGGAAACGCCGATGGACGTGTTCGACAAGTCGGTGTTCACGCCCAACGACCAGTTCTTCGTCCGCTGGCACTGGGCCGACATCCCGACCTCGATCGATGTCGAGACTTTCCGCCTCAACGTCTTCGGCCACGTCAACCGACCGCTGTCGATCAGCCTCGCCCAGCTGCTGCGCCTGCCGCGGGTCGAGATGGCGGCGGTCAACCAATGCTCGGGAAACAGCCGTGGGCTGTTCCAGCCACGTGTTGCCGGCGCGCAATGGGGCAACGGCGCGATGGGCAATGCCAAATGGCTCGGTGTGCGCCTGCGCGACGTGCTCGACCTCGCCGGGGTCAAGACAGGCGCGGTGCAGGTGCGCTTCGGTGCGCTCGATCAACCGGTCGTGGCGGGCGCCCCTGACTTTGAGAAGGCGCTCGACATCGACCATGCCCGCGACGGCGAAGTGATGATCGCCTTCGGCATGAACGGCGAGCAGCTGCCGCTCCTCAATGGCTTTCCCTGCCGGCTGATCGTGCCGGGCTGGTACTCGACCTATTGGGTCAAGATGCTGAACTCGATCGAGGTACTGCCCGGCCCCGACGACCAGTATTGGATGGCCAAGGCCTACAAGATCCCCGCGACGCCGGGCGCGAATGTCGCGCCCGGCGCCAGAGACTTCCCGACTGTCCCCATCAACCGCATGATCCCGCGCAGCTGGATGACCAGCCTGCCCGATGGCCAGACGATAGCCTATGAGGCATCGATCCCGGTCGGCGGCATCGCGATGGGCGGCGACTGCGGCGTCGCCAAGGTCGATGTATCGTCGGACGGAGGCCGCACCTGGTACAGGACGACGCTCGGAGCGGACGAGGGCAGGTACAGCTTCCGTCGGTGGGATGGTCGCGTGCCGCTGCGACGCGGTGCCAACCCGATCATGGTGCGCTGCTGGAACACCAACGGTGTCGCCCAGCCGATGAAGCCGATCTGGAACCCGGGCGGGTTCATGCGCGGCAATATCGAGACCACCACCATCATCGCGGCCTGAGGAGCGAGTAGCATGAAGACCCCGTCTCCCGGCATCATGGCCGCTGGCCTGATCGGCCTGACCGGCATTATCCTCGTCTCGATCGGGGCGCCGAGCAGCCGCAAGGCGCCTGCCCCGATCTCCGAGACATCCGAGCCGGCACCGCCCACCAGCGTCTCAGCCCGCGGCTTTTCGCTCGCCTCGACCAGCGTCGACCTGCCGGTCGATGACGCTACCTACCCCGATGGTCCGCACGCCGACGTCATCAACGCCAACTGCACTTCGTGCCACTCGGCCAGCATGGCGCTAACTCAGCCTGCGCTATCGGCGGACCAGTGGAAGGCGACCGTCACCAAGATGCGTGAGGTGTACAAGGCGCCGGTGGCCGAGAAGGACGTTGACGCGATCGTTGCTTATCTCACCGCTATGCCGAGCCAGAAAGCGGCACCCGCAACCGGCAAGGCACAGGATCCCGACCCCAAGGTGGCTCCTGATGTCTCAGGTGGAACCGGATAAGCAAACCTCTCGCATAATCTAAAAAGGCGATTTCGACAGACGATCGGCAGCCTTCAGTAGGACTTTTTCAACAGCCACGGCCGCTTGCTCTCGGCAAGCGTGCCGTCGAGGTCGAAGGCGATCAGCCACTTCATGCCGCCTTCCCTGCCGGATCGCGGTAGGCGAGCAGCCTGAGCGCATTGATGACGACGAGCAGCGTCGATCCCTCATGAACCGCCACCGCTGGCCCAATGCCGAGGCCGAGGATGGTAGCAGGCACCAGGAAGGCGACGACACCCAGGCTGACGAAGACGTTCTGCCGGATGATTCCACGGGTATGGCGGCTAAGACCGACTGCGAATGGCAGGTGCGCCAGATCGTCGGCCATCAGCGCCACGTCGGCTGTCTCCAGCGCAACGTCCGACCCCGCCGCGCCCATCGCGATGCCGACCGTGGCGCTTGCCATCGCCGGCGCATCGTTCACGCCGTCGCCCACCATCGCGACCTTGTCTTCGCCGGCGAGCTTCTTGATCGCGGCAACCTTGTCTTCGGGCATGAGGTCGCCCCACGCTTCGTCGATCCCGACTTCGTCGGCGATCGCTTCGGCGACTTTCTGGTGATCGCCGGAGATCATTATCATCCGCGACACGCCCATCTCGTGCAGCCGACGCAACGCGGTCTTGGCAGCTTCGCGAGGCGTGTCCATCAGGCCGATCGCGCCCAGGTCGCGGTCCCCCTTGCGGACCACCATTGTCGTGCGGCCGTTCTCGCGCAGCTTCGCGATTGCGTCCTGCGCGCCCTGCCCCAGCGCCGGAATGCCCTCACTTCCGAACATCTCGGCCTTGCCGATCCACACCGTCTCGCCATCCACGCTCGCGGTGACGCCCCGACCGGTCAGGCTCTTGAGGTCGCCGGCAGTCGGCACGGCACGATCGTTCAGACGTTCGCGGCCGTCCTTGACGATCGCTTGGGCCAGGGGATGGTCGCTCAACGCTTCGACGGCGACAGCCAGCGCCAGCAACTCGCCTTCATCGGCGCCATCGACGGGCACGACATCAGTGATGCGCGGACGACCTTCGGTCAGCGTGCCCGTCTTGTCGAAAGCGATCGCTTTGAGCGACCCGAGGTTTTCGAGCGGTGCACCGCCCTTCACGAGCACGCCGCCCCGCGCTGCACGGGCAACGCCCGACAGGACCGCGCTCGGCGTTGCGATCGCGAGCGCGCACGGGCTTGCCGCCACCAGCACCGCCATCGCGCGATAGAAGCTGTCGCGGAACGGCTCGTCGACGACCACCCATGCGAACAGCAGGAGCACTGACAGGACCAGGACGGCGGGCACGAAGATCCGTTCGAACCGGTCGGTGAAGCGCTGCGTCGGCGACTTCTGCGTCTCCGCTTCGCTCACCATCTTCACGACCTTGGCAAGCGCGCTTTCATTGGAACGGCGTGTCACCTCGATCTCGATCGCGCCGCCGCCGTTGATCGTACCAGCAAAAACCCGGCTTTCCGCGTCGACTGCATCGGGCTTGGCGCGTGCCGCTGCGGCATCTGCGACCGGCACCTTGTCGACCGGGATGCTTTCACCCGTGACCGGGGCCTGGTTGATCGCGCTGGTGCCCTTGATGACGAAGCCGTCGGCAGGCAGGCGCTCGTTCGGGCGGACGATGGCAATGTCCCCGACGACCATCTGCTCGACCGGGATTTCGCTGGTCTGCCCGCCGCGTCGCACGGTCGCGGTTTCGGGCGCGAGCTTCGCCAGCGCCTCGATCGCCTTCTTGGCGCGGCCCATTGCATAATGCTCAAGCGCATGGCCGAGGCTGAACAGGAACAGCAGCAGCGCACCTTCGGCCCATGCGCCCAGCGCAGCGGCGCCGGCCGCAGCGACCAACATCAGCGTGTCGATCTCGAACTTCTTCATCCGGAGGTTGTCGATCGCCTCGCGCAGCGTGAAGAATCCGCCGAAGAAATAGGCTGCGATATAGCAGGCGGTCGGCAGCCATTCGGGCGCGCCAGCGACCAGCCTCTCGATCGCGTAGCCGATCCCCAGCAGCGCGCCACAGGCGAGCGCGAAGATCAGCTCGGTATTGGGGCCGAGAAATTCGGCGTGGCTATGGTCGTGGCCATCGCCGGGGCCGTGCTTCTCTTCGCCCGCGCCGTGGCCCCCGGGGCCGTGGTCGTGGCCGGCATGTTCATCGGCAGCGACCCGCTTGCCCACCCTCACCTTCAGCTTGCGAAGCGCAGCGCGCACCTCCTCTTCGGTGGTTTCGCGGCGATCATATTCGACCCGGACAGACCCGCTGGTGCTGGCGCTTGCCTGGACCACGCCGGGCAAGGCGCACAGCGCATCGCTGACCGTGCGCGCCCGACGTTCGTGGTTGATCCCCGTCACCTGCCAGATCGCATGGCCGTAGCGCTCGGTGATTTCGGCACCTGCGGCGCGCACCATTTCGCGCAACCGTGGCAGCGGCAGCTTGGCGGCATCGAAATGGATGCACAGCGCCGCTGGCGTGTTGCCGTCGAGACAGATCACATGCGCCCGCTCGACACCTTCGCGCTTTGACAGGGTTGATACGAGACGGTCCAGGCAGGCATCGGCCGCGTCAGGAAGGTCCGGCAACAACACTGGAATGTCGAGTTCGAGCTTGTCGTTCATGACGACCTCCTTTCGCTTTTCTTGGTTTCGGCGCGCGCGTCGCGCAGGATTTCGACACCGCCCTTGATGGCGATGATGGCGGTGGCGAAGCCGACCAGCAGGTCCGGCCAATTGGTACCCAACCACAGCACCAGCACGCCGGCGATCAGGATGCCGCCGTTGGAAATGAAGTCGTTGAAGCTGAAGGTGGTTGCGGCCCGGAGATTGACGTCCGGATCCTTGAGGCGCTGGAGCAGCCGCAGGCAGAGGTAATTCACGACGCCGGCGATCGCGGACATGACCATCATGGTAGGTCCGATGGGCTCGCTGCCCTGCACGTAGCGCCGTCCGACATCGATCAAGATGCCGCCCGCGAAGATCAGCAGCATGACGCCCGAAGCGACCGCGGCGCGTGTCTTCCATGTCTGGCCCCGGGTGAGCGCCACAAGGCTCAGCGCATACACAGCCGTATCGGACAGGTTGTCGACGCCGTTGGCGATCAGCGCGCTCGAGTCCGCGAAGAAGCCGGAAACGAAGAAGCCCGCAGCGATCGCCGCGTTCAGCAGCAGGACGATCCACAGTGTGCGGCGCTCCTGCCCGCCATTGTTGTCGTTGCCCGGGATCATCCCATCATCTCCTCAAGTGTCAGCAGGGCCAGGAAGCCGACGAAAAACATCGAGCTGATGAGCGGGGTGTCGGGTTTCTCGTGCGCCTCGACCAGCAACTCCTCCGTGACGAGGTAGAGCAGCGCCATCAGCCCGAAGCTGAGGAAGCCGGCGATCATCACCGGCGACAGCGCGGCGACCGGCACGGCAGCGAGCGCGCCGATCGGCAGCAGCAGGGCCAATGCCGAGACGATCACGATGATGCGCAAGCGCGAGCGATAGGTTTCCGCCAGCTCGTCGGTCAGCGTCAGTCCCAGAAATAACACTTCCAGAGTGAGCGCGATCGTCAGCAGGAGACCTGCCTTCTCGCCCGCCACGAAAGCGAGGCCGAGCACCAGGCCGTCGACCAGAATGTCGATGCCGATCGCGGCGAGTAGCGCCATCGGCCCCTTGAAGCGGGCCTCAAGAGCCTTGAGCCCCAGCATGGTCGCGACGCCCGCCGCCCCGCCGATCAACGTCGCGCTGGGCGATGCCTCATGCTTGACCTGCGGCAGGATTTCGGTCGCTGCCGCCGCGAACACGACGCCGGCAGCGAGATGCTGTAGGCCCGCCACGAGGCCAGGTTTCAACTTGGTGCGGCTCGCGACAATCGCGCCGAGCACGACCGCCAGCACAGGCGCAAGCGTATAGAGCAGTGCCTGCATTTCCTAGGACTCCTCCGGGGTTCGGTGGCAGACGCGGATCTTCCCGCGTCGCGTGAACGCGATCGATCCGCCCGCCACGACAGCCCGCGAATGGTCGCCGCGAAACTCGTCACCGGTTCGCTGCGCGCGCAGGATCTCGGTCCTGCCCTTCGGCAGCCAGGTGACGGCCATTTTCAAGCCGTCATCGATGAAGTCGACATCGGCGCGTGTGCCGTCGTCGCAGTACATGATGCGCTGCGCGATTAGTTTCGACGTCAGATGCTTTTCATGCGCCGGCTCGGTAGGCTGGGTCGGCGCTGGATTACACGCCCCTATAACCGCCCCGGAGACGAGAACGACGCCGAGGCGCGCGATCGCCAGACCGGCCCGATTCAGGCCGCACAAGGTTGTCACATTTGAAATCGACGTGTCAGACATCGGTCTCTTCCGACGAAGCGCCCTGTGGCGTTCGAAGGCAGGGCAGTTCATCGCGTGCCTTCCTGCTCGCAGATCCGGGTACGGCCATCGCCTTCCACGATGGTGAGCTGCGACCCCTTGAAGGTCGCGGTGGCTGTTTCGCCGACATATTGCAGGCCCTGCGCTGGCGCGGTCAGCATCATCGGCGGTCCCCCGTTGGAGCGCCGCAAATCGATCTGCAGGCCGTTGTCCTTGTAATCGACGAACAGCGGTTCCCCGTCGGAACAGCGATATCTATGCCGCCCCATTTCCCCGGTCGCCACGGCGCTGTCGGACGAATGGATCTGCTGCTCCGTTGGCGGGGCTGGCGGCTTTCTTTCCGAGCACGCCGCGAGCCCGACAACGAGGATGACGGCGGGCAGCACCCGCTTACAGTGCATCATCATCGCGCCTTCCTCCTGCAGCGGAAGGGGACGCGCTGACGATTGATAGCCCGGGCAGGCTGACCTACCCGCCAGCGGAGATAGGTTGCGAGGCGATCGTCAGATTCGACCATCAGGGATCGCAGGCGGCGCAACATCATCGCCGCGAACGGCAGGGAGAGCGCCCCGCGCAGCGTGCAGCTATGCGTTAGCCTGGTGCCGCCATCGTCCCCCGCCAGCTCGTACCGCTCTTCGAGCGTGAACAGATAGGGGATGCCGCAGGACCAAGCGAAGGCGTGCGGTTTATCGAATCGATCAATCCGTGCTGGCGTCCGAATTGGCCGGGTGATGCCCTGGATCGCAAAGGTGCATTCTGTGTCGCCGAGCCGGGACGGATCATCGAGAAATACGAGCGGACTCCACGCCCGGCGATGATCCGGATCGGTGAGTGCCGACCAGATGCGCAGTGGCCCGCCGTGAAGCATCGAGCTGGTTATGGTGCGAGGCATATCCCCATCTCCCAGAGATGGGCGGGGCGATCGCGGATCGCCCCGCCCATCCATCAGGCCAAGTTGTTCACGAAGGTCTGACCGTGGTCGTCCCCTTCATGCTCCTCATTGTAGTGCTCGGGTTTCTCGATCACTTTCTGCCCGAACCGGGCATAGAGTGTCGGCAGCACGAACAGCGTAAGAAGCGTCGCCGAGATCAGACCGCCGATGACGACCGTCGCCAAAGGCTTTTGAACCTCTGCGCCGGCGCCTTCGCCCAGCGCCATCGGCACGAAGCCGAGGCTGGCGACTAGCGCGGTCATGATGACGGGTCGCAGACGCTGCATCGCGCCAACATGCGCGGCTTCCTCGCGGCTCATCCCTGATCGGATCAGATCTTGGATCGAGCTGACCATGACGAGGCCGTTGAGGACCGCGATGCCCGAGAGGGCGATGAAGCCCACTGCCGCCGAGATCGAGAAGTCCATGCCCCGCAGGAACAGCAACAGGACGCCGCCCACCAGCGCGAAAGGCACGCCGGTGAACACGATCGCGGCGTCGCGGACCGATCCCAACGCCCCGTAGAGGAGCAGCAGGATCAAAATGAAGCAAGCCGGAATGACCAGCTTCAGCCGTTCGCTTGCCGATTGGAGGTTCTCGAACTGGCCGCCCCATTCGAGATAGGTGCCGGCAGGCAGCCGGAGTTGGCTGCCGATCGCCGCCTGCGCATCCGCCACGACGGATCCGACGTCGCGGCCACGCACGTTGGCTTGCACCACCACGCGCCGCTTGCCGTTCTCGCGGCTGATCTGGTTCGGACCATCGACCACCTTGATCTCGGCGACGCTGGACAGCGGTACATAGCCGCCGCCTGCCACCGGCACCTGCACCTGTTGGAGCAGGCCGATGTCGGCACGCTGCGCCTCCGACAGGCGGATCACCACGGGGAAGCGACGGTCGCCCTCGAAGATCTGGCCCGATGTTCGCCCGCCGATCGTCGCAGTCACGGTGTCCTGCACATCCTGAGCCGTAACGCCCAACCGCGCCATCGCGTCGCGGTTGACGCGAATGTCGAGCATGGGAAGACCGGTCGTCTGCTCCACCTTCACGTCCGCTGCGCCTTGCGTTCTGCGCAGCACCGCCGCGATTTGCTCGGCCGTCCGGTTCATCTGGTTGAAGTCGTCCCCGAACACCTTCACCGCGATGTCGCCGCGCACGCCGGCGATCAGCTCGTTGAAGCGCATCTGGATGGGCTGGGTGATCTCGTAGGCATTTCCCGGAATCTTCGCGAGATTACCCTCGATCCGGCTGACCAGCTCCTCCTTGGGAAGCTCAGGATCCGGCCAATCCTTGCGCGGCTTCAGGATGACGAACATGTCGGTCGCGTTCGGCGGCATCGGGTCGGCCGCCAGCTCGGCGGTGCCCGTCTTGGAATAGACGAATTGCACCTCCGGCTGCTTCGACATCATCCGCTCGATCGGCACCTGCATCGCCTGGCTCTGCTGGACCGACGTTGCCGGAATGCGGAGCGACTGGATCAGCAAATCGCCTTCGTCGAGCTGCGGCAGGAACACCGAGCCGAGCGTAGTGAAAGCAAGCGCCGCCACCACAAGGCTTCCCACACCCGCACCGATCGTCAGCGTCGGGCGCTTCATGGCCCGGTCGAGACCGGGTTCGTAGCGCTTCTTCAGCCACGTGATGATGCGGCCGTCCTTCTCCTCGACCTTCTTCGACAGCCAGATCGCAATCATCGCCGGCACGAAGGTGAGAGAGAGGATGAAGGCGAAGGCGAGCGCGATGATGACGGTCAGCGCCATCGGTCCGAACGTTTTACCCTCCACGCCGGTCAGCGTGAGCAGCGGTACGTAGACGAGGATGATGATTGCCTGCCCGTACACAGAGGGACGGATCATCTCACGCGCAGCGGCTGCCACGGTCGCGAGCCGTTCCTTGACGCTGAGCAATCGGCCTTCATGATGCTGTTGCTCGGCAAGCCGGCGCAGCGCGTTTTCGACAATGATGACGGCGCCGTCGACGATCAGACCGAAGTCCAAAGCCCCAAGGCTCATCAGATTGGCCGAGACCCCAGCGCGCAGCATACCAAAGCCTGTCAGCATCATGGTGATCGGGATGACCAACGCCGCGATCAGGGCCGCACGGAAGTTGCCGAGCAGCAGGAAGAGCACGACGATGACCAGCACCGCGCCTTCGGACAGGTTTTTCGCGACCGTCTTGATCGTCGAATTGACCAGCTCGGTGCGGTTCAGCACCGGCTGAATTACGACGTCAGGAGGCAGCGAAGCGTTGATCGTCTTCAGTTTCTCAGCGACCGCGGTCGACACGATGCGGCTGTTCTCGCCGATCCGCATGATCGCCGTGCCGACGACGACTTCGGTACCGTTCTCCGATGCCGAACCCATGCGGATCGCCTGACCCGTCTTCACAGTCGCAACTTGTTCGACCGTGATCGGCACGCCGTTACGTGTCGCGATCACGGTCCTGGCCAACTCGCTGGCATTGCGAACGAGCGCATCCGAGCGAACAGCCAGACCTTCGCCATTGCGATTGACGAAGCCACCGCCGACGCTGGTGTTATTGCGCTCCAGCGCATTTCCCAGGTCCGTCAGCGTGATGCCGAGCGAGGCCAGCTTCTGCACGTCGGGCACGACGAGGAACTGCTTGGCGTAACCGCCAATCGAGTCGACACCGGCGAGGCCCGGTGTGGTCTTCAGAAGCGGCGTCACGATCCAGTCCTGCGCGGTGCGCAGGTAGGTCGCCTTGTCCTCTTCGGTCGTCAGTCGCTCGCCCTCTGGCGTGATGTAGCTGCCATCGGGCTGTTGGCCCGGTTCACCGGGCTTGTGCTTGTCGTCCTCGCGATGATCGAGACGAACGGTGTACATGTACACCTCGCCCAGGCCTGTCGCGATCGGACCCATTTCAGGGTTCACGCCGTCGGGCAGATTCTCTTGCACGCCCCGCAGACGCTCGCCCACCTGCTGGCGGGCGAAATAGATGTCCGTCGCGTCCGAAAAGACCGCCGTGATCTGCGCGAAGCCGTTGCGGCTCAACGAGCGCGTATATTCCAGGCCGGGGGTGCCGGCGAGCGCGGTTTCGATTGGAAACGACACCTGCTTCTCGACCAGCTCGGGCGAGAGGGCAGGCGCGCGGACGTTGATCTGGACCTGATTGTTGGTGATGTCCGGCACCGCGTCGATCGGTAGCCGGTAGAGGGAAAAGGCGCCGATGGCGGCGACGATGACGGTGAGGAGCAGGACTAGCCAGCGCTTCTCGACCGCCCAGGTTACGATACGGGCGATCATGGCTTAATCCTCGTGGCTCGCTTCGCCCTTGCCGATCTCGGCCTTGAGCGTGAAACTTCCGGTGGTGGCGATCTGTTCGTTGCCGGTCAGGCCCGACCGGACGATCACCGTGTCGCCCGACGCATCGCCGAGCTGGACCGGGGTCGCCTTGAAGCCGGTGGGCGTGCGCACGAACACGACCGACTTGCCCTCGAAACTCTGGACCGCCGTCGTCGGCACGCGGACCGCCCCGCTCCCGCCGCTGCCCGTGAGCTGCACGGCTGCCGTCACAGGCTCGCCGACCCGCCATTCGCCACCGCGATTGTCGAGGGTGGCGAGCGCAGGCACGAGCCGCGTCTGCGGATCAAGCGCCGGCGACACGAAGGTCACGCGGGCGGTCGCCTGACGGCCTGCCGCCTTCACCAGCACCGTATTGCCGGGACGCACCCGGCCCGCATCCTCGGGCTTGAGATTAAGCGCGATCGACACCTGGCTCAGGTTGGCGATGCGATAGAGTTCGGCATCCGCCGCGACCGTTTGTCCCAGCGTCACGGGGCGCGCAATGATCTGGCCCGAGATCGGCGCGGCAATGCCGAGCCGGTTGAGCCCGCCGCCGCCGACACCCGCCGCCGAAACCATGCTCTGCGCCTGCGTCAGGGCGATCCGCGCCTCCGTCGCCGCTGTGCGGGCGGCGATCAGATCCTGTTCAGGGGAGACTCTCTGCGCGAACAGCCGCTGTTCGCGCGCGAGGTTCGAATTAGCGAGCTGAAGCCGCGCCCGCGCCGCCTCGACCTCGCCCTTGATCTGCGCCGCCTCGCGGCTTTCGATGACCGCAATGGTCTGGCCGCGTCCGACCGATTGGCCGAGGTTACGGGTGAGCGCGACCACGCGTCCCGCAATTGCGGCCGAGACGACCTGCGTTCCCTGTGGGTCGCCCTCGATGATCGCGGGCAGCTCGATCGTCCCGGCCCCGCCGATGATCGGCCGTCCGACCTGGACGCCCGCTGTGGCGATCTGGTCGGCACCCAATGTGACGACGCCTTCACCGGCATGACCGCCTTCAGCACCGCCCTTTTCCGTGCCCGCTGCCGTCTCATTGGCAGCTGCGCCTTCGGCAGTTGCCTCGTTTCCGCCATCCTTGCCGCCGCAGGCAGCCAAGAGCAGGGCGAGCGACGCCGCGCCCGCGAGATAAAAGCTCTTCATCACTGATTCCCCCCATTGGGCGCACGAGCGGTCAGTCGCTCCACTTGCGCGCGGGCATTCTGGTAATTGGCAAGCGCGTCGATCGCGGCGACCCGCGTTTCGGCGAGCGTGCGTTCAGCATCGAGCAATTCGAGCTGGCCGAACTTGCCCTCGCGATAGCCGATCCGCGCGATGCGGGCGGCCTCCTGTGCAGCCGCCAGCGCCGGCCCCGACGCCGCACGAGCCGTCGTTGCGGCATTGGCCGCCTGCGCCTGCGCGTCCGTGATCGCCTGTTCGATGTCGAGCGCGGTCACGCGGCGCTGCGCATCCGCCTGGGTCCGCTGCGCGGTCGCCTGCGCAATCGCGGCGCGACCATTGTTGAACACCGGGATCGGGATCGACACGCTGAACACCGCCGCCATGTCGTTGGTCGCTTCCAGGCGGCGGATCGACGGCCCGACGTTCAGGTCAGGCACGCGATTGGCGCGCGCGAGCCGCACGCCGGCTTCGGCAATGGAGAAATCCGCGTTGGCTGCCGCCAGCGCGAGTGTGCCGGTCGTGTTGACCGGTGCCAACGGCCCATAGACGTTCACATCGGGAAGGCGATCGAGCAGCGTGTCATCGAGCAGGCCGTCGATCGGCCGTCCGATCCGACGCGCCAGATTGGCGCGGGCCGCCTCGGCCAAGCGAAGCTGCCGCTCCACATTGGCGTCGGCATTGATACGCGCGACATCCGCGCGCTGTTGCTCGAGTGGCGATGCCCGCCCTGCCTGCACGCGAACGCTCGCGGCCCGCAGCGCATCGCTGGCGATCCGCGCCTGATCGCGGGCTGTCATTACCCGGCGATCGGCCGCGACCGCTTCGACATAGAGCTGCGTTACCTGAAGCCGGACATCCGCCGCGATGATCGCGGCCTGGATCTCGGCCCGGGACAATTGCGCATTGGCGACCGCGACGCGGGCGCCGCGCTTGCCGCCTAGCTCGATCGGGATCGCAAAGCCGACCGTGGTTTCCGCGCTGCGGACCCCCCGATACGGCCCGGAGCCGATGACATTCTCGACTTGGCCTTGAACCACCGGATTGGGCCGCAAGCCGGCGACTGTGCGACCTGCACGGGCCGCGTCGATTCCAGCTGTCGCCGCTTCCGCAGCAGGGGCCGAACCGCCCGCTGCACTGACCGCTTGGTCAAGCGTGTAGACCGGCGCATCCTGCGCAACAGGCGCGGACGGTCCGACCTGCGCCTGCGCCATCGTGGCGCAAGACGCTGCGGCCAGCATGGCCGCGAGGATACGATTCATGAAAATAGGACTCCTGACGATGATCGACAGGGGCGCGCCAACGCACGCCCAAATCGGACGTCAGGCTTGGGGGGGCCTCAAATGGACCATGCCGGTGCGGCCGTCGAGCGACGCAGAGGCGGAGATTGTCGGCTTGGGCACTGTGAGGACGGGGGTATATTCCATCGTCGTGCGCGCAGGCGCGCCGACGTCGTGTCCGTGACAATAATTGTGATGATGCGGGACATTCTTGTCCGAGTCCGATGGCACCTGATCGATGTCACCGGCGGTATGGACCGTGAACTCAACGCCCGCGATGCTTCCCCCCGCCAGATCGGCGGCATGGGCCATGCCGGAGAAGCTGGTCAGGACCAGCATCAGGCATGTCAGGAAAGGCAAAAAGGCTCGCACTAGCTTGCCTCTATCACGGAAGGGTTTTCATGTCATTGCACTAATTCGAACCAAGGGTCACTGAGCCGGAACCCGAGCGGGATCGGTCGCGCCCGTTCCAGGCGAACCCGACCGCAATGGCGACCGCCATCAGGAGTTGCGCCAGCACCGATTGCCAAGTGGGAAACACGCCGAGCATCGACAGCCGTGGCACGTCCGCGAGCGGTGCGATGTTGATAAGGCCGGCTTCCTGGAGCGCGGCGACGCCTTTACCCGCCAGCACGACGGTCAGGACCGCCATGAGCCAGGAGCTATAGCGGAAGAACTGCGCGATCGGCAGCTTGCGACTGTAGCGAAGCATGGCCCAAGCGATCAGGCTGAGCAGTCCAATCGCCGACCCGGCCCCCGCGAGAAGCATCCCGTTGTCACCTTGCGCCGAAAGCGCGGCATAGAACAGGATCGTCTCGAAGACCTCGCGATAAACTACGACGAACGCCAGCCCGAACAGGAACCAGCCCGACCCGCCCGAGAGCGCCCGCGACATCTTCTCGCGAATATAGCGCTGCCACTGATCGGCCTGCGCCTTGCCGTGCATCCAAATCCCGACCGAGAGCAGCACGACCGCGGCGAACAGCGAGCCAAACCCTTCCGTCAGCTCCCGGCTCGCACCGCTGATCCCGATCGCATAGGTGGCGACCGCCCAGGTGATCCCGCCCGCGATGATCGCGCTGACCCAGCCGCCATGCACGTACCGCAGCGCCTCGCCGCGCTCGGCTTTACGCAGGAACGCGATCATGGCGACAACGATGAGCAGGGCTTCGAGCCCTTCACGCAGCAGGATCGTGAACGCGCCCAGGAACGTGGACGCTTCGGTGGCGGCATCAGGCGCGAGCGCCGCTTCCGCATCGTCGAAAAGGCCGCCCAGTACTGCGACCTTCTCCGCGAGATCATCGGGCGACGCGCCCCGGTCGATCGAGGCGCGGAACTCCCCCATCGCGCCCTCGATTCGACCCATCAGCGTCGCGTCGCGCGCGGTGAGTGTTGGCTCGATCGGCTCGAACCCATCGAGATAGGCCGACAGCGCCAGCTCTTTCGCCATGCGCGCATCGCCGCGCCGCGCAGCCGCCACGCTTTCGGCGAGTTTGGCGCGGGCGACCGCGAGCGAGCCGGGAGCCTGTTGTATCACCTGTTCGGGATGACGACGCAGGAACGCGAGCACTGGGTCAGCCTTGGCGTCGCCGATCGCCGCGCCGAGCGCGGCCGGGGTGAGCGCGACCAGGGTTTTCAGGTCCGGAATGCGCCGGCGAAGGGTCGGGTCGGATTTCCAAAGCCGCTCGCCTTCGCGCGCCTGCGCATCCGTGAAGGCGAAGCTCCCGGCTCGGAATGCTAACGCCCAGCGCTGATCGTTGGGCAGATCGGCGAAGCTCTGCATCGCGGTCCCGTCGATGCCTTGCGTCACCACCTGATAGAGCGCGAACACGCTGCGCTGGCGCGCGCGCTCGGCATCGGTGAAAGCAATCGGGGGCGTAGCGAGCTTGGCGGCGTCAGGGCCACGGCCGTTGCCCGTCATCCCGTGGCAGGACGCGCAGGATTGTCGGAACAGTGCATCGCTGGAGACGAGGTTCGGAGCCTTATCGGGCGCGAGCGGCACCGGGTAGGCGCGCAACAGATCGGCCGCGAGCCCGTGCGCCAATGTTGCCACCTGTTCAGTCGGTCCCTTTTCCGCGATCACCGCCTGGAGGTTGGCAGCCCGCTGGATGAGGGCTTGACGCTCCGGCTTCGCCGGCAGGCCCTGAAGCCGTGTCGAGACCGACGCGGCGAACTCCGTCATCTCGGCATATTCCGACGTGCTCTTGATCCGACCGTTGGCGACCGCGCCGCCATAATCGACGGCCATATAGTCGAGCAGCCGCCATGCGGTTTGCACGTCGCCGGGTTCGGCGATTGCCGCAGCAGGGATCAGCAGCGCCGCGAGCGCGGAGAGCAGCCGCAACGAGAGCATTGCCCGGATCAACGCGAGCAGACGCACTACCGCTCTCCCAATTCGCGCCGAGCGCCAGTGACGATTTCATAAGCGGAGTGGAGGAACAGGAGGGCGATGAGGCCGGCGACGGCGAGGTCCGGCCAGGCGCTTCCTGTCCACGCCACCAGACCGGCCGCGGCGATCACCGCCACGTTGGCGAGCGCGTCGTTGCGGCTGAACAGCCAGATCGCGCGAACATTGGCGTCCCCTTCCCGGAAACGCGCAAGCACCAAGGCGGACACGACATTGATCGCGAGCGCGACAACGCCGATTGTGCCCATCAGTTCGGCATCGGGCGCGGTTGCGTTCAGGGCGCGCCAAATCGCGAAACCGATTACGCCCACGCCAAGCGCACCGAGAAACAACCCCTGCGTCAGCGCGACCTTTGCCCTCGCCCGTGCGGACCAGGCAAGCGCGAGAAGACCGATAAGGCTGATCGACCCGTCCCCGAGAAAATCGAGGGAATCCGCTTTCAGCGCTTGGCTATCGGCGATGAACCCGCCGAACAGCTCGGCGACTCCGAAGCCGAGGTTGAGCACCACGACGGTCAGCAGCGCACGGCGATAGGCCGGATCGGTTTGCGCGCGCGCGGGCTCCCCGTGGCACCCGCAGCTTTCGGTAGAAGCATTCATGCGGCCTTCCTTACCACCTCCAGTCGCTGTAGAAGCAAGCGAAATGTGCGACACGTTCGCATAAGCAAGGATGGCATGATGAAGCCGGTGATGATTGGGCAGCTCGCCAGCGAGACCTCGACGAAGGTGACGACGATCCGCTTTTATGAGTCGATCGGGTTGCTCCGATCCGCCCCTCGCACGGCGTCGGGTCGCAGAACCTACGATGCCAGTGACATTGAGCGTTTGCACTTCATCCGCAACGGTCGCCGGCTTGGCTTCTCCGTCGACGAGATCCGTTCGTTGATGGGGCTGGCGCAGAACCCGGACCAGGATTGTGGTGCCGCCTCAGCTATCGCTGCTCAGCACCTCAAGGATGTGGAGGAGAGACTGGCGCAACTCGCGGTGTTGCGGGATGAGTTGGCAATGCTCAGCCAGAGCTGCACCAAGGCGCGCATGGCCGATTGTCGGATCATGAAGGCGATCGGCAAAGGCCACCCTCAAGCCGATCAATAATAATCGGCCAGCCTGAGCTCGCGCACATCACCCGAGGCCATCGTCAGCTTTACGAGGGTGCCAGCAGGCCGGGAGCGCACTTGCCAGAGCTCCCCACGCGTATAGTTCGCATCGATCGAATGGCCGTTCACCGCCACGATCCGGTCGCCGACCGCCCAGCCAGCCTTTTCCGCGGGACTGTTCGCCGCCACATGAACAACGGTGAGCGCCGTTGGTGAGGCTGCGAGGCCAAGGCCGCTACGGTCCTTCAGCATCGGCAGGCGACGACGAGGACCGAGTGGCCGGAGCCACACGAATCCGGCGGTCACGTCGAACACCACGTCGAATTGAGCGATCAGCGGTAGGCCGACATTGCCAACCGTGCTGGTGGAGAGCCAAGCTCTCATCCCGAGTGTGGGGACGTTCGAGACGCCAAGCCCTTCGATGTTGATGTTCTGGATCGTGAAAGCATCGTTGATACGCACACCATCGACGCCGCCGATCGCCGCGGTCGAGACGAGCTTCCCGTTCAACAGCCCTTGATCGCGGGCATAGGCCGACGAGAGCATCAGCGCGGCCGAGCTGCCAAGATCGATCATCAAGGGCACGGGAGGCAAACCCGAGACGGAAGCTCGAATGAACAGCTCCTGCTTGGCACCGCGCCCGAGCGCGACAGCGCGCCAGTCGGGACCGGCGAGAAACGTGCCTGACTTGACGACCGCCATACGCCTTTTCGCGAAATCGAGCGCGATGCAGCTACCCGTGAACATATCGGCACCGAGGAGGATATCGATCGGTCGTCCGAAGGCCGCCGACACTGAACTCAGATCACCAACGACGGCAAAGGGTAAGCGACGGGTTTCGCGGGCGAGCTGTACGTCGATGTCGCGGACCAGCAGCACCGGGGCCTTGGCGCTCAGCCCGCTAATCATGCGCCGCTCACCATCGTTCAAGCCGAGCTTCGCCGCGAGCGCCGTGCTCATGGGGTGACTACACGAAAGTGACGTATCTGCACGCTAAGGGCGAACAAATCCGGTACGATGCCAGCAGATGCTATTCGCAGGCTTTCCTGCCCCTTTTATGTGGTGCCGCCCTACGGGCGCCGATATGGGAGGGCGGCAATCCGATTGACCAACGATCGAGGTAGAACCCTGCTCGCCAAATATGTGAGCTGGTTGCCCATCCCCGGTATGGCGAAGGATTGCCGATAAACCAGAGCGTGGACTGCATGGGCCGCGCACCGGTCAACGTCCATCAAACCCAACCTCCCCCACTTCAAATCGCTGAGGGCAGCCATGTCTGTGTCGATTCCACCGGGTGCAAAAGACCCAACACTCACTCCCGTCCCGGCAAGCTCCACGGAAAGCGCTCGCATGAGGGTGCTCACATAGGCTTTCGACGCGCCGTAGACCGCTTGGAAGGGCACGGATGTTTCGCCCGCCAGGCTCGACACGGCGATTACTGAGGATTCAAACGGCTGCTCCCTGAAAATCGCAATCAGGCGAGCCAGCAAATCCGTGAAACCGAGTATGTTTGTTTCAATTACCCCGGCATAAGTGTCGGCACGGCCTGCATCAAATGAACCAACGCTCGTCATTCCGGCAACCAACAAAGCGGCTGTTACTTGCAATTCTGCAACCTTAGCCGCGATTTTCTCCCTGCCCTCGATTTCACGTTGATCAGCCACTATAATCTCGCACGGCACATTGAACCGCTCGTCAATTTTGGTCTGTAGCTCCCGCAAGTTGTCGAGCCTTCGTCCAACAATCAGGGGCTTGGCCTGGTACGATGCCGCCAAGCGGAGGGCGGACGCTCTGCCCAAACCGGTCGAAGCCCCTGTGACCAGCACCCACGAGTTCTTGATCGCCAGCGGTTTCACGCGTTTTCCAGAGCCTTGTATAGGGCGGTTTTGCCGATCTTGAGCCGGGCCGCCGCCTCACGAACAGTGAGGCCCGCTGCGATATGCGCCCGCGCTTTACGTAGTTTGTCGGGGGTAACGACAGGCCGGCGACCACCCTTGTTGCCCCGCTCGCGTGCGGCCTTGAGGCCGGCATGAGTGCGTTCACGGATCAGGTCACGCTCGAATTGGGCCAGCGAGCCGAAGATGTTGAACACCAGCATGCCGCCCGAAGTGGTGGTGTCGATATTCTCGGTGAGTGAGCGGAACCCGATGCCGCGCGCCGCAAGCTCGCCGACCTTCTCGATCAGGTGGCTCATCGAGCGGCCGAGGCGGTCGAGTTTCCAGACCACCAGCGTGTCGCCGGGGCGCAAATAGGCGAGCGCTTCGGTTAGGCCAGGCCGATCGGCTTTTGCCCCGGATGCGTGATCGTCGAATATACGGTCGCACCCGGCAGTGTTCAGCGCGTCAAGCTGGAGCGACAGCTTCTGGTCTGCGGTCGAGACGCGCGCATAGCCGATCAGCGCCACATGATGCCCGATCCTGTCCGTTTTCCCGTCATTATGCGATCTTGTCCGAATCGCCGTTACAGGTCCAGAGTTAACGGACATATTCCTGTTGGCCGCCAGAGGACCGTCTGACGGACACGCAAAGCGAAGGAGATGATGCTTGGCGAGACGGCGACTGGTGAGCCTGGAAATCTGGGCGAGGCATTATGGCGCGCCGCTCGAGGAGCGCGAGATCGCGCGTCATTATACGCTGACCAGCGACGACCTGGAAATTGTCGGCCGCCGTCGCGGCGATGCCACCCGGCTCGGCTATGCGATGCTCATGCTATATATGAGATGGCCTGGCCGTGCGCTGGAAGCGGGCGAAGTCCCGCCCGCTCCTGTGCTCGCCTATGTGGCGCAGCAACTCGGCGTCGCGCCGGCAGCCTTCGCGGATTATGCCCATCGGGACCAGACCCGTCGCGAGCATCTCGTCGAAATCCGACGATCGCACGGGTTCAGGATTTTTGACCGCAACGCTTTCCGTGAAGTTGTCGCCTTCTCGGTCCCAATCGCGCAGACCATCATACACCCCGGCCAGATGGCAGACGTCATCGTCGATGAACTCCGGCGCCTGCAGATCCTCCTGCCTTCTCCGTCGATTCTCGAAGCGGTGCTGCGGCGGGCGCGCCAGCAAGCCGAACAGCTTACCTATGAAGTGCTCACGAATGGCCTGCTGCCTGACACCCTTCAGGGCCTGGACGATTTGCTGGCCCGACGACCGGGGCAGGTCGCGACATGGCTATCCTGGATGCGCAATGCGCCACAATCGCCGGCAGCGCGCAACATCCTGCGCCTGATCGAACGGCTCGCCTATATCCGCGCGCTGGGCCTCGATCGCGCCCGTGCCGACATGATCCCGGCTTTGACTTTTGACAGGCTGGCGGACGAAGGCAGCCGCATCACACCCCAGCACCTTGGCGAACTCAATGCCCTGCGCCGCCATGCGACGCTGGCGGCAACCGGCATCCGGCTTGAGGAAAGCCTGACCGACGCCACCCTGACGATGTTCGACAAGCTGTTGGGCAGCATGGCGCGCCGCGCCGAGAACCGGACCCGCGACAAAGCCCTCAAGACGGTGCGCGAGTTGCAAGGCCACCTCCGGACGCTCACGGGGTCTTGCCGCCTCCTCATCGACGCGCGCAGCAAGGGCGTGGATTCTCTGGCGCAGATCGAGGCGCTGGACTGGCAGCACTTCGCCGTGGCCGTCGAGCAGGCCGAAGTGCTCGGGCGACCGGAAACCGTCGATCGCACCGCCGAATTGATCGAGCGGCATCGGACGGTGAAGCTCTTTGTCGGCGCTTTTCTCAACGCCTTCGAGTTTCGCGGCGCCGGCGCGGTTCAGGGGCTCCTGTCAGCGCTGGCCATCATCGCGGAGCTATATCGGACCGGCAAACGGCGCTTGCCTGATCGCGTGCCGCTACGCTTTGTGCCGCCCGCATGGCGCCCGTTCGTCCTGCGGGATGGCATCGTTGATCGTGCCGCTTATGAACTATGCGCCTTGTCGCAACTACGCGAGCGGTTGCGAGCCGGGGATATATGGGTCGCGGGAAGCCGGCAGTTTCGCGATTTCGACAGCTATCTCATACCGCCGGCGACCTTTGCGGCGCTGCGCGAGAAGGGGCCGTTGCCGCTCGCCATCGAAACGGATTTCGAGCGCCATATCGAGGAACGGCGCACCAGGCTCGACACGGCGATCGAGCAGGTAACGGTCCTTGCACGGCAAGGGGAGCTGCCCCAGGTTAAGCTTGACGAAAACGGTCTCATCATCTCGCCGCTGAAGGCGGCAACACCGCCCGCCACCGAGATTGCCCGTCGCGCCGCCTATGATCGACTGCCGCGCGTGAAGATCACCGATCTTCTGCTGGAGGTCGATGCCTGGACCGGGTTCAGCGAATGCTTCATCCATCGTCGTTCGGGCCGGGAAGCCGACGATCGCAATGCGCTGCTCACGGTCATCCTCGCCGATGGCATCAATCTCGGCCTCACACGCATGGCGGAAACCTGCCGGGGCGCAAGTCTGCGTCAGCTCGCCCATCTTCACGACTGGCACATCAGCGAAGCCGCCTATGGCGAAGCGTTGGGAAGGCTGATCGACGCCCATCGCGCCATGCCGCTCGCCGCGCTGTGGGGAGACGGCACCACTTCGTCGAGCGACGGACAGCAATTTCATGCCGGGGGCCGTGGGGCCGCGATCGGCGACATCAACGCGCGCAGCGGCAACGAACCAGGCGTTGCCTTCTACACCCATGTCTCGGATCGATATGACCCCTTCGCAAGTCGGGTGATCGCGGCGACCGCTGGCGAAGCGCCCTATGTGCTGGATGGCTTGCTGTATCACCAGACCGGCCTGACGATCGAGGAGCACTACACCGATACGGGCGGGGCATCGGACCATGTGTTCGGCCTCATGCCCTTCTTCGGCTACCGCTTCGCGCCGCGCCTGCGCGACATCAAGGAGCGTCGTTTACACCTCCTTCCCGGCCAAGAATCCGGCCCCTTGCTTGCCGGCATGACGGCCGAACCGATCGCATTGGGTCATGTCGCGGCGCATTGGGACGAACTGCTGCGGTTCGCCACGTCGATCCGCACCGGCACCGTCACTGCTTCGGCAATGCTGCGCCGCTTGTCCGCCTATCCGCGACAGAACGGACTGGCCCTCGCACTACGCGAGCTGGGCCGCCTCGAACGCTCCATTTTCATGCTCGACTGGCTGCGCGACATCGACCTGCGCCGGCGCACCCAGGCGGGCCTCAACAAAGGCGAAGCCCGCAACGCGCTCGCCCGCGCGCTCTTCTTCAACCAGCTCGGCGAACTGCGCGATCGTCGGTTCGAGAACCAGACCTATCGCGCCTCCGGCCTCAACCTGCTCGTCGCCGCCATCATCTTGTGGAACACTCGCTATCTCGAAATGGCGCTGGCGGACATCGGCACAGCCGACGAAATCGCACGCCACATCGCGCCATTGGGCTGGGAGCATATCTCGCTGACCGGTGACTATAGCTGGAATGTTGAAGATCAACCCGATCCGGACGCCTTGCGACCGCTGCGCGCCGTCAACTCCCTACTTGCCGCGTGACGTTCGCTATCCGTTCGCCCTTTCCGTGCAGATACGTCACTTTCGTGTAGTCACCCCTACAATCCGGCGCTTGCGGACGCCGTCACCCGGCTGCAGCGGGATTACGGCATCGCGGCTGACGGGATCGTCGGCCCCGATACCCTGGCGGTGTTGAACCTCGGGCCCGGTGACCACGCCCGAGCCTTGGCTGTCGCACTGGAGCGCCGACGCTGGCTGTCCCGCAATCCGCCGCTGACCCGCATCGACGTCAACACCGCGGCGGCCACGTTGAGATACTACCGGGACGGCGCACTTGTCGACGAACGCAAGGTGATCGTGGGTGAGCCAGGAAAGGAAACACCCGCGCTGTCGTCGCCCATCTACCGGGTGGTCGCCAATCCAACATGGACCATCCCAAAGTCGATCCAGCACGGCGAACTCGCAGGGGTCAGCCGGCGCTATCTACGCGCGCACAACATGTTTCGCCGGGGCGGCTGGATCGTGCAGCGTTCGGGACGCGGCAATGCGCTCGGCCTCGTCAAGTTCGACATGCACAACCAGCACGCCATCTACCTCCACGATACGTCGTCCCGTCATCTCTTCGAGCGTAGTCAGCGCCATCTCAGCCACGGGTGCGTCCGGGTCGCCGATGCGCTTGGCTTCGCCGAGATGCTCGCCGAGCAGGAGGGCGTGGCAAGCGAGTGGCAGCGCGCTCGCGATACCGGGCGGCAGCGGTTCGTTGCTTTGCCACGAGAAATCCCGGTGCGCATGCTCTACCATAACGTCTTCGTCGCATCCGAAGGCCAGGTCGCCTATCGGACGGACCCGTACGGCTGGAACGCGCCCATAGCGGCAGCCCTCGGCTTCTCCGGTAAAGGGGCGTCGGTAGCAAAGCCGGAAGCAATCGATGTCGGTCCATGACGCTTCTGCGCAGAGGACGGGGGCGCCATGATGAGCGAGCAAATGTTCTTCGCTGGAGCTCCGGGCGTGTGGCGAACACTGTTGGTGGGGCTGTGTGCGTACGTCCTGCTCATCCTTGTCCTGAGGACGACGGGCAAGCGAACGCTGTCGAAGATAAACGCGTTCGACCTGATCGTCACCGTAGCGCTTGGATCCACCCTGGCCACCGTGATCCTGTCCAAGGACGTCGCGCTTGCCGAAGGTGTAACCGCTTTCGTTATGCTGGCGGGCGCGCAGCTTGCCGTCACGTGGCTCTCGACGCGGTCGAAGCGCTTCCGAAGTTGGGTCAAGGCCGAACCGACAATCCTGGTCGAAAAGGGGATCATGCTTTCGGATGCCATGAAACGCGAGAGAGTCACTTCGGGGACGAGGTTGAAGCCGCCGTTCGGGGTGCCGGGTTCGATGGTCTTGACGCTATAGCCCTGGTGGTTCTGGAAACGGACGGCAGCATGAGCGTCGTTGCTCGGTAGCACGCCCTCGATCCCGATCGCACCCAAAAGCACGAGTGATACAGGTGAGCGGCTAATTCGATGCAGGATAGACGCTAGCGGTAACCCTGAACGTAAGCGTCCGGTCTGACGCGTGTTGCTGGCGCGGCGCAGCTGCGCGAGGCGGTCGGCTCTCGGAGTGTCCTTTCGCACTCCGTAAGGAGAGTGCGGATGGGGCGCATGGAGGTCATCACGCGGGTTGAGCGCCGCCGGCGGTATTCGGACGAGGAGCGCGCGGCGGTGCTGGCGCAGTGTGATGAGCCCGGCGCCACGGTGGTCGGCGTGTCGCGCCGGCTGGGCATCTCGGCCAGTCTCATCCACGGCTGGCGTAAGACGCGCCGAGAGGCGGAGCGCATCGCCAGCGAACCGTTACAGTTCATCCCGTACGGCGTGGTTGCGGACGCTGCTCCGCCCGAACCGGTCGTGGCGCTCGCAATGCCAGTCGAGCGCAAGAGCGCCGCACCTGCCCGCGAGGCCACGCCAGCCCCTGACGACCTGGTCCGCCCGCATCCGGGCGGCCGGCCGGGTGGCATCGACATCGACTTGGCCAGCGGCGTTCGCCTGTCGGTCGACAGCTACGTCAACGAGAAGGCGCTGGCGCGCGTCCTGCGGGCCTTGAGGGAAGCGTCGTGATCTCACTGGCGCCCGGTACCAAGGTTTATCTCGCCAGCAAGCCGGTCAGCATGCGGCTGGGCTTCGACGGGCTGGCGGCGCTGGTGCGGCCGCTGTTCGCGGTCGAGCCCTATGCCGGCCACGTCTTCCTGTTCCGCAGCCGGAGCGGCAGCTACCTCAAGGCGCTGCACTGGGACGGCACCGGCCTGTGCCTGTTCGCCAAGCGGCTGGAGCGGCACCGCTTCGTCTGGCCACCGCTGGTCGAGGGCGGCGTGGTGCTGACGCCGGCGCAGTTCGCGCTGCTCATCGAGGCGATGGACTGGCGCCGCACCGTGGCCCCTCCGGCACCAAGACTGCCGGTGCAGATGTAGGTGTGAAAACCGCAGAAAAGCGTGGTTTGCGCTTGGGCGCGAGTCGCCCGTCTGGTACACAGAACCATGTCGCCGGGTGGGATAGACATACCGGAAAACCCTGACGACGTGCGGGCGCTGGTCGCCGCCATGCAGGCCCGGCTCGTGGCCTCGGAGCAGGCGCTGGAAGCCGAGCGCACCGCTCATCAGACCACCCGCGAACATCTCGACGCGGCCAAGAACGCGGTCAAGCTGACCACGCTTCAGATCGAGAAGCTCAAGCTCCAACTCGCGCGCTTGCGCCGCATGAAGTTCGGCCAGTCGTCCGAGCGGCTGACGCTGCTGGCCGACCAGCTCGAGCTGACGCTGGAGGACCTGGAAGCCGAGCACGCCCATGCCGCGTGCGTGGTCGCAGGTGATGTGTCGCCCGAGGTGCTTCAGGCACCCGGCCGCAAGCCTCGGCGCGAGCCGCTGCCCGCGCACCTGCCACGCCAGGAGGTCATCCACCCCGCACCGGAGGCGGACGGCTGCACCGCCTGCGGCGGCACCATGTCGGCGCTGGGCGAGGACGTGACCGAGGTGCTGGAATATGTGCCGGCTCGCTTCCAGGTCATGCGGTACGTCCGCCCCAAACTTGCCTGCACGCGTTGCGACGCGATCTCCCAGGCATTGGCACCGGCGCTGCCGGTCCCGCGCGGGCGTGCCGGACCGGGACTGCTGGCGCACGTGGTCGTGTCCAAGTTCGCGGACCACCTGCCGCTCTACCGTCAGTCTCAGATCTACGCCCGCGAAGGCGTGGACCTCAGCCGCTCGACGCTGGCCGACTGGCTGGGCCAGGTCAGCTGGCTACTGCAGCCGCTGGTCGACCGCATTGCTACCCACGTCATGGCCAGTCCCAAGCTCCACGCCGACGACACGCCCGTCCCGGTGCTGGCGCCCGGCACCGGCAAGACCGCGACGGGGCGGCTGTGGGTGTACCTGCGCGACAACCGACGATGGCGGCCGAGCGACAAGCCGGCTGCTCTCTTCCGCTACAGCCCCGACCGCAAGGGCGAACGCCCGCGCGAGCATCTGAAGGCGTTCACCGGCTTCCTGCAGGCCGATGCCTATGCCGGGTTCGAGCGGCTCTACGACCCGGACCGCAAGCCTGGCCCCATCACACCCGTCGCCTGCTGGGCGCATGCCCGGCGCAAGCTCCACGACGTCTTCCAGGCCGACCCAAGCTCGGTTGCGGCCGAGGGGCTGCGCAAGATCCGCGACCTGTACGAGGTCGAGCGCGGCATTGTGCAGGACCCGCATGACGACCGCCGCAAGGCACGCAAGCTATCAAAGCTGACTGCGCTCGACTTCTTCGCCTGGGCCGACAATGTGCTGGGTCAGGTGTCCGCGCGCACGCCGTTGGCGGAGGCGCTGCGCTATGCGGTCCGGCTCAAGCCGGCGCTGCTCGCCTACACCGGAGATGGCCGGCTCGAGATCGACAACAATCTCGCCGAGAACGCGCTGCGCGGCATCGCCGTCGGCAGGAAGAATTGGATGTTCGCCGGTGCCGACTGCGGCGGGGAGCGCGCTGCCGCCATGTACAGCCTGCTCGAAACCACCAAGCTCAACGGCGTCAACCCGCAGCACTGGCTCGCTGACGTGCTCCACCGCGTCGGGCAAGGTCACCCGATCAACCGGCTTGACGAGTTGCTGCCGTGGAACTGGACGCAGGCGACACCGGCGTAAATGCCTGATGTGGTAGAAGGCGGCTGCTAGCCGGCGTCAAATTTCGTTCTCGGGATCCCAGTCTCGGATGGATCGCGCGATGGGCATTCCGAGGCTTTGCCCGTCCAGCCATTCAACATTCCGCCCGTCCATGTTCCGCGCGGCTAACAGATTTGCGTGTGCGCCCATCATGGCGAGCAAGAGGGCCTGCACTTCGTCGACACCGCCAGCCCTGTGACCCTTGGCGCCCTCAGGTCAGTCAATCTCATATCGGCAGAAGAAGCTCCCACCATCCTCTTCCGGTCTCAGAAAACGGCACTCGGCATCGCGTCCATCAACTTTGAACGTGCGCCGCACAATCACCTGATCGACCACTCGCAGCTCCCCTCGTCGAGATCGTAGCGCCCTTTCCCGCGGCTGTAATTAGGCAGACTGCCGGCCGACTGCTTCCCCGCCCGACGGAGGTGACCGGACGCTTACCCCTGAACAGCTGACCCAGCTGTTCAGAAGTAAAGAGCAACGAGTCCCACTTTGTTCTCGGCTCCGTCGATTTCGTAGCTGGCAAATTAGCCCATCGCTCATTTGAGTATACCCAACGGAGCCAACATGAGTACGACCGTCCGCGCTGCTCGCGTGTACCTGCGCGTCAGCACCGATGAGCAGGATCTTGAACGCCAAGAGGCGATGGTCGTGTCCTCGCGTACCGCGGGGTATTATGTCGCAGCTGTTTATCGCGAGAAGGCTTCCGGCGCGCGTCCTGACCGGCCCGAGTTGCTTCGCATGATAGCCGACCTGCAAATGGGCGAAGTCGTTATCGCCGAAAAGATCGATCGGATCAGCCGCCTGCCGTTGGCTGAGGCGGAGAGGCTCGTCACCGCTATCCGCGACAAGGGAGCGAGGCTAGCCGTACCAGGAATTGTGGACCTTACCGATCTTGCTGAGGACAATGGCGGGGTGACGCGCATCGTCCTAGAGGCCGTTCAAGACATGTTGTTGAGGGTTGCGCTTCAGACCGCTCGCGATGATTACGAACTGCGCCGCGAGCGGCAGCGGGAGGGCATAGCGATCGCCAAGCGGGAGGGACGCTATACCGGTCGAAAACCAGACTTGGCCCATCATCGCCGCATTGTCTCACTTCGTGAGGCAGGGATGAGCATAGCGAAAACGGCGGCGCTAGCGGGCTGCAGCATCGCACAAGTCAAGCGCGTTACAGCCCTCCACCGGGCGACCAAGCAGAGCGATGCGTGTCCGACGATACCGTGAGATAGAGCCGGACTCAATTCGACCTCTGAATAATTCTGCTAGGATGGAAAGAGGCGGCAGCGTTGCCGCTGGGACGGTCAAGCAGCCGTGAAGGCTGCAGCGAGATCTCAATTTCTGGCCCGTACTGGCGCAAGGCTAATCGTGGCCGTGCCGCGCCCCCATACCGGTAGGTAGACGCCTTGCCCCGCCGCCTTCAACTGGCCCGTCCGCACGTCCGTCACACGGGCACGCACGATTATGTCGCCAATCCGCTTTTCGTCGATCGCACGGGTGATCTTGCCGATTAGCTTGTCGAAATCCTTTTCGAAGTTCTGGGTCAGCGCGGCTGACACAGTGCCTGATATGCCGGGAGTGTTGGCGAGCTTCAGGAGCAGGCTTGTCCCGACCGAGTCGGCCACACCGGCGACAGTGAGATCGTCGAACGCTACACGGCGATCGTTGACGGCGTTCCGCGGCGTGGCGGTAAGCCAGATCGTGCCTTGCGCAGGCTCCCCACCTTCGGCTGCCGCACTGAAGCGAAGCCCGACCGCGATCTTGTCACCCGTGGTGCCGTAGACGGTCACCTGGTGAAACTGCGCGCGCACGGCCCCGACACCAGGCACTTCGAAGGGCCGGCGGGAACGCTTCGCCAATGCCTTGGCGAGCACAGGCTCCAGCTGAGGATAGTCGGCGATGACGGGGATGGCGAACAGGATGCGGCCGGGTCCGGGCTGCGTGCGCGTCATGTCGGGGAGCGGCCGGCGCTGCGGATCAGGCGGCCGATCGCCGACAAAAGTCTCCGTCCCCGCCGTCATCCCTAGCGCCAGGTTCACCCGGTTGCGCGAAATGGTGTAGCCTCCGTAGCTCAACTGCCGGGGCGTGATCCGCATCCACACCGGCGGGTTCGCCCGGTTCAGTTGGACGGAGGTGAACGCCGACCCCCAGACCTGCGCGATCTGCTCGCGCAGCTGCAATCTGCCGAGCTCCTGCGGCAGCGAGCGCTCCAGGCGCTCGACGACGCCGGCGAGCTTGGCGTCGGCCTTGCTGGTGAACTCGATTCGCTGGCCGAGGAAGTCGACGTGCGGCTCGTCGGTCCAGTCGTAGGCGATCGACACCGTTGCGCGCGGCGACCAGTCGCGGGCGATGTCGAGCCTGACCACGGCCCGGACGCGGGCGTCCGCCTCCGCCGTTTCCCGGCTGAGCACGCCGCCCACGTCGCGGGCGCTGATCGCGGCGTGAAGCGGCATGGTGACAATGATCGTTTTGCCCGAGCCCTCCAGCACCAGCGGCCCTCGGACGACGGTGCCGGTGATGCGGCACTGGATCGCGGGCGTCTTGATCTTCGCGAAGAGGATCTTGACCTTTTTCGGCGGGAGGCAGGTCTGCCCCGGCTTGTCGATCGACCAGAGGCGACGCGGAACCGCCTGTTCGAGGCTTGCCGCCAGCTTGTCCATGTCTGCAACAATCGGGACATCCATGGTAGAAGTCTGCGGGGGCACGCTGATGGTGTCCGTCGCTCGCGGAGGCGCCTCGCGAGGAGTCCGGTCGCAGCCACTAAGGCATGCAACGCAGAGCAGGGCGGACACGATCGAGACACTCGAGAGTTCGTTCTCGCGAAAAAAAGCCCCGGCAATCTGGCCTGCCGCTTCAGCTATCGACCGACTCGGCGTTGAGACGGTTGCCCGAGCGGTCGTGTTCTTCATCGCCGCGCACCTCCAGCCGTCCGAGCGGCCACCATCCCATAGGTTTGCCAAATCAGTTTCGCAAAAGGGAACCGTTCCGTTTCTTTATCGTTCGGCCGGTTGATTTCGGTCAATGCCTGACAACACCAACGGAGGCCCTCTATGAAGATTGCGATTGTCGCTGCGCTGCTCACCCTGGCGCCGGTTACGGTGTTGGCGCAGGCCGTTTCGCCCGCCACTTCGGGAACGATGACCAGCGCCGACGTCGGCGTCTCGCCGATCTCGGGCCAGAGCGGCCCTAATTACGTGCTCGCCGCGGCCGACGCCAACCTCTACCAGATCAAGGCCGCGCAGCTCGCCGCGACGCGCGCGCAGCGGGACGACGTCAAGGCCTACGCAAAGCGCGTGCTGGCGGAAACGCAGAGCAGCCACAAGGCGCTGCTGGCAGCGCTGAAGAATGATCAGCGCACGATCAAGGCGCCGCCCTCGAACCTGTCCGCCGACCGCGCCGCCCTCCTAAAGCTGCTCCAGAAGGCGCCGAAGAGCGCTTTCGACAACCTGTATCTGACCCAGTCGGCGCAGGTTCAGCAGGCTGCGTGGGCGGTGCATAAGGGCTATGCACAGGATGGGACCGACCCGGCGCTGCAGCAGGTTGCCGGTACTGCGGTCCCTGTGCTGGAAAACGAGCTCACCACCGGCAAGTCGCTTACTCCCTCCGGGCTTGCAGGATAGGTGATACCCGCCGGGCCAGGTCGACGAAGCCCCCTTCGACCTGGTCCGGCACTTGTTTGCGGCGATCACTGCCTGGAGTGCAGCCGGCGGAATTGCTCCCGTGCTTCGCCGCGCATGAGCTGCTGCATTACGATCCAGTAGCCCGTGACGGCTGTTTCTCCTGCCGCTTGGTAAGCGTTCGCCATGTTGCGCCTGAGATCCTCGAAAAGCGCGTTTTCGAGCGCTCGCCCCTCATCGGTCAAAGAAAGCAGCTTTTGACGACGATCGCGCTCCCCGACACGGCCGCAGACGAGCCCGCGATCCATCAGATCCCGCATTACCCTGCCAAGCGATTGCTTCGAGACGCAAAGAACGTCCAGCAGTTCGCTGACAGAGATTTCCGGGTACCCGCCGAGGAAATACAGGGCGCGGTGATGCGCCCGCCCGAGGTTACGCGTCGCCAGTTCGGCGTCGGCATGCGCCAGATGGGATCTGTGGGCGAAGAACATCAGGTCCATTCCTCCCCTGATCGCGTCATCACGCAGATACTGGGCAGGGGGCGGCAGAAGCGGAGCCGTCACGCGGTCGGCGCCCTCCGCTCGCATAGTTGGAAGACCGTCACGGCTGGCTCCATCCAAGTCCCATCGCCTTTTGAAGGGCAACGAAGGCACGATCAAGCTCGCCAGTGGCTTCCAGCACCGACTGGTCGGCAGCCAGCGCCGCGCGTTCGGCATCGATGGACGTGGTCAGCGGTATCGCTCCCTGCGCGTATCGCTGCCCGGCATAGGTCGCTGACTGCTTGGCGCCGTGCCGGCTCTCGATAGACGAAAACAGGTTCCGGCGCTGATTCCCGAAGCGGGTCAGGCTGCTTTCCGCGTCCGACAGCGCGCCGAGAACCGCCTTGCGGTATTGTGCTTCCGCCTCGTCGCGGTCGGCCCGCGCCTGCTCGACCCGGGCACGGTTACGGCCGAAGTCGAGGAAGCTCCAGCTGATTCGCGGCAGGAGGAGGCCCGCGACGCTGTCAGGATCGATCACATCGGCAATATTGGGACCACCGAGGCCAATGATACCCATGATGCTGACTGATGGGAACTGCCGGGCGACGTTGACACCGATCTGCGCGTTCGATGCCGCCAGCTGCCGCTCGGCTGCGCGAATGTCCGGCCGGCGTCGCAGCATGGCGGCCGGATCGCCGATCGCGACATTCCTCGGGATCATCGGGATCGGCGCGGGGGAAGACAGCAAGGCGTCGTGAGCACCGGGTTCGTCGCCGGTGAGCAGGGCAAGCTGGTCGAGCGTGGTTGCGATCTGCCCTTCGAGCGGCAACAGCCCGGCCTCCGTGCGGGTCAGCTCGGTCTGGAGCCGAACCACCTCGTCGCGCGACGATGCACCGCGTTGCTCACGCTGTTGAAGCAGGGCGAGTGATCGCTGCTGAAGCGCTGCGGAGCGGCGGGCCAGGATCAGACGCTGCTGAAGTTCGCGCAAGGTCACATAATTCTGGGCAACCTCCGCCGAGAGACGAACCTGCGCATCGGCCCTATTGGCTTCGGCTGCCTGCGCCTGGGCTTCGGCACCTTCGGCGGCACGGCGTCGGCCGCCGAACAGATCGATCTCCCAAGACGCGTCCAGGCCGGCGTTGTAGAATTCGGCCCTGGTACGATCGGATTGCTCGCCTTGCGTCGGCAGCGCGAGCGAGCCGGCGGGAAGATCGGCGACGATCGCAGTCCCTGACCCCGAGACGGTGGGAAGCTGGTTCGCGCGCTGTTCGCGCAAGCTGGCGCGCGCCTTGCGGATGCGCGCCTCGGCGATCGCCACGTCCGGATTAGAGGCAAGCGCCCGGTCGATCAGCATCGTGAGCTGCGCGTCGCCCATGCCTTCCCACCAGCGTGCGACAGGGGTCTGCGGTGACGTGACGGCCTGATCCGCGCGGCGAAATGTCGACCCGGCGCGCTCCCCGCTCGCAACGCCCGGCGGGCCTCCATAGTTGGGGCCGACGACGCATCCAGTCAGGAGTGCGGGGAGAATGGCCCAGCCAAGTCGCTTCATCAGTGCATCGCCATCTGCGTGTCGGAGGAGATCGGGCGGAGGAACAGCGCCAGCGGCGTCGTGATCGCGATCGCGACGCCCAGCGCAAAAAACAGGTCGTTATAGGCCATGACGGTAGCCTGTTCGAGAAGTTGACCGGCGAGCTGCCGATACGCGCCGGCTTCGCCGGACGGCATGACCATGGCTTTAGCGAACCATTCCTGCGTGGTCGCCGCGTTGGCCGACACCGTTTCGCCCAGCCGGTTGAAATGCAGAAAGGTCTGCCGGTCCTGGAGGGTCGCCATCAGCGCCAGGCCGATCGATCCGCCAAGGTTTCGCCCCGCGTTGAACAGCGCGGACGCATCGCCTGCGTCTTCGGGCGCCACGGCGCTGATCGCGGCCTGGTTGAGGAACATCATGGCGAAGATCTGCCCAAAGCCGCGCACGAGCTGAGAGTTCGTCAGGTCCCCACCGGCCGACCGCGCGGTGAGATGCCAGTCCATCGCGCAGCTGACGCCGATCAGCGTCATGCCGACAAAGACCGCCAGCCGGACGTCGAGATATTTGAACGCGAGCGGCAGGAACGGCATCAGCATCAGGGCGGGGATGCCGGAGACGAAGACCACCTTGCCCGATTGCAGCGCGCTGTAATCCGCCATCGACGAGAGAAACTGGGGGATGAGGAAGGTGACCCCGTAGAGCACGACGCCGATGATGAGGCTGAGGACGAATACGCTGCCGAAGGAGCGGCTGAAGATCAGTGACAGCTTGAGCACCGGATGCGCGGAGCGGACCTGTCCGATCGTGATGAGCGCGAAGCCGAAGACCGTGGCGATCGCGAGTTTCACGATCATGGCGGATTCGAACCACATCTCGCGCTGCCCCTCCTCGAGCATGACGGTGAGCGCACCCAGGCCGATTGCGAGCCCTGCGATCCCGAACCAGTCGGCATGGCGCAGCTGGTCGAGCCGCAGACGCTCATGCTTGAGCCCGAACAGCAGGAGCAGGACGAGCCCGGCACAAACCGGCACGTTCAGGAAGAAGGCGTAGTGCCAGCTGTAATTGTCGGTGAGCCAGCCGCCGATGATCGGCCCGAGCACCGGACCGAGGATCGCGGTGCCGCCGAACGCGGCGGTGCCGATCGGCTGTTGCGATGGCGGCAGCCGTGTCGCGATGATGGTCATCGCGGTCGGGATCAGCGCACCGCCGGTGAAGCCTTGCCCTACACGCCCGGCGATCATCATCGGCAACGTCGTCGAGATGCCGCACATGATCGAGAAGCCGGTGAAGCTGATCGCCGCACCCAGAAGGAAGTTGCGCAGACCGAACAGACGCACGAGGAAGGGGCTAAGCGGGATCATGACGATTTCCGCCACGAGATAGGCGGTCGCGACCCAGGTGCCCTCCGTTCCGCTCGCGCCGATCTCGCCCTGGATGGTGGGCAAGGCCGCATTGACGATCGAGATGTCGAGCAGCGCCATGAACGACCCGATCGTGCCCGCTGCGACGGCGAGCCAGTCGCGCAGGCCGGCGCGTTCGGCCGCCATCAGCGCCCGCCCTGCGTCTCGTCGTGCTTAAGCCGCTCGGTTTCCTGTTCGATCCGGTCACGACTTCCTTTTGCGCTGATCGTGTCGACCGTAACCTCGACCGACAGGCCGGGACGCAACACCCGGCGCGCCTCCGGCCCCGCTTCAATGCTGATCCGCACGGGCACTCGCTGAACGATCTTGGTAAAGTTCCCGGTCGCGTTCTCGGGCGGGATGAGCGAGAACTGCGCGCCCGTGCCTGGCGAGAAGCTCGCAACCCGGCCGCGCAGTTCGGCGCCGTCCAGTGCATCCACCTTGATGGTCACGGGTTGCCCGACGCGCATCAGCGCGACCTGGGTCTCCTTGAAATTGGCCTCGATGTAGAGTTGATCAACCGGCACCACCGACATCAGCCGGGTCGCAGGCTGGACATATTGCCCGGCCCGGACCGCCTTGTCGGCAACAACGCCGTCGATGCTGCTGCGGATCTCGACGGCGCCGAGGTCCGTCGAGGCGCGCGCAAGCTGCGCCTGCGCGGTGCCGCGCTGCGCCTCCGCCTGGCCGATGCGAGCCGCTTGTGTGGCGACACTGCGACGGGCGGCGAGGTAGGCGGCGCGCTGCGCGCGCAGCTCCGCGGCGGCTCGATCACGCTGCAGGACGAGGTTGGCGAGGCGCTCGCGCGATTCCGCCCCTGTCCGAGTGAGCGGTTCGTAACGTCTTACCTCGTTTTCTGCCGCTGCCGCGGCAGCCTCGGCGCTCGCAACCTGGGCGGCGGCCTGAGCGACAGTGGCCTGCTGCTCGTCAAGCGTCCGGCGCGCGGTCGTGATGTTGGCGCCGGCCGCGGCAATCTGAGCTTGCGCCTGTTCGACATTGGCGCGGTAGTCACGAGGATCGAGGACGGCGAGCAGCTGGCCGCGGCGGACAGGCTGGTTGTCGGCGACGAGGACACGCTCGACATAGCCGCCCACCTTCGGTGAAACGGTCACGAAGTCCGCGCGCACATAGGCGTTGTTGGTCGACTGCAGGTATTGGCCGCTCGCGCGGTAGTTCATGTACCAGACGACCGCCGCGACGATGCCCGCAACGAGCGCGGCGATGAGGACGTAGCGGATGATCGGATAGCGCTCGAGAAGCGAGGGCTTCTTTACGCCGTCGTTCTCCTCGACACCGTCCTTCGACCTAGCTTCTGGCTGGGAATGCGCATTCCGGTCGTCATGCGGCGCATCGCCGCCTCGATCTTCAGCATGCTCGTCAGCCACTCAGCAACCCTAACGTATGTAAACCGGACCGTATCATAGTATGTGGCGATCGGCACTGCCACCCACTCTGATGGGCTCGTGCACAGCAAACTCAAGCTGCGCGAAACAAACAGCCGCTGGATCTTCGCGGCGGAATGCTTCGGCGTGAACGACTGCGATCCGACGTCCGACACGCCTGACCTTCGGCGTCGTGACAAGTGCATCCAGCCGAGCAGAGGCAAGGAACTGGAGGTTCACGCTGATGAGCTTCGGGAAGTGCCCGGGCGGAAGTTTGCGTGCAAGGGCACGCTTCGCTGCCACTTCGAGAAAGGATGCCACAGCTCCGCCATGCAAGGCGGGAAGGAGAGGGCTGCCGATCATGTACTCCACTGGCGTCAAAACAAAGGCGTCACCGCTCTCTGAAATCATGGAGCCTAGCAGCTGCGCGAAGCCGGTCATGGCCCGACAGCCCGATTGATCGAAAAGACGCCTTGGGCAGTCGCGATCAGGTGAGAAGGATCGGTATCCCAGACTTCGGTCCGTACGAACGCACGGCGCTCGGTAGCGTCGTAACAATGCGCCCACGCTGTCGCGGAGCATCTCGCCTCGGGGGACCGCACATGGTCCACCTTCAGGTTGAGGGTCGAGATTGCCAATCGCCTTCCCAGTCGGGACATTACGGCAACGCCGCAGGCCTGATCGATAAGGCTCGTCAACACGCCCGTTGCTAAAGTCTCGTCCTCGTCGGCCAGCTCCTCACGCCAACCGACACGTAGCGAGCTGAGGCCATCGCCGATCGAAACCAACTCCAGGCCAAGCCTGTTGCCCCACGGTATGTCGCCTGGTTGCAGGCTCCAGTCTCCAGCCACGATTCCATCCTCGTCCTGATCAGGCCTTGCCACCTTGGAAACGGTACGGTTTACAAATTTGGTCCGGCTTCCTAATGGTTATGGTCTCTCATGGAAACGCGGTCGAATAAATTCCTTGTGCTCGCGGTCACCAGCCTTCTGTTGGGTACGCTCCTCGTCTTTACCCTTTGGCTGTTTGATGCACGCAATGAAGACGGAAACCCTTATCTGATCCGCTTTACCGGAAGCGTTGCCGGTCTGGAGAAGGGGTCGCCGGTGACCTTCTCGGGCGTACCGGCCGGTCACGTCACGTCGATACGGTTCGACAAGGAGGACCCGTCAGCGGTTCTCGTCACCGTCAGCCTTGAACCGCGGATCCCCATCGTCGCAGGCGTGAAAGCGTCGATCGCAAGATCGGCACTGGCCGGCACCGCGAACATCAGCCTCGACGGTGCAACCTCTGGCGCGCCCCCGATCGTTGCGGCGAACGACGGGGAGCTTCCCGTCATCCCCACCAAGGAAGGCGGGCTCCTTGGCGGCGGAGGGGACCCCGTCGCACTGGTCGAGAAGATCAGCCGCACCGTGGACTCTGTCTCGCGCAACCTCGACGCCGCTCAGCAGCAGCGGGCCAGCGATCGGCTGGCGGCGCTCGCGGAGAGTTCCGCTGGTTGGGCTGACAAAGCCGGAGCAGCGTCCGATGCTCTCACCGGTGCGCGCGGCCGCGTGATTGCCGTGGGAGACGCCTTGCAGCGATCCGGCGACAGCGCCCAACAACTGAGAGCGGCAGCGGACGAACGCCGCGCGACCGTCCTCGCGAGAGCGAACCGAACATTGTTGAGAGCCCGAGACGGTGCCGATCGATTCACGGCTCGGCTAGAGGCTATTCGACCCACGATACGCGGCACGGCCGCCAAACAGGCCCAACTGCGTGAAACGGTTCGTTCAGCGAGGAACAAGGTCGGTGCTGTCAGGGATGCGGCCGTTCGCATCGATCAGGAGGGACTGGGCGTGGGGGCTCCGTCCCTTCCCATCTACAAGCCGAGGCCACGGCAGTGATCGGCCGCGATACAAGGACAGCCATTGGCTGAGATCTCGCTGGCGGGTGAGCAACCGACCGTCTCCGTTTGATTTCTCGCCAACCGGTCCGGATCGCGCTACTCTCGATCCAGGAGAACGAGATTGAGCGATGACGAAAAGAAACGTCGGCGTCCGAGGAAAATGGGCAGACCGACCACTGAGGATGCGCTCCGCCTGACCTCGCACATCCTCAAGAGCGCTCGCGAGCTGTTTTTCGAACACGGGTTCGACGGCGCCAGTGCCGACATGATCGCCGAACAGGCGCGCATTTCCAAGCGGACCCTGTACGCGCGCTTTGGCAGCAAGGCGCGTGTGTTCGAGGCGGTCATTCTCGACGAGATCGACACGCAGCTGCGGGCGCTCGAACCGTCGGGCAGCGACGAACCCGACATTGGATCGCGACTTGGCGTGATCGCAGATCGGTTGCTCGAGTGGCTCCTGACGCCCCGGATCGCGTCCATGGAACGCGTCGTCATCGCGCAAGCCGTGCGCTTTCCCGCGCTAGCGGCGAACATCCATGACTTCGGTTACCAGCGGGCCGTCCAATGGGTGGCGTCGATCCTCGCCCACGCCGATGCGAAGGGAGAACTGTCGCTGGCGGACCCCGTGTTCGCTGCCGAGCAGTTCGTCACGCTCGTCGTGGTCGCACCCATGCGCCGCGCAGCGCTGGGGCTGTCTCCTCCAGCATACGACGAGGCAGCGCGGGATCGCATTTCGCGCGGCATCGACCTGTTCCTCGATGGCTGCCGCCCGCGGCAGGAGGATGGTTGCAGCGCGTGATGCCCACCACCGACGACGAGTCTCAAATCGGTGAGCGCGCGCGGCTGGCCGAGCTCATCCAGATCATGGGGCGCCATGGGCTGAACGGGCTCGCCTCGCGCCTGGGCCTGCTGCCCGGTCGCTCAGAGCAGCCGGTAGACCTCGGTACGCCCGAGCGGGTCGTCGCGCTGCTGCGAGACCTTGGACCTGTCGCGGTCAAGCTGGGGCAGGTGCTCGCCACCCGCGAAGACCTGCTCGGGCCGGAATGGGTGCGGGCGCTGTCGACGCTGCAGGATCGCGTGACCCCGCTGCCGTTCGAGGCGCTGGAGCCGACGATCCTGGCCGCGCTCGGCTCCCCGATCGCTGATGTGTTCGCGAACTTCAACCGCGAGCCGATCGCGGCGGCGTCGATTGCGCAGGTTCATGCTGCAACCTTGCGCGACGGGACCGAGGTCGTGGTCAAGGTACGCCGGCCGGGGATCGCGGAACGCGTCGATGCCGACCTACGGCTGCTCCGCCGCATCGCGCGGCTCGCGGCCCGGCACTCACCGGAGATCCGCCGCCTCAAGCCCGACGAACTGCTGCGGTTTTTCGCGGAGAGCTTGTCGCAGGAAATGGACCTCAGCGCAGAAGCGGCAGCCTGCGAGAGCATCGGCGCGTTCCTGCAGCCGCTCGGCGTCCGGACGCCGGCCTTCTACTGGGATCAGGTCGGCCGCCGGATCAACGTGCAGGAGCGGCTTGACGGCATGCCCGTCCGCGAGGTTCTTGACGTGGCGGGTGAGGGCGGTGCTGACGTCGCCGGCAGATATGCCGATGCGGTGCTGCGGATGATCATCTTCAACGGTCGGTTCCACGCGGACCCCCATCCCGGCAACGTCTTTGTTCTGGCCGACGGGTCGTTGGCGTTCATCGACTTCGGGGCGGTCGGCGTGCTCAGTCCCGCCCGGCGGAACGAGGTTGTCACGCTCGTCCTTGCCATCGCGGGTGAGGACACACGATCGGTGACGGACGTACTGCTGCAATGGTCGGGCGAGACCGATGTCGATCGCCAGGCGCTGACCCGCGACCTCGACGCGCTGATCGGCCAGTTCCGCGGGGCGGTACTCCAGCAGATCGAGCTCGCCGACATCTTCGGCCGCGTGTTCGCGCTGCTTCGAACCTATCGTCTGGCGCTGCCGCCGGACCTCGCCCTGCTGCTGCGCACCTTGCTGATCGCCGAAGGGTTCGTGCGACGGCTCGATCCCGGCTTTGACATCACCGCGCGCGCCGCACCGATCGCGCGCGAACTGCTGCGGGAGCGGATCGGCCCGGCCGGCCTCAAGCGTGGCGGACGCCGGCTGGCGACAAGCCTTGGCCGTCTGGCCGCCGCCTCGCCCGAGCTGGTGGCCTTCGCCGAGCGGGTTGCGCGGTCGGGTGCGCTGCCGATCGAGTTGCAGAAAGGTGCCGTCTCCTCACCACCGGCATTGCCCCGGGGCGCAGATCCCAACGTCCTGTCCGCCGGCCTGCTGGTCGCCGGCGCGATCCTCCAGCACGACCATGATGTTGTTGGAGCAATCCTGATGGCTTCTGCGATACTCCTTGCCGGCTGCGCTTGGTACGCGAACAGGCAGCGGCGCTGACCTCTTGTTGTCAGCCTTTCATGTACCCAGTCGCGCGCGATTGTTTCGCTACTGATATTTCATCTCCGACGAGCGGAACGAACCAATCGGCTTGGCGTTTTCCGAAAGTAAACCGGTTGGTACCAAAGCAGCTGACCGGTTCGATTGAGCGAGGGGTTCCGCGTGTCCGAACAAACGGTTGACGAGCCGCATCTGCCATCTGAGGGCTGGTCGGACTTCGGTGCCGAGCTCAGCGCGCTTATGCCTAGTCTGGCGCGCTATGCGCGATCGCTGGCCAGGAATCCCGATACTGCACAGGACCTTGTTCAGGAAACCGTGCTGAAAGCCTGGCGCAGCCGCGCATCCTTCGAAGCCGGTACAAATATGAAGGCGTGGACCTTCCGGATCCTTCGCAACTCATTTCTTTCGCAGGTACGCCGTCGAGGCACGGTACAAGTTAGCGAGACCGCCGAACTCGCCGACATTCCGGTGGCGTCGAACCAGGAATCCGTTGTGACGCTGAGCGATGTTCGCCGTCTATGGCCGCGCCTGACGCCTGAGCAGCAGCGGTGCATCAATTTCATCGGGATCGAGGGATTGAGCTATGAGGAGACAGCCACAATCGAGCAGGTTCCCGTCGGCACAATCAAGAGCCGCGTGGTAAGAGGGCGGCAGATGCTGCGCGCACTCCTAGATCACATGAACAGCGATAAGGGATACAAAACGGAATCTCAGGTCGTGGCGGCCGGTGCAACCTGTCAGGCCGAGCCACCAGTTATCGACGAGGTGCACGAGAGACAGATCGAGCTGCTGCAAAGCTGGCGGACGAAGCGTGCGGCCGACCGCTGTTTGGTAGGCTGAGTGGGCCGGGATCTCTTGATCCCGGCTTCGTGCGGCCAATTTCAGGTCCTTTACCGTCTCGGTTAGCAGAAGACCTGTCGCTAGGGATATCGCACAAAAGGACGAAGAGACCACGGCTGGCCGAGCGGATATGTCCTGTGGTCTGCCCTAACAGCCTACATCCTCCAGCGTGTCAGTTGTGCGCTGACTTCCGGGCTGCTCTCCCATCCACCGCCGGGCATCCAGGCGCTTACCCGTCACCGCCGCGGCAGCGTCAGAGCAGAGCCAGAGCAAGGGCGGCACCACGATCTCGGGCGACAGCAGTCCGTCGCGTGCACTATCCGGCAGTCCTTCGGGAATCATGCCGGTCAGCGTCGCGCCCCCCGGCAGGAGCGCGTTCACCGTGATGCCGCTGTCCGCAAGGTCCTGCGCCCAGATCGCGGTCTCCGATTCCAGCGCCGCCTTGGACGGGCCGTAGGGCGAGAAGCCGCGCCGTCGCATCGTCTCGCGGTTCATCGAGATGTTGACGATTCGGCCCCATCCCGCCTCCAGCATGGCGGGGACGGCGGCGCGCGCCATCAGGAACGGGCCGTTGACGTTGGTGTCGGTCACCATGCGCCAAGTGTCGGGGGCGACCTCCCAAAACCGGGTCGGTTCTGTCAGGAAGGTGTCGCTCACATACTTCATGCCGCGCCCGGCATTGTTGACCAGGATGTCGAGCCGGCCGAAGCGCACGAGCGCCGCGCGCACGACTGCGGCACAATCCTCCACCCGCGTCACGTCGGCGAGCAGCGGCCGCACCCGATCGTCGCCGCATGCCCGCTCTGCCTCCCGTGCGACCGCTTCGACCTCGGCGAGTTCGCGCGCGGCGGTGGCGACGACCCGCACGCCGGCCTGCGCCAGCCCGAGCGTCATCGCGCGGCCCAGCCCGCGACCGCCGCCCGTCACGATCGCGACGCGGCCGGCAAGGCCGTGTCCGTCGCTCCCGCTCATCGGTTCAGCGCCTGCATCTGCGGCGCGGCGTAGCGCTCGCCCGCCGTTGCCCCCTTCGGCGCCGCGCGGTCGAGCCGCTCCAGTTCGCCTCGGGTGAGCGTCACGTCGAGCGCGCCGACATTCTCCTCCAGGTAGCCGCGGCGCTTGGTGCCCGGGATCGGCACGATGTCTTCGCCCTGCGCCAGCACCCAGGCGAGCGCCAGCTGGGAAGGGGTGCAGCCCTTCTCCCGCGACATCGCCTCGACCGCCGCGACGAGATCGAGATTGCGCTGGAAGTTCTCGCCCTGGAAGCGGGGGCTGTGCCGGCGATAGTCGTCAGGCGCGAGATCCTCCACCCGCCGGATCGCGCCGGTCAGGAAACCGCGGCCGAGCGGGCTGTACGGCACGAAGCCGATGCCGAGCTCGCGCACCGTGTCGAGGATCTCGCCCTCGGGATCGCGGCTCCACAGCGAATATTCGGTCTGCAGCGCCGCGATCGGATGCACGGCGTGCGCGCGCCTGACCGTGGCGGGCGCCGCTTCGGAGAGGCCGAGGTGGCGCACCTTGCCCTCGCGGACCAGCCCGGCCATCGCGCCCACCGTGTCCTCGATCGGCGTGTCGGGGTCGACGCGGTGCTGATAGTAGAGGTCGATCGTCTCGACGCCGAGCCGTCGCAGGCTCGCCTCGCAGGCGGAGCGGACGTAATCCGGGCGCCCGCACACGCCCTTGAAGGTGCCGTCCTCGCCGCGAACGTTGCCGAACTTGGTGGCGAGAACCACCGCGTCGCGGCGATCGCGGATCGCACGCCCGACCAACTCCTCGTTACGGCCTACCCCGTACATGTCGGCGGTGTCCAGAAACGTCACGCCGAGATCGATCGCGCGCTGAATGGTCGCGACCGCCTCGGCTTCGTCGGCCTGCCCATAGAATTCGGACATGCCCATGCAACCGAGGCCCAGCGCAGATACGCGCAGCCCGTCGCCCAGCTTTCGTTGCTCAAGCACCAATTATCTCCTGTTGTAAGATCATGCCGGTTGGCCAGTCGTCGGTAGCAAGGCGGGCCGGCACCGGTTCAGCCTTCAGACAGCAACTGCTCGGCGAGCTGGCTGTGCTTTTCGTCGGCCTGCTTGGCCTCGTCCGCGCACGCCTTCATGTCGCGCGCCGCATCGTCCATGCCGGTCTGCCGGCAGTAATTGGCCATGGTCCCGAACGAAGCGATCCAGTAATGAAGCGCGAGCTGCCCGCTGGCGATGATGCCGAGGTCGCGTGAGGCATCGTCCGGTGCCGCTTCGCGGATCCTGCGGCTCACCTCGTAATGCGCTTCGAGCACAGGGTTGTCCTGCTGATCGGCCGGGCCCGCCTGCTCGGCGGCGCGACGGATGCGGTCCGCCCATTGGCGGGAAGTCCGGTTGCCCTCTTCGAGCGCGGATCGCAGCGCCGGGTGGCGCGCGTCGTTGTTGATCTCGTCGGTCGCCTTGGCGGCGACGTCGCTGCCGGCCCGCATCGCGGACAATCCTTGCGCGACCAGCTTCTTCAGGTTGTTCTCGTTCATCAGGTTCGTCCTCGTCCTGCCGTGCCTCGTTCAGGCACGGTGAGGGATTCTAATCTCGTCGCTCCGTTCTGTTCCGTCGGTCCTTCCTCGATCAGAGCGCAATCAATGTTTGGAGCTCATGGCCGACCTCCCGGCCTGCACCTCCTGGGGTCGGTTCCGGCTGAGGGCGAAATGACACCCTAGATGTTTGATCCCAGGCTTTGATGGTGCATATTTCACGAGCGAGTGGAAGGATGCGCTATGGGCCAGATACTCCACGGGAGCGCCACGACGACTGAGGCAGTCCGTCGAGCGATACAGCATAGTCAAGAGAGCCTGAGGGCGCTGGCCAAACGGCACGGCGTCAACCCGAAGACGATCGCCAAGTGGAGGAAGCGCCGCTCGACCGCCGACCTGCCCACGGGTCCGAAGGACCCAAGATCGACCTCGCTGTCGATCGAGGACGAGGCGGTTGTGGTGGCGTTCCGGCGCCACACGCTGTTGCCGCTGGACGATTGCCTCTACGCGCTTCAGGCGACGATCCCGCACCTCACACGCTCGTCGCTGCACCGCTGCCTTCAGCGGCATGGGATCAGCCGGCTGCCCGATGTCGAGGGCGACAAACCAGCGAAGCGTAAGTTCAAGTCCTACCCGATCGGCTACTTCCACATCGACATCGCCGAGGTGCGGACTGAGGAAGGCAAGCTGTACCTGCTCGTGGCGATCGACCGGACATCCAAGTTCGCTTTCGTCGAACTGCACCCCAAGGCGACGCGCCGGATAGCCGCCGACTTCCTGCGACATCTCGCAGCAGCACTGCCTTACAAGATCCACACCGTGCTCACTGACAATGGAACGCATTTCACCGATCCGACTGGTGACGGCTGGACGCCCGAAGACATCAAGGCAATGCGAGCGCACAATCAGCCCATCTGGTGCCATGCATTCGAAGCGGCATGCGCAGACCTCGACATCGAACATCGCCTGACCAAGCCGCGACACCCCTGGACCAACGGTCAGGTCGAGCGGATGAACCGCACCATCAAGGACGCGACCGTCAAACGCTACCACTACGACAGCCACGACCAGCTCCGGCAGCACCTCGGCGACTTTGTCGCCGCCTACAACTTCGGCCGCCGGCTCAAGACCCTGCGCGGCCTCACACCATACGAAGCAGTCTGCAAAGCATGGGCTGATGCCCCCGCCGGCTTCATCTCAGACCCGCACCATCAAATTCCGGGACCAAACACCTAGAGCGGGATGACGTGAGTCTGAATCACTGGAGATTCCCAGAGGCGCGGTGATCTGATTGAAGGTGCAGGCCGGTGAAGGAGGCTGGCTTGCATGGCGAAGCCGTATTCGATGGACCTGCGCGACAGGGTGGTGCGGGCGGTGACGGCAGAGGGCATGTCGTGCCATGCGGCTGCGGCCCGCTTCGGGGTTGCGCCAAGTTCTGCGATTAAATGGATGCGGCGCTACCGGGACACGGGCAGCGCAGCGCCGGGTCGAATGGGCGGCCGCCGCACCAATATCCTATCGGGCGCGACGCGAGACTGGCTGCTGGAACGGGTGGCGAGCGACTTCACGCTGCGGGGTTTGGTGGCCGAACTGGCCGAGCGCGGCGTGAAGGTCGACTATGTTCAGGTCTGGCGATTTGCCCATGCCGAGGGTCTGAGCTTCAAAAAAAAGCGTGCTGCCCGCCGAGCAGCTCCGCCCCGCCATCGCGCGACGCCGGGCACAGTGGAAGAAATACCAGGGTCGGCTTGATCCGGCGCGCCTCGTCTTCATCGACGAGACATGGGTGAAGACGAACATGGCCCCCTTGCGAGGATGGGCGCCGGTCGGCCGGCGCCTCCACGCCAAGGTGCCCTACGGCCACTGGCGGACCATGACCTTCCTCGCGGCACTCCGATGCGATCGGATTGACGCACCCTGCGTGCTCGACCAGCCGATCAACGCCCAGAGCTTCACCGACTATGTAGAACAATGCCTGGTGCCGACCCTCTCGCCCGGCGACGTCGTCATCATGGACAACCTGTCCAGCCACAAGAAGCCCGCCATTCGCCGCGCCATCAAAGCCGTGGGCGCCAGGCTCCTGTTCCTGCCGCCATACTCGCCAGACCTGAACCCGATCGAACAGGTCTTCGCCAAGCTCAAGCACCTCATGCGAAAGGCTGCCGAGCGATCCCACGAGGCAACATGGCGCCGCGTCGGCACCCTGCTCGACACATTCACACCCGACGAATGCCGAAACTATCTCCGCAATGCCGGGTACGCGTCAGCTTGATGTCATCAGACTCTAAGCGAAATGGCCGGGTTTGGCTGGAGAACGGACTGGTGGCTTTCCGACAGCGATCCTCTACTCGCTGCCATCTCGAGTTCGCCCGGTTTTTCTGTACGCAGCGGGCTTTGCGGAAGCACTGCCCTGAATATCTTCCGGTCGAGCGCCCGCCGGGCAAATAAGTTGCTTCAGCACCCGGCCTCAGACAAATGCCTGTTATGGAGGGACCCGGGACGGTAGCTGTACGGATCAGATCGGGCTGGGGCTGGCTTGTGCTGGTGACCTTAACTGTCTCCACCATTGGTGACGAGATCTCCCTCATCACTCTGATGTTTCGGGCTGCCGAGAACGAGACGCGTTTTGCCGTGCCCATGCTGCTGATTGCGCAGCTGCTACCTGGTTTAATCGCTGCTCCGTTCATCGGTCGCTTTGTCGATAGGCGTGATGCTGGCAGAATACTTGTCGTCACCGGCCTAGCACAAGCGGCGCTTCTCGCCTGGATTGCCGGCAACACGGCGATGTTGCCGACGCTCGTTGGCGCAAGCGTGCTCAGCATCTGCTTCGCCATCAGCGGAACGGCGACCTTCGCGCTTATACCCGTACTGGCGACAGCACTTGGCATGCCGCTCAGCCGCGCGAATTCCGTGCTTGAGCTTGTGCGCGGTGTTGGGATGCTTGCAGGTCCGGTAGCGGGCGGTATCCTGATTGCGTGGATCGGCGCGCGCAGTGCTTTGCTCATTGATGCTGCCAGCTACGTCTTGCTCGCCACCGTGATCCTGGCCAGCGGCTTGCGCCGGCCGATAGCGCCGGATGAGCAGGAACCTCGTACATTGCTCGCCGAGTACTGGCCGATCCTCCGCAACCGGCGGATCACGGTGATGACAGGATCGCTGGCTTTGGAGGTCTTTGCCTCTGCCATCGCAGATGTAGCATTCGTGTTCCTGATCACAGTGACGCTGAAGCAAGGCCCCCTCGCATTTGGCCTGGTAACCGCTTGCTGGGCCGCCGGCATGATCCTGGGCGCTCTCGCGGCAGGTGCGCGGCCGATGCGCCGACCTGCTCCTTTGGCTTTCGTTGCGGCCACTATGATTGGCGTAACCATGCTGGTGATCGGCAGCGCCGCTTTGGTCGGCGCGGCCACCATCATGTTGATCGGGATGGTTTTCGTATTCGGCGGAGTTGCCAACAGCGTGCACAATGTGGCGGTACGCACGATGCTGCAAAACGAAACGCCGACCGACCACCATGGGAAGGTTGCAGCTATTTACGGCGCAGTCACGAGCAGCGCCGTCATCATTGGCTATGTCACGGGTGGACTGTTCACCCCGAGCAACGCGGTCGGTGCTTATCTGATTGCCGGTACGCTGGGTACAGCCGCCGGCTTGGCGGGATGGGGGTTGTTCAGCAGGTTTGCCCGTTAGACTGGCGTCGCGTCCGACAAGCGGCACCCAATCTGCTGGTCGATGAATGTACGGCAGCTTCAGCGACAGGCCGATATGGGGCGACTGGCGCCCTCTCGGCGGGGGCGGGAGGTGAAAACTGATTACTCTGCTATTTCAATGTCAGGGGCCGTGTCCAACCGCGCCCGCCCCACGATCGCGGCGACGGTGTTCTTGCTGAGGCCGAGGTCGCGCGCGATCCAACGATAGCTGCGACCTTCGGCAACGAGCGCCAGCACCTTGGGGGCGAGCCGGTCGGACTTGGGGCGGTCGCCGGACTGTCGCCCGAGTTTGCGACCCCGCGCCCGCGCCGCGGCGAGACCGGACCGAACGCGCTCGCTCAGCATGTCCCGCTCGAATTGCGCGATGCCGGCGAGCATCGTAGCCATCATTCGCCCGTGCGGTGTATCGACCTCGAACGTCATGCCGCTCATCGCGACTACCGATACCCGCCAACCCGACAGCCGGTTCAGCGTATCGAGCAGGTCCTGGGTCGAGCGTCCCCACCGGCTGAGTTCGGTGACAAGGATCGCATCGATGTGGCGGGCCTGCGCCAGTTTCATCACTTCGGCGCGCGCCGAGCGGTTGGCCTTCATCCCTGAGGCGGTTTCGCGGAAAACGTCGATGACCTCATAGCCGCCACGCTCGGCGAAACCGGCGAGGTCACGCAGCTGCCGCTCACACGACTGGTCGGCGGTCGAGACCCTGGCGTAGATGGCGGCGCGTTGTCCCAATTGAACCTTCCTGAAATCAGGCTTCAAAAACCCTTGATTTGCGTGGGGTGAGTGTTGTCCAAAACAGACTTCTGTTCAACAGGGACACTGCCACATGCCGAGACGCCACATCCTGAGCGCCCGGCAGCGGTCGGCGCTGCTTGACCTGCCGACCGACGAGGCGTCGCTGCTGCGGCATTACATTCTGGCGGATGACGACTTGGCTCACATCGACCGGCGGCGTCGGCCGGAAAACCGGATCGGCTTCGCCCTGCAACTCTGCGCACTGCGCCATCCGGGCCGGATGCTGGTGCCCGGCGAAGTGATCCCGCTCGCGGTATCCACCTTCCTGGGGGCTCAACTTGGCATCGCCGGCGATACGCTCGTCCGCTACGCCGTCAGGCGCCAAACCCGCCAGCAGCACATGGAGGTGCTGCGCTCTGTATATGGGTACAGGACGTTTCCCGGACAGGGTCCGCGAGCGCAGGCTTTTCGTGAATGGCTGTTCGCCGAAGCCGAACAGGCACGCTCCAACGACGATCTCGCCCGGCGTTTCATCGCTCGCTGCCGTGACACTATGACCATCCTGCCCGCGATCACGACTATCGAGCGGTTGTGCGCGGATGCGCTCGTCGCGGCCGAACGCCGGATTGAACGGCGGATCGCCGAGCGGCTCAGTTCCGCGACCTGCGCTCGGCTCGACGAGCTGACCACTGAAATGCTGCCGGGCACGATCAGCCGTTTCATCTGGCTGCGCCGGATCGAGCCGGGCAACAATTCCGCCGCGGCGAACCGGCTACTCGATCGATTGGAGTTCCTGCGTGCGATGGACCTCGATGCCGGCCTGCTTGCCGGAGTCCCACCGCATCGCGTCGCCAGGTTGCGGCGACAGGGCGAACGGTACTTTGCCGATGGTCTGCGTGATCTGAGTGCCGACCGGCGTCGCGCCATCCTCGCGGTCTGTATCATTGAGTGGGCAACCGCGACTGCGGATGCGGTGATCGAGACGCATGACCGGATCGTTGGCCGCACCTGGCGCGAGGCGAAGCAACTGCATGACACACGGGTCGCAGACAGCAGGGGTGGGGTCACTGCGACGCTGGCGGGCTTCGCGGCGCTCGGCGGATCGCTGCTCGAAGCGCATGGCGACGGTGCGTCGCTTGACGATGCGATCGCGCGTGCGGCGGGATGGGAGCATCTGACCCGCCTCACCGCTACGGCCCGGACGTTGACAGACACGTTGGGCGACGATCCGCTGGCCCATGTCGATCAGGGCTATCACCGCTTCCGTCGCTATGCCCCGCGAATGCTACGCTGCCTCGACCTCGAAGGCGCGCCGGTCGCCCGGCCCTTGCTGAACGCGGTGACCGCCATCGCCACCAAAGGCACGCCCCCGGCGACTGACGATTTCCTGCGGCCGCATTCCAAATGGCGGAGACAGTTGCGAGCGAAGGGCGACGATGATGCCCGTCTCCGAGAGGTCGCGGTCATGTTCCACCTGCGTGACGCGCTACGCTCGGGCGACATCTGGCTCGACCGCTCGCATCGGTATGGTGACCTGCGCAACGTCCTGGTGTCGATGGAAGTCGCGCATGCTGCGAAGCTGGCCGTACCGTCTGATCCGCATGTCTGGCTCGCCGATCGCAAAGCCCGTCTTGCCGATGGCCTTGCCCGGCTCGGTCGCGCCGCGCGTAACGGCACGATCCCGAAAGGCAGTATCGAGGACGGCACACTGCGCATCGATCGCCTCACCGCTGACGCGCCGGATGGGATCGATGACTTGGTGCTCGATCTCTACCGCCGTCTGCCGTCCGTCCGTATTACCGACCTGCTGCTCGAAGTAGATGCCGCGCTCGGCTTCACCGAGGCCTTCACGCACCTGCGCACCGGCGTTCCGTGCGACGACCGGACCGGCCTGCTCAATGTCCTGCTCGCAGAGGGTTTGAACCTGGGCCTGCGCAAGATGGCCGAGGCTTCCAACACCCATGATTACTGGCAACTCTCTCGGCTCGCGCGCTGGCACGTCGAACGCGAGGCGATCGATCAGGCGCTGACCCATGTGGTCGCCGCACAAGGCGATCTGCCGATGGCGCAGGTCTGGGGTATGGGCACTACCGCATCCGCCGATGGTCAATTCTACCCCGCCGCGCGACAGGGCGAGGCGATGAACACGGTCAACGCTCGCTATGGCAACGATCCCGGCATCAAGGCCTATACCCACGTCAACGACCGCTTCGCGCCGTTTGCATCGCGGACCATCCCTGCGACCGTCAGCGAAGCCCCATACTTGCTCGACGGGCTGACGATGAATGAGGCCGGGCGACGGATCGAGGAGCAATACGCCGACACTGGCGGGTTCACCGACCATCTGTTCGGGATCAGCGCCACGCTCGGCTACCGCCTGGTGCTGCGCATCCGCGACCTTCCGTCCAAACGGCTCTACGTGTTCGATCCCGCCGCTACGCCGAGCGAGTTACGTCCGCTGGTGGGCGGGAAGGCGCGCGAAGCGCTGATCGTCTCCAATTGGCCCGATCTATTTCGCTGCGCAGCCACCATGAGCGCAGGGCAGGTCCCGCCAAGCCGCATCCTGCGCAAGCTCGCCGCCTATCCGCGCCAGAACGATCTGGCGGCCGCACTGCGCGAGGTCGGCCGGATCGAACGGACGCTATTCATCATCGAATGGATCCTTGATGCCGGCATGCAACGCCGCGCGCAGGTCGGCCTCAACAAGGGCGAAGCGCACCACGCGCTGAAGAACGCCTTACGGATCGGTCGCCAGGGCGAGATCCGCGACCGTACGACAGAGGGGCAGCATTACCGCATCGCCGGCCTCAACCTGCTCACCGCCGTCATCGTCTACTGGAACACCCTGCATCTCGGCCATGCCGTCGAAGCCCGGCGACGCGAAGGGCTCGATACGCCCGACCACCTGCTGGCCCATATCTCACCGCTCGGGTGGGCGCACATCCTCCTCACCGGCGAATACCTCTGGCCGAAGGGTGCCGAGGCTTAGGGTGTCATTTCGCCCTCAGCCGGATTCGACCCCTTGATGCGCCGTGCCATCGAGGGACTGGCGGCCGAGCGCGCCAGCATCGACGTGCCGGATTATTCCGAAACGCTGGGGCATGTCGTCCAGAGGCTGGACGGCGTGAACGGACGGCTCGACCAGATCACAACCGCGATCGTGAAATCACCAGCGCTGGCGATGACGCCGGCGCAGGTCTCGGCTCAGATCAATCGAGCGGCGGCTGACCTTCGCAGCGCCGACCATGCCGCGCTTGCGACCGCCACCGACGAGATGAAGCAGCAGGGGCGTGAGTTGCGCAGCGTCGTTCAATCGGCGCTAACAGCGCGGGATCAGAAGGACCGTCAACTATGGTTCGGGCTGGGCGGGTTGCTTATCGGCATCCTACTATGGTCCTTCCTGCCCGGTATGGTGGCGCGCGAGATCGTGCCGGCGAGCTGGCAATGGCCCGAACGCATGGCGACGCGGGCTCTTGCCGAAGCGACACCGTGGGATGCCGGGCAGCATCTGATGGCGAGCGCATCGCAGCCGAGCTGGGAGGCGATCGTCGCGGCCGACAGGTTGCTGCGCGACAATCGTGAAAAGATCGAAGGATGCCGGCAAGCCGCAAGGAAGGCGGATCAGCCGGTGCGATGTACAGTTCAAGTCGGAGTGAAGAGGTAATGGTGATTCCCTACCGCTCGACGCCCACATTCGATGAGGCCACATTGCCCGCTGCCTTGCGCTCCGAGCATCGCACCAAGGCCGGTGTATGGGGCGTGATCCGGGTCATCGAGGGGAGATTGAAGCTCACCTATCTCGACCCTGCCTCCGAGGTGATCCTTACACCTGATCGGCCAGGGCTGGTTCTACCGGAACAGCCGCATTTCGTCGAACCGCTCGGAGCCATGCGGATGCAGGTCGATTTCTACGACGAGCCGCCTAGCCTCTAGGGAGCAGCCATACCTAGCGTTGACTGCACTTCAAGTCGATCGCGCCCATAGACAGGGCAGAGGGGGACCCTCCCTCCCGCGCAACTTCCTCGTCCACGCAACGCTGCCTAGGGCTGCGGGTGTCCTTCGGTCGCACCGGCACGGCATAGACCTCGCCGTAGCCCGGCACGATGACCGTGCGCGCTACCGCTCGGGGATCGTCCGTTGGCACGGGCTGGACAAGAACAGTGCCCCATCCCGGCACATAGACCATGCGCGGTTGCGGAGCCGTTTCCTTCCGGTCGGTCGACTGCGCGGCGATCGGCGAGGCCGCGCCGATCGCCAGCATCAAGGCGATTATGGTCGAGGCCCTGTGGCGCATGAGCGTGATGTGGGTTGAGCCAGGGAGAGCATCAAGCATCGCAGGCTGGGTCTATAGCGACACTTCTATAGACTTTGTGAATCAATGACCGGCTACTGATTCAAAGAAGTCATCGGACTTTGTGGGGTTGATTTTGTAGGCTTTGCGCCATGAAAGGCGCAATTCTCCCAGACCCGATCGAGCTGGTGGCGTTCAACCCGGCGCGCAACATCCGCCGGCGCTACAGCATCACAGCGAGCCTCGACCTGTTCGGCATGATCGTCGTCGAAACCCGCTGGGGCCGGATCGGCGCGGCTGGCAAGGTTCAGCGCCATGCCTTCGCCGATTGGACGGCCGCCGAGCGCCATATCGCCGCAAACCTGCGCCGGCGTGGTACGGCCGAAACCCGGATCGGAGTGCCTTATGAGGTGGTGCCAGCCAAGGTTTGAGCTGCCATCGCCAGTAGGCCCTTAGCCGCTTGCAGAAATCGGCCGGCTAGGGCCAGCATATTGCCGGTTCAAGCGGCGCATCCCCTCCCAGGCGACAGTCCTGACGACCATCGGCCGACCGTAGCGCTCCGCATTTTAACCGAAAGGGTTTCAGCGGGACAGGATGCCGGCGGTGCGTCGTGCATCGGGCGTTCGCCTGTTAGCGCGAGGCGGGCGATGTTCATGGCGCGCTCGCGTCGAAATGGACGCTTTGGGTAAGTCTCGCGCCAGATCTTCTCGGCCATTGATGCAAGTTCCTGCGATGTGGGCGGCCGAGCCTCACGAATGCACGCTATTAAGGCGCGCGGGAACAGGCGCTCCATCATCTCTCTCCGATTGCGATATGAAATCCTTATAGCACAGATGCAGCCCTAATCGACCGGGACGGGATGAAGCGGGCCTTGAAGCGGTCTGGCTGGCAACATCGGCGGATCGCGCACCCTATATTGCTTGGGGCAGGAGAGCCTTGCCCGGAGAATGCGATGCCGTCCGATGTGCCTGTCCGTATTTCCTTGCCGATCGCCATGCCCGACGACGCGTTCGGAGCAGCGTTGATCGAGCAGGCGGCGGTGCTCAGTGCCTATGCGCGGCGACTGACCGGCGGGGGTGCCGATGCCGACGACCTTCTGCAGGACACCATGCTTCGGTGCTGGACCGCGCGCGCCAGCTTCACGGCGGGAACAAGCCTCGCCGCCTGGGCGCGGACCGTGATGAAGAACAGCTTTCTCACGGGACGTCGCCGCGCCCGCTTTCACGCCGAGCTGCCCGATGATGCGCGCGACCGGATGCTGAAGGTGGACGAGACCCAGAGCCTTGCCATCTGGCTGCGTGATACGGATTGGGCGCTCAGCGAACTTCCGCCTCACCAACGCGAGGCGGTGCTGCTGGCGAGCCAAGGCGTGTCCATCGAGGACGGAGCGGCGCAACTCGGCATTGCCGCAGGCACGTTCAAGAGCCGCATCGCACGCGGGCGGACCCGGCTGCGCGCCCTCATCGAGGAGCGATCGACGCCGTTGCTGGCCGACAGGACCGGCCGCGATACGCCCGCGTCAGTGACCAAGTGGCCCATCCACCTGCGGAGAAAGCGGGACTGGCGGGGCGTCAAGATCGGCTGATCCGCGTGTGCCTGTCGGCTTGTTGCTTTTCTTAACGGTTTGCCGGTAGCGTGCGCGCACCTGCGGAGACGCGGGTGGAGGCGTGGAAACCTCCTGAAACACGAGCCGGTCGAGCTTCATCGACCGGGTGGCGGGCGCGCATGTCCAAGCCACCCGGCCAAAGGCGTCCGCGCCTGACGTGTTTCAGGTTTCCAACACCCGGTTCAGTGGCCGGCACGTCTCCGAAATGGGGCGTGCCGCCGGCTGCACAGGAACACTTGGGGCGGGAATGAGCTTGGAGAACCTTTTGACCGAGTAGGACATGCGTGAATAGTCATCTGCCTGTCGGCCGCCTCGCCGATCGTCTTCATTCCCTGCCGCCCGAACGCGCCTGGTTCGCGATCCTCCTCAGCGTCACGGCGCTTGCGCTGGCGGACGCACATTTCCCCCGGATAGGTCTCGCGCCGCTCTATATCCCGATCGTCTGCGCCGCCTGCTGGGCGCTGGGCAGCCGTGCTGGCTATCTGGTGGCGATCGTTGCGGCCGTCCTCGCCGTCGTGCCGCATGTCGCCGAGCTGCCCAGGCTCTCTCCCGCCCTGCTAGGGGCAAGGATGGCCGTGCGTGCCGTCACCTATGTTATCGTCGCCGCCATTGTTCTCAGTTTCCGCCGGTCCTTTGATCGAGAGCACCACCTGGCGGCGCGCGACCGCATGACCGATGCGCTCAACAAGGAGACGTTCCGCAAGCGCGTGATCCACCGTCTCGATCTGGCGGTGCCTGCCCGACAATCCTTCCTGCTCGCGATCCTTGATCTCGACGATTTCAAGGGCATCAACAACCGCCATGGCCATGTTGCCGGCGATGAGGTGCTGCGCGCCTTCGCGCAGGGCGCACGGGAGACCATTCGGCGGGAGGATGATTTCGGCCGGATCGGCGGCGACGAGTTCGCCTTCTTGCTTCCCGTCCATTCGGCCGAAGAAGGGGTGTATTTCGCTCGCTTGCTTCACAAGCGCCTGTCGTCAGTTCTGGACGGCACGCCTCATCCGGTGACGTGCAGCATGGGCGCGCTGCTCATCTCGCCCGATACTCCGCGCGACGAGCCCTCGTTGATGCACGCGGTCGATCAGCTCATGTACGCGGTCAAGCGCGCCGGGAAGAACGCCGTGGAGATCGGCCGCGCAACGACCGGTCGAGGACGGGACACCCCTGTTACGTCCAGGCTCCGGGTAATGGAGGCCACATGACGAGCGAGCAGCCGGAGAGGGCTCATCAGAGCGATGGGCGGAGCCGCATGGACGAGCGGGCACAGGAGATCGCGACTGCGATCAGCCTCATGAAGAGGGCGATGGCATCGCTCGACAAGGCCGACGAGCGCGGCAATGTCGCCGTGCATCTTCAAGCGGCGCTTGACGCGGCCGAGGATAAGTCCCCCGAGCAGCAACGGGCCGAAGCCGCTGTCCTTGAGGCGCGGCTGTTCCCTCCTGGGGAATGACAATGCAGCCATCCGATGCTTGCTGCCGAAAGCGGGAATAGGAGCCCCCTATCCCCGCGATCCGAGGCGCGCAGGCCTAGCAGCCAGCATCGAGCGCGCGGCAGAGCGCCCCGACCACAAGCTCGCGCGACGCGGGCTTGTGGCAGATCGGGCGTGAGGCGTGGACAGCCGGGATCATGCTGGCCGCGCCCGTGGCGAAGATGAAGGGCACGCCGCGCCGGTCCAGTTCGTCAGCGATCGGGAAAGAGGTTTCGGAGCCAAGTTGCACATCGAGGCTGGCGACATGAGGCAACGAGTCCAGCGCCGCGAGGGCGTCCCGCACGCAATCAACAGGGCCGACGACTTCTGCGCCGGCTTCAGATATAATCTCAACCAGCGTGGCCGCGACCCAATAATCGTCTTCGACGACCAGCACGCGAAGGCCGCTGATCCCGTCTCGTGTAGTCATGTCGCACCAAGCATTTACGCAGCCGTTCCACCGACCAGCGCAGCAACGCGCCGTCTGGGTCTGTGCTCCACGCGGACATGCAAAATGTTCGTCTTGGGCGAGCGATTGATCTAAGTAGCCGGTTAGGGGGCGCGTAGAGTTATGGTCGATACTGAAACCCGGATTCGTGAGCTTGAACACCGCTTCAGGAACATTCTCACTATCGTTCGCTCCCTTGTCAGCCAGAGCTTGCAGGCGGCCGATTCGATCGAAGATGCCCGATCGACCATTGACGAGCGATTGGCGGCGCTGGGTAGTGCGACCGAGCAGCTTCTATCCCAAAATTGGGAGACCGCGCCCCTCCCGGCGCTGGCCGAGAATGCGCTGGGCCACTTCACCCTCTACGCGGAGCGGCTTCGCCTCGACGGCCCCACGGTCACGATCGGTCCCAAGGCGGCGATGACGTTGACCCTCGCCTTTCACGAGCTGGCGACGAACGCGATCAAATATGGTGCGCTGTCCAATGAAACAGGCACGATCGAGCTGACGTGGAAAGTGCTGGGATCGGGCGCCGAGGCCGAGCTTTGGATGCAATGGGCCGAGCGAGGTGGCCCGCCCGTCGTCAGGCCAGAGCGGCGGGGCTTTGGGTCGCGGCTGATATGCACGGCCGCGAGCCGTAGCTTGCGTGGCCGTGCCGAGATCGAGTTTCCCGCCTCGGGCGTCGTGTGGACCTTGCTCGCTCCTCTGGCTGCGGCCGAGCTATGATCGAATCCGGATATGGGTAGCTCACAGCCTTGGGTTCATCGCGCATGCCTGTCTCTCCGGCCCACCCTTCTTGCCCGACTGGATCCCTTCCGCCACTTTGATCGTCTCTTTTGTCAGGGTCTGAAATCCGGAGCACGTCTGTATGTCCAAACCGCTCTCCCCCGAAACAATGGCTTTGGTGAAAGCTACGGCGCCTGCGCTCCAGCAGCACGGCGTGGAGATCACCACGCGCATGTATCAGCGCCTGTTCGTCGATCCGGAGATCAAGGCGCTATTCGACATGGCCGCGCACGAATCCGGCGCGCAGCCTAAGCGGCTAGCGGCCGCGATCCTCGCCTTCGCGCAGAACGTCGACAAGCTCGACGTGCTGAAACCCGCGATCGAGCGCATCGCCGCACGTCACGTCGAGACCCATATCAAGCCCGAACATTATCCTGCGGTCGCCAACGCGCTGCTGCCGGCGATCCGCGACATATTGGGCGAGGCGGCAACCGATGAGATTCTGAACGCTTGGGGCGAGGCCTACTGGTTTTTGGCCGATATTCTTATCAACCGTGAGGAGCAGCTCTACCAGACCGAGGCGGCATGATCGCCGCAGCCGGCCGCTCCAAGGATGTGAGACGCCGATCCTAAAATCGTCGGCCGACACGGCAGCCAAGATGCTCATTGTTCGACGCCATTTGCCAGTTTGAGAAGCTTGATCTCGATGTCTTTTAGGCCGGGAAATGGCCTCATGGTCGGCGACTGACCAACGCGGCGGGCTTCTCGAAACTTACCGGCGATGTAAGCACCAGTCGGTGCCGTGCGCGCTCTCGCACGCCGGGACACGGGGCGGCGCCTTGGAGCGGTCGTTGCACAGCGCCTGACCTAGGCCGGCCTCAGCCGCCCTGGCGCTGGCTGGGCGCCATGGATTGCCATTTCTCCCACCATGGCATCGTGCCGCGCAAGGCGTCGCGGCGGCTCGCGTGCCAGTCCAAGGCTGCCCGGAAGTGAACCAACATCTGCTCAATGAACCAATGAACTGCGCGCTGAGGCCTTTAGAGCAGCGGGGTTGCCCTCCTTTTAGATTTTCATCGCACAAGCGCCACTCCGATCCGCAGGCGCGTGGTCTTGCGATCATAATCGAGCAGGTTCTCGCCATAGCCAACGAAGCTCTGGCCGAAGAGATAGAAGTCTGGGCCGCCCCCCAGGAGACGGGGGAGCGGGTATGACAGATCGGCGCTGATCGCCCCCTTCCCGCTCGCCGGATTGAACCGGGTCAAGGTGGAGAGCCGAAGCCCGTCATCCTTACCAATCTCCGCCGACAGGGCCGTGTTGCCGCGGTAACGGCGGATGTCCGGGTTGTCCGACTTGTCGCCGACAAACAAGGAGAGGCGCGGTGCGAGAGACAGTCTATATCCGCTGCCGAGCGGGATCGCAGCCATCGGCGCCACATAGAGGCTGTTGATGCTGCGCGAAGCGCCGCCATCGCGACCGTTCGATTCGTGGCGAATGCCGACTTGCGCGCTCAGGGACACGCCGCTCCGCATCGTCGCGGAAGGAGTCAGATAGAAGAGTTCGGGCTGATAATCGATGTTGCGGAACGGGGAGGAATGCGCGCCGAGATCCCAGAACATGCGCTGGGTATAGGCAAAATGCAGTCCTTCCCTCCATGAACGCGGCAGGTCTTCGGCAGACCGGCTTCCGAACAGCTGGTATTTGAAACTGACCTGGATGCGCGCCTCGCTGTTGGTCCCGGGTCCGTAAACCGCATAGATCGGCTCATAAGCGGCGAGATTGGCCAGAAAGGCGTTGCCGGCGGACCGATCGGACGGCGGGGCCGCTGCCTCCTTCGCCGGGGTGGGCGGCACAGGCGCCGTGACCGACCCGGCATCAGCAACATCGGCAGACTGCGGCGCGGTGCGCAGGGCAATCTCGGTCGCTCTGGTGTTCCAGGCAGGAATGGCGATATCCGCTCCGTCGAGTGCCAGGTCAGCGGGCACACGGAAGCGATAGTGCGCTCGGACGAAGCCGCCGGCGGGGATACTCAGATTGGACGGCAGGTCCGCCCCGCGTTCAAGCCAGACCGATCGCGTTTCACCCGGCTGCCCGACCCGCGCTTCGACGCGGTCGGGCAAGGGCACGGACTGCGGCGTACTTTCATCGTTGAGCAGGCGAAGTTCGATCAGCACAGCCCCATCGGAATCGCGCTCGCCCGCATCCCGGACGAGAATCTCGACCGGGGCGGCGTGGGTTGCGGGCACCCATGCGAGAGTGGCGCAGACGCCGAGCCATTTGAGAGAAAGGCGGGTCATGCGATCAGGTGCTGCCCACTATCTACTGGGATCACCGTGCCAGTGATTTTGCGCGAGGCATCGCTGACGAGAAAGGCGGCCAGGGCGCCGACATCCTCGACATCGACCAATTGCCCTTGGGGCGCCTGTGCCGCCGTGCGCTCCAGCAGTTCGTCGAACCGGTCGATGCCGCTGGCCGCGCGCGTTGCGATCGGGCCCGGGGATATCGCGTGGGCGCGAATGCCCTTCGGACCCAGTTCGGCCGCCATATAGCGCGTGGCGCTTTCCAGCGCGGCCTTGACCGGCCCCATCACATTATAATGCTCCACGACCCGCTCCGACCCGTAGAAGGTAACGCACAGCAGACAACCGCCGCTGGTCATCAACGACTCGGCGAGCTTCGCCATGCGCAGAAAGCTGTGGCAGGAGACATCCATGGCCAGCGCAAAACCCTCGGCTGAGCAATCGATGACACGGCCGTGCAAATCCTCCCTGGGCGCATAGGCGATGGAGTGCAGCAGGAAATCGAGACCGCCCCAGCGGCGCTCCACCTCCGCGAACAGGGCCTCGAGTTGACCGGGAATGCGCACGTCGCAGGGTGCCGTCCATTCCACCCCGATCCGGTCACAGACCGGCTGCACCCACTGCTGCGCTTTTGCGTCGAGATAGCTGGCCGCGAGCCGGGCGCCGCAGTGGGCGAAGGCTTCGGCGCAGCCGGCAGCGATACTGTGCTCGTTCGCGATGCCGATGACAAGGCCGCGCTTGCCCTCAAGATCAACGAGCGGTCTCATTGGACTTGGTCTGCAACAAGGTCGAGCGAGTGCCGCGCGATCATGACTTCCTCATCGGTTGGAATGACATAGACTTTTACACTGCTGTTGGCCCCGTTGATCCGCGGACCACTCTTGCTGTTGGCCTCCTCATCGATCGTAACGCCGAGCCATTCGAGCCTTTTGCAGATGCGAGCGCGCATGGATGCGTCGTTCTCGCCAATGCCTGCGGTGAAGACGATACCATCGAGCCCGCCGAGCGCGGAGACGAGAGCGCCTGCCTCGCGGGCCGCCCGCCAGGCATACAACGTCATCGCCTCTTCGGCCTCGGGCGCCTGGCTGATCGACAGCGTGCGCATGTCGCTTGAGAGGCCGGATACGCCGAGCAGGCCCGACCGGTTGTAAAGCAGGTCTTCGACCTCAGCCGCGCTCATGCCCATCTGCGTCTGAAGGTGCAGCACCACGCCAGGATCGAGCGTCCCGCATCGCGTACCCATCATCAGACCGTCGAGGGCCGTGAATCCCATCGAGGTGTCGATGCTGCATCCCGCCTTCATCGCGCACAAACTGGCACCGTTGCCGAGATGCGCGGCGATCACGCGGCCCTTCGCCAGATCGGGGTCGATCTCCGTCAGGCGGCGGGCGATATATTCATAAGACAGCCCGTGAAAACCGTAACGGCGGATGCCTTGGTCGTGGAGCGCGCGCGGCAGGGCCAGGCGCGCTGCCAGGGGATGCATCTCATGATGGAAGGCGGTGTCGAAACAAGCGACCTGCGTGAGAGTGGGCCGCAGGTCGCGGATCGCCCTGATCGCGGCGAGATTGTGTGGCTGGTGAAGCGGCGCCAACGGGCATAAGGCCTCGAGGTCGTCGAGGAGCGCGGCATCGACGATGCGGGGTGCGGCATGGGTGCGCCCACCATGCACTATCCGGTGCCCGATCGCGACGATCTCGCGCTGCTCCAGCGGATGCGCGTCGGCCCAGGCGAACAGGTCGGCCAGAAGATCCTGATGGTGCAGGGACGCGCCGTTCGGCCAATCGCGTTCCAGCAGGATCGCACCGTCGCTCGATCGCGCCCTTAGAGTGGGGGCAATACCGATCTTCTCGATCTTGCCGGCCGCTACCAGGTGGAGCCGCTGCTCGGCCTCGATCGCGAACAGCGCGAACTTTATGCTGGACGAGCCCGAATTGAGGCTGGCGACGGCTTTCATGCCTGCACCGCCGCAAGACCGGGCGCAGCCTTGGTCGCTGCCCGTGTCATCAGAACCGCAACGGCGCAGGAGGCGAGGCGGGTTCGCAGGCTATCGGCGCGACTGGTCAGGATGATCGGCACCCGCGCGCCCAGCACGATCCCTGCCGCGTCGGCTCCGCCCAGAAACGTGAGTTGCTTGGCGAGCATGTTGCCGGCCTCCAGATTGGGAACGACGAGGATTTCGGCGTGGCCCGCCACGGGTGAAACGATGCCTTTCTCTTTTGCAGCAGCCTCGTTGATCGCGTTGTCGAAAGCGAGAGGGCCATCGAGCAGCCCGCCCGAAATCTGCCCGCGATCGGCCATCTTGCAGAGCGCGGCGGCATCGAGGGTGGACGATATGGTTGGATTGACCGTCTCCACTGCCGACAGGATCGCGACCTTTGGCTCCCCGATGCCGATGACGTGAGCAAGATCGATGGCGTTGCGGATAATATCGGCTTTCTCATCGAGGCTCGGCATGATGTTGATCGCTGCATCGGTGATGATGAGCGGCGTCGGATGCTCGGGCACATCCATGACATAGGCATGGCTGATCCGGCGTTCGGTGCGTAGGCCCGTGGCCGACGGCACGACTGCCGCCATCAGTTCGTCCGTGTGCAGCGATCCCTTCATCAAGAGCCTCGCTTCGCCGGAGCGAACGAGCGCTACCGCTTTTGCCGCTGCGTCATGGCTGTGATCGGCCGATACCACGCGATAAGTGGAGATGTCCTTGCCGGCGTCCTCGGCCGCCTTCCTGATTTTCCCTTCGGGGCCGACCAGAATGGGAGCGATGAGATTGGCCTCCGCTGCTTCGATGGCGGCCAGGAGTGCGGCGCGGCTGCAGGGGTGCGCGACCGCCGTGGGCTCGGGCGCACCATTCGACGTCATCTCCATCAGCTTGCGATAACCGTCATGATCGCGCAGGCGCACTTCGGGAAGCGTTATGCGCGGACGGCGCACCTTCTCGGTCGGGGCCTTAACCTCAGCCTGGCCGCTGATCACCTCCTCGCCATTCTGGTTGACGCAGCGGCAGTCGAGCAGGACATTGTGATGCGCCCGCTTCTCGATGACCGTCGCGGAGGCGGTGATGGTATCGCCAAGGCACACCGGGCGCGTGAAGCGGAGGGATTGGCTGAGATAGATGGCACCGGGGCCGGGCAGCTCGGTTCCGAGCACGGCCGAGATCAGGCCGCCGCCCCACATGCCGTGCGCGATGACGCGCTGGAACAGGTCGGTCGCGGCGTAATCCGCATCCATGTGCGCGGGATTGACGTCGCCGGATACCAACGCGAAGAGTTCTATGTCCTCCTGCGCGAGCGTACGGCTCACGCTGGCGGTATCGCCGACCTGAAGCTCGTCGAAGACCCGGTTCTCGATCATCGGCTTGCCGGTCACGCCTTAGTGCTCCATCACATAGTGACCGGGGGCATCGGCAATCGGCGTATATCCCCTGTCGGGGGCGCCGATCGGCGGCGGGGAGACCGGCTCGCCAGATCGCGCTGCAAGCCAGTCGCCCCATTCGGACCACCATGAGCCCTGCTTTTGTGCCGCGCGCATCTCCCATTCGTCGGGATCGTAGGAGATGCCGTCGAGTTCGCGCGTCAGCACGCGAAACCGGCGGCCTTTATGTCCCGGTTCGGACACGATCCCGGCATTGTGGCCACCGCTGGTCAGCACGAAGGTGATCTCGGCGCCGGTATGAAGGTGGATCTTGTGGACCGAGCGCCAGGGGGCGACATGATCGCGCTCGGTGCCGACCACGAAGATGGGCTTGCGGATTGCTGCCAAGGTGATCGTCTTGCCTTCGACCTTGTACTTTCCCTCCGCCAGATCGTCGTTGAGGAACAGACGGCGAAGATACTGGCTGTGCATCGCGTAAGGCATGCGGGTGCCGTCGGCGTTCCACGCCATCAGGTCGTTCATCGGCTCGCGCTCCCCCATCAGATATTCGGTGAGGATCCGCGACCAGACGAGATCGTTGGACTTCAGGATCTGGAAGGCACCGCCCATCTGGCTGCTGTCGAGATAGCCGCGGCTCCACATCATGTTATCGAGCAAGTTGAGCTGCGCCTCGTCGATGAACAGGCCGAGTTCACCCGGCTCGCTGAACTCGGTCTGCGCGGCGAGGAGTGTGATGCTGGCCAGGCGATCGTCGCCGGCGCGCGCCATGACCGAGGCCGTGATCGAGAGGAGAGTGCCGCCGAGGCAATAGCCGACCGCGTGCACCGACGTTGCTCCGGTGATCGCGGTGACCGCATCGAACGCGGCCATCGGCCCGGAGCGCCGATAGGCCTCCAGGTCGAGGTCGCGATCCGCGCTTCCGGGATTGTGCCAGGAGATCATGAACACGGTGAACCCCTGACCGGTCAGCCAACGGACGAGCGAGTTTTCCGGCGAGAGGTCGAGAATGTAATATTTCATGATCCAGGCCGGTACGATCAGGATCGGTTCTGGCCGTACCTGCTCCGTCGTTGGTTCATATTGTATGAGTTCGATCAGTTCGTTGCGGTAGACGATCTTGCCCTTGGTCGTGGCAACGGTGTCGCCGACCCGGAAAGCCTCCGCGCCGACCGGAGGTTCGCCTCTGGCCATGCGTTGCATGTCCTCAAGCAGGTGCTGGAAGCCGTCGATGAGGCATTTTCCACCGGTCTCGACGATCCTCTTCTGAAGCACCGGGTTGGTGACGAGAAAGTTGGTGGGGGCGAACATGTCCAGCAGCTGCCGAGCAGTGAACTCGATGATCTGCTCATGATGCCTTGTGACGCCGCCCACGCCTGTCGTGGCGGCATGCCACCATTGCTGGTTGAGCAGAAAGGCTTGAGCGATAATATTGAACGGCGCCTGTTTCCACGCAGGATCGGCAAACCGCCGGTCCTGGGGCAGCGGTTCGATTGCGAGAGCCGCCTCGCCGTCTCCCGCGCTTCGGACCATATAGTCGAAGAGACGCATATATTTGCGCGCCACCTTGGCGTTGAGCTGCAGTTGCTTGCCGGGAGAAACTCCAAGATGGAGAGCCCAATCGGTGAAGGCCTGGAACAATGTCGCGGGCGACAGACCGGAGGTAAACTGCGCGATCGCCGCGACGGCCGCGCGGTCGAAGGTTTCGGCGATGCCATCCAGCGGGTCCGGCGATACCGATGGGTATGGGGGTGTGGCCATGCTTGCACTCCTGGTCGGGTCGGCCTCGCTCAAGCAGAGCGCGAACACCATCTATGTTACACGCCAGTCAGAATCCTCCCGACAGTTTCCCGGTTGTCGTATATCTCTCGACGCGCTGCATCCCGGCTGCTTTTCCACCTTTCGGTGAAGTCGCTTGAAACTATCGGTACCGCATAGGTCAGATAGTGCGCAACCCGCTTGCGGTGTTTCGCCTAATCCGTCCGTTGCCCCTTTTATGCGAGTTCGTCCCGCCCGTATCTGTGCCGGGCGGCCGCAGCGGCGACGGATCGGGCTTTGCAAGGATTTGCCTGCAGGCGATTTCGGGTAGAACAACGGCGATACATTTTGACGCCGTGATCCCCGATCGCAAGCCGGCGTACCCGGCCGATGTGGCGATGCGGCTCATCGAAAGGACAAATTCATCGTGGCTTGGTTGGCGAGATTGTTTCTGATGATCCCTGCGATGATAACCGGTTGGTTCGTGTCGCGTGAGGATCCCAGGTTCTGGGTGATCGCGATGGTAGTCGCACTGGTGTTCCTGGCGCTATCTTGTGTCGCGGCGATTTATTGCCCGCAGCTCTCCATCTTTGCGCGGCGGCGTGGCGGATCGCGTCGCGCCTCTTCCAGAAAGCCGCGATGAGCGATGGCGATCTCGCTCCAGCTTCTCTCGAGAAACACAGAGCGAGTTACCCAGCATTTTCGCTGGGGCCCAGAAGCGGGATTGCCACCGCGATGAGATCGGTGGTCCTTTCGATGTATTCCTTCTTCGCTTTGGCTGTGTTGCGCAGATCGTGCCGGAAGAGGATGCGGTGCCGTGGCGCCGTGACAAGCGCATCGAACAGATGACAGGCCAGGAACGCGACATCATGGATCGGGTCTTCTGGCGCTCTCCATTGTTGTTCCAGGATAGTCCGGATCATGCTGATGCCGGCCTGGGCTCCAATGGCAGGTTTTGCCTCCAGAAGTCCGGCCCGGTTGCCGGCCAACCACACGATGAGGGATTCGATCCCGACCACTTCGGGCAGAAGCGAGATGTCGAGCAATCTTCTTGCGACATGGACAATCTGGCGGCGGACGGGTCCGCGCGGGACGGAATCCGGGATCGGGTCGAAATGGCGCGACAGGCCATGTTCGATGGCGGCGACGAGCAGCGCCAGCTTCGATCCGAAGCGCGAATAGAGCGTGCGCTTGGAAATGTGAGCGGCCGCTGCGATGGCTTCCATGCTGGTGCCTTCGACACCACCGGCCACGAAACAATCCAGCGCTACATCGAGGATATGAAATCCCAACTGGATCGCGACATCATTGGTAGGCCTTCCGCCCCGGGGATCGCGCGGCGGCAGGCGAGGTTCGATTTTGGAGGATGGACCTGGGGCCATGGATCTTCCCTAAGCCATTCATCGTTGAAATCCATGATTTCGGCTTGATCGGATCCTCCCATCAGGCGATATCCACACCGATAAGTGTAGATATGCGTCCGGAGAGGAAGCGTCGCGGCACGGCCGCGGCGAACCTGAAGCATTATGGGAACCGGACCGTCATGACGCCAATCGCAGTTGTAACCGGGGGCACGCGCGGTATCGGCGCGGCTATTTCGCGGGGCTTGAAGGGCCAGGGGTATGAAGTGGCCGCGGTCTACCACGGCAACGACAGCGCCGCGGCGCAATTCAGGCAGGAAACCGGCATCCCGGTCTTCAAGTGGGACGTTTCGGACGATCGGGCCTGCCGGGACGGCATCGCGGAAATCGAGCGTCGGCTCGGCCCGGTCGCCATCCTCGTCAACAATGCCGGTATCACGCGCGATGGGCTGTTTCACAAGATGAGCTGGGAACGCTGGAGGGAGGTGCTCGCGACGAACCTCGATTCGATGTTCACCATGACCCGTGCCGTCATCGAAGGCATGCGCGAACGCTGCTTCGGTCGGATCATCAACATCTCGTCGATCAACGGTCAGAAGGGGCAGCCAGGCCAGACCAACTATTCCGCCGCCAAAGCTGGCGTGATCGGCTTCACCAAGGCGCTGGCGCAGGAAAATGCGGACAAGGGCATAACCGTCAACGCCGTCTGCCCCGGTTATGTCGACACCGCCATGGTGGCTGCCGTCAAGGAAGAGGTGCGCGCCAAGATCATCGCCGGCATCCCCGTCGGGCGTCTCGGCGCTGCTGAGGAAATCGCGCATGCCGTGTCCTATCTCGCCTCGCCGAAGGCCGCCTTCTGCACAGGCTCGGTGCTCACCATCAACGGAGGGCAGTATATCGCAAACGGCTGAGCGCTTCCTTCGAACGGTCCTTCGCCTTCGGGTAATTGCTGATGGCGCGCCAGCCTAAGGAAGGGAGACAGCGTGTTCAGCCTCCATTTTAAAAGGACAAAACCATGACCTATCCCATCGATCAGATCGTCGCCCTCGCCAAGGCCAATGGACAGCTCGCGCTTAAATTCGCGGAGATCGCGCGAACCGCTGGGGAACAGTATCTTCAGGTCGGCAGCAAGGCGACTGCCGCGCTTGCCGATCAGGTGAAGGATGCAAAACCCGGTGCGGTTCCGAGCTTCAACAGCGAAGAAGCAACGAACCTGCTCGCTGAAATCGAGAAGAACCGGCAGGCGGCGCTGACGGAGGCCAGGACGGCACTGACGCAATGGCAGGACAGCTATAGAACGCTCTTCGCTGATGCTTCCAGCCAGCAGGAACTCATGAACAGCGCCCGGGCTTTGTTCGAGCCGTTCTTCAGGCTGTCGGCGGCGACAACCGATGGGAGAGCGGCCCCGGGCGAAGCGCCAACCCGAACGGGCAAATAAAGGCGCAACTATCAAGTGCCGACCCGGGTCGCGGGTCGGCTTTTCGCACGCAAGGCGAGCAGGAACGATGCGGGGGGCAATGATCGGTTGCAAGTTCAGAAGGGTCGGACACAAAGGGCGCGCTCTCGGAGCTATCGTGGCCATGCTGCCGGTCTGTCTTGCCGCATGTTCGTTCGCCCCGCGGCATGTGCGTCCGCCGCAGCCTGTGCCGCAGAGCTACGCCCTCGCAGCGCCTGACGGCCCTTCCATCGCGCGGATCGGTTGGCGGGATTTCTTCCGGGAGGAGCAGCTGCAGGCGCTGATCGAGGGGGCGCTGGCCAACAATCGCGATATCCGGATCGCCGCCACGCGCGTCGCCGAGGCGCGCGCCGCATGGCGTATCGAGGGCGCCTCTCTCTACCCGCAGCTCGACGCAGTGGCGACCGGTACGCGAGGCCGCTCACTGTTCAACCTTCCACAAGTCGGTGCGACGCCAATCGATGTCCGGCAGATCAGCGCCCAGCTCAACGGAAGTTGGGAAATCGACTTCTGGGGCCGCCTGCGCAACCTGCGCGACGCGGCCCGCTGGCAATACCTCGCCACCGAGGAGTCGCGCCGGGCGGTCGCCACTGATCTGGTGGCGCAGGTCGTCAACGGCTATCTGCTGGAGCGCGAATATGAAGAGCGCGCGGGGCTTACCCGCCGTTCGATCCAGACGCGCGAGGAATCGCTGCGCATCATACGCCGCCGCTACGAAGTAGGATCGGGCTCAAAGCTCGACATGACCCAGGCGCAGATATTGCTCGCCCAGGCCCGCACGACCCTGCAGGCGCTCGATCAGGACCGTGCCGTCAATCGCAACGCCCTCGCGCTGCTGGTGGGCCGGCCGGTGGACATCGCGCCCGGAACACTCGCGCTGGTGGACGCTCCGGAAAATCTGGTGCTGCCACCCGGTCTTCCTTCGGACCTTCTGACCCATCGGCCCGACATCGTCGCGGCCGAGCATCAGCTGCGCGCCGCGAACGCCAATATCGGCGCGGCGCGGGCCGCCTTCCTTCCCAATATCAGTCTCACCGGAGCCTATGGCACCATGAGCGACGAGCTGGACGGGCTGTTCTCGGCCGGCAGCGAGGCATGGACCTTCACGCCGACGATCTCGCTGCCCCTATTCAATGCCGGCCGGCTGAAGGGCAATCTCGATGTCGCCACGGCACGCCGCGATCGGGCTGTCTCCGAATATGAGCGCACCGTTCAGGCCGCGTTCCGCGACGTTTCGGACGCGCTCGTTCGCCGGCACCAGTTGCAGCTCCAGATCGCCTCGACCAGGGACATGCTGGAGGCGCAACGCGAACGCGCCCGCCTCGCGCAGCTGCGCTTCGACAATGGCCGTTCTGCCTATCTCGAAGTGCTCGATGCCCAGCGCGGCCTGTTCGAGGCCGAACAGGCGCTGGTCCAGCTTCGCCGCGCGGAGATTGCGAGCATCGTCGCGCTTTATGCGGCGGTGGGAGGCGGCTTTGCCGAGCAGTCCATTTTCGATTCCAGCGCCGCCGGCGCGGCAGGCGCAGGAGACCAGACACGATGACGGCATCCCAGAAGACATGGCTGATCCGGGGCGGCATAGCGGCGGCCATCATTGCCGCCGCCCTCCTCCTCTGGCAGGTGCTGAAGCCCGCCGATCTTCCCGAGGGTATCGTCAGCGGCAATGGCCGGATCGAAGCGGTAGAGATCGATATTTCCGCCAAGGCGCCTGGGCGCATCCGCGAGATCGTCGCGGATGAAGGCGATCTGGTCAAACAGGGTCAGGTCGTCGTCCATATGGACACCGAGACACTCACAGCGCAGCTCTCGGAGGCCGAGGCCCAGCTCGCCCAGGCGGTCAATTCGGTGCAGATCGCGCAGACCCAGGTGACCCAGCGCCAGAGCGAGCGCGCTTCGGCGCTTGCGACCGTCCGCCAGCGCGAAGCCGAACTGAATGCCGCCCGCAAGCGGCTTGGCCGGTCGGAGACGCTGGCGCGCGAAGGGGCCACGCCCGCACAGGAGCGCGATGATGATCAGGCGGCGGTCGAAGGGGCGTCAGCCACTGTCGAGGCGGCGCGGGCGCAATTGGCCTCGGTCGATGCGGCCATCGCCGCAGCTCGCAGTCAGGTGATCGGCGCGCGTTCGAATGTCGATGCAACCCGCGCGACGATCGAGCGCGTCAAGGCCGACATCAGGGACAGCGACCTGCGCGCGCCGCGCGGTGGCCGCATCCAGTATCGCGTGGCGCAGCCGGGTGAAGTGGTCGCCGGCGGTGGACGAGTCCTCAACCTCGTCGACCTGTCGGATGTCTACATGACGTTCTTCCTGCCGGAAACGATGGCCGGCCGGGTTGGTCTCGGCAGCGAGGTGCGGCTCGTGCTCGACGCAGCGCCCCAATATGTCATTCCGGCCAGGATCAGCTTCGTGGCCGACGTCGCCCAGTTCACGCCCAAGACCGTCGAGACCGAGAGCGAGCGGCAGAAGCTGATGTTCCGCGTGCGGGCACGGATTGACCCTGCCCTGCTGCGCCGCAATATCCAGCATGTGAAGACCGGCCTGCCGGGCATGGCCTACGTCCGCATCAATCCTGGCACGCCATGGCCAGAGAAGTTGGCGCGAACGGTGAGGCAATAGGGCATGTCGTCCGGCCCTGGAGCGCCGGTTGTCCACCTCGCGGGTGTGCGGCAACGTTACGGCAAGACGGAGGCGCTGCGCGGTCTTGATCTGGACGTTCCTGCCGGATGCATGGTCGGGCTGATCGGCCCTGACGGCGTCGGCAAGTCCAGCCTCCTTTCGCTGATCGCGGGCGCCCGCGCCGTGCAGGAGGGGCAGGTGCGGGTGCTCGGTGGCGACATGGCCGACGCAGGCCATCGCCAGGATGTCTGCCCGCGTATCGCCTATATGCCGCAGGGTCTCGGCAAGAACCTCTATCCCACGCTCTCGGTCGAAGAGAACCTCCAGTTCTTCGCGCGGCTCTTCGGCCATGGCGCGGCCGAGCGCCGCCGCCGCATCGACGAGCTGACCCGCAGCACGGGCCTCCATCCGTTTCTTTCGCGGCCCGCGGGAAAGCTGTCGGGCGGCATGAAGCAGAAGCTGGGCCTGTGCTGCGCGCTGATCCATGATCCGGACCTTCTAATTCTCGATGAGCCGACTACGGGCGTCGACCCACTCGCGCGCGCGCAATTCTGGGATCTGATCGCGCGCATCCGCAAGCAGCGCTCCGGCATGAGCGTCATCGTCGCCACGGCCTATATGGACGAGGCGCAGGGCTTCGACTGGCTGGTGGCGATGGACGACGGCGCGGTGCTGGCGACCGGTACGTCGACCGAACTGCTGGAACGAACAGGAAGCGCCACGCTGGAGGAGGCGTTCGTCGCTCTATTGCCCGAGGACAAGAAGCGGGGGCACGCGCCCGTGGTGATTCCGCCGCTTGAGGCAGACGAGGACGACATCGCCATCGAGGCGCGCGGCCTCACCATGCGCTTCGGCGATTTCGTGGCGGTCGACCATGTCAGCTTCCGTATCCGCAGGGGCGAGATCTTCGGATTTCTCGGCTCGAACGGCTGCGGCAAGTCGACGACGATGAAGATGCTGACCGGCCTGCTTCCCGCGAGCGAAGGACAGGCCTGGCTGTTCGGACGTGAAGTCGACCCCCGCGACATCGCGACGCGCCGCAAGGTCGGCTATATGAGCCAGGCCTTCTCGCTCTATGGCGAGCTGACCGTGCGGCAGAACCTCGAATTGCATGCCCGGCTTTTTCATGTGTCGCCGGGCGACATTCCGGACCGGGTCAGTGAGATGGTCGAACGCTTCGACCTCAATGCGGTGCTGGATGATCTTCCCGAGAAGCTGCCGCTCGGTATTCGCCAGCGCCTGTCGCTGGCCGTGGCCATGGTGCACAAGCCTGAGCTGCTGATTCTCGACGAGCCGACCTCCGGCGTTGATCCCGTCGCGCGCGACGCCTTCTGGCGGCTGCTGGCCGAGCTGTCGCGGCGCGACCATGTGACGATCTTCATCTCGACCCATTTCATGAACGAGGCGGAACGCTGCGACCGCATGTCGATGATGCATGCGGGCAAGGTGCTGGACAGCGACGCGCCTTCGAGACTGGTGGAGAAGCGCGGCGCCGCCACGCTCGAGGAGGCCTTCATCGGCTATCTCGTCGAGGCTGCCGGCAGCGGCGATGAGGATGAGGCGGTGCCCGACGCCGTCGAGGCGCCGACGGTGCATCAGCCGCAGGCGCCCAGGCGTCGCTTCAGCCCCCAGCGCATGTTGAGCTACGTCTGGCGCGAGACGCTCGAACTGCTGCGCGATCCGGTCCGCGGCACACTGGCGCTCGCGGGTTCGGTGATCCTGCTTCTGGTGATGGGCTTTGGCATCAGCCTCGATGTGAACGATCTTCGCTATGCCGTCCTCGATCACGACCAGAGCAGCATCAGCGCGCGCTACCAGCTCGATATCGCCGGATCGCGCTACTTCGTGGAAGAGCCGCCGATCACCGACCATGACGATCTCGACCGGCGCATGAGGAACGGTGAACTGGCGCTCGCACTGGAGATTCCGCCGGGCTTCGGGCGCGATCTGCTGCGAGGCCGGCCTGTGGCGGTCGGCGCCTGGTTCGATGGCGCCATGCCGCAGCGCGCCGAAACGGTCCAGGGCTATATCCAGGGGCTGCACCAGCACTGGCTGGGCGAGCAGATGCGGATGGCGGGAGCGCCGGCCGGGGCTTCCATCTCGGTGGAGAACCGCTTCCGCTACAATCCCGATGTCGAGAGCCTGCCCGCCATGGTGCCATCGGTCATCCCCCTCCTGCTGCTGATGCTGCCTGCGATGCTGGCGGCACTGGCGGTGGTGCGCGAAAAGGAAATCGGCTCGATCATCAACCTCTACGTGACCCCGGTGACACGCGCCGAGTTCCTCCTCGGAAAGCAGCTGCCCTATGTAGCGCTGGCGATGATCAACTTCCTCGTCATGGTGCTGATGGCGGTGTTCGTTTTCGGGGTTCCTCTGACCGGCAGCGTTCCGGCCTTGGTCCTTGCGGCCTTTCTGTTCTGCCTGATCGCGACCGGAATGGGGTTGCTTGCCTCGGCAATCACCAGAAGCCAGATCGCCGCGATGTTTCTTGCCATGGTCGGCACCTTGATCCCGGCGATCACTTATGGCGGCATGCTCGATCCAGTGTCTTCGCTGGAAGGTGCCGGAAGGGTGATCGGCGAAATCTATCCGGCGAACGCCATGTTCACGATCAGCCGGGGCGTCTTCAACAAGGCGTTGGGGTTCGGCGATCTGGCCGGATCATTCGTGCCGCTGCTCCTGGCGGTGCCGATCATCATCGGAGCCTCGATCCTGCTGCTCAGGAAACAGGAGCGCTGACATGCACCAGACGCTTTCGAACATATACCGTCTGGGCGTCAAGGAGCTGTGGAGCCTGTGGCGAGACCCGATCATGCTTGTCCTGATCGTCTTCACCTTCACCTTCGCGGTCTACAGTTCGGCCTCGTCGATGCCGGAGACGCTGCACAATGCGCCGATCGCCATCGTCGACGAGGACGCCTCGCCACTCTCCCAGCGGATCATCTCCGCCTTCTACCCGCCCCAGTTCAGGCAGCCGGTGATGATTGCCCCCTCGCAGATCGATCCGGGCCTCGACAAAGGCATCTACACGTTCGTCCTGCACATTCCTTCCGGGTTCCAGCGCGACGTGCTGGCCGGGCGGCCTGCTGAAATCCAGCTCAATACCGATGCGACCCGCATGACCCAGGCGTTCAGCGGCAGCGGCTATGTGCAGCAGATCGTCCTGGGTGAAGCCAACGCATTCGTGCAGCGCTATCGCGCGCAAGCCAGCTCCCCGGTCGAGCTGGAGCTACGCGCACGCTTCAATCCCACGCTCGACAAGAGCTGGTTCGGGGGGCTCTCCCAGATAATCAATCAGATCGCCATGCTGTCGATCATTCTGAGCGGCGCGGCCCTCATAAGGGAGCGGGAGCATGGCACGATCGAGCATCTGCTGGTGATGCCGGTGACCCCGTTCGAGATCATGATGAGCAAGATCTGGGCGATGGCGCTGGTCGTGCTCATAGCGGCGTTCCTGTCCTTGAACCTCGTCGTGCGGGCGGCGCTCGGCGTACCTGTGGCTGGCTCGCTGACCCTGTTCTTCGCCGGCGCGGCGTTGGTCCTGTTCGCTACGACCTCGCTCGGCATCTTCATGGCGACGATCGCGCGCAACATGCCGCAGTTCGGCATGTTGGCGGTACTGGTGCTGCTGCCGCTCCAGATGCTCTCGGGTGGCAGCACGCCGCGCGAGAACATGCCCCAACTGGTGCAGAACATCATGCTTGCCGCCCCGACCACGCACTTCATCGAATTCGGACAGGCGATCCTGTTCCGCGGGGCGGGGATCGAGACGGTCTGGCCGCAACTCGTCGCCGTCACAGCCATCGGCGCAGTGTTCTTCTCCATAGCATTGGCACGCTTCCGAAAAACCATCGCTTCCATGGCGTAACGAACTATCCCGGCATGGACCGACCATCGATGCCAGCACTGCTGGCAGCATGGCGATGATCAGAAACTCCAGGTCCGGGAAGCACGGATCACCGCTCGGCTGATCCGTCGCGCATAGCGGCAGCGTCGCCAGGCGGTCTCGATCAAACCACCTTGGGGCATCTTCAGCCATTCCGATGCCGCAAGGCCCATTTGCGGAGTTCGGCAAACCACAAGACGACGCTGCCCATCGCCAGACACAGGAGCCATTGTCCAAGCGATAGCGCACTTGTGTCGAAAGCGATATTGAGCGGGGCGAGATGGACGACGGCCACTTGCAGCAATGCCGAAACGACGACGGCGCCCCAGAGCCAGCGATTGGCGAAGAGATGGCGAAAGGCGCTGACTGTTTCCGAGCGTGCGCTGAAGCAGTTGAAGAGCTGGGCAAAGACCAGCACTGTGAAGCCGGCGGTCCGCGCTTCCTCGACCGTAGATGATCCTTCGATAAGGCCGCCTGGCAGCTGGCTGTCGATGGTGAGCAGGGAGGCGAGAGCCATCACCAGCCCCATTGCGATGACTCCCCGCCACATGCGCGCGTCGATGGCACGCTCGCTGGTGCGCCGCGGTTGCCGGGCCATCACATCCTCGGTCTCGGGATCGACGCCCATGGCGAGCGCGGGGCCGGAATCGGTAATCAGGTTAATCCAGAGAATCTGCGTCGCCAGCAACGGTGCGATCAGGCCCTCTCCGCCATCCGCACTATCAAGTCCGATAACGCCCGCGCCGACCACGCCCAGGAATACGGTCAACACCTCGCCCATGTTCGATGACAGAAGGTAGCGCAGGAACTTGCGGATATTGTCGAAGATCGCGCGTCCCTCACGCACTGCGGCGACAATCGTGGCGAAGTTATCGTCTGCCAAGATCATCTTGGCAGCTTCCTTGGTAACCTCGGTGCCCGTCACGCCCATCGCCACGCCGATGTCGGCGGATTTGAGCGCCGGCGCATCGTTCACGCCGTCTCCCGTCATCGCAACCACATTGCCGTCGGCTTGCAAAGCATCGACGATGCGCAGTTTGTGGACCGGCGCCACGCGCGCGTAGACCGAGGTTTCCCGCACGGTGGCGGCGAAGGCGCGCTCATCCATCGCATCGAGTTCGGCGCCGGTGAGCGCCTTGGCGTCCGGCGACGCGATCCCGAGCTGGTCGGCGATCCGCGCCGCGGTACGCGGATGGTCGCCGGTGATCATCATTACCCGGATGCCGGCACGGTGCGCCTCGGCGATCGCCACGGCGGCTTCCTCGCGCGGCGGGTCGATGATGCCCACGGTGCCGACGAATATCAGATCGCGCTCGAGGCTATGATCCGCGCCGGTCGCTTCTCCCGGTCCGAGCGGCCTGTAAGCGACCGCGAGGGTGCGGAGCGCTTCGCCCGACAGGCGCTCGACATCGGCTCCAGCTTCAGCGCGCAAAGGCGCGTCGAACGACTTGACTTCCATGCCGACGCGGATGCGGCCGCAGCGCTCCATCAGCACATCGGGGGCGCCCTTGGTGACGATAATCAGCTCGCCGCCATGTTCGAGATCGCGCTCGATGCTCGACATCAGTTTGCGGTCGGAGCTGAACGGGATCTCGCGGACCCGCTCAAAGCGTCTTTTCCGCCGGGCGTCGACGCCGAGCTTCATCTCGGCGACCAGGAACGCCGCCTCGGTGGGATCGCCCTGGATCTCCCACGACCCGTCGCTGGCCTCACGCAAGGCTGCGTTGCCGGCAAGGCTACCGCCGCTGAGCACGACGATGTGCTCGGCCTTGAGTGCGCCGCCGACCGGCTGGGCGTCATCGCTCTCGATAGCGCCCTGCGGCGCATAGCCGACGCCGGTGATGCGGCTGTCGCCGGAGGCAGTCGCGACACGCTGGATCGTCATCTGCGAACGGGTGAGCGTGCCCGTCTTGTCCGAACAGATCACCGTTGCCGCGCCAAGCGTCTCGACCGAGGAAAGGTCCTTCACCACAGCGTTGCGGGCGGCCATGCGCTGGACGCCCAGCGCCAGCACCAGCGACAAAATCGCGGGCAGGCCCTCGGGAACTGCGGCCACCGCCAGCGACACGCCCAGCAGCAGCACGGCTACAACATCGCTGACACCGCGAATTTCCGACAGAGCGAGGACCGTGGCGACCACGACCGAGGCGATTACGATCACGGCGATGCCAAGCATCCGCCCGATCCGCGCCACTTCCTTCTGGAGTGGTGTCGGCTCTTCGCGGGTCTGGTCGAGCATGGTCGCTATCGCGCCCATCTCGGTGCGCATGCCGGTCGCGGTGACCACCGCACGGCCACTGCCTTGAACGATGGCTGTGCCCTTGAAGACCATCGACGTTCGATCGGCGAGCGCCGCCGGTGCGGCCAAAGGCTCGGCATCCTTGAGCACGGCCTCGCTCTCGCCGGTCAGTGAGGCTTCCTGTACGCGCAGCGCTGCCGAGGCGAGCAATCTCGCGTCCGCTCCGACGGCATCGCCCTCCTCGAGCAGCAGAACATCACCCGGCACCAGCCACGAACTTGGGATGCGCTGGCGCTCGCCGTCGCGGACCACCGACGATGTCACCGCCGTCATGCGCGCCAGGGCAGCGACCGCGTCGGCCGCCTTGCCCTCCTGGACAAAGCCAAGCGCCCCGTTGAGCAGCAGGACCGCCATGATGACAAGAGCATCGATTGGCCAACCTCGATGCCCTTCGATCAGCCAGGCCGCGAGCGCGACGATGAGCGCACCGAGCAGGAGATAGACCAAGGGGTCGCGGAACTGCGCCAGGATGCGTCGCCACAAGGGGACGGACGCAACAGTGCGCAAGCTGTTCTGGCCATGCTCGGCCAATCGCCGGGCGGCATCCTCGGCCGAAAGGCCTATGGACGCATCGACGCCGAGCCCGTGCGCAATCACCTGGGCATCGACAACGGACGGATCCTCCGCAAACGGGCGGAGGGACGCGCTCATGCCAGCATCGCGCCAGTGTTGAGGAAGCGCTGGTGCCAGGACAGCGCCTTACTGAGAAACGAAGGAGATTGCCGGCTGTAAGACCATTCACGGGCGCGGACGAAACAGTCTGTAAGCACCAAACGGTACGTCGGGTGGGCGTAGTTCTCGACGATCACCGCGGCGCTTATGATTTTCACACCGGCTTGGGTAGACATCCGCTCGCTCATCGCTGTCCATCGTCCATCGTTCAGACAAGCTGCCGCCGTAGCACAACGAGCGTGGAATCGCCCTCGACAGGCTCGGCGATGAACCCCATCTCGCGTTCGAGCGAAATCGCAGCGCGGTTGTCGCGGCTTTCGACCGATTCCAGCACGCGAATGCCTCTGGCTTTTGCATGCTCTGCCAGACGATCGAGCAACGTCCAGCCAATTCCCTGGCCTTTATGATCCGCACGGATCGAAATCGCGACTTCCGCCCGTTTACCGGCAGCGTCGGCGGCCAGCATCGCCGTGGCGACAATCGTACCGTCCTCACCTGGCGCGGTGACGATGAAGCTCTCAGTGGCTTCCTGGTCGACGCCGATCATCTCCATCAAGCGGGCGTGGCTCACTTCCTGCACCGCGCTCAGGAAGCGGAAGCGCAAGTCTTCGGGCGTGACCTGGTGGAAGAAGTTGGCCAACGCCGGTTCATCGGAAGCGGTCACGGCACGCACCCGAAACCGGGACCCACTGCGAGTAATGAGGTCGACTTCTTCGCCGCCGCCGATGTTGCCTATGGATTGGTTCGTGTCAGTCATGAAAGGGCCTTTCTGCGCGTCAGGGCTCAAGAACGATGCGGCCTTCCACCTGCCCGTGGCGGAGGCGATCGAAGACGTCGTTGACCGCCGAGAGCGGCTCGACCGCTACTGACGTGCGGACCTTGCCCTCGGCGGCAAAGGTCAAGGCTTCAGCCAGATCCTGGCGGGTCCCTACGATCGAACCACGCACGGTGATCCGCTTCAGCACTACGTCGAAGATCGGCGTCGGAAATTCGCCCGGCGGCAGTCCCACCAGTGCGACGGTCCCACGCCGGCGCGTGCACGCGATGGCCTGGCTGAAGGCGGCCGGCGAAACCGCCGTCACCAGCACGCCATGCGCGCCGCCTCCGGTCGCCGCGGTGATCCTGGCGACTGCATCGCCGGTCGCTGAATTGGCCGTGATATCTGCGCCGAGTTCCTGCGCCAGCGCGAGCTTGTCGTCCGAAATGTCGAGCGCGGCCACGTGAAGACCCATCGCCTTGGCGTATTGAACTGCGACATGTCCCAGACCCCCGATCCCCGAGATCACGACCCATTCTCCGGGCTTGGCTTCGGTCTCCTTAAGGCCCTTGTAGGTGGTGACGCCGGCACACAGGATCGGCGCCAGCGCAGGAAAGTCTGGATTGGCGGGCAGATGGCCGACATAAGGCGCGCTGGCGATGGCGTATTCGGCATAGGTGCCGTTCACACTGTAGCCGCTGTTGTGCTGCTGTTCGCACAGCGTCTCCCAGCCGGTCCGACAATATTCGCACCGGCCGCAGGCATCGTGTAACCAAGGGATGCCAACTGCATCCCCTTCCTTGAGGTCCGCCACTCCCGGACCGACCGCCGCGACATAGCCGACTCCTTCATGGCCCGGTATCAGGGGCATAATAGGCTTTACGGGCCAGTCGCCGTCCACCGCGTGAAGATCGGTATGGCAGACGCCGGTCGCCTCGATCTTCACCAGAACCTCGCCGGGTCCAGGGCTCGGGATCGGCGCATCCTCAATGGCCAGCGGAGCGCCGAAATTCCGCGCTACAGCCGCTTTCATCGTCATCATGGCACTCCTCCTCTGTCGCAGCGTTTTAAACTCGAAGCTCTACCAGGATAATCGCATCATACCTGGGATCGCGATGCGCAATCATGACACGCTCAGCAGAACAAAGCATAAGTCCGAACGTTGCTGGATTGATCCTCCAGTCCACAGCGACTGTCTTGAGCCAATTCGTATCGCTAGCGGTCGCTGTCGTGGCGCGCGGACACCGAGATCAGGCCGATTTCTCGTAATGGCGGGTCATCCGCTGCGAGACGCCGCTCGCATCCGACGCCTGACCGATATTCATCGCCGTCCCCGTTCGAGCCGGGCGGTGTTCAGCCGCAAGGCGTTGGCGACGACCGTGAACGAGGACAGCGCCATCGCGGCGCCCGCGAACATCGGCGACAGGAGGATGCCCGCGACGGGATAGAGGACCCCCGCCGCGACCGGCACGCCAACCCCGTTGAACAGGAAGGAGAAGAACAGGTTCTGGCGGATGTTGGCCATCGTCGCGCGGGCGAGTCGGCGGGCACGAACCATCGCCGACAGGTCTCCCCTGGTGAGCGTGAGCCCGGCGCTTTCGATCGCGACATCGGTGCCGGTGCCCATCGCCACGCCGACATCGGCGGCAGCGAGCGCAGGGGCGTCGTTGATGCCATCGCCCGCCATCGCCACACGCGCGCCGTTCGCCTTCAGCTCGCCGACGATGCGGGCCTTGTCCTCGGGCTTGAGATCGGCATGAACCTCGTCGATCCCGCCGATCTTCCGCGCGACCGCCTCCGCCGTCCCGCGGCTGTCGCCGGTCAGCATGACGATACGCAGCCCCTCGGCATGGAGCGCGGCGATGGCATCGCGCGCGGACGCCTTGATGGGATCGGCGACCGCGATCAGCCCGGCGGCGGCGCCGCCGATCGCGACGAGCATCACGCCCGCGCCTTCGCCGCGGTGCCGCTCGGCCGCCGCCTCGAGCGCGGTGGCGTCGGCCCCGACCCGGCGCATCTGCGCGGCATTGCCGACGATGACGGCGCGACCGTCGACTTCGCCGCTGATGCCCATGCCGGTCTGCGATTCGAAGCCCTCGACCGGATCGATGGCCAGACCGCGCTCGCGCGCGCCGTTGACGATCGCCACCGCCAGTGGGTGTTCGGAATGAGCCTCGACCGCAGCCGCCATCGCCAGCACCTGATCGGCCTCGAACGCGCCCGCGGGTTTCACCGCGACCAGCTTCGGTTTGCCCTCGGTGAGCGTGCCGGTCTTGTCGATCACCAGCGTGTCGACCTTGTCGAGCGCCTGCAGCGCCTCCGCGTTCTTGACCAGCACGCCGGTCTGCGCGCCGCGGCCTGTGCCGACCATGATCGACATCGGCGTGGCAAGCCCCAATGCGCAGGGGCAAGCGATGATGAGGACGGCGATGGCGTTGAGCAGCGCGTGACCGAAGCGCGGCTCCGGCCCCAAGAGGTTCCAGATCACGAACGTCAGAGCCGCGATCAGCACCACCAGCGGCACGAACCAGCCCGAGATGCGATCCGCCACCGCTTGAATCGGCGCGCGGCTGCGCTGTGCCTCGGCGACCATTGAGACGATCCGGGCGAGCATCGTCTCGGCGCCGACCGCCTGCGCCTCCATGACGAGGCTGCCGGTGCCATTGACGGTCCCGCCAGTGAGCGCGGCGCCGGGTGTCTTCAGCACCGGCGCCGACTCGCCGGTGAGCATCGATTCGTCGACGGGCGAGCGGCCGTCGATCACCGTTCCGTCTACGGGGATCGCCTCGCCCGGGCGCACGCGCAGCCGGTCGCCTCTAGCGACCTCGCTCAAGCCGATCTCCTGTTCTTGGCCGTCAGCGCCGATCCGCTGGGCCGACTTCGGGGCGAGGTTCAGCAGTGCGCGGATTGCGCGGCCGGTTGCGGCACGCGCGCGCAGCTCCAGCACCTGGCCGAGCAGCACCAGCGCGACCACCACGCCCGCCGCCTCGTAATAGACCGGCACCATCCCGCCATGTTCGCGGAAGGTGTCGGGGAACACGCCGGGCGCGGCAGTCGCCACCAAGCTATAGAGGAACGCCGCGCCGACTCCGATCGCGATCAAGGTGAACATGTTGTAGTGGCGGCTCCTGAGCGAGGCCCAGCCGCGCTCGAAGAAGGGCCAGCCTGCCCACAGCACGATTGGCGCGGTAAGGGCGAGTTGTACCCAAGGCGACCAGCGCATCGGCACGAGATGCAGCCCTGCCATCTCCGCGCCCATCGAGATGAGCAGCAGCGGCACCGCCAGCACAGCGCTGACCCAGAAGCGGCGGGTGAAATCGAGGAGTTCGGGGTTGGGGCCGCCATCTGTGCTCGGCTCGGCGGGCTCGAGCGCCATGCCGCAAATCGGGCAGGTGCCGGGCGCATTGCGCCGGATTTCCGGATGCATCGGGCAGGTCCACGCCGCCGCCGAGGAGGGGACCGACAGAGCCGCGGCTTGCGGCTTCAGATATCTTTCGGGATCGGCGACGAACTTTGCCCGGCAACCGGCACTGCAGAAATGATAGCGCGCATCCTCATGTTCGGCATGATGCGCGGTCGCGCCCGGATCGACGTGCATCCCGCACACGGGGTCGGTCACGGCGCCCGGTGCGGCGACGTGTCCCGAACAGCAATGGCCAGCGTGCGAGTGCGGATGATCCATCACGATGCTCCTTTGCACCGCCAGATAACTTCTGACGCCCGTCTCAGTCGTATCGCCGTTCTCAACTCGCAGCTTTTGGCGAAGGAGGCGAGCCGGATACGGCATGCTGATCGATTACCGCGGCCTGCTTCTCGGTGCATCCTTGGCCGGGACGGGGGCGTCGCCATGGGGCGTAGTCGAGCACGACTAGCATCGCACCGCCGCCAGCTATTGATAGCATCAAACTTTAGTTTTTTGGCCCGACTCCTTGGCTGCGAACAATCCGATCCCGACGGCTACTGCCGTCAGCGCGAGCGCGCAGGCGATTAGCATCAGCACGCCATCGCGCACCAGGAGCGCGATGCCGAAGGCAAGGATCGCCAGCATCGGAGCCGTGCTCGCGAACGGCAGCAATTCAAGCGGCGGCACGGTCAGGCACAGAAGGATGATTGCTGCGCCCGCAAAACGGATCATGGGCTTGTTGGTCAACGCCGACAGCCGGCCGTGGAACCATTTGTCCATCCTTCGGCCGGTCGGCTGCATCTTGTCCGCGACCGTGACCAGCTTGCGGCCCTTCATTCCGCGTTTTTCGAGAAATGACGGCAGCCTCATGTGATCGTGGCCCAGGACGAGCTGGGCCGCGAGCAGCACCATCACCACGGCCATCGCGGTCGGAAGACCGGGGATGCCGTCGATCGGCGAAATGTCGATCAGCGGGAGGATGATGAAAAAGGAACCGTAGGCGCGATGGCCCATCGCTTCGAGCGCATCGCCGAGGCGCACCTTGCCGTCACCCGCTTTCTTGCCCAGCTCCTTGAGCCTGTCGAGCACGTCGCCGACGCTGTGCGGGTCGGATGGATCGTCGTCATCGTTCATGGTCGAAATGGAGGGCGGCGGGTGGCCCCGCCGTCCTCCTCCGGGTCCTCAGAAGGGATAGGTCGAGCCGTAATAGCCAAAGACCTGCTCGCCATAGGTCCGATCGAAAGCGGGTTCCTCGCCCGCTCGATAGCGCGGGGCGCCTTCGAGCCGTTCCTTCGTCAGATCGACAACATAGCCGCCTTGATCCGTGTCATAGGTGAGCTGGTCCCAGGGCAGCGGATGATATTCCTCGCCGATGCCGAGGAGTCCGCCGAACGACATGACCGCATATTCGACACGGCCTGCGCGCTTATCGACCATGAAGTTATAGACGGAGCCGAGCTTATTGCCGTCGCGATCGTAGACGGCCGTGCCTTCGACCTTGTTGGAGGCGATCAGGCGGTTGGTTTCATCGGTCGCTATGTTGGTGTCTGCCATTTTGCAGTCTCCTTTCGTTCAATGAGAACGACAGAGGCCGGAAGGGTTTCCGACGAAATCGAGCAATGGGCGGCGCAGAACGATAGAGCGGGCAAGCGCCTTCAATTTGGTAGGTATCCTCATAGACGACTAGCGAGCGCTCCGATCCAAAAATCAAAAGTTTTGCATCAATTCGAAAGTCGCGGTTTTCCGGCCTGTAAACGCTCGCGCTAAGTGGCGGCATTCTGATCGCGCTATTTGTCGGCGAGCGTCGCTACGCGGCTACCGGCTTGGTCTCGGCCGATCGCACATAGGCGTAGAGTGTTGGCTTGGAGATGCCGAGCATCGAGCAAATCTTGGCGATCGGCATCGTGTTCTCGTGGTAGAGCCTGACGGCCAGGTCGCGCTTGTCCTTGCCGAGTGCGGCCGGCCGGCCACCCTTCTTGCCGCGAGCGCGGGCTGCGGTGAGACCGGCCTGGGTCCACTCGCGGATCAGGTTGCGCTCGAACTCCGCCAATGCCCCGAACAGGTGGAAGGTAAGCTTGCCCGACGTGGTGGTCGTGTCGATCGCCTCGTGCAGGCTCAGCAGCCCGACCTTTTCCTCGTCGAGGTAGGTCATCCATCCGATCAGATCACGGAGCGAGCGGCCGAGCCTGTCGAGGCGCCAGACCACCAGTGTGTCGCCGGCGCGAAGCAGCTCCTTCACCTTTTCCAATCCAGGGCGAGCGGCAGTCGCCCCGGAGGCCTTGTCGGTGATGACCTTCTCGCAGCCGGCAGCCTTCAGCGCATCACGCTGGAGGTCCAGGTTCTGCTCGGCGGTCGATACGCGGGCGTAACCGATTTTCATGCGTAGGGCCGGTGGCGCCCCGATCGGGCGCGGTTTGGGAAGAAAGTCGTCATCGGCAGGTCTATGTTGCCCTAGTTTTCTTTACCGGGTAGATTTACGTCGAACAGGCCGGTTTGGCAACGCGAGCGGACTCGCATGGCGATGGGCAGGCAAATCTCCGTTTTCCTTACCTGCGACACGGACCGTCGGCGGTGACGCATCCGGCGCTTGTCCCGCCGCTGGCGATCGAGCGCTACCGCGTCCTTGAACCGCACCTCGCCGATGGCATCCCGCTCGCGGACCTCGCCCGCACCGGCACGCTGAGCGAGCGGACGTTGCAGCGCTGGCTCGGGCGCTACCGTGCCGAAGGACTTGCCGGTCTCGCGCGTCTGCCGCGCAACGATCGGGGCAGGCTGCACCTGCCGGAACATCTGGTCGAACTGACCCGCACTCTCGCCACCAAGCGCCCGCGACCCCCGGTCGCCGCCATTCACCGAAAGGTGCAGGAACTCGCCATCGCGCATGGACACCGAACCCCCAGCTATGCGGCCGTCGCGCGTGTCGTCAGGGCGATACCGGCAAGCCAGATCGCCGCAGCCTCCGATCCGGCCGTCTACCGCGACCAGCACGAGCTAGTGCATCGGCGCGAAGCCGCGACCTCGAACGAGATGTGGCAGGCCGATCATACCGTTCTCGACATTCTCGTGCTCGATGATGCCGGAACCCCGGTGCGTCCTTGGCTGACCGTCATCGTTGACGATCACAGCCGAGCCATCGCCGGTTACTTCCTCAGCCTCGATGCCCCCAGTGCCCTCAACACGGCGCTCGCCTTGCGGCAGGCGATCTGGCGCAAGCCCAATCCCGAATGGATCGTCAGCGGCATTCCCGAACAGCTTTACGTCGACAACGGCTCGGATTTCATCTCCGAGCATATCGAGCAGGCGTGCATCGCCCTCAAAATCCGCCTCATCCATTCGCTGCCGGGGCGTCCTCGCGGGCGCGGCAAGATCGAGCGGCTGTTCCGCACCATCAACGACATGTTCCTGCCCGACCTGCCCGGCCACCTGATCGCGGGCAAGCCGCTGTCGGCGCCAGTGCTCACGCTCGACGAGCTGCGCGCCCGCTTCGAGGCGTTCGTGTGCGGCGTCTATCATCGTCGCCCGCATGGCAGCACCGGCGAACCGCCGATCACGCGCTGGCAGAAGGGCGGGTTCCTGCCCGCAATGCCCGACAGCCTTGAACAGCTCGACATGCTGCTCGTGCACGTGCCCAAGCCCCGTAAAGTGCTGCGCGACGGCATCCGTCTGATGGGCAGGCGCTATGTCGAACCCACGCTCGCGGCCTTCGTCGGCGAGCAGGTCGAGGCGGTCTATGACCCCCGCGACCTGACCGAGATCCACGTCTACGACCAGGGCCGGTTCGTCTGCCGTGCGCTCAGCTCCGAGCACGCTGGGCACCCGTCGTTGCGCGCGATCCAGCGCGCCCGGCGCGGCGCGAAGGAGCGCGACAAGCAGGTGCCTGCCCCCACGGAGACCTTCGATGGCGACCAAGAGGATACGGCTTCCCGGCCCACCACCTACCGAGGGCTCCGGCTCTACGCCGCTGACGATTGAGTTCCTGGTCGAGCAGCCGTTCCTGGCGACCCGCGACCATGCCCGGTTCGTCGAGTTTGCCGAAGCCTGCGCGCACTACCGCTATATCGGCGTGTGTCATGGCCGGCCGGGCGTCGGAAAGACGCGATCGGCGCGCGAGTTTTCCAGCTTCCCCGACCTGGGGGAATATGCCGCGCTCCGTCCCATTGCCGCGCTCCTTGGCGAAAAGGTCGCTCGCTGCCGCGCCGTCTTCTACACCGTGTCGGTCAGCAACACGCCCAAGACGATCGACGCGGTGTTGGGCCTCAACCTCATTAAGCTGGGCTATGCCCGGCTGACGGTCGCGGGCGGCTCGCAGGACGAAATCACCCATGACGCCGCCCGCATCGCCTGCCCCCTCGTCATCGTCGACGAGGCCGACCGCCTGACCATAAAGTCGCTCGAACATCTCCGCGACATGGCCGATCGCCACGGCTTCGGGCTGATCCTGATGGGTATGCCGGGCTTGGAGAAGCGCCTCGCCCGCTATGCCCAGCTCTACTCGCGGATCGGCTTCGTCCACGAGTTCAAACCGCTTACCGAGACCGAAATGCGGCTGCTGCTCGCGACCCACGCCGGCGATTTCGGGATCAGCTTCGACCCGGCCCAACTCGACGCGATCGAAGCGCAGGCAGCCGTGATCCGCATCACGCGCGGCAACTTCCGGCTCATGGAGCGCCTGTTCGCGCAGATGCGGCGGATCATGACCCTCAACCGCGTCGAGGAGGTCACCGCTGACATCGTTCAGGCCGCGCGCGATTGCCTCGTCATCGGACCCGGCAACTGACAAATAGCGCGATCAGAACGCCGCCATTTAGCGCGAGCGTTTACACAGGATAAGATCCATACCGTTTCCGGAACCACTTTCTTGTTTCCTCTTCGAAATTGGACTGTGCTGATGAGTTTGAGCGATGGTGGCTTCGCTCATACACTACGCGCTACCAGGCCCCTGCCCGTTTCTTAGGCTTAACGTTGTAGCTCAAGACCCCGGGGGCTCAGCCTCCCTTCTCCGGTTCTTGCCGCTGCGCAAATCCCTCGATCTACCTGCCGCCGTCGTGTGGTCGCACGGCATCATCCAAAGACCTATTTAGGCCGTCATGACTAGCCAATCTTCGCCATAAGGCGCCCCGCCGCCCCCTGCTCTGCCGCGAGATTGCGATTATAAGCGAGCGGCATCCGCGGCGACTTCCACCGCAGCGCGTCCATGATGCCGGCCAAATCCTCCCCGCTGGCGAACAGGTCCTGATTGAGCCCGATCCGCGTCGAGTGCGCACTGATCCCCTTCAGCAACCGCGCCAGATCGTCCGCCGTCAAATCGGGCAGCGCGCCACGGTCGAACGCGCGGCCGATGATCGACCGAAAGATTGGTCCGATCGAGCCCGGGTGCAGCGCCACGGTGCCGATGTCATATTCGACGCGCGCCTTCACCGCCGGCTTGGACAGCGTCTTGCGCAGATCCCACGTCTCCCGGCCCGAGATGCTGTCGATCGGCCGACCGCGCACGGCTGCCCGCGCCTTGTAGCGCCGCACCTGCACCCGCCGGAACAGCGGCCCTGTCGTGATCCCCGCCGCTTCGGTCCACGCCGCGATCGCCGCGACGGTGCGCGGGCTGAGGTAGGCGGTCGCCCCCTCCCCGTCTTGATCGCCCTTATGACGCAGAATCTGCAGCAGCCGCGCTTCGGGATCGATCGCCTCCTCAATATGCTCAATGGCGACCGCCACCAGTTCGGAGGCGCGCAGCCCGGTGTCATAAGCGGCCGATAGCAGCGCCCGATCACGCAGCCCCGGCAGATCCTCGCCACAACTCTCGAGCAGCGCGCGGATGTTGAGCCCCCGCGCCTTGTCGCGCTCGACGTCGCGCACCGGGCCCTTGAACCGCAGCGGCCGCGCCTGCTTCTGCGCAGCCCCCTTCTCGCGGCGCACCGTCTGGAGCCGCAGCTTCACCAGCGGCGCCGGCGTCGGATCCTTGAGCTCGAGCAGCTGGTGGATCTTGGCGATCGACGCCTTGTAGCGGGATAGCGAGGCCGGCCGGCTCCCCTTCCCGGCCCGCGCGTCGAGATAATCGGCCACGGTCTCGGGCGTGGCCGGCAGCGCGATCCGGTTGTTGCGCCTACACCACGCATCGAACGCCTCGACGTCGGACTTGAGCGCACGGATGCTATGGGGCGATGAAGCGGCCTGATAGGCGGCGATCAGGCCCTCGTTGACGGTGATGCGCTCGCCGGCGCGCATCTGCACGATCGTCCACGCAAGGTCGGCCGGCGCCCTGACGGCCGGCAGGACAGCCTCAGGCGGCGCTACGGGGATTTCTGGCCCTTCCCGGGCGGTTTCGGTGCTCACGACGCGCCTCGCTCCTCAGCCGCGCTTGTAGCCCACCTTATAAAGAACGGTCAAATCTGCTTATGTGATAAGTGCAATTATCGCATGTTCATTCACCAACCATCCGAGCGATTGTGCAGTGTTTTGGTATTCACTACACATTCGGCATGGAGCGCTTCCATCCCCTCGCCGCCGACACCGACGTCCCGCCCGAGGAGCTCGCCCTCGCGCAAGGCGAATGCGCGCTGGCGCTCGGCCGGCTCGACGGGCTCCTCGCCGGCCTCACCGATACCGAAAAACGGCTGTTCTGCGTAGGGCTGCTGCGCGAGGTGCTGCTCTCGGCCCTGGCGCAGGCAGGATTTGCCGATGCCGAACACCGATTCAACGCCTGGTTCGCCGGGCTCGACCGTGGCCCTCAAGAGACGCCCCTCACCGGCTGCTCCGCCTATGCGCTGGTCCGCGCGCTGCTGGGCGAACTCGGCCATCATCCGTGGGAACCGCTCGCCGATGCCGCGCAGACCATCGTTCTGGCCGCTCGCTTCGGGGCCGACCGCCCGATGCAAGCCGAAGACGCGCTGGCGGAGGAGGCGATCGGCAGAGCGATCACGCTGGTGAAACAGGCCGGCGCGGATGACGAGCCCCCCCTGCCCTTCGCGGGTCTGGCGCGCCTCCACGCGCTGCTGCGCGCCGATCCGCTGTTCGCGCCGCTGGAGCGCGCGGTGCAAATCCGCTCGCTTGGGCCGCGCGCGGTGGCGATCGAGCAGGCCGCCCCGCGCACCCCGCTCTGGGCGGTCGATGCCGCGCTGGGGCGGCTGCTGACCGCGTGCGGCGCGTGGCAGCTTGCCCTCCCCTGCCCCGGCGCGGTGACGGCTGAGGCGCTTCAGCCGCAGCTCTGGCCGGGCGAACGCGCCATTGTCTCAGCGCGCACTCTCCGCGCCAGCGCTACTCGGCTTGCAGAGCTGGTCGTGAAAGCGCGACGGCGCGCGGCGCTGATGCGCGAGCAGCTGGGGCACCTGCGCTCGAGCGCGCGGGCACCGCAGGTGTGGATCCTGCTCGCTGGTTTTGCGCCGCTCGGACTCGATCAGATGGCCTCGGCGTTCGGGGTCAGCCGGCGCGGCACCTATGCGATCGGCGACGCGCTAGTCACAGCGGGCCTCGCGCGGCGTGCGAGCATCAAGGGCAAGGTTCTGCTGGTCGCCGAAGCGCCGCGAAGGGATCGGGTGTCGGCACCCCTGGACCACGCACCCGCGCTCTCCCATCCAGCGCTCGCCGAGTTCGACGCGGCGATGGGCGAGATTGACCGGCTGCTCGCCGGCAGTTCTGGCCATCCCTGACGCGGCCTCGCGCGCGTTAGGCGTGTATGAAAACTGATCCACTCTTGACGTTATGTACAGATATCATACATAGACAGAGAAAGAAGGAGATGGCCAATGGCCACAGCTGCCCATTCCGGCGTCCCCGCCAAAGCGCCTAGCCGCAAGGATCTGAGCGGTCCGGCGCTGCGCACCTTTTTCCGCATTGCCGACGCCTGGGGCCTCAAGGAAGCCGAGCAGATGAAGCTTCTCGGGCTCGACAGCCGCTCGACCTTCCAGACCTGGAAGCGCGGCGCCGTCGCGGCGATTCCCAAGGATGCGCTGGAGCGCATCTCCTATGTCATGGGGATCTACAAGGGGCTGAAGATGCTCCTGCCCCGTACCGCCAACGAATGGGTGCGCAAACCCAATGAGGCGCCGCTGTTCGCCGGACGCCCGGCGATCGAGCGGATGGCCTCGGGCAATGTCGCCGATCTCTACGTGGTGCGCCAATATATCGACGCGCAGCGCGGCTGATGGATGCCATTGCGACGACGCAAGTGCGGTGGCAACCGTGCTACCGGATCGTCGCAAGCCGGTTCCCGCCCATATCGCTGTTTGAGGATGTCGCGGACCCGGCCGACCTGGAAGCGGTCTATGCGATCGAGGCGATGACCAATGACCGGCTTCGCGACGAGGTCGGGGACCTCGCTCTCGTCCCCCCGGAGGACCGGGTCTCGGGGCCCGGCACGTCGGCGATCATGGCAGCGTTCACCCACCTCAATCCCGATGGCAGCCGGTTCTGTGACGGCAGTTTCGGGCTGTTCTACGCTGCCAGCACCATCGAGACTGCGGTTGCCGAGACGCGCCATCACCGAACCCGCTTCATGGCGTACACCCACGAACCGGCGCAGGAACTCGACATGCGCGTCTACGCGGTCGACCTGGACGCCATGCTCCACGATATTCGCGGCCTGCGCGATGAACGCCCTGCCCTCTACGCCCCGGACAGCTATGCCGCCGGCCAGGCGCTTGGCCGACACCTGCGTGAGCAAGGTTCGGATGGCATCGTGTACCAAAGCGTGCGCGACGCCGACGGCGAGTGCGCCGCGGTGTTCCGCCCTCGCCTACTCGCCAACAGCCGACAGGAGCGGCACCTGTGCTACGTTTGGGATGGCCGGGCGATTGTCACCGTCTACGAGAAGAAGACATTTGCCTAAAGGTCCTGCGGACAAGCTAACCTTTCGGCCTTGAGTGACGCCTGTCAGGAATAGACCCCGGCAGCCATACGATCGAGATCTTCCATGACGATATCGATATCGCCATTCGCAACCAATTCCGCAGCCGTTTTCCCAACTCCAGAAAGGGGTTGATGCTTGAACCAGATAACCGCCTTGCCTTCTTCGCCTGCAAGTTCTGCCGCTCGCGTTATAACTCGGGCTATTTCCTCCAGTTTAATCTGCACGGTCGGGGCGGAGGGATACAGAGTCATGGCCTTACGATCCAGGCGAGCAACGCGAGCCAAATGCGCCATGGAGAAGCGCAGGCGCTCCGCCAGACGACGGGGCGCGATGATCTCATTCTCGCGAATGTCATCCTGGAAGGCTGCAGTCATTGGGCAGTCCATATTCAACATGTGAAGACAAAACTCTCACATCTCAGAACCGCTGAAGATTGTCCTAGCTCCAATGCTGATCGAGCAGCGCTTTCAACGCGGCCTCCGCTTCAGCCCGCGTACCACCGGCATGCGGGAGCAAGGTAAGTTTGAGACCCTTACGATCCACCGCCTCCACTTTCAGCAATGGTTTCCCCCCTTCGGACACGATCGTTTCCGGCTTTCCTGACTTCTTGGGGGATCCTGACCTCTTGGGGGGATCGGCGGCCAGAGCGAGGGCGCGTATGATATCGGGGACCGGCATCGGTGCTGCACGATCCGACTGCACCTGAGCGAGACGTCCCGCCTCGGCGAACACACGCTGCCGCCGATCCTCCGGTTTCAAGAGAGGCTTGATCGCGGTGACATGCTTGATCCTGAGATCCTGCGGAAGGGCGAAGGCCGCCATCAGTTCCGCCGGCAGCCGGGCAAGGTCGAGATAGCGGCTGAGCCAGCTTTCCGTGACATTGATCCGCTCGGCCATCACCTTCTGGCGCCCCTCATAATAGGCGTCGAGCGCGCGCAGATAGTCGCGCGCGCGCTCCAGATCGGTGAGATCGTCGCGCGCCCGATTCTCGAGGTCGGCGAGACGGAAGGCCTCCTCGTCGGTAAGGCTGCGGATATCGACGAGAAAGCGGAAATCCGGATAGTTGTGGGCGCGCAGCCAACTGATCGTCCAATGCCGGCGCGCGCCGCAAATCACCTCGAAATCGAAGGCAGGATCGTCCTTCACGCGGCGAACGATGGCGGGCATTTCTTGCTTGCCCTGCGCCTTGATGCTCTCGATGAGGTCGGCGCACCGCTCCTCATTGAGGAGCGCATATTCGCGGTTATGCCCCGCCCACATTCGGCAGCGCGCGGGATCGACAAGCTCATGGGTGCGCGAGACGACGCTGCCCGTCGCCAATTCGGCAAGCCGGCTTTCCCGGCCCGCCAGCACGCTCGCACCGATGCCAGGGCGCCGCGCCGCTGGGGCTTGCGCCCCCGGGTCGATTCCGGCGACCAGATCAGCCGCGAAGTTGGCGTTCTTCTTGCTCATCATCCACCCCTTCTACCCGGAATTGCACCGGTGCAATTTTGCTCGCATCAGGCGAGTCCCTCCTTGCGAAGCCGCGTCAAATGGCTCGGCCACATCGACCGGATGTCGACCTCGATTTCGCTGTTCACGCCGTCAAGATAGGCAAGGCAGCGGTTGCGCACCGCCGAACTGGTGACCGGGCCGTCCAGCTCGTAGACGGTCATCAGCCGCGCCGTTGCATTGTCGATTTCGGCCGAATCCTTGAGCGGCGTACGGACGATCGCGTGACCGAAAAGGGTCCGCATCAGGTTCAGCAGTTCCTTCTGCATCGACTTGTTCTCATCGACCTTGGACGCCACAAAGCGCAGGAACTGTAGTGATGGCGCCAAGCCGCGATCGGCCAGCGTCTCGATGGTCTCATCGAGCATGGCGAGGAAGGCCGCCGTCGACGAGAAGTCCATCACCGTCGGCGGAACCGGCACCACCAGCGCATTGGCCGCGCGCAGCACCGAAAGCGAGATCGCGCCGAGCGCCGGAGGCGGATCGAGAACCACCACATCGAACCGATCGGCAATGCTCGCGATGCCTTGCGCCATGCGGTCGATCAGGTTCCCCTGCCCCCGCGCCATGCGCGCTGCGATTTCATATTCCGACTGGAACAGCCGCAGATTGGCCGGAACAAGCTCCAGACCGTCGAAGTGGGTCTTGCGCAGAGCATAGTCGAGCGACTCCATGTCGTCGTGCCGCAGGAATGGATAGAGCGTGTCCTCCTCGGTCAGGTCGAGGTCGGGCACATAGCCGAATAGCGTGGTTGCCGACGCCTGGCTGTCGCAATCGATGAGAGCCACCCGGTAGCCCTTGATCGCGAGATATTGGGCCAGGTGCACCGAGAGTGTCGATTTCCCCACCCCGCCCTTGAAGTTCTGCACCGCGACAACACAGCACGGATCGGTTGCAGCCCGCCAGGGCCGGGTGCCGAACAATCCCCGCATGTCGTTGAGCTGCGCCAGGGTATAGCCGACACGCCGATTATTCTCGGTTCGCGGAGGCGGCGGCAAGCGGCCGTCCTTCTCGGCCTCGCGAATGGCCGCCGCGGTTCGGCCGACCAGTTCCGCGGCCTTGCCAATCGGGAACGTCGGCTCGCGCCGCTCGTCCGCCCGGGCACTACGCGCGGAGTCGCGGAGCCGCTCGAGGACAGAGCTGGTCCGTTGTGCGAGCGTTGAGACGGACAGCAGGTCCTGCGTGCCCTCAATATCGAGTGATGCAGCCAAGAGAGGCCCCCTTGCGAAACTAGAAGGGGCATAGCTCAATTTGCACTTTTAGGTCAATCTAAGGCTGATTTTCGCAAGTCGGCCCAGCCCGAAGGGCGAAACTTGCCCAATCTGCGCAGCAGACCTTTTGCGCCCCCTCGCAACCTGACCCCTTGGGGGCAGTTCACCCCGAAATTGCACCGGTGCAATTTCGGCTCACGGGCGCCCGCGTCGTGCCAGGAAACTCTCGCAGAAGCCGGTCCAGGATGCGATCAGCTTGGCGCCCTTGAGCTTCGCCAGCCTTTCGCCCATCTGCGCGCGATAGGCATCGGCAATGAGATCGATGTCCCAACCGCCGCCAGCCGAACGGCCGATGGCCGCGAGCGTGTCCGAGCCAAAGCGGATCGTGCCGTTCGGGAAGGTGACCTCCCCTGCCCCAGCCTTATCCTTTGACACCAAGGCCGCCACGGCCGCCTGTGTGACAGCCTCGACGGCAACGGTCTCCACCTCGTCCTCGCGCCGCGCCTTTCTGCCCGCAGAGTGCCGACCGATCTCATCCACGGTCGCGATTTGGGCCGGAGCATCCTTGGGCTCAAAGCGGAATTCGATTTCGGTGACGGTTCTGCCCTGGCGGATCTCCCGCCACTCCACGCGAAAATGGGCGAGCTGGTCGATTTCGGCCTTCGCCTTTTCGAGAACTTTGCGGCGCAGCTGCGCGAAATCCTTGTAGACGTCCGGCGCAATGCCGAGCAGCGCACGCAGAGCCGTCATGTCGCCCTTCCAAAGCGACTGGCGCCTATGCAGCCGTAGCGCCCCGATCTCGTACAGCTTGAGCGCATAGGTTGATCGGAAGCCGAGCACCGCCTGGCGGTTCAGGACCGCATAGGTCTCCGATTCCTGGATCAGCTTTCGGGCTTCGGGCGTGAACTCCCACTCGATCCACCCAGCGTCCGCGCCCTCTTCGTCTTCCGCTTCTTCGCGCGACGATGAGATAAGCGAAAAGCGCAGCGTCGCCTTCTTGCCGCGCCAGGACTTGTCGTCGACCGCGAAAAGCGTGCGGTGCAATTCCTCGAGCATGTCCGAGATGCGCTCATTGCCCTTGTGGCCGCGGCGAATGTCCGCCTTTCGCATCTTGTGCGGGCGGTCCTCCCAGGCATCACCGCCCGCGGTCAAAATCATCAGCGCAAGCAAACGCGAAGCAGTCAGGCTAAGCGACTGGCCTTTGACGAACTTGACCTCGACGATGCTGCCGGGCTTGGCGAACTCGTCACCGCCCTTTGCCTGCAGGGCGGCAGCCACCCGCATCGCCCGTCCCGGAGAAGCGTCATCGCCGGTGGGGGAGGGCGTTACAGCGTGATCTAGGGCTTGCTCGTCATCCATGCCATGAAGTCTGCGCCGATTCGTCCAGCGTGGGAGAAAATCTGCCTGACCTGTCCTTACGCGTCAAGTCAGGGCAGGATAGACACCGGATTCGGCCCCCAAGAGGTCAGGATGGAACTTCGCTCCGAAGCAGCAAAACATGAGGAAGTGCGGCGAGTCGCGTTTCCAAGCGCCCGGACCCGCGCAAACGGCAGCGCGGACGCCGAAGAAAGTCCCTGACGAACGCCATGGCGAGCGAATCACTCCAGGAGGAAGCTGGCCCCCATACGGTCAGGAAGGCCCCAGCAGGTCAGGTTGCATCCCCCGATCGGTCAGGGAAGCGCCCCCGGAAGGGCAGGCAAAATCCCCCGTCCGGTCAGGATAAGCTTGCTCAAACCCGCAGAAATGCGGTGCTTTCGGCCTCCTGAATCTGAATCCTTTTGAATCGGAAAAGCTTCCGCTGCGAGCAGCGGCGTTTTGATTCTTTTTATTTTGAGAAAGAGATCGGCGTCGCGCCTGATGCAATCGTTCAATCCCCCCGCCTGGAGGGATACGCGAAGTTAGCCGCCCACGATAGGCTGCCGGCCAAATGACCTTGCGCATGGAGGGTGCATGATCAACTTCGCCAAGTTCGAGATCATCGGCCGGATCGGGGAAATCGACGCGCGGCCGAAAGTCACCCTGCTGTCGGTCTGCGCGAATTATCGCCGCAAGGGTGACGATAACGAATGGCAGGAAGACAGCCACTGGAACCGCGTGAGCGTCTTCAGCGAAGGCCAGCGAAAACATATCGCCGACCGGGCTCAAGTCGGGGATCTCGTGCGCATAGCCGGACGGCTCAAGGACAACTCCTATGAACGCGACGGCGCGACGCACTACACAACCGATCGCATCGTCGAGGAATTCGGGATCCTGGCACCCAAAGGCATGCCGGGGTGAAATACCGGGGAGGGGAGGGCGCAATCAGCAGCGGCGCTCCACCACTTCCGAGGATTAGTCGATGCCCATAGCTGCTCCCCATCGCGCCAAAGCCATTGTCGAAGCCCTGGGTGGGATCTGGCGCGGTACGCGCGGCGAATGCCGTTGCCCGGCACATGACGACCATGGTCCCAGCCTGTCGGTACGCCTGGGCGAGCGGGCGATCCTGTTCCACTGCTTTGCCGGCTGCGACACGCGCGATGTTCTGGCTGCTTTGCGCCGGCGCAAACTTCACGATGCGGAGCCGCTCACAATGCCGCGCCCGAAGGCGGCCGCGGACCATCGCGCTCTTGCACTTCGCCTATGGAAGGCGAGCCAGCCCATCGCCGGATCTCCAGCGGCCGATTATCTGGCGGCGCGCGGTCTGCCGCCTCCCTATCCGCGTTGCCTGCGCTACAACCCGCGCACCATCGTCGGGGCCGGTGAGCGCCGCCGGTTCTTTCCGGCGATGATCGCCGCGGTCGAGAATGATCTGGGGGTTGTCGCCGTCCAGCGGACCTGCCTCGATCTCGCCGACATCCTGCACAAACCCATGCCAAAGCCGAAGATTGCCCTTGGCCTTCTCGGCGACGCGGCCATTCGTCTGGCGCCGGCCGGCGAGGAGCTTGGCCTTGCCGAAGGCATCGAGGACGCCCTTTCAGCAATGGCCTGGTTCGGAACGCCCACCTGGGCGCTGGGCGGGGTCGAACGCCTTGGGCTTGTCGCCATCCCCGAACGGGTCAAGCGTATCATCGTCTATGGCGATCGCGGTGCCGCCGCTGCCGCCATGCTCAAAAAGGCCCGCCCCCATCTCACAGCCAATGGACGCGAACTGGTGCTCCGGCTGCCGGAACGGCACGCGGACTGGAATGATGCTTGGCGTGTCCGCCGGGCCGCCGAGGCGGCCTGAAAGGGGAGGGAGCCTTCCGGCTGATGACCTGGCGCTGATGCCAGGTGTCAGACTTGGAGATGCCCCATGGCCACACACCCCCTCGCGCTCACGCTGCCGCTCGATGATCCCGCCCGTACCGCTGCTCAAGGCATAGCCGACCGGCTGTCCGAAGGATGTCCGGTTGCACGTAACGACCTCCTTGCCGAAATGACCTCCGCTTTCGGTGGCTCGAGCGCCGATGGCCTGTGGTCATTGCGCGACGCCTACGATGTGCTCGAACTCGCGCAGGTCCTCCATCTGAAGAACGCGACGCTCCCGGCAGATGCGAATGCGCGGCTCGCCCAGCTGATCGCTATGACGGCGGCGCTTCCCACGCAAAGCGTACGTAGCGAAACGCAGATCGCGTTCCAGCAATTCTCGACACCGGCGCCGATCGGCTTCCTTGCCGCCAAGGCAGCCGCGATCACGGCACACGATATCGTGCTCGAGCCCTCGGCCGGGACCGGCCTCCTGGCCGTACACGCCCATCTCGCCGGCGCGCGCCTCCTTCTCAATGAGATCGATGCCTGGCGCACGCGTTTGCTGCGTCACGCCTTTCCCGAAGGCAGGCTGAGCACGCATGATGGCGAACTGATCGACGATATGCTCGATCCGCAACTGGTGCCGAGCGTCGTGCTCCTCAATCCGCCCTTCTCGCGAAGCCAGGGGCGCGCGCGCGATCGCCATGCCGCGCTTCGCCATTTGCGCTCCGCGCTGTTGCGGCTTGCTCCAGGCGGGCGCTGCGCCGTTATTCTCCCCGACCGCATCGAGACGGAGGACGCGGATTGGCTGCACGCCACTGCGGGCGCGCATGCCCGGCTGCATCTCGACTTGCCGCCCGATGCCTATGCCAAGCACGGCACCGGCCAGGCAGTCCAGCTCATACTCCTCGAAAAGGGCGGGGCAGGGGGCTCGGTCCCGCGCCAGACCTGCACGACGCTCGGCGCTGCGCTTGCGGCCATCGATGCGATGGCGACCCCATGCGCGCCGCAGCCGCAGCCGATCTCCCGCCCCAGCGGATTGTTCCGGGGCCTCACGCGGCGGACCCGCCCCGTCTGCTCGCGTGCGGCGGTGACCCTGCCCACGACCCGCGCGGTCGCCTATCACCGTCTCGACGCGCCCGCACCCGCGGGCGAACCGCAAGGGATTTACCTGCCCTATCGGCCGAGCCGTCTGCTGATTGCCGATGCTCGTGAGCACCCAAGCGCGCTAGTCGAATCGCAGGCAATGGGATCGATTGCCGCACCCCCGGTCGCTTATGAACCCGTGCTGCCGGCCAGGATCCTGGACGACGGCCTGCTCTCGGACGCGCAGCTCGAAACGCTGATCTACGCTGGCGCGGCGTTCGAGCGCGATCTTCCCGGCCGGTTCATATCCAGCGAGGAGGGTCTTTCGCTGTCGCCGGCAGAGGCCGGTAACGCCTATCGGACCGGCTTTTTCCTTGGCGATGGCACGGGCGCCGGCAAGGGGCGGCAGGTGGCAGGCGTCATCCTCGACCAGTGGTTGCGTGGCAACCGCCGCCACCTCTGGATATCCAAGAGCGAGACGCTGGTCGAAGACGCTCGCCGGGACTGGTCGGCGCTTGGCGGCTTGCCGCTCGACATCCAGCATCTCAACCAGTGGAAGCTCGGCACCCCGATCGCGCTGGGCGATGGGATCCTCTTCCTGACCTATGCCACCCTGCGCTCCAACCGCGGCGACAGGGGCACGCGGCTGCGCCAGCTGATCGAATGGATGGGTGAGGATTTCAGCGGCGTCATCGTTTTCGACGAGGCGCATGAAATGGCCGGGGTGGCCGGCGGCGAGGGCCGGTTCGGCGCCACGAAAGGGTCCGAGCAGGGCATCGCCGGCGTCCGCCTGCAAAATCTCGCTCCGCGCGCCCGGATTCTCTACGCCTCGGCGACGGGCGCCTCGGACGTCAACAATCTTGCCTATGCGACACGCCTCGGATTGTGGGGACCGCAGACGGCCTTCGCCGACCGGCGGGCCTTCGTGGAATCCCTGCGCCGAGGCGGCATCGCGGCGATGGAGTTGATCGCCCGCGACCTCAAAGCGCAGGGCCTCTATGCCGCGCGGGCGCTCAGCTTCGCCGGCGTCGAATATGACATCCTCGAGCATCGGCTCAGCGAAGAACAGATCGCCGTCTACAATGCCTATGCCGATGCCTGGGCGATCATTCACAACAATCTGCAGGCCGCGCTCGCCGCCACGCGCGTCACCGACGGCTTCAGCGGTGCCACCTATAATAGCGGCGCGAAGGCCGCGGCATTGTCGATCTTCGAATCGACCAAGCAACGCTTCTTCGGCCAGATCCTGCTGTCGATGAAGCTGCCCTCGCTGATCCCGGCGATCGCCGCCGATCTCGCGCGCGGCGACTGCGCCGTCGTCCAGCTCGTGTCGACCTCGGAAGCGATGCTCGATCGTGCCCTTGCCGACCTGTCCCCCGAGGAGCGGGCCTGGCTCGATATCGAGCTGTCCCCGCGCGAATACGTGTAATATTGAGCTCAACATTACACATATTCTTTGCAGTCGCAGTTTATGTCGAGCGTGGTGGCGGGAGGCGCAGGTTTCCTTCGGTTTTCCATGATTTCACTCCAGATAATTACGGTTCCCTCGACCTCAACAAGTCGAAGGAACCAACATGCGATCAAGATCATCATTGCCGTTTCGAGCGGCCCCGCTCCGGGTCGAAGACCCGCCCAGTCACGGCGCCCTTCTCACCGCATTCCTCTCCTCTCTGTCGCTCGACGAGAAGTCAGGCTGTGCGGTTCTGTATGGCGCGGCGGTCCGCCATTTCCTGCATTGGCTGGGCCTGCATAAGATCGCGATCCGCACGATTGACGATCGGGCTGTCCGGCGGTTCGAGAAGCATGGGTGCCGGTGCCACCGGTATTCGGCGCAGCAAGCGCTTTACAAGGCTGACCAAGCAGCAAGGGTCAGGCGCTTCGTCCGGTTCCTGGAAGATCAAGGCTACGTCGAAGTCGACGACGGGATCGACGATCTGCCACGGCACCTCGCCGACTATTCCGATGCGATCGATCGCCTGCAACTTGCCGAGGGACCGGCACAGGCCTATCGGTCCGAGGCCGAGCATTTCGTGGCCTGGCTTCGCATGGCGCGGCGCCAATGGATCGAGATCGATGACGCGATCATCGACCACTATGCAGCGCATGATTGCCGATGCCCGGTCTGGCGCAAGCGGGGCAAGCTGGTCGCAACGGGCACCAAGCGGCGGTGGCGATGCGCACGGCACTTCGTCGAGTTCCTGCGAGGCCGGGGCGCCATCCCATTGGTTGAACCGGTGGCGGACGATGACCCGCACATGTCGGCTTACTTGGCATGGCTCAAGCAACACCGCGGCGCCACGGACGAGACGATCCGGCGCTACCGGACTGATATCAGACGGCTCATGCCAATGCTGGGCGAGCCTGCGCAATGGGATGCCGCCGGACTCAGGAGCGCATTCCAACGACGAAGCAAGGAGACGCCGGGCTCGGCATCGCTGCTCGTCACGATAATGAGGAGCTACATCCGGTTTCTGGTCGTGCGTGGCGAGTGCCGGCCGGCTTTATTGCATGCAGTTCCATCAGTGCAGCGCTACCGCCTTTCGACGCTGCCGCGCCATGTCGACACGGCAACGATCGAGAGGATCATTGCGGCCTGTCCGACAGATCGTCCGGTGGAAGTCCGGGACAAGGCCATCATTCTCCTGCTCGCCAGGCTCGGCCTGCGGGCTGCCGATATTCAGGACATGCGTCTCGACGACATCGACTGGCGATCCGGCCACCTGACGGTCAAGGGCAAGACGCGTCGACCGGACCGCCTGCCATTGCCGCAGGATGTTGGCGACGCGATCCTGGCATATCTCGCGGCAGCCCGCCCGAAGACCGCCGAAAAGCATCTGTTCCTGCGTGCACAAGCACCGTTTCGGCCATTCCGCTCGTCCGCTGAGATCGCGGGCATCGTCGCTCGTACGCGCGACCGCGGTGGGATCGAAGGAGTGCCGACCGGGTCACACATATTCCGGCATTCGCTTGCCACCAACCTGCTGCGCGCAGGCGCAGGCCTGGAGTCCGTCGGGACCATCCTGCGTCACAGCTCGCCCGTGACCACTGCCATCTACGCCAAGGTCGATCTGCCGATGCTCATGAAGATCACGCAGCCCTGGCCGGGAGAACAGTCATGCTGAACATCCACATTTCCAGATACGTGGCGCTGCATCGCAGCCTCGGGCGGAAGTTCTCTGAACAGGAACGCATGCTGCGCCTGTACGCCGCCTACGCCGAAGAATTCGGCGACCGGCACATCCAAGTCCAGCGGATCTACGACTGGTGCCACACGGCGAGTTCGCAAAATGTGGCCCGCCGGAGGTTTGATACCGTTCGCAACTTCAGCCGCTTTATCCAAGCCGATGATCCAGTTTACGAGGTTCCGCCTGTCGGTGTCTTCGGTCGGGGCAAGCGGCCACGCCCGACCCCGACCATCATCGAACCGGAACAGGTCCGGGCGATCATGACCGCGGCGTTGGACGTTGCGTCCCAAGACACGATCAGCCCATACACGTACCATTATTTGTTCGGCTTGCTGGCGGCGACAGGTCTCCGGATTTCCGAGGCCCTCGCTCTTCAATGCAACGATCTGGTCGAGGATGGCCTGATCGTCCGCAACGGCAAGTTCGGCAAGCAGCGGCTGATTACCTTGCAGCCATCGACCCGTCAGGCGCTCGAAGCATATCTCGCCACCCGAGCAAGGCTTGGCGCCACGGGCAATGACCTGTTCGTGACCATTCGGGGGAGAGCACCACACAAGGTGCGCGCCCACGTGGTGTTCGTCAGGCTGGCCCGGCAGCTCGGATACCGCGGACCGACCGGAACGGCCGGGATGCGGTTACACGACCTGCGGCACACTTTCGCCGTGCGTTCCCTTGAGTCCTGTCCGCGCGACAGGGAAGCCATCGCACACCACATGGCCGGACTCAGCGTATATCTGGGGCATGCGTCGGTAGCCAACACCTATTGGTATCTCGAGGCCACTCCGGTGCTGCTGCGCGATATCGCTGTCGCCAGCGAGGAACTTTACCGGGGAGAAGCGGCATGACGGCACTCGCTCCGCATCTCTCGATCTACCTGCGTGAACATCTGCCGCGCGAACGTGCTGTCAGTCCGCACACGGTGAAGACCTATGCCAACTGCTTTGTCCTCCTGGTCCAGTTCGCTGCCGATCGGCTGAAGCGTCGGCCGACCGATCTCGAGATCGAGGATCTCGACACCGACATGATCATGGCCTTCCTTGACCATGTCGAGAACGGTCGCGGCAGCTGTGTTCGGACCCGCAATGGCAGGCTCGCCGCGATCCGGTCCTTCTTCCGCTACATCGAGTATCGTATTCCGGCCTGCCTGGATCAGGCCCTTCGCGTCAGATCGATCCCTACCAAGAAGACCGACAAGGCGCTGATCGACTACCTCGACCGGGCAGAGATCAAGGCTTTGCTCGACGCCCCGGATCCCCGGACACGCCTTGGCACCCGCGATCGCGCAATGCTGCATCTGGCCTATGCTGGCGGGCTGAGGGTGTCGGAACTCGTAACGCTACAACTGCGCGATTTCCCGGACCGCTTCCTGTCCACCGTGCACATCATGGGCAAGGGACGGCGTGAACGGGTCCTCCCGCTCTGGAAGGAGACTCAGTTCGCATTGCGCGCGTGGCTTGCGATCCGCCCCGATGCGCAAGCTGCCGAGATATTCCTCAATGCCAGCGGGCAACCCATGACCCGCGACGGATTTGCGTTCCGTTTGGCGGAGCACGTCAAGCGCGCGGCAGAGAAGCAGCCGTCGATCCTTGGCAAGCGCGTAACACCGCACGTGCTGCGCCATTCCTGCGCAATGCACACGCTCGCGGCGACCGGGGACATTCGCAAGGTCGCATTATGGCTCGGGCACGCCAGCATCCAGAGCACTGAGACCTATTTGCGCGCTAATCCCGAGGAAAAGCTGCAAATTCTCGCGTCGCACGGCGCCCCTGCCATCAGGCCCGGGCGCTTCAAGCCGCAAAGCGACGATCTACTATCAATGCTTCAGGAAATACGTGCAGGAGGTCATGTCAAAATTTGACACAGTTCCGCATCGCAGTCCGAAGCGCCAGTGGCGCTCCCGCCAACAAAGCTTCGCCTTCGAGGCGGCCGTTGATGCGCAGCATAACCGAACCGTTTTGACGGAGAAGCATCGGAATGAGTTGGGAACCAGTGAGGTTGGCCTGCCAAAACGTGCTCTGAGCGTTAGCGCGGCCGGTCGGAATGTCAATTAATCGACCAGCAAAATTCCATGTAACCGTAACGCGCGGCACCGTCGCGGGCTTGTTAAGGAGCATGGCCATCATGGGGCGGTTGCCTTCACAAAACAGGCTAAACGACTTGATGTTTGGCGACGCAGCTACATCGACATAGGCCATTGGGGCGCGGCCTTGGACCGGCACGACCTCCCAAGCAGTCCCAGGCAGCGGCACTGCGTCCTCAGGTGGGCTGTCCATAAGCAGGCGAGCAATGTCCTGGGGCACGGGCAAGCGGCCTCCTTGAGGCGCATAGACCGTCAACTTTCCCTTTTCCCAAAGGCCAATTTGAACAGCACGGCGATTTGCATCAAGCAAAACATAGGCTTGCTCTACACCGCCTTGATGCGGCGCATTTCCGGTAACCCAATAGAGAGACCCTTGTCGCTGGAGACCGGATATCGCCGAAAGATTGCTGGCCAGCAGGTCTGTTTTGCGGCCCAAACGCGAACGTATCGCGTCAGCTATCGGACCCCTTGTCAAAAGATCTATTCCGTTGGGATCGGAATCACTTTGGAATTTCCCTACGGAACTGGCAAGATTGGTCCAGGTTAGCGGCGTCGGTTTTCCCAAGACTGGCCTTGCTTGCAGCGGTGCTTTTGAAGCAGCAGATGCCAGCCCAGACCCATTGCACAAAAGCAATGGGGATTGCGACACGAGCGCTGACTTGAACGGATCCAGGCGCTGTCCCGGCGCGACGTCTGCTTCAAGGCGGACTACGCCTCGCTTTTCGTCGTCATTGACCGTCAAGATCACGCGTCCGAAATCGTTGGCATTGACAGGAAAAGGAAAAAAGACCGCGCTAATGCCTTCATAGGTCGGGCCAAGAAACGAAGCCGCGTACTCAAACCGGGTGCTTTTTACAGTCTGACCAGACGCTTTGAAAGTAAAACCGGTTTCGTTGATCTCAAGGCTCGCCCCTCGGGAGCAATCGCCACGCGGCGCATACGAGCCATAGCTTCCTTCGAGATCCATGCCTTTTAATGACGTCAATGTCACTGCACATGCGACGCCGGGCAAGCCCAGAAAAATCCCTGCGAGAAAAACGATAATGGGGCGCTTGGGCAGTTTGCTCGGCATGGCATATCTCCATGGCGGACAGCCTTGCATCGGGACCTCGATTGAAAGCGACGAACGACTGCCTCGGGGATCTTCTACAACCTGCACCATTCCAGCGGTGCCGACAATCCTAACGGCCCCAGCATTCAACCTTGTCAGGCAATTATCTGGAGTGAAATCATGGAAAACCGAAGGAAACCTGCGCCTCCCGCCACCACGCTCGACATAAACTGCGACTGCAAAGAATTCCTGGTCGATTATCTGACCGCGGCCTTTCCCGTGCGCCAGATGCGCACCTATACCGACGATAGCGGCACGGTGCGCTCGGAACCGATGATCGACGAGGCCGGGCAGCCCGTGCTGTGCCGGGAAGCGATGGCCATGCGCGACCAGCTCCTCGAGCAACTCTGTGCGCTGCCGGTCGTCGGCTCGGCGCTCGATCACATCATCGGGCATTTCGGGACGGAGGCTGTGGCCGAGGTGACGGGCCGCAGCCGGCGGATCGTCGTCGATGCCGACGGCCGTCAGCGGATCGAACGGCGCAGCGCGCGCACGAACCTCGCGGAGACCGACATCTTCATGCGCGGCGAAAAGCGCATCCTGATCTTCTCCGATGCCGGCGGCACGGGGCGGAGTTACCACGCCAGCCTCGACGCGCCCAATCAGAGCCGCCGCATTCACTATCTCCTCGAGCCCGGTTGGCGCGCGGACGCGGCGATCCAGGGGCTGGGCCGCACGCACCGCACCCACCAAGCCTGCCCGCCCTTGTTTCGGCCCGTTTCCACCGATTGCCGTGGCGAACGGCGGTTCATCTCGACCATCGCCCGGCGCCTCGACAGCCTGGGCGCGCTGACCCGTGGCCAACGCCAGACCGGCGGGCAGGGACTTTTCGACCCCCGCGACAATCTGGAGTCCGACTTCGCGCGGGAATCGCTCGACCAGTGGTTTCGCCTGCTGTTCCAGGCAAAACTCCAATCGGTCCACTTCGATCAGTTCCAGGCGCTCACCGGTTTGAACCTGGCCGGGGAGGGCGGGGGGCTCACCGAGACCTTGCCCACGATCCAGCGGTGGTTGAACCGCATCCTGGCGCTGCGCATCGACCTGCAGAACGCGATCTTCGACGAATATCTCGGCTTGATCGAAGCACGGGTGGAAAAGGCACGCGAGGCCGGCACCCTCGATCTTGGCGTCGAAACGATCGCGGCCGACCGTATTTCGATCCTCGACCGGACGGTGATCCGGCGCGATCCCGTGAGCGGCGCCGAAACCGAGATCCTGCGTATCGAAACCGAGGAGCGATATCGGCCGCTGACCCTGGAGCGAGCGCATTGGCTTCTGGCCGACCCGGAAGCGCGCGGGTTGATCAACCCGCGTTCCGGCAAGGCCGCCATTTGCCGGCCGACCTTCTCGCTGACGGACGAAGAGGGGCGGACCGTGCGCCGCTATGAGCTGGTGCGGCCGACGCGCACCGAACGGCACAGGCAGGACCTCTTCGCCGAAACCCATTGGACCGACGTGGACCGCGCGAGCTTCGACGAAGCCTGGCAGGCCGAATGCGACGCAATGGCGGCGCAGACGCGCACGCAGATCATCTATCTGGTCACTGGCCTGCTGCTTCCGGTGTGGGGCAAGCTGCCCGACGATCATGTCCAGGTCTGGCGGCTGACGAGCGATGACGGCCAGTCGCTTCTCGGGCGTCTTATTCCAGCGCCGCTGGTTGAGCGGATTGCCAGCGCATTCGGCATCGCGGCCCATGTCGAGATCGACCTCGGCGCGCGGGTCGAGCACGTCCGCACCTCGGGCGAGATCATGCCGATCGGAGCGCTGCGGCTGAAGCGCGCCTTGGTCGCCGGCGATCAACGCCTCGAATTGCTGGACTGGAAGCCCGAGGCGCTGCCGCATCTCAAGGCGGCGGGCTGCTTCACCGAGATCATCCAGCACCGCACGCGGCTGTTCGTTCCCCCGAGCCGCGCCCTCGAGATCCTCGCCAGGATCACGGACTGACCCGCGGCCGCGCCAAGCGACCGAAGAGAGGGGAGGGGGCCTTCGGCCGGGTGGGCCTGAGTGGCTCAAGCCGGCCGACGAGGTCGGCGCAACCCTCGAAGGAGACAACCGATGATCCAGTCCGTGAAGGTCAAGAACCTCTCGCTCTCGAAGGACAATGTCCGCAAATCCAATCGCGATGCCGACCTCGACAGCCTCGCCGACAATATCGCCGCGCATGGCCTGTTGCAGAATCTCGTGGTCACGCCGCTCAAGAAGGCAGGACATTTCACCGTCAAGGCGGGCGGCCGCCGCTTGCGGGCGCTCCAGCGGCTGATCGATTCAGGTCGGCTTGCCGGGGACCATGAGGTTCAGGTGCTGGTGCTCGAGGATGATGCCGGATCGGCCGAAGCGAGCCTTGCCGAGAATTTCCACCGCGTCGCGATGAACCCGGCGGATGAGTGCTCGGCTTTCAAGCACTTCCTCGACAAGGGCGCGAGTGCCGAGGATGTGGCGAAACGTTTCGGCGTCACGACCCGCTTCGTTGAGCAGCGGGTACGGCTTGCCGAACTGGCTCCTCTCGTATTCGCGGCGCTGGCGGCGGGCGAGATCACGCTGGGGGTCGCCCAGGCTTATGCCGTCACGCCCGACGTCGATCGCCAGGCGCGCGTGTTCGAGAGCATGAGCCGGTCCTATTATGGCGACAATCCCGACAATATCCGCCGTGCGCTCCTCAACGGAACGGTCAAGGCGACCGACGCCAAGGCACGGTTCGTCGGCCGCGACGCCTATGTCGGCGCGGGCGGCCGGATCGAGCGCGACCTGTTCGGTGAAGATGTGGACGAGAGCTGGATCGACGTGGAGCTCATCGAGCAGCTGGCCGCCCAGAAGCTTGAAGCGGCCGCGGAAGCACTCGCTGCCGAACAGAAGCTGGCGTTCGTGACGCCGGTTCTCGCGACGCATGTGCCCTATGATATGGAGTGCCAGCTCCACGAATATCATCCGCCGCTGCGCGAATTGAGTGGGGACGAGCAGGAGCGCGTCGACAGTCTCTCGGATGAGGGCGATGCGCTCATCCGAGAGCTGGAAACTGAACTCGAGGACGGCACGCCCGAGGCCGAGGCGGCTTCGGCGCGGCTCGCCGACATAGAGCGGGAACTCGATACAATCGAGGCGTCGCGCACGATGGTCGACGATGCGATCAAGGACCAGCTGGGCACCTTCATCTATCTGGCGCCCGATGGCAGTCCGCGGGTGCACAGCCGCATGTTCAGTGAGCGCGCCATTCGTCAGGCGGGCGAGGACGCAGAACCCGAAGCACCGTCCGGCAAGGTCGCGGCCTCCCGGCTCAGCGCGATGCTGGTTGACGAACTCGCGACCCAGCGCCGGCAGATCCTGGCGGCCCATGTCGCCTCGGATGCCGGGTTCGCGCTCGATCTCACGATATTCCTGATGGCGCACCGGACGGTGTTCGCCAGCAGCTATGTCCGGGACCACTCGACGCTGCAGGCGGCCGCCGCGAGCTTCCCGATCGTCAGCTTCCGCGATGAAGGCAGCGCGGCGAGCAATGTCCTGACCGAACAGCGCCAGGCGCTCGATGTGAGCTGGGCAGGCGGGAACACGCTGTCGTCCCGCTTCGATGCCTTCCGGCAACTGGATGAACAGGCGCGCGCCGATTGGCTCGCCCATGTCCTGGCGCAGACGCTGGAACCGACACTCAACGTCGACGATGGCGGGCGCCGCAACGGCTTCCACGATCATCTCGGACGGCTGCTCGACATTGATGTCGCGCAATGGTGGCGGCCCGATGCCCAGAACTTCTTCGGGCGGGTGAAGAAGGACGTCATGCTCGAAGCGCTCGACGAGATCGGCGGGCCGGTGCTGCGCGGCCGATACAAGGACGCCAAGAAGGGTGACCTTGCCAATGCCTGCGCTGCGCTCTGTTCGGGGCAGGGCATCGTCGAGGCCGAAGTCCGGGAAAAGGCGCTCTCCTGGCTGCCGGACGAGATGCGGTTCGGCGCGATCGAAAAGCCCGAAAGCTTCCGGAGCTATTCCGCTTTCCTCAGCGATGAAGACGACAGCGACGGCGGATCAGGGGAGATCGCCCCCGATGGCGATGCTGGCGACCTCGAACAGGCCGCCTGAGGCGAACGCCTAACGGCGGGCGGCGCTTTCGTGTCGCCCGCCGCCCTTCATCGGCGGCGCTGAGACAGCCGCTCTTTCGCGGAGTATCCACCATGACCCAATCATCGGGCCGGCCCTCGCCGGCCGAGACCATCACGCGCGCCATCATCGACCGGCTCGAGGCCGGTGTGCGTCCCTGGGTAAGGCCCTGGCGATCATGCGCCGCGCAAGGGCGCCCTCTGCGGGCCAATGGCGAGCCCTATCGTGGCATGAACACCTTTTGGCTATGGCTGGCCGCCGAGCAGTGTGGCTATCGGTCCCGCTACTGGATGACCTATCGGCAAGCACAAAGCCTCGGCGGCCAGGTCCGCGCCGGTGAGCAGTCGCAATTTGCGATCTTCTACAAGGCCTATTCGAAGAAGGTCGATTCCTACGAACGTCCGGGTGAGCTCGTCGATGAGCAGCGCCGGGTCATGCGGTCCTATGCGGTCTTCAATGCCGACCAGATCGACGCACTCCCAGGCGATTTCTATCCCGAAGCCCTCTCCCTCGTCCCGCCGGGCGACCGGCTCGGTCCGCGGGCGGAGCGCTTCGTCGACCGGCTGCCCGCGCGGCTGCGATGTGGCGGCGATCGTGCTTATTACGATCTGCGCCAGGACGTCATCACCATGCCGCCGGTCGAGCAATTCGACACGCGCGCCGCCTGGGCAGCCACCATCGCGCATGAGGCCGGCCACTGGACAGGCCATCCAGCCCGGCTTGCCCGATCGTTCGGGAAGCGCTTCGGCGATCAGGCATATGCGTTCGAGGAGTTGGTCGCCGAACTGACAGCAGCGCTGATTGGCGCCGATGTGGGTCTCCCAACCACCCATCTCGACGATCACGCGGCTTATATCGGCTCCTGGCTCGCCATTTTGCGCAAGGATAATCGCGCATTGCTGACGGCGGCTGCGCGAGCGGAGGAAGCCGCCGGGTTTCTGCTGCGGGCAACCGATCTCGCTTGCGAGGATGATCTGGACGAGCAGGCGGCTGCTTGATCTCGCCATGTCGCCGATTGCACCATATCCATATATCCGCTATCGTGGATATATGGATAACGAATCTGTCATCGTCGCGTTGGGCGCGCTTGCCCAAGCCACGCGCCTCGACGCCTTCCGCCTTCTGGTGCGTCACGAACCCGAAGGCCTTCCTGCCGGCGAGGTCGCCAAGGCGCTGGATGTCCCGCAGAACACGATGTCGGTGCATTTGGCGACCCTGGCGCGTGCCGGCCTGGTCACATCCGAGCGGCGCAGCCGGATCATCAACTACCGCGCCGATCTCGATGCGCTCCGCTCCGTGATGCTGTTCCTCGTCAAGGACTGCTGTGGTGGCCGGGCCGAGCTCTGCCATCCACTTGCGGATGAACTGCTTGCCTGTCGTGCTGCCTGAAAGGACATCAACATGACTGATCGCCTGTTGAACGTACTGTTTCTTTGCACGGGCAATTCCGCCCGTTCCATCATGGCCGAGGCGATCCTCAGCCGTGAAGGGCTAGGCCGTTTCAAATCGTTCAGCGCCGGCAGCCAGCCCAAGGGCGAGGTCCATCCGTTCACCATTCATCTCTTGGAGAAGCTGAACTACGACGCAAGCCGGTTCCGCTCGAAGAGTTGGGAAGAGTTTTCCGGCCCCGATGCGCCGTCCTTGGATTTCGTGTTTACGGTCTGCGACAATGCCGCCAACGAGCTTTGCCCGGTTTGGCCGGGGCAGCCGCTGACCGCCAATTGGGGGGTGCCCGATCCGGCCGCTATCGAGGACAGCGAAACGGTGCAGCACGCGGCCTTCTTCGATACATACAGGATGCTGTTCAATCGCATCTCGCTGTTCACCAACCTGCCGTTCGAAGGCCTCGACAAGATGAGTCTACAGAACCGGCTGAACCGGATCGGCAAGGAACAGGGCCGCGCCGACCTCCCAAGCGAAAAGGTGCCTGGTGCATGGGCAATGCCGCAATCGATATCGTCATCTATCACAATCCCGAGTGTGGGACGTCGCGCAACACGCTGGCGATGATCCGCAACGCCGGGATCGAGCCGCATGTGATCGAATATCTCAAGACGCCGCCCAACCGCCCGCGCCTGGTTTCGCTCATCGCCCGCATGGGCATCAGCGCACGCCAGTTGCTCCGCGAGAAGGGCACGCCCTTCGCCGAGCTGGGTCTTGCCGATCCGACGTTCAGCGATGACCAGCTCATTGATGCGATGATCGAGCATCCGATCCTCATCAACCGGCCAATCGTTGTGTCGCCGCTCGGCGTGAAACTCTGCCGTCCATCGGAAGAGGTGCTCGATCTTCTCCCGTCCGCCCAGCGCGGGGCTTTCACCAAGGAAGATGGCGAGCAGGTCATCGACGCCGCCGGCAAGAGGATCGGGGCGTGAACGCGACCGTTGCGGCACAACCCAAGCCGGCGATCAACAGCTTCGAACGCTATTTGAGCGTCTGGGTGGCGCTCTGCATCGCTGTCGGCATCGCGCTCGGCTATTCGCTGCCGAATCTGTTCGCAGCCATCGCATCGGCCGAGATCGCGCGCGTGAACCTGGTCGTGGCTGTGCTGATCTGGCTGATGATCGTCCCCATGCTGCTCAAGATCGACCTCGGCGCGTTGGGGTCGGTTCGCCAACACTGGAAGGGCGTCGGCGTCACCCTCTTCATCAACTGGGCGGTGAAGCCCTTTTCAATGGCGCTGCTCGGCACGCTGTTCCTGGGATGGCTCTTCCGGCCGCTGCTGCCGCAGGGCGAGATCAACGCCTATATCGCCGGGCTCATCCTGCTCGCCGCCGCCCCCTGCACGGCGATGGTGTTCGTCTGGTCGAACCTATGCGACGGCGAGCCGACCTATACGCTGAGCCAGGTGGCGCTCAACGACGTGATCATGGTCTTCGCCTTCGCACCGCTGGTCGGACTGCTGCTGGGCGTCGCCTCGATCACAGTGCCCTGGGACACGCTGCTCATCTCGGTCCTGCTCTATATCGTCGTGCCCGTCATCGTCGCGCAGATCATTCGTCGGGCGTTGCTATCGTCAGGCGGGCAGCCGGCGCTGGATCGGCTGCTGGCAACGCTTGGGCCGGTGTCGCTGGTTGCGCTGCTGACGACGCTCGTCCTCTTGTTCGGCTTCCAGGGCTCGGCGATCCTGGCTCATCCGCTGGTCATCGCACTGATTGCCATTCCCATCCTCATCCAGGTCTACTTCAATGCGGGCCTGGCCTATTGGCTCAGTCGGCGCTTCGGCGTGGCCTGGTGCGTCGCCGCTCCGGCCGCGCTGATCGGCGCGTCCAATTTCTTCGAGCTCGCGGTTGCAGCCGCGATCAGCCTGTTCGGCCTCAATTCCGGGGCCGCGCTCGCGACCGTGGTGGGCGTGCTGGTCGAGGTGCCGGTAATGCTGTCTGTCGTCAGCATCGTGAAGAAGACGCGGCCCTGGTACGAGCAACGCGTTCCTGCATGATCGCTACACTGCTGGATCCCAGGTCGCTTTCCGACCTGATGGCGGAGCTGAGCGCGGCGGGTCTGCCTGCCAGTGATCTCGCCGAGGCGGGACGCCGCTTCTTTCGGTTCGAGGATGATGCGGGCATTGTCGGCTATGGCGGGATCGAAGGCGACGGCTCCGACCGCCTGCTGCGCTCGCTGGTCGTGAAGGCCGATCGGCGCGGATGCGGATTGGGCGGTGCCATTCTCACGGCAGTCGAACGCGCTGCAGCTGATGAGGGCGCGACTAGCCTGTACCTGCTCACCACGACCGCCGAGCCTTTCTTTCGCCGTCACGGCTATGAAACAGCCGAACGGACCGACGTTCCTGCCGTCATCGCGCAATCGGCCGAGTTCCGATCGCTATGCCCGGCGAGCGCCGCCCTTTTGTACAAATGGATTGCCTGATGTCGCGTCTTCGTATCCTTCCCGAACCCGATCACATGCCCGCGCTGGACCGTGCAATGATCCGGCCCGATCTCGCCGCCGGGCTCGGCGCGCTTGAGCCGAAACCTCGCATCCTCCTCCTCTACGGCTCGCTGCGCGAGCGGTCGTTCAGTCGCTTCGCGGTCGAGGAAGCGGCCCGGCTGCTCATCCTCTTCGGCGCCGAAGTGCGGATCTTCGATCCGGCCGATCTCCCGCTCCCCGACCAGATCAAGGACGATGATCACCCGGCGGTGCATGAGCTTCGCGAGCATGCGCTCTGGTCCGAAGGCATGGTCTGGTGCAGCCCCGAACGGCACGGCCAGATCACCGGCATCATGAAAGCGCAGATCGACCATTTGCCGCTCGAATTCGGCGGCATGCGTCCGACCCAGGGCCGGACCCTGGCCGTCATGCAGGTTTCGGGCGGATCGCAGTCGTTCAACGCAGTCAACACGTTGCGGCTGCTCGGGCGGTGGATGCGCATGTTCACCATCCCCAACCAGTCGAGCATTGCTATGGCGTTCAAGGAGTTCGACGAGGACGGCCGTCTCAGTGCCTCAAGCTATTATGACCGGATCGTCGACGTCATGGAGGAGCTGGTGCGCTTCACGGTGCTGACACGTCGCCATGCCGATCAACTCGTGGACCGCTATTCGGAACGCAAGGCGGCAGCCGCCAAGCGCGACGCGGCACAAGATCTGGCCTCACGGTCGACGGCCTGACGGCCCGGCGCTTGCGATGCGACGCGCTTTCATGCCGTCCTGTGCGCATCGGGAGATCGGGTTGCGGGTGCCCTTCTTAAGGTCCTCTGCGCCATGAATGCCTGACGCGACAGGGCCTTCGCGCCTTTCGCCAGAGGATGCGGCACATGGGCCATCGCGCTGGCGGCGGCAACCCGAACGCTCCGGCCGTGTTGGCGCGCCGAGGCGCGCCGGCCCGCACCACCCGGACCTTATCGGGTTCCCCTTGGGCGTTGCCCGGCGGTGCCGCCGCCGCTTTTTCGATGGCCCGGAGGGTGCGCATCCGGCGGGAAGGCCGCCGGCCCTGCGACACGGAAAGGCAATCCCTCATGACCAGCTCCCTTTCAGCAGTGCTCCAAGCACTCGAACTCGGCCATCTCGACCTGACGGGCGACCAACGCACGATGGAAGCGCCGCCACCGGCCGAGGCGCTCGAACAGACCGTCAGCGCCATCTGGAGCGATCTCTTCGCGCTCTTCCCCTTCACCGCGCTCGAACGCGACATCGAGGATCTGGGCTGGGGCTTCGTCAATCTCTTCCACCGCGCGGCCGCCAAGAAGCATCAGCTGATCGACCGCCTGACCGACGAGATCCGGCTCCTGCTCGCCGAGCAGGACGGGTCGGAGATCGCGACCGCCGATCTCGAGGACAAGATCGATCTCGCCCGCAAGGTCGAGCAGTCCGCCCAGGCCTATGAGGGGATGCGCGACACCGCGGCGCGCCACTATCTGCACGAGACCGGCCGCTCCTGGGTGCCCGCGACCGGCAACCGCATCTCGCTCGGCACGACCGCTGCGATCGTCGATGGCCGGGCCTATTTGCAGGCGCGGCGCGAGCGGGTGCGCGATGCCAATATGGTCCATGGCACGCCCGTGGTCTTCGCCGGCGGGCGCCTTCGCTTCGCCAGCGACGACGAGGCCAAGCAGTTTGCCGACAATCTGCTGCGGACCCTCAAGGCCGTGCGCGAGCGTGTGGGCGACATGTATCTCGTCCATGGCGGCGACATGAAGGGCATCGAGCGTCTTGCAGCATCCTGGGCCGAGCAGAACGGCATCCAGCAGCTGCGGTTCGGCCTTGATCGCAAGCTTGGCGATCGTGCCGGCTTCCGGCGCAACGAGCAGATGCTCTCGGTCAAGCCGCGCTACGTCATCGCCTTCCAGGGCAACGGCGTCACCGAAAGGCTGGTGATCGAGGCCAAGGCGCGCGGCATCCATGTCGTCGATCGCCGCGGACCGCTCGGAACGCCGCCGGCGGCTTTATCCCGCGGCTGACCGCCGTGCCGGCCGCTTCGGCGGCCGGCTTTTCTCAATCTCACGAATGCCGGTGCCGGAGGGGAGGGGGCGGGGTGGATGCGTCCCTTGTTCCCTTTCGGAGGTTCCGCATCATGTTCATGCCCGATCGCGCCAGTGCGTGCGCGCTCCTTGCCTTCCGCGCCGCGCATGGCCGCCACTGGAAGGCGAAGCTACTGTCGTTATGGTCAACGGGCAGCGATGTGGACGAAGCCGATGGCGCTTACTTACGGCATTTGCGCAACCAGGCCGGTCCCTCCTGGCTCCGCCAGCTGACGCCGCGCCGCTGGCGCGCGATCGAAAGATTGGCGGCGCCCGGCGATCCGGTGCTTGCAGCCGTGTTTCTTGATCGTGCGCGCGAATTTCATCGCGGCGCGCAGATTGGCGCGCCTATTGCGCTTGCGCCGGCACTGCACTTGCTCGCGATCTCCTGCGAACTGGGTTTGAAGGCGCATCTTTTGGGTCATGGCTGGACGGACGATGCGCTGGCCCGCGATATCCGTCATGACCTTGTCCGCGCCCTCGACGAGGCGCGGCAGCTAGGCCTGCCGGCGCCCGGTCGTCCGCTGGCCGATTTCATCAAGAGCCTCGGCCCGGCCTATGCGGTGCATCGGATCGACGCGCTGGTGGCAGGTGGCTATGCCTGCAACATCGGCGCCGTGCTTTGCGAGACCGGGCAGCTCCTCGATGCCGTGGCGGCCCGCCTGAGCCCAGCCATGCCAGGCGCCGCCACCTTGCTCACCTCCTCATCCCCCTCCGCGTGATCGTGCAACGGACATCGTGTCGAGCCCGCGAGAGGCCATGCGAAGGACCTACAATCCCGTCCTGCGGCTCAAGGGACGGGCAGATAAGGCACGGGCGTAAGGTCCGCGAGATGCCGGACCGGCGAGCTCAGTAAAGCCGGCAATATCGGCGGTTTCGATGGGTGGGCTCCGGTCATGGCCCAAGCGACGCACCGTCCTTCTCCTCATCTGACCCCTAAGCCGGCCGTCCGGCCCATCCAACCCGCAAGCCATCGGGCCGAGTTGCCGTGTGCCACGGCTGCCCGCACCACCCCTTGTCTCGGGGTTCCCCGGCGCTGCGCTGCCGGTGGATGGGCCGTCCTGTCCGCCTTGGCCGGGGATCAGTCGAAGGGACGGTCCCTTGGACCCACATCGAAGGAACTCAGGCCATGCAGAACCTCGTCATCCTCGCCGGCAATGTCGGTGGCACGCCGGAAACCCGCACCACCCAGGGCGGCACCCGCATTACCCATTTCAGCCTCGCCACCTCGCGCCCGAAGCGCGACAGCAACGGCAAGATCCTGCGCGACGACAACAATCGCCGCCTCGAGGACACCGAATGGCACCGGATCACCTGCTTCAACGGCGTCGGCAAGACGGTCGAGCAATATGTCGACAAGGGTATGAAGGTCATGGTCCGGGGCCGTATCCACTACACCCGCTGGACCGACAGCGAGAATATCGAACGCTACGGCGTCGAGATCATCGCCGACGAGGTGACCTTCCTCACCCGCGCCAAGTCCAACGAGAATAGCGGCGGCGGCAACGAGCCCGAAGACGATGAAATCCCCTTCTGAGCTCGGACAGGGCGGCCCGGCGGCATCGCCGCCGGGCCTCTTATCCTGTTCAGGCGCGGCATGGTCCCAAGCGGATCAGCGGGATCGGCATCGCCCCTTGGCATAGCGCTCCCAGCGCAGCACGGTGCCGGTCGCAATCATCGCGCAGCTGAGATCGCCGATGCCGGGCGCGTTGCACCAGGCGCCGGTCCGGTTGCCCTTGGCTTCGCCGGTCGAGACGCAGCGCATGGTGGGGCCAGCCACGCGAATATGCCCGGTGGATGTCTGGCCGCGCGGTCCGCCAAGCAGGCGCACCAACGCATCGCGGGCGGCCGGGCCACTTGCTCTCGGACAGGGCTGGCCGGGGCGGCAGCTGTTGTCGATCTCGCGCGCGGCAATGCCGGCGAGCCGCACATGGGCGCCCTCGCGGCACCAGATCGGGCCATCGCCATCCCAGACGCGCGTCGGTGTGCAGGCGAAGGTCTGATCATTGGGGACCACGGCGGCGGCAAGCAGGAGCGGGAACAGCATCCGGCGGGGCTAACCGACAAGCGGCGGCCTGTCATCCGGACCCGTTGGATGGAGCGGCAGGCAGGGCAAGGGGTGGGGCGCGACATCGGCGGGGACCTGGCCTCCTGGCCGGCGGGTTCGCCCGCTCTCAATCGGCGCGATCCTTGGTCCACCCGGTGACCTTTTGCGATCAACCCGCAAGGGGTCCGGTCGCTTCGCTACGGCTTTTTGGGCCTCCAGCCAAAAAAGTGATCGCGGCCACCGGCCGGACACATCGGGCGCCTGTCGAGCGGGACGAACCCGCCGGCGCGCAAAGGAGCCTCGACATGTTCACCGACATCGCAATCGCTCGCCGCCACGCCTTCAGCCTCTCGCGCAGCCTCATGATGGTCACCTTCGTCATCGCGATCGGGCAGCATTACGGGGTCATCACCGCCGAAGACGCCGACGGCAGCGTCGCCATCGTCACCGAATTCGATCCCTTTGCCTGACGGCTCGACCGGGAGCCGCTCGGCTCCCGGTTATTCCCCGCGCTTCGCTCGCGGCTTGCGCCGAAGACGAGAACCGATTGTTCAGATGCCGCGACTATGCTGCGATAATGACGATTGAGGCTGCGATAGCGAATGCCGGCGATGATGCCCTGTGGGCGCGCGTCACCCAGGAGGTGAACGCCTGGCGCGGTGCCTGTCTGCAATGCTTCGCCGCGGTGGAGGTGGCCGTTACCGAGACTTTGCTGCATCTGAGCGCTCAGCCGGGACGAGGACAGTCGGTGAAGCTACGGCATTTGGTCGGGCAACGGCTCGATGACCTTGCTGCACTCGTCAATGAGGGCGGCCCCTTTTCCGTGGAGGGAAAGGGTGTCGCGAGCCTGCTGGCGGAATTTCGGCACCAGGAAGGGCTGCGCACGATGCTCGCCCATGGCCAGGCGAAGCTGACAGTCGAACGGACCAGTCGATGGGCCGCCATCTTTCGTGTGATCGCGATCCGGGCACGGCAGGCTGATCGTTCGACGCTCGTGATCGAAGAGAACGAGGCGGCGGAGAGGCTTCAGCAGCTCCGTAAGGTATCGCAGAAATTGTGTTCTGCACTTGGCAATCTGCGACGGGCGGTTGCCGTCTGAAAGTCGGATTTCTCTGCATCTATGCGCTGAGAATGGCGGCTCCGGCGCGGCCGGACCGGGCTCTAGGCTTCGCCCTGAGCCTTGTGCCAAGTCTCAGCCCATTCGGGTGACGATCCCTGCCGTGACTGCTCGCACTTCTCAACCCTGCGCGCAAACTATGGCCCGGCCGGTCGCGCCGCGCGCTGGAGGGCAGTTGGCCAGGCCCGCACGCAGGTGCTCATCGTGCAGCAATATGTGCCAGGGACGGTCATGGCCCCGCGCCGCGAGATAATAGGCCGCGCCGTCGCAGCCGACCATGCGGCATCGGGCCTGCCGGTCGATGAGGCTGGCGCCTGCTCCATGGAGCCCGATCAGGGCATCGACATCCTCGCGCATCAACGCACCGCAGCGGCGGCATTGCGATCGGACGAGGATCTGGCGCAGCCGCATCGCCTGGAGTGACGCGGTCCAGGCCGGGGCAAGGCGGAAGAGAGTGGCGCTGCTCGTCATGATGGGCGGAGGATAGCGCCGGGCTCTCCGCGGAGCCAGAGAATCAGGACACCGCGATCATCTCTTCGCGATCCCGCCCGCCAAGACCTTCCTCCTGTCGGCTTGCCTGGCCGGCGCGCGCGCCCGCGCAAGCCCGCTTTGCGGGCTTCTCCACTGCCGTTGCGACCCTGCCGGTGCGCGGCCGCGCTCTGCCGCCGGCCCTTGGCACGCCTGTCGGAAGGCCCCGGCGGGCGGGGCCGGACAGATCAGGAGCGTTCTCATGTCCCAATCCTCCCCGAATGCGATGAGCCAGGCCGAGCGGATCGCCCGCGTCGCCGAACTCAATGACGCGCTTCGCCGGTCCATCCATAGCCCGGGCCGCAACCAGATCGTGATGACTGCGGGCGTTGCGGCGCTGATCGGCGACGTCGCCCTGTTCCGCGGCTTTCGCCGCCGCGCGGAGATCCTCCGGATCGTGCGCGACTATGACAGCTTCACGCCCGACAACGATCCGATCGACGAGCATGATTTCGGCCGCTTCGAGTTCGAGGATGCGATCCTCTACTGGAAGATCGACTATTACGATCTCGAGCTCGCCTATGGCTCGCCGGATGCCGCGAACCCCGAGGTCACGACGCGCGTGCTCACTATCCTGCTGGCCGACGAATATTGATCCGGCGCAGCCATCCCCCCGACCGGGGGGATGGCCCGCATAGTCTGCTTGAGCAGACTATGCGGGCAACGGACGCCGCATCCGCAAATGCGGGAGGGGAGGGCGCGGGTCCGAGATGTCGCGCGATTGCGCGTGGCCGGCGCCAGTGGCGCCGTTCGCTTGCCCGTTCACTGGCTCCAAGGAGACTTATCATGGCCGCATATTTCGCCGCGCATCCCGATCACGCGTTTCTCTTCGCGTTCGGCTGCTTCGCCCTCACCGTCTATCTGTTCCGCTATGTCGGTCCCGGCATTGGGGGTGGCGGCGACTGGTCCTCGCGCGATCATTATGAGCGCAACCTGCGCGATGGTCCTGACGACTATTGCTGAGGTGCCGCGGTCATGAAGACGATCGTCGTCAGCCTGCTCAAGGGCGGGGTCGGCAAGACCTTCCTCGCCAGTCATCTCGCCTGGTATCTTGCTGAACCGCCTGAGCGCCGCGTCGCCTTCGTCGATCTCGACCCGCAGGGCAGCTCGACGCGGCGCCTGGGCGCCGAGCGGCAAGGCGGATTTTCCGCCGACCTGTTCGATCCTGCCGCTGCCCTGTGCGCCGACGGGCAGGCCGGGCTAACCGTGCTCGGTGCCGATCCCCGTCTCCAGATGGTCAAGGCGGCGCAGGATGTGCGCGACTTCATCGGCCGCTTCCCGGCGCTCCGCCCGCATTTCGACTATTGCGTTATCGATACCGGTCCCAAGTGGGACGAGCTCACCTTGAGCGCGATGGCGGTCGCCGATGCCGTGATCGCGCCGGTGCAGGTTGCCGAGGATTCGGTCGAATGCGCCAAGATGCTGCTGACCGCGCTGCGCAAGGCCGAGGCCGCGCGCGCCGGCCGCAAGATCGCTTTCCTCGGGCTCCTCCCCTCGATGGTCAATCCGTTCGACCGGCGCGAGATGGAGAATGCGGTGAAGCTGGCGCATGCGGTCGGCGAGAAGCTCATGTTCCCGGCCTTCATCAAGGCGCGGCCGACCTACAAGCATGCCGCGGAAAATCATCGTCCGGTATGGCAGGAGACCGGCAGCGGCGCCAAGGCGGCGGCCGAGGAGATCCGCGCGGTGCTCGCCGAGATCGAGGGGCGCATGACAAGCCAGGAGGTCGCGGCCGCCTGATGGGCAAGTTCGACGAGCGCATCGAGGAGTTCGGACTTCTTGTCGGCGACCATGAACGGGCGCGCCGGGTCGAGGATATCGAACTTGCGCGCATCCTGCCCGACCCCGGCAATCCCCGGCGCAGCTTCGACGATGACGCGCTCGCCGAGCTGGCCGCCTCGATCGCGTCGCGCGGCGTGCTGCAGCCGATCACGGTTACGCCGCCCGACGCGAACGGCATGCACCGGATACGTCTGGGCGAGCGCCGCTTCCGCGCATCGCAGCTGGCGGGCCTTGCCACGATCCCCGCGATCGTCGTGCCGGTCGGCGAGGGAGTGCAACTGCTGGCCGACCAGATCGTCGAGAACGACCAGCGCGCCAATCTGTCGTCGGTCGAGCTCGCCCATGCGATCGCCCGGATGCTGAAGGGCGGGATGAACCAGGTCGAGATCGCGGCGGCACTCGGCCGATCCAAGCAGTTCGTCTCGCTCTATGCCGCCTATGGCGACATGCCGGCCTATCTCAAGGCGGCCCTGCCGTTTGCGCCTATTCGCCTTCTCTATGATCTGCACCGGACGGCGAGGGACTACCCTGCCGAGGTCGAGGCCTATGTCGCCAGCTGGGGCGACGCCGGCGCAACGCTCGCCGCAGGATCGCGCTTCATCGCCGAACTCAAGCAGACGCACCCGGCGCCGGTCCCTCCGCGGGCGCCTGTGGCACAGCCATTGGCCCCCACCGACCGCGATCCGGTTCGATCGGGCCTCACGGACAAACCCTCCGCGCCGATCCGATCTCCTAGACTACCGGTCTTGGTCGACGGCTTCCCTGCGTGGCTCCCGCTGGCGCCTTTGGTCACGGTGATTTTCGAGGATGGCCGCGAGCGTGAAGTCGCTGCCTCGTCGATCGGTCCGACCGGCGAGAGAAGCGAGGCCTTGCCAACAACTGACCCGCCTCCTCCGCGTTCGTAGTTTATCTTGCACGATGGTTTGGGCCGTACCCTTCGGGGTGCGGCCCTTTTCGTGTCGATGGGCGGGGGCGGCGCCGAAGGCGCCGCCCCTTGCTGCGGACGATCGGTGTTCGAGAGGGGTTCGCTGGCCGAAGAACAATAGTCTGCCCAAGCAGACTATAAGATGAGTTGAGTAAAGGTAAGGGCCGGATAGGCTTGGCGCCGGGGATGTATGACAATAGCGTTGGCGACATGCCCGTCCTCACCTTTCGGCTCGACGATGATGTCGCCCAGCGTTTCGCCGCGCTCGCGGCGGTATCGGGCGGCCGCTCGGCGCTGCTGCGCCGCTTGATCGGTGACGCCTTGGCCATGGAGGCGGGGGAGGGGCATCAGGCGCCGCGCGCCCGCCAGCGCGCAACCTGCCGGGTCGAGGTTCGGCTGATCCCGGAAGAGATCGCCGCGCTCGACCGCGCGGCGGATGTGCTGGGGATGAAGCGTACCGACTGGATCACCACGTTGCTGGCGCGGCGCTTGCGCGCAAACGCGCCCTTGCCGCGCGAGGAGCGGGCGGCCGTCGCGCAGGCGTGGCGCGAGCTCAACCGGATCGGGATCAACCTCAACCAGGCGACCCGCGCGCTCAACGCCTCGGTGATGGTCGAGTCCGGGCTAGACGTCGCGCGGGAAGCGGCCAGGGTCGCAAGCTTTAGGTCCGAGATCGTCGATGCGCTCGCCGGTCTCGGGGCCGCGCTCAAGGGCGATCTTCGCTACTGGGACATGGCCGATGCGTGAGGAGGAGGGGGTTCTCCCGCTTCCCAGCCTGATGGAGGCCTGGCGGCCGCCGGCAGGCGGCAAGCGGACCCTGCGCGGCGCCTATGTTCGGATCAAACCGGGCGGAAGCGGGGGCGGGGCCGGACGGCCGATGTCGATGGGCCAGGCCGAGGCGCGCGCCAAGCTTGAGCGGATCGTGCGCAAGGCGCCCGAGGTGATGGTGAAGGTCTCGGGCAAGCAATATGGCGCTCATCATGTCGCCGAGCATTTCGGCTATGTGGCGCGTCACGGGAAGCTTGCCGTTCGATCAAGCGAGGGCGAGGTCATCACCGAGCCTGGACGGCTCAAGGCGATCGCCCAGGACTGGGCGATGCTGGACGAAGCCATGAATGAGCATGGGCGCGAGCGGCCGACGTCGCTGTCGCTGGTGCTCTCGATGCCGGGCGGATCGACCGACGCCGAGACGCTTCACGATGCCGCACAGGCTTTCGCGCGGATACTCTTCGAGGGGAGCCACGGCTATATGCTGGCGCTGCATACCGACACCGATCATCCGCACGTCCATCTCACGGTGGCGACCGAGGGAGCGGACGGAAGACGCTTCAATCCGCGCAAGGCAGACCTCCATCATATGCGTGAGACCTTCGCGCACGAATTGCGCGCGCGCGGTGTCGCAGCGGAAGCGACGCCCCGGCGCGCGCGCGGCCATGTCCAGAAGCGGGTCCGCTCGCCGGCGCTCCATCTCGATGCTCGGCTCGGAGCCGAGGGGCGCAGGCTCAATCTCGAGCAGCTGAACGAGCTGCGGGCGCAAAGCTTCGTGCGCGGGGCCGACCAGGAGCGCCGCGCAGAAGATGTCATGGCGCTGGCGCGCCAGAAGCAGATACGCGGCGCCTATGCCGAGGCCGCCGTCGCGCTCGCGGGCACAGGGAAACCGGACGATCATGCCTTGTCCAACGATATCGCCGGCTTCCTGGCGGACATGCCGCCGGCGGTGTCGCGGCGCCTCGCTCGCGCGCGCGAGATCCTGCAAGCGGCGCGGCGGCCGCAGGATCGTACACGCCCGGCGCAGGATGGCTCTGCGGGGACGGACGAGCGGCAGCCGCAAGGCCGGGACCGCGAGCGATGATGTCGGCCGCGCCGGCTTCGGCGACTCGGGCGGCTTTCCAGCCTTGCCGACAAAGGGAGCAAGCCTATCTATGAGGGAGGGAATTTCCCGGAAAAACAAGAATATTCAATGTAAGATCGGGCTCATAGCTTGTTAGAAAAAACCATGTTATTATCTAACAAGGAGGAGCATCGATTCAATGTCTGCGGTAGCCGATCGGATCATGAAGCGTGTGCGCGGCAAGGGCCGCGGCTGGGTGTTCACGCCCAAGAACTTCGTCGACTTCGGCACGCGCGGGTCGGTCGACATGGCGCTGTCGCGCCTCGCGAGCGCTGGCGACATCCGGCGCATCGGCCGAGGCCTTTATGACTATCCACGCCAGCATGACAAGCTCGGCGATCTTAGTCCCGATCCCGCCAATGTCGCCAAGGCTCTCTCGACGCAGAGCGGGGACAAACTTGCGCCGTCCGGAGCGACGGCAGCCAACAACCTCGGCCTCTCGACCCAGGTGCCGGCCCGGGCCAGCTATGCCACCACCGGGCGGTCCCGGGTCAGGCAAGCGGGCGGGCGCAGCCTGACGCTCAAACACAGCCGCGCACCGGTGCTCGACAATGCGCCTGAACTCGGTCAACGCGGTCGTGCAGGCGCTCGCGCATCTGGGGAAGGACAATATCGACAGCGGCAAGATCCGGCACTTCGCAACGCGGCTCGATGATCGCGACATGCGGATGCTCATCCAGGCCCGGCCGGAGATGCCCGGATGGATGGGCGACGTCGTCTTAAAGATCGGCGCCGCCCGCAATGGATGAGTTCGCGCGCAGACCCGCCGAGGACCGGCGGGCCTACATTGATGAAGCCGCCGCGCGGCGGGACCTCACGCTCATCATCATCGAGAAGGATTTCTGGGTCTGCTGGACGCTGCGCCGCCTGATCATGTGCCCCGACCTTGCCGGTCATATGACCTTCAAGGGCGGAACGTCGCTGTCGAAGGCCTATGGGATCATTGCGCGGTTCTCCGAAGATATCGACCTCACCATCAGCCGCTCGGCACCGCTTCTCAGCGACGTTGCGTCGCCGATGGACAGCGACATTACCGGCAAGGAACGCGAGCGCCGGACCAAGGCGCTCAAGACGGCGGCGCAGGCCTATGTCGCGACCGTCGCAATGCCGCTCCTGGCGCGCGAAATCGAAGCCGCTCTCGGCACAGCCGAGGGTTGGAGCCTCGCCCTAGATCCCGACGACAAGGACGAACAAACGCTGCTCTTCGTCTACCCGCGCACTTCGGGCTACGGGCTCGCCTATGGCGAGAACTACGGCGGTGCGGACGAAAGCGGCTACATCAAGCCGCGCATCAAGCTCGAATTTGGCGCCCGCGGCGACACCGAACCGTTCGAACTCCGACCGATATCATCCTATCTGGCCGAGGATTTTCCCGAGGAGCTGCCGAATGCGGTGACCGAGGTGCCGACGCTCGCCGTCGCGCGGACCTTCTGGGAAAAGATCACGATCCTTCATGCCATCCATCACAACGGCAAGCTGCGCGAGGGCATGTCGCGCCATTATTATGACGTGCTGATGCTTGACCAGGCCGGCGTCACGGCCGAAGCGCTGGCGCGGATCGAGCTCTTGGAACAGGTGGTTCACAACAAGAGCCTGATGTTCGCCGACAAGTCGGCATCCTACGAGACGGCCCTCATTGGAACGTTGCGCCTGTCGCCTGATGGCGCGACCCGGGAAAAGCTCGAGCGGGACTATAGCGCGATGGCGGACATGTTCATGGCCGCGCCTCCGAAGTTCGATGCTCTTATGGAAGGACTGGCGGCGATCGAAGTCACGATCAATGGTCGTTAATGCCAGGGACCGGAAAAAGGCCACCAGTCTAACACATTGAAATACAACGATAAAAGACTGATAACATAGATTATGTTAAATCCGTGCCGACCATCCCGCAAGCGAGCGGCTGCTCAGCCGAAAAGCTGCTGTTCTCAGGTGGGATGCCGAAACCCGACAGGCGTTGGCCAGCTGAGTTTCACGCCTGCACAAAAATGGGCTAAATGCGGCACCAATGGAAGCGAGCGAGGGAACTGCATGATCACCGCCAAGCACATCCCTTGGGAGCCGATCGGCACTTTGCCGGAAGACCGGAAAGATGGCCGTCGCTTGCTGCTCTGGGAAGTTGACCTCCCTGTGATCGGGCGATGGGGTAGCGACCGCGAAGGCTGGGAAGATCCCGACAGCATGCATATCCTGGAAGAAGTCACCTACTGGGCCGACATCAATCCACCCGCGTGATGGGCGGATAGCAAAGGGGCTGGCCGAGCCCCCCTTTGCGGGCGGGCGCTTCATGCAGAACGCTAACTAGAAGGGTCGCAGCAGCGGTAGCAGGGTCACCTTCAACAAGCGCCCGAAATCCTTCGGCAAAGCGGTCGTTCGAGGAGCAGTTTGACACCCCTAATAGCTGTCCTTCGTTCATCGCCTCGTTATCGTTTGGGCCCGGGGCCAGGATATGGCCCGGCGACAGTGTTCAACTCTTGGGCAAGGCAGGCTTTCTCGTTCCGATGTCATCCATGATGCCTGCACCCTCGATGCTGCGCGGAGCGACGCCCATGATTGGCAGGGGCTGCATGAGCAGCCCTGCCTGCGAGGTCAGAGTGGCGACCAGGGTTCGAAAATAAGGATAGGTGGCGATCTTTCCGACGCGCTCCAGAAAGAGTTCGCAGGCATCGCCATCGCAATCGCCTTCCACCCGGTAGTTGGTCAGGTAGGTCGCGCTGATGCCGAGCACGCGCTTGCGTCCCTGACGGCAAACCACATCGAAAGCGAATATGCCGTATAGCGAGCCCGATTCCGCCTCGAGGAAGCTGTGCGCCAAGGCGGCGCTAATGCCGTTGCGCCAGCCATCGGGATCAAGCCCCAGCGCTTCCGGCTTCAGCTCGAACTTGCTGGTGGTCAGCCGGATCGTCCGGAGATGCGCGCGCGACACCAGATTGTTGTAGACGGTGGCGTCGGCTGCGTGAGGATCCTGGACCAAGTCGTGCTCCTCAAGCGGCTGCAGCAGCGGTGCGTCGTGGTAGTGCTGCCTCGGCGCGCAGCCAGCGCTCAAAAGAAAGGTGCGAAGCTGGTACGTCGGCAACGGTCGGCGCATCGGCCAGTGCAACGTCGCCTGCCATCTGGAATTTATCGGACTCCAGACCGATCACGGTCCAGCGGTGTGCATCGTCGGCCTGCGCGCCGCGCGCGTCTGCGAGCTGCCGCTCAAACTCTTCGAGTGTGGTCAGATAAGCGGTTTCTCCGAGCTGATGGAACACGCGGGCAACCGTTTTGATCGTCAGGTTTGTAGCCGTGTCGCCAAACATCTGGCTCACGCGCGCTTCGGTCACGCCCATCCGCCGCGCAAGATCACGATAGCGCAGGCCTTTGCGATTCATGATCTTTTGCATCTCGGTCTGGGCGAGCAGGATGAACGCGGCCTCGGCCGCCTTCGCGGCATAGGTGTCGGCATCGCATTGGCTGATGCTGTTGGCCTCTTGTGATTTCATCGTTCTGCTCCTCTCGAATGGCTGTGATGGAAGGGCAAATTGCCCTGAACCGCGCGTGGCGCTGCCGCCGCGGGTTCGGCGGCAGCGCCACGCACTTCCGTCACAAAGAAAGTCCGAATCGGCTCTTCGGTGGCGCGGCGACCGATCACATGGACGCCGAACGCGACAAACTCCTCCAACCGCGCGGATTGCGCGCCAGGGACGGGGTGAAAAAGCTGCTCGGGCAGATTGTCGCCGCCATGGGCGCAAAAGTGGTCCAGCGCGCTGCGCAGACGAAAATGGGCATCTGCGGGAACGGCGGTATTGAGCTTGTCCCAATCGGAATTTCGCATGGCGATGCGCCAGCGCCGGCCGGACAACCGGACCTCATACAGTTCACCAGCAATGCGCTCGTCCGCATCCAATCGCCACCTCGATGGCTTAATCTATAACTTAAGGCCGCGACCGTCCAGCGCAAAGCGGCATACTGGATTTTCTGGTTAACATTAGGTATATGTAATGTTCAGACGACGCTCTCGTAGCAGGGAGACAGGGCGCCGCCGAAGCGCAAGCGATTGAAAGGGAATTCAAAAATGGCGGCAACTACCACCCACTTCCGAGTCGGCAACGGAGACATGACCCTCGTCGAGCTCGAAAGCGGACGTACGATTCTGATCGACATCCGCATCCGCGCGGACGCGGACCATCCCGACGGTGAGGCCTCCGATGTCGCGGCCCAGCTGCGCAGCCGGCTGAAGCGGGATGCGGCGGGCCGCCTCTATGTCGATGCCTTCTTGTTGACGCACCCCGATGCCGACCACATCTGCGGTCTGCGCAATCATTTTCATCTCGGGACGCCGGAAGGCTGGTCAAAGTCGAGCGACAAGATCCTCATCCGCGAAATGTGGTCGTCGCCGATCATCTTCCGCCGCGCCAACCGCAAGTCGCACATCCTGTGCGACGACGCCGCCGCGTGGGCCACCGAGGCGCGCCGCCGCGTCGCCTATTTCAAGCAGTGGGGTTTCGCGAACACCGGGGACCGTATCAAGGTCCTGGGTGAGGATATCGACGGCAAGACCGATGCCCTGAGTGCGATCCTGATCAAGGTCGACGAGACCTTCTCGACGATCGACGGCGCTTTTGACGGCAGCTTCTCGGCGCGATTGCTGGGGCCGCTTCCGCCCGCGGACGAAGCTGAGGAAGAGGTGCTGTCGAAGAACGACTCGAGCGTTATTATCCAATTGACGCTCGCGTCCGGCACCCAGCCGCAGGCCGCGCGCTATCTGGTCGGCGGCGACGCGGGGGTAGCGATCTGGGAGCGGCTGTGGACGAAGCACAAGCTGGCCCCCGAGGTTCTGGCCTACGACATCCTGATCGCGCCGCACCATTGCTCGTGGCGCAGCCTGTCCTGGGACAGCTGGTCCAAGAAGCGCGAGGAGGCAAAGGTATCGTCCGACGCGCGGTCTGCATTGGCACAGGCTCGCCCGGGTGCGGTCGTGATCGCCAGTTCCAATCCCGTCAAGGATGACGACAATGATCCGCCGTGCATCCGCGCGAAGCGCGAATATGTGGCGATCGTGAAGCCCGTCGGCGGTGAGTTCCGTTGCGTATCGGACGGCGGCGGCGACGAGCCGCTGGTGATCGAGACCAACTGGGCCGGCCCCAAGCTCAAGCGGGCCAGCCTGATCGGCGCCGGCCTCTACGCGACCGGGGTTGGCTCCGAGGCTTTGGCTCACGGGTGACCGAATCGAGCGCAGCGCCCACGGCGCCGATCCCCATCCAGGTTGCCCGCGCGCTGCGTCAGGCAAGTGTGCACCCCTCGGTTGTCGGCGTGAAGATTGTCGCTCGCGAAGACGATGAGCTTGTCTGCGCGATCGACATTCGCACCGAAATGCCGGCGGCGTGGCGCGCCGCAGGCCAAAGTCCCATCGGCGTCAAGGTGGTTGAGGCGGTGACGGTGACGTTTCCGTCGCTCTATCCCGTGTCGGCGCCGCTGATCGAGCTTCGTGCGGATTTCGATCGGTCACATCCACATCTCAACCCGGCGCAGGCTGGTGCGCCGCCGGTCCCCTGCCTTGTCGCCGGAAGTCCGCGCGAACTGATCCAGACCCGCGGCTTCATCGGGCTGATCGATCAGCTGGTCGAATGGCTGGAGAAGGCTTCGACGCTGGAACTCAACAACCCTGCGGCGGGTTGGGAGCCGGTCCGGCGCGACCATATCCACGATATTTCGGTTGTCGATTCGGCCGCATTGCACGCTCTGGTCGAGCGCAAGGGCGGCGCGGCCTATATGTGGGCCCCGTACATCCATACCCGCGGCGACATCGGCCATTATCGGTTGCATGTTCCGATCGAACCGGGTCCCTTCGGCCCAAACGACACGCGGCTCTTCGCGCGGCGCAATTTCAGGTCTCGCGAGGACAGCGGTCTCGGCCTGGCGATCGCGGCGTGGGCCGGCAAGGGGCCGGACGGCCAGCTGCAAGTAGCTGACGGTTACAGGCCCGAGGACGTCGCGACGCTGGCCGATCTGCGGGCGCGTGCGGCGGAGTACGGGTGCCTGGAATTTCTGGATGCCAAGCTCAAGCATGTCGCATCCCGGCTGACTGCGCAGCCGATCAGCATCATCGTCCCGATCGTCGTGCTGCTGTTGCCCCGGCGACCGTATGTCGTGGTCGGCACAGGCAGCAGCATCGAGACCTGCGGCTACCTCGTTGAAGTCGCCAAGGGCGCTGACCTGCTCAATCCGGAGACGGCGGTCCGCCTTCTGGGTCATCGTGACACGCCGTCGGTGGCGGTCCTGCGGCGCACCTCGGGCGATGATCCGGCGGCTGCGACACCACCATGGACCCTGATTGGCTGCGGGAGCGTGGGGTCGAAGCTCGCGCTTCACCTCACACGGGCCGGTCGGGCGCCGGGTGTCCTGGTCGATCGTGATTTGCTGGAGCCGCACAATTTCGCGCGCCATGCGGCGCTGCCCTTCGATGGCGAGCGGCATTCGCTCTATATGATATCGAAGACGTACAGCGTCGCGGAGATGGTGCGCAGTCTCGCCCTCGAACCCAGGCGGCTTGATCTTGACGCACTTGCTCTGCCGCTCCGCGCCGAGGGCCGCAGCGTGGTCGCACCGCCTGGGACAGCCATGATCGTCAACACGACCGGCTCGGCGGTCCTGCGCGAGGTCTATGGGCATGCCGATTGGGCCGGCCGCCCGCCGCTGGTCGAAACCTGCCTGTTGGGGGCCGGCAGGGCCGCCTTCGTGGGGATCGAAGGAGCCGGCGCCAATCCCAACGCCAGCGATCTGATGGCGGAGGCGTATAATGTGATCCGGCAGGACGCCGGGCTTGCCGAGATCGTCTTCAGCGCCGAGGCCGAAGCGATCCAGATCGGCCAGGGCTGCTCGACCTTTTCTTTCGCGCTGTCTGATGCGCAGCTTTCTGCGTTCACCGCGTCCATGGCGATGGTGGTCGCCGAGGGACAGCGCGAAGGTCTGCCGCAAGGCGGCGAGGTCCGGCTGGGACGGCTTGGCGATGATGGCGTCAGCCAGCAATGGTCGCGCCATGCGGCGGCGCCATGGATCGTGGTCGAACGCCAAACACCCGACCAGCCGGCAATTCGTATCCACACCCGGGTTCACGCGGCGATCGAGGCAGACATCGCTCGATGGCCGGGCGTCGAAACCGGCGGTGTCCTGATCGGGCGTTTCTCGCAGATCGGCAATTGCTTCCAGGTCGTCGATACGCTGCCGGCGCCGGAGGACAGCACCCGCTCGGCCGCCGAGTTTGTCCTGGGAACGCGCGGGCTCAAGACGTCGATTGATTCGCTCGTTCAATCCAGTCGCGGAACGCTGCAAGTGGTCGGGACCTGGCATAGCCACCTGCAGCCGAGCGGTCCGTCAGGGACGGATATTGCGACAGGGTCGTTGCTGGCAACGCACCAATTGGGGCCGCTGCTCATGCTGATCCATACGCCTGGAGGTTACAGCGCATTGACGGCCGAAGCGGTGGGCGGCGGCAAAGTGCTGTCCATGGCGGCGGCGAGGGGGAGCGAAAGCAATGGCACTTGATGCGGTTATGAAAGAGCTCAATTTCGATCGCTATGATCGCAACGCAAGGTTGCGCCCGGCGCTTTTTACGATTCTGCCGATCCTGGTGTCGATCGCGATCTGGTATCCAAAAATCTGGAGCCTGTTCGGTGCCCTGGCGTCGCTGCTTGTCACCTGCGGCGTGACCTTTCTGTTGGCACAGCTCGCCCGTCAACGTGGGCGGCGCCTTGAAGCGCGCTGGACGCCGGCGATCGGCCGCCCCCACAGTGCCAAGCTCCTCAGCCATGCCGATCCGAAGCTGCCCGCGGCGACGAAGGCCCGGTATCATGCTTATCTTTCGAGCCATGGTGTCGTACTCCCGACCGTCCAGCAGGAACGGCGTGATCCTGCAAAGGCGCAGGATCAATATCTCTCTGCGGTCATGTGGCTGCTTGAGCATACGCGGCAAAATGCCGACAAGTCGCTGCTGCTCGACGAGAATATCGCTTATGGTTTCCGGCGCAATTTGCGGGGGCTCAAGCCGTTCGCGCTGGCCATCCTCGCGCTCGCGCTGGCGGCGAACGTCGCGCTGGTTTGGCGAGGAGGTGGGTGGGCATCACCGATGCTCGAGACGGGCGTCATGCTGGGCGGCGGGCTGGCGCTGGTGACGCTGATCTGGATTTTCTATATTACGAAGCCCTTCGTTGAAGATGCCTCGTTGGCCTACGCTCAGCGGCTGCTGGCGCAAAGCGATGTAACCGCATCCGCCGCTGCTGCGAATGGAGCGCAAAATCGCTAACAGGACCGATCGGCGAACAAGGGGACATGCGAGGATATCATCCTGCGCGATGAGATGGATCCGAACCCGCAATCGAGCAACGAAGGCCGCTATGCGGGTCATCATCTGCAGGGCCCGATAGTCTTCAACCGAGACCCCCCGCCGATCCGGCAAAACGTAAATGCTCGATGAAGCGTCGGATTGCCTGCATCTGAACGGCGTGAAATGAAGAAAGCACCTACCGGCTGCGAGACCGTTGAATAGTCGGACGAACTTTCGATGCTTCTTGTCGGCTGAGCTCAGCGCCGACAACTTTCCCTTCCCGCCCTTCCCTGACCATAGCAGAACGAATTTGACGACCCTGTTCGATGTGCCCCTGCAGCTTCGTGGCCGCGACCTTCATCACACGCGAGATCGCCTCGGGATTGTCGAACAGTGCGGTTCGCACCACGGCTTCGATCACCCGCAACTGACTTTGTGCGGCTCGCTCGTTTCTGCCCCCGGACGCCGCAGCTCGGGATCGAGCCGAGCGCTCGTGAGCCTGTGACTGATCTCCGCCGGACTCCCGGCTGACTGACCGAACGGCCGCCGGCGCGATGCTGTTGCGGCTATTGCCAAGCTTGAAGCGATCCAGCTCCTGCAGATCGCGCTCGTTCGGGCGATATCCTCGAACTTCCAAACCTTGGCGGCTGGCCTCCAGCCATGCTGCCCGGCGGAAGGCCTCGCTGCCAGTGACGTGAACATTCGTCCACCCGCGATGCCGGGCGATGGCGACGAGATCACGCACGACCTCCTCACTCTCGTTTGACGTGACGAGGCGCCGCCCCTGGTCCCGAAAAGCTGGCTCCTTGGCCTGGGCCGTCGTGAAGTAGGCCGGTTCGCCCGACCATTTGCCGGTCGACGAAAAGTAACGCTTTTGCAGAGGCTCCGGTATGTCGCCGGCGGAAACAGATCGGGGCTGAAGTCCGGCCCGATCCTTGTGTTTACTAGGGGTGTCGGGATCCTTGGGAATGTCGTCACGCGTGTCTTTCCCAGCACGGGGTGCCGACTGACCTTCACCGATTGAAATGGCATTGGCGCGCTTCTTGCTGCCCCGCGAATTCTCGGACTTCTCAGCGGACATGGGCTGTCCTTTCCTGGATAATGGATGTGGATGGCTGCCCGACCGATGGCAAAAGTGCCCGCTCGACCATCGCCGACACGAACGCGATCGCGGCGGCCTCGTCGCCCGGGGGCGGCAGTTCGGCCAGGTCGCCCAGAACCAGCATGTCATCCGTGATCTTGGCCGCACCTGCCAGCTCGGCGTCGGTCATTTCCCGCATCACAATTTCCTCCTGTATGGTCTCGCCCGAGCTTGTCGCCGGCTGCTGTGGGGCGCCGCTCAGACCGGGTGTACCAGCGCCCTGCCGCGCTGAAGCCGGCGTAGGTGGGGAAAGCATTGCCGCGATTGGACGGGCGGACGGCACAGGCGGAGCAACCACCCGCCGAGTGAAGCGCGGCATCCGGTAATAGGCGATCTTGCGCCCTCGAATTGGGGGGATGCCGGCGCGAAGGAGCAGGAGCTCGTTCTTCGGCAGCTGCATGAGCTCTTGCGGCAGCAGGAGCGCGCGGCGCTGATCAGATTCCGAGATGCTCCGGTTCGCCAGTAGCCCGTGGATGGTACGGCTGCGGGATTTCACGTTCATCGTGAAAAAGCCGAGCCGTTCGGAAAGTTCGTTCGCGACCTTCAGCTCCTTAGGCGTGAAGACAACCTCGAGGCCGCAATTGGCGATGATCTCGTCGGTGACATCGGGACCGTAGATTGCGCGAAGCTGGGATCGGCTCTGAATGACCGGAACCAGGCGCAGGCCATAGCCGGCGACGTAGGAGAAGCCGCTCGCAATCACCGAGGCTTTGCCGAGCCTGGCGAACTCGTCGAGCAGGACCAGGACCGGGACATTGCTAGCGCCCTCAGGAAGGTCGCGGGTGTTGAGATCCACGAGTTGCTGCAGGAACAGACTGTAGATCGGCGCGATGCGGTCGATATTGTCAGGCGACACGCCAAGGTAAATCGACATGCGCCGACGCCGCACCTCGCGCAGGTCGAAGTCGCTCTCCGAGGTGGCGGTATCCACCATGGGGTTGAGCCAGAGATTGAGCCGTGCGGTGATGGTCTGCTTGATCCCGGAAAAGGTGTTGTCCGAGGCCGAGGTGAAATCTTGGATCGCGGACACGCAAGCTTGGCTGAGGCGCTGGCCCACCCTGCGAGCTTCCTGAAGCGCTGCGGGAAGGTCGCTCTTGGGATCCCCGCTCGTGAGGCGGCGGTATATCTCGCCGATGGTGAAGGGCAGGCCCGGGTTGGATGCGACCAGGGCGCCGACGCCGACAAAGGCCGCTCGCGCGGCCTCCGCCCAGAAGGGATCGGATCGCTCGGGCGCGGGGAACAGCATGCCCGCGATCTTCTGCAGCTCGTTGATGACTTCGGTGTCATCAGTCCGCCTGATGTGCGCCAGGGGGTTGTACCGCGCCGTCCGCCCCTCCGCGTCGAGCGGATCGAACAGATGCACTGCTTGGCCGGCCCGTGCCCGATAGCCGGCGCTTGCGCCCCAGTTCTCCCGCTTCACGTCGAGCACGATCACCGAATCTGGCCAGGTCAGCAGATTGGGAATGACGACGCCCACGCCCTTGCCCGCTCGCGTGGGCGCCTCGAGCAGAACATGCTCGCTCCCGCCGAATATCAGGAAACGTCCAGCCTTGCGGCCGACAACGATGCCGGCAGCGTCGCGAAGGCCCTCCCGCCGGATCTCGCCTTCGCGCGCAAACCGGGCGGTGCCGTGCAATGCCGGCCCGCGGCGCAGAATCCCGATTGCGAGGAGCCCGACCACAACAGCGCCCGCCAGAGCCCCGCGCTTTAGCCAAAGAATAAGCAGCGGGTCCGCCCGATAGTACCACAACCATGCGGGCAAGGCCGTGATGTCGGTGTTCGGGCCGATCTGGCCCATCCCAAATAGGGCAACTGGCACGGCGATGGCGCAGCACAATAAGGTGCCGCCGGCAACGGACAGGCCGATGATCCAGAAGTTACGCTGCACCGGCATCGCCCACCTTCGGGTGGAAGTAGACCTCTTCGACCTCAAAGCGACCGCCATGGCGCCGGGTCTGGACGACCACATCGATGAGCATTCGCAAAAGTCCGCGGATATCATCGCGCGCGAGATCGCGGCCGCCCTCGGATTCCTTGACGAGCAATGTCAGCTGCTCGAAGGCGCCCGCCGCAGAGCCAGCATGGACGGTGGTGATCGACCCAGGGTGCCCCGAGTTGACGTTGCGCAGGTAGAAGAAGGCGGTGCCGTCGCGCAGCTCCTGCAGCAGGATCCGGTCCGGGCGCATGCGCAGCGCGCTCTCGAGCAGCTGCTTGGGACCGACCTTCGCACGGCCCTGCCCTTCGCCCGAATAGACCATGTGAACGACATTGCGATGGGGCACGATGAGTTCGCGCGTGTCCTCGATCGTAAGCAGCCGCTCGTCGGGCGGGATGAGCTGGATAAGCGCTTTCGCCAAGGTCGTCTTGCCGGACCCGGTCGCCCCGCTGACCAGGATATTCTTGCGCGCGGCGACCGCGACCTTGAAAAAGGCTGGCCAGTCGCCCGCGTCGCGAAGTGCCACCAACTCGGCGTCGGTTTCGGTAAGGTCCCGGGCGCTCGCGCGCGTCGTGTCAAAGAGGCCAGCGCGTGCGAGCTGGTCGATCGGCAGGGTTACGGTCGAGGGCTTGCGTATCGTAAAGGACGGGCAGCCGCTCGGCGTCACCGACGGGATCACGATCTGGCAGCGCTCGCCGCCTGGGAGGACGGTCGAACAGATCGGCGTCTGCCCATCGATGTCCTGGTGCGTGAAGCTTGCCGCGGCGACGGCGAGCGTTCCAAGCCACTCGCTGTCCAGTTCAGGCAACTCATGCCATCGCCACCCCTGCCGGTCCTCGATCCCCGCCTCGCCCGGGCGGTTGATGACGAGCTCGGTTACATCATCCGGCTCCAGCAACGGAAGAAGCGGTTCGAGATAATGGCGGAGGACGGCGGTATCGCGCATGGCTTACCGCCGCAGCTCCAGATTGTAGACATCGGCGAAGTTGAAGTCCTTGGCGACGAAGATACCGACCTCCTCGCCCTGGTTCTTTTTCAGCACCGGCCGGATGTTGATGTTGTTCTGGAGCGCGATCGCGGCCCCTTCGCTCGGCGCACGCGTGACATTGTTGAAATTGCCGTTGCCGCTCGATGCGGCCTGCCCGGCAATATAGGCGGCGTCATCGACGAGCGAGAGTAGGAGCGCGCCGCCGAACCGTGCCCAGAAGAAGCTGTCGACCGCTCCGGCGAGCCCGGCGCGGCCGAGCGCGTCTGACCCAGGCGAGGCAAGGTCGATGCGGACGCCTTGTGGCGTCACCGCCCGGGTCCAAAGCACAAAGAGGCGGTTCTGCCCCTGTTGGATGCCCCCGCGATACTCGCCGAGTACGCGCGTGCCCTTTTCCATGAGCACGACCCGGCCATTCTCGGAATACACGTCCCGTGGAATCAGGCAGGACGTGTATCCAGGCTGTGCGGAATTGATGGCCGTCTGAAGGGTGCAGGGAATCAATGTCCCCGCAGTGATCAGAAAATTGCGATTGGGGAGCATCGAGGCTCGCGCTTCGCCTACGGCTGAGCTTTGTCGCAGCAAGTCCAGCGCATTGGGCGCACCGCCCTCCGTACTCCCTGGCGTTCCTGAATTTTCGGTCGGTTGCGCGCTCGAGGCCGCCGCCGGGCCTTGCGAGGTCTCTCCACCGAGATCGCGCCCGCCATAGGCGATGAGTGTCGACCGTCGCGCCTGGTCGGCCAGGTTCGGCCGGGCGCCTGACGGGCCGGGCGCTGCACCGGGCTGCATGGCAGGGACGATCTGACCGTCGGGGCCAGGAACCCCGGCTGCGGGATTGAGCACCGGTGCGTTGGGATCGTTCCCGCCTGCGCCGAGCGGTCTCGGCTGCGGCGCGACCGCCGCGTAATCGACGGTTTCCCGGGCCACGATATCGCGCCGCTCTTGGGCCGCCCCGCCCGGTGCAGTGAGGTCACGATTGGAGGCCTGTTGGCTCGTTCCGGAATTAACCCACAGGATGCCGAGTACCATCGCCGTGCCGGCAAAGATGAGGGCGGTATTACGCTTGGAAGGCGTCATCCCCCCGATCGGCTCGATACCGCGCTCGTGCAGGATCTCGTCTTTTTCTGGCGTGAGATCGGCGCTCGGCAGAGGGCGCGAAACGGAGGATGGATCTTCAACCATGGCTCATTCCTGCGGATGTGTGATGGTGCGCTCGACATGGGGCGACCCGGTGTTCGTCCCATGATCGACCCCATAGGGTTCTGGCGCCTGATTATAGATGCACAGCACCTCGCCGCCCCGCCGAAGGCGCAGCTGACGCGCCACCAGATGGACGACGACGAATTCGTCACGGACGTCGAAGGGAACCAGCGTCTCAGACCCGTCTGGTCGCACCAGATATATAGCCGGCACCTCGCGGTTCGCTGGGAAACGCAACACCGTGAACTGCCCGTTATCGGAGACCTCCGACGGCTGAAGCTCGCTGGAGCCCTGCACCTTGTAGTTCATGTTGCGAGGCCCTTCGACGACCCCATGATCGAGAGCGCCGCGAACGGCCCGGCTCTCCAGGGCAGCCGCCTGCATGGCAATCTGCGCGGCCCTGAGACGCGCGGCGCGGTCTGCATCGTCCCTGGGATATCGGAACCGCACCTGAAAATAGGCTTGGCCGTTGCGGCCCGTGATCGGACCGCTGCGAGCGGTCAACTCGAACGCATAGCTGCGCAATTCGCCTCCGCGCGACGTGGTGACGATGAGATTGGTCGGTCCGGCACGCTCACGCGGCTTGAGGAACAGGATGTGCCCGGCGACGGCGACCTCCCAAGATACGGTGTCGCCCAGCGCGACGTGCTGGATCGTCTCATCGTCGCTCAGGACAATCTGTGTTGCGGTCCGGAACGTGCCGACGATCCGATAGACCTCGGTCTCTTCATATTCGACGAACTTGACGCGCGGGTCGGACGGACCACCTCGCGGAACTTCGACCGCGTGCGCCGCCGTTACAGGCACCAGCGCGCAAATGATGGCGGCGGAGAGCGCCCTCATCGGATCACCTCCGGATCGGCACGATAGTTTTCGACCTGGAATCCCAGCGGGTTCCGGTAGCGATCGCCTTCCGCCATGGGCGCGTTGGCGTAGGCGAACGTGATCGTGGCGATCCAATCGCTGTTCTGGATGTCGGTCTCGGTCTGGACTGTCCGCGTGAACCGGACATTGGCGACGCGATCGTTGATGAAGGCGATGTTGCGCACGCGCGCCTGCACAACTGCGTTCTTGCCCCAGACATTTTGGGGACTGGCACCATTGTTGCTACTGTAGAAGCGCGCCCAGCGCTGCTGTTCGGTCGGCTGCGAGAGGATCGTCACGAACCGAAAATTTTCTTCGGCCGCTGCCGGGATCCAGCTTTCGCGGGTTCTCACATACTGGGCGAGGAAGTATTTGGTGACCGCCTCATCGTAGCGCATCGGCCGCTGCGTGAGCGCGGTCTGGACATCCACCGCGCCGGTGGTCTGGTTGACGCGAATAACATAGGGCACGACAGTCTTGAGAGGCGTCAGAGCCGCAACTGCGAAGATCGAGGCCGCGGCCAGGAGTGAGGCGATGGCCGCGATGCTCCAAGCGATGCGGGTCGAGCGCAGCGCGTTCCGGATCCTGTCCTGATCCCAGCTTCGTGCGTCCCGGAAATAGCGCTGCAGCCCCGATGCCGGCACCGCCTCCGAGCGGTCATCAGCAGCTCGCATAATGCGGTCCCCTTGGTGCGAACGATACTTTGTCTCCGGAAGATGACGCGGAAGGCACGGCGGGCGGTGGGGGTGGATCGCCGTCTCTTGGATGCGATAGCGGCGGTATGGGCGGCGCAGCTCTCGGCGCCGTGGTCGCAGGCACAGGTGAGCCCGGTAAGACGCTTCCATAGATGTTCACGTCGCGCAGGTGATGGCCATTGCAAACCGCGAGCTTCTTTGGACCGGATGCACAGCCGACGACGCCGAGCGCAGCCAGAACAACGCCCAGGCAGGTGACGCTACGGCGGAAGCTAGGCGCGAATATTGGTGAAGAAAAAGCCATGAGATGCCTCGCTACGCCGCTTCGATGGTGCCGCCGCGGTGAGCGGCGCGCTCCAAGTTGCGGCTGTTGCGCATGACGCGACGCTGTCGGAAGGGAGATGCCATCGTGCCCCAGGCCGTTCCGGCGAAGGCACCCACGCCGGCAGCGGCTCCCCCGGCTATTCCCGTTGCAATGGCTGGAGCCTGGAAGAAGAAGATCGTGCCCAAAAATATGTACGCTGCAAACAGGACAGCACCGAAAGCCGTATCCACGACGCCTTCAGATGCTGCTGTTGCAGCCGCTCCGAGGTCTGTGATCAGGGTCGTGATGGCTATGATTACAGCAAGGAGAACGATATAGTTGAATACTTGCCCCAGCCAGCCGTGGAAAAAACGCCTCGTTGGCTCGAAGAGAGCTAGAGCGATGAAGATGGGGCCAAGTGCGATAATGATCGCCAACGCAACTTTGGCAAATATAGTAATAGCAAATCCAACCGCTGCCGAGAGCCCAGCTAATGCCTTCAGCCCCAGGCTCAGCGCATAGAGGACCAGTTTATATGGGTTAATGTCGCTGTACGTTGCGGCTTCAGTCTCTATCCGTGCAACTATAGCATCACTTTGAGTGTAATAGTCGTCGAAGGCCTCTCCTACTGTGTCGATCGTCTTACCGGCGAGAGCTTGGGAGATCGCATCGGGCATTCCGTGGAAGAGCGGCGTCGTGATCCAATCGGAATAGGCGACCGTCGTCGCAGCAACATACAGCAGACAGAGCTTCACCATCCGATAGAATAGCTCACCCCATGGTTCGCTGATGATGCCCCGCATCACCATGTAGCCGAACAGGGCGATGTAGATAACCAGCCCGACAGCGAGCGGACCACGGACAACCTCTACGACGTTTTGGAGACGCTCGTTGAGGAAAAGATCAAGCTTCCCATCAACGTTCGCGTAAAGTGAATTGAACATGTCCGTGGCCATGCGAAGCTCCAAGGCGCTGGATTATTTCGAAAGCGACCGCATCTTGTTGTCGAGAATCCGGAGGCTTTCAGCGTTGGAACACTCCTGTTCGTTGGGATGTGATCCGTCGGCACAGGCCTTGACGAGTCCTCTGAGCTCTTCCGGGTGAGAGGTTAGATAGTCCTTCCCGCGCGGTGCCCGCTCGCATCCTGCGAGCATTCCCGCTGCGGCAAACCCAAGCAGCAAAGCTCTCGCGGTCATTGCGACAAGCTTTCTAGCTTCGTCGCCAGTATCGCTTCGCTTTCGCGCTGTGATCGCAACTGGACGTCTGCTTCTTGCCGCATTCGCAGCGCCTGCAATTGCAAGGCGTCGTTCTGGATATGGGCATTCTCGACCCCTACCCTCGCCTGGATATCCATGACCTGCTTGGCGTCCGAAGCCGTATCCAGCGAGGTTCTCAGTTCTTCGAGCCCGGCGGTACGCTGGGCCGACACGCCATAGGCCGCCTCCGCGATCGCGGCATCGCGCGCTGCGAGGTCGCCGTTCCGCAAGAGGTTGTCGCGGGAAGCGCGCTCATACGCCGACGCACCTGGTCGCAATTCCGGCAAAGCGATACGGTTGGCGTCCCGGATACGGGTCGCGGAGCTCCCGAGCGAGCCCAGGCTGGCATTGTCCGACGACATCAGCCGGCTGATGTCACGGGCCTCCCGCGGCAGAAGGTGGCGCATGGCATCGGTGGAAAGAGATGATGCGATGCCGTTGACGTCGGTGACCTGGTTGAAGCTGCCATAGAGCTGCTTCGCTTCTGCGATCTGCTCCTTCCCCTGATCGATCATCGACAGGGTGTTCTTCACCGTGGCCAGCGCCTGCAGATAGCCGGAGCTGTCGTAGACGGGGATACCTTGCGCGACTGCAGGCCCCGCCATTCCAAGGGCGATGGCGCCAAGTGCTGCGTATATGCCCTTACCCATAGCTCATCCTTTCCTGATCGATGCAGACCGACGCTGCTGGTGAAAAAGAGCCAACCATTTCGCCGGGTCGTCGCCGACATCAGCGCGAATGGCATCGAGGAGCGTCACGGTTTCCGTGGTGCCCGAGAGCACCGCGAGCTCGTCGGAGAGGCCGCCCAGGTCCAGTTCCACCACGATCGAGTCATGACCCTGCTTGATGAGGAAGCGGCGAGATTCCGGGTTCAGGTCGTGACGGACGAGCTTGAATTCCGCCTGGGTCAGGCCCAGCCCGTCGATATAATCCGTTTCACGCCCATAGGGGTTGGGCAGCAGGATCTTGGTCGCGACCTGCTCCATGATACTGTGCGAGATATCCGAGCGCAGCGCATCGGCCGGGCTCTGCGTGCCGAAAACCAGGAAGGCGTTCTGCTTGCGGTAGGTCTTCAGGCCATCCTGGGCAAAGGCGCGGAAAGCGTCATCACCCAGCGCCTTCCAGAACTCATCGATGTCGATCACCAGTCGTCGGCCATCCAGAAGGCCGTCGATGCGATGGAACATGTACATCATGATCGGCGTGCGAACTTCCGGATTGTCGAGGAAGTCGGTCATGTCGAAGCCGAGGAACGGCGCATCGAGCGACAAAGCATCGATCTCGTTGTCGAACACCCAACCCAGCGATCCGCCTCGCGACCATTTCTCAAGCCGAGCGCCGATGCCTTCCGGATCGCGCTGGCCGAGCAGCTGGCGCAGGGCCAGAATGGATCGGTTCTCCGGTGCGAGCCGCCCGAGCGACGCCAAGCCTTCGTCGATCATGCGCTCCTGGGTGACGCCCAGCGTGCCGCCGGGCGGCGTCACCAGCTGCCGGATCAGACGACCGAGAAAGACGAGGTTGCGCGGCCCATATTCGAGCGCCCGCAGCGGCGCGAAGCCGGTTGGCTCCCCGTTCTTCAGCGTCAGATAGATCCCGCCAGCAGACCGCACGTAGATCTCGGCGCCGCGATCCTTGTCGATGAAGATCTGCTGCGCGCCCGTCTTCTCGAGCTGCGCCATCAGGAAGTTCTGAACGACCGTTTTGCCCGCGCCCGAGGGACCGATGATGAGCGTGTGGCCGAGATCCCCGACATGGAAGTTGAAATAGTAGGGCGATTGCGCGGCCGTTTTCATCAGCGCGATCGCCGGACCCCAATGATTTCCGCTCGGCCGGCCTGCGGGGTAGGTATGAAAAGGTGCCAATGCGGCGAAATTCCGCGATGTGATTGCCGCCGGCCGCGCCCGCCACGCGAAGTTACCGGGAAGCTGAGCCCAGAAGGCTGCTTCGAGCGCCGGCCCTTCCCTCGCTGATACCAAACCAGCGTCCGCGAGCGCCGCCCGCGCGGCCGACAGATTATCGGCGAGTCGCCTCTGGCTTTCGGCAAACACCCCAAGCGAGAAATGATGTTCGCCAAGGACGAACCGATTGCTTTGAAGATCGTCGGCGGCGTCTTCGAGGTCGAGCGCCTGGCTTGCTGCCGCGTCCTCGGTCGAAGCCATCTGGTTCTGTCGCCGGCGCAGCCTTTCGGCTGCGCGCGCCTTCCCCATGAAGGTGAAGGACTGCGAGACGACGAACGCGAAATCCTGGCCGAGCAGAGCGTTCATCTGACCGGGACGGGTGAGCGCGGGATATTCCCGGATGCCGAAAATGCCCAACCAGCGGCTCGCATCATGGGCGCGGATCTCGACCGTCTCGCGTCCGAAGATCACCCGCTCGCCGTAGAGGGCTGATCCAAGATGGCCTCGGACCAGCGGGACCTTGGCCTTTGCGCCCATCATGACTTGCTCGAGCACTTCGAGCGGCCTGGAGAATAGGAGGCCATTCTGCTCATAAAGAGCGAGCCGCGCGGGGCTGCACCGCCGAAGCAGCTTTTCGATATCGCGCGCCTTCTCCTCGAAGCGGGCCAACTCGTCGGGGTCGACTTCCTCATCGGCCGCCCTGGCCTTGGCGATGCGCTTGAGGAGAAGCCCGGTCCGATCGGCCGAGCCGACCGCCGGCCGCATGATCAGCGTCAGATAATGCTCGTTGACGAACATGCGCTTGGCAGTCACCCGCGCGCGATATTTTTCGTCCAGATCGGCCGCGAAGTCCGAGCGGAATTGGCCTTCGGGATAGTCATCGACCGGGCGGCGAACGATGTGCGTCCAGAGCGCGAGCCGATCGTCGGCAATGTTGCGCCAGGTGCCGTTGAGCTTCTCGTGCCAGTCATTGAGGTGGATCGGATCCGCGGTCTCGAACGCAAGCCCTTCAAGGCGGAACATCATCATGAGGTCGCCGCTATCGAGCGCGATCACCTCCGATGTCACGTGGCGCACGTAGGGCAGATAGCGACCCGGCTCGGCCTCTTGCCGCAATATGCGCCACGGCGTCTTGCGCGGCGGAAGCTGGGCAGCCGCGCTAGCCACGCGCAAAGCCCTTGCGTTTCAGCCCGGCAACCGGGAGCGGCGAATAGGAACTGCCGCCCCACCAGGCGCGGTTCCGGCTGCGCGCCTTGGTCATGGTCCACAGCCACAGCAGCCGGAAGGCATTGGCATCGTGCCGCACGATGAGCCGCGCCACGGCAAGACAGGCGCCTCCGATGGCGCCGGCATAGAGCGGGTTGCCGCTGACGATCAAAGTGAGACAGGCGGCAAGCGCGATCGGCAACGAGGCTTCGAGCGGCACGCCGAGCCACATCGTCGGCCGCGTGACCGCCAGGAACAGCGTCTCCTCGCGCAGCCGCTCGTCCAGGGCGGCGCTCTCCTTCACGCACCACCTGTGATGGTGTCGACGATCCACTGCGCACTGAAGACGATGAAGATGCCAACGATGACCGTCACCAGAAGGCCGAGGCTGGCGCGCCCGGTGAAAAACATGAACCCAACGATCACGACCGCGATCACCGCGATGGTCTTGGCGAAGGTCCCGGTGAGCCAGGTCTTGATGTTCTCCGCCATGGACGTGATGCCGTCGGCACCTTGCGCGTGTGCAGGATCGCTCAGCAGCATCGAGACAAGCAGCGCCAATGCCATCACGCCGATGACGCGCAGCAGAAGTCGCGCCCATTGGGGCCGTCCGCCCGGGTGGGCGGTGATTGCTGTCATGGATGCTGTCCTTTCTGAGATGCGGCCCCGTCGCCGAACACCATGAGCGAGGCCTGGCTCGCCCTCGCCGCTGTATTCCACCCAGCTGCGGCCGGTGGCGAAACAGGGGTGTCGGGTGGCGGAGCGAAGGTGGGCAGAGATTGAGGAATCGCTGGTGCGGCAGCCACCGGCGCCGTGCCACGGATCAGCGGAATGACGGCCGACGCGCTGGCATAGACCCTGGCGACATAGCCATTGCGAAAGCCGCGCTGCCGGTCGCCGGTATTGTACATCGACAGGGCGGTCGCGATCGCATGATCCCGGCTCGGGGCAAGGCGCGCGACCGCCTGGTAGTTGGTCGCGAGGACACGCGCGGCGGCGGCCAGATTGGAGCAGGGTTCGAACGCATTTTCGACCGAAAGCCCCAGCCAGCCGAGATTGGCGCTGTTAATCTGTCCCAGGCCGAGATCGATGTTGTAGCCTCGACCAATCAGGCTGCGCGCCGCAGCGATTGCCTGCGCCTTGGTCGCGGGCTTTGGCGCGCGCACGCCGGGACTATTGACCCCGATTGCGAGACTGTTGAACCGGCTCTCCGTGTGGACGATCGAAATGAGCGTCTCAGGCGCCACCGTCGGTGCGCAAGCTCCTGCAAGCGAAAGAAGGGTGGCGACATCGAGGATCATCGGCGGCCGCCGTCCAAACGCTCGATGCCGGCCAGCGAGAAGGTCTGGCTGCGGCCGTCGTTGAACGTGATGACCACCCGGCGGCGAGTTGTGGAATCGCGATCATAGACCTTCGTGCGGGCGACGCCGCCGCTACAGCCGGGAAAGGCGCCGCCGGTGGCCAAGCGTTGCCATAGCTTGGTCATCGGCGACACGCATTGCGCGTATTGGGTCGCGCCACCGGGATTGGAAAGACACAGGAGAACCTGGCAGCCCAGGTCATTCGCCGCTGCCGGTGCGCTTGGAAGGGCTGTGGCGAGGGCGAGCATCGCCATGCCGAATATTGCACGTTGCATCGGGTCTTCCCCCGCGAGAGACAGCTCCCGCGTCGGGAAATGCCGTCAGCTATCCGTTGGATTTCACCTCTCTTTTGTTCCGACCGCGCTCGATTTCGGCAATCCCCCTAGCCGGGGGGGGAGTTGATCGGTTTGCTGCCGCAGGAATTCGGACAGAGCGCCTTCCTGGTCGGGCCGGAGAGCATCGATTGCGGCGAGATGGTCTGGCGGATCGCCGCCGAGCAGGATGGACGGGCACTGCCCGTCATAATTGCCGAGATTGGGGCGGTGCTGCTGGTAGCCGACCAGCGCGGCAAGCTCGGGATAGAATGCGCTGGCCACCTCGGGCGGATAGGTCAGCCACTGGTTCTCATAGGGCTTCAGCCAGCCGAGGCAGTAGCTGACGATGATGCCTCGGCGCACCGCGTTTGAACGATTCGCGCCGGCGCCATGGAGGGTCGATCCCAGGAATATGATCGCCGATCCCGGATCCGCTTCGATGGCGACCGGCTCCGCGCCGTCGTCGCCCTGCCCGCCATTGTGGCTCCCCGGCCAGACCAGCGTCGCCCCATTTTCGGCCTTGAACGGCGAAATCGGCCACATGACGTTGACGAGATATTCGAGCTCGCCGGTCGGACCGCGCCACATGTCCTGATCCCGGTGCGGAAATTGCGCTGGCGCCCCCGGGTGCAGCTCGAGCGCTTGCGTGAGGTTGAGCTGGACCGTGTCGCACCAGGGCTCGAGGATAGCGTGGACGAGGCGCATGACGGCAGGGTTTTGGACAAGACTTTCAACCGTCGGCGCGCGCTTCAGCAGGCCACCGAAGCGTTTTGTCCGAGGGCCGTAGAATCCGCCCTGGCAGAAAGGCGTGGCGGCAAAACGCGGATGGAGGGATCGATTGATCTCCTCGATGCGTGACCGAGACTCGACATCCCGCAGGATGCAGAAGCCGTGCTGCCGCAGATTTTCGTCGGCTTTGGTCGCGGCGGAGACGCCGCGCCGTGCGATCGTGGCCATGATCGCCCTCCTCATGCTGCGGCGGGAAGATCGGCAAGGCCGACAGGGCGGAAAATGCCGCTCGCGCGCAGCTGCTCGCGCGTTCGGTCGTCCACATCGATTTGCAAGGCGACGAGACTTCGCCCTTGCTCGGACGTGGGAAGACCCAATGGTCGGCAAGTCCAGCCGAAACCCAGGATCTGCTGGAACCACGGCCACTCGGCGACCCCGGTGAAGCTGTGGATCTGGTTGGCGAGGGCATATTCGACGAGCGCGGTGACCAGCTGATTGCGCAGCTCGAGACGCTCCCGGGCGCGCAATTTTCGCGCAAGGCAAAAGCGGGTGATTTCCAGGATAGCACTGCCGCGCGGCGGCGCTTCCTCGCAAAGATCCGGGAAGATCGTGCCGAGAATATGCTCGTGCGTGGTCGGCAGAAGCCGTGCGGAGGCCCGGTGTTCCCCGTCGTCCCCGGTAACAACGATGTAGACGGCGCGATCATTGTCGAACTGATCGATCTCGTAGCGACCGGCGATGACCGGAACGTCCCAGCGAAGAAGATCGACGAAGACCCGCTTGCGCTCCTCGAACATGGAGCGAAACAGGCGGTGTTCCATGGCTTGCGAAAAGCCGGTCCCGATGTGCATGACAGCCTCCTTTTGGTGAGGCCTGTCAGTCGATCAGAGGCGGCTTTTTTGCGTTATCCCCAGTTCTGGGGAGATCATCGGCCGAACACATCGGCAAAGCTGATTTGCCCTTCGAACAAGGCGCGAATGGCGAGGAGGGTGCGCTTGGTGACGCCATAGCGGTCGCGCGCATCCTTCACATGCTGGATCACCGTTTCCTGGCCGATGCCGAGGATCTGGCTGATCTCCCAATCGGTCTTGCCCCGCGCGACCAGCGCCACGCATTCGGCCTGCCTTTCGGTCAGGCTCGGGCATTCGGATTGCGGCGCGTGGATCCGGGAAATCTTGCGTGCCGCTTCGAACGCGAAGCTGCCGACGAGCTGCACGAACGGCAGCTGCCGATGGTCGAGCATCTCGCCCGCCGCCATCGCGAAGGAACAGGATCCATTGAGCTCGCCAGGAATATGGGCCGGAACGGTGAAGCCGTCGCCCAGCCCGGCCTCGTAGGCTTCTGCCAGGATCGAGCGATCGGCGGCCGTCAGAGAGATGATCGACTGAACCGCCGACCAGGCAAAGCCCACATTGGTGCGATGGCTGGCGCGGTGGATCGGGTCGCTCGCATAGAGGCGTCTCGCCTGGAAGCGCTCCACCCAGTCTTGCGGATAGTCGACGATGTGGACCGAGCGAACCGCAGGCTTCAGGTCGACATGATGGACCAGGGCATAGTGCCGAAAGCCCATGGCCTTCGTGATTTCGGCCATCAGGTCAGACAAGGCCGTAGCGTCCTTGATCGCGCCAGCGACAGCGCAGAAATCCTGAACTTGCCCAAGCCCGATCATCATATGGCCGGCGAGATCAGAGCAGCGCTTCCATGTTGAGATGACCATCGCGAACCGCGCGCAGCACCAGCTGCGTGCGTCGTCGCACGCCATAACGCCTGCGGGCCGATTCAACATATTCGTGCACGGTATCGCGGCTGAGGCCGAGGATCTGGCCGATCTCCCAGTCGCTTTTGCCTTGCGCGACGAGCGCGATGCATTCGACCTGGCGAGGACTGAGAGGGACGCAGGCCAATGGCCCTGCCCTTTCGCCAAGCAGCTCGCGCGCCCGATCATAAGCGACCGAGCCGAGCAGACGGGCGGTCAGAACCTCTTCTGCACTCAGCGGCTCGTCGCGTGATCGGGCCGCAGTGAAGATCGCCTCGGGCTCGCCCGGGGTCCGGATCGGCAAACTGTAGCCCGATGCAAGGTCATGATCCCGGGCGCGGTCAAGGATGCCTCGCTGGCGCGGCGTGAGCTCCAGCACGTCGCCGACACGGTCCCAGGCCAGTCCAGAGGGCGTACGTGCGCAGGCCGCATGGATGGGATCTTCGAGATAATGGCGCTCTTCGAGCACTTCCTCGAGCCAGGCCGACGGATAGGTTGTGAGGAACAGGCTTTGCTCGTCGCCGCGCCGAAGGTCGATATTGTGAAGCAGCGTGAACCAGCGGAAGCCAAGATCGCGCACGGCGGCATCGATCGTGCCATGCAGATCGCCAAGGGTTTCAGCACGCTGACAGTCCGTCGCAAAGCGCGTGAGATCATCAAGGCGGCCGCAGTCTTTTATCCTGTTCGCCATAGGCGACGGAAGCTCGTTCGCGAGGAGACGGCTCGTCCACACCTAAGCGGCGAGCGCCATGATTATCAGGATGAGTTGAGAACGATTCGCAACAATCTACGATTAGAATGGATCGCCTATGACACTTTATCCGCCGGCAAAGTGTCATAGCTGACAACCCGTCTGTGGCCGCCGATTTGGGATTCACATTGATCCTGCTTTGTGCTTGATTCCATCATGTTATGTTTCATGCAGGCAAGCCTCTTGAACCCTCCATTGGCTGTGATGTCGCGGCCGTGCTCGAGACGCTGGCGACCGTATCGAGCCGGCCCCGTTATGCCTTCATGCTGCTCAACCTGATCGCCCAGGTGGCGGGGCCAGATGGAAGCGCCGGTCCCTGGGTCAGGCGGAACGATGGGCTCGTTTCCCTGCGCGATTGGCTATGCGACGCATTGACCCCGATGGCCCAGCGTGGTCCGCGCAGCATTACGCTGGCCGAGCGGGTCGAGAGCGACCTCGCTAGAAACGGACTGCTCCCCGGCGATCCGGAGAAAAGGCGCGGCGTGATCGCGGAGGAAATGCGGGCACGCATTCGCACAGCCGGCAAGAGTAATCTCAGTCGCGCCGTTTCCGAACTGGTGAATGCAGGCCTGCTCCGCCGACATTATCAGGGCTATCGCGTCGACCATCGGAACCGTGGCGGCCAGCGCCACGCCGTCTATACCTTGATCGGCGATGCTCTGCGTCTAGTGCCGGGCATCAGCTCCACACCGAATCTGCCCGTGCAAGGCGAACTTGCCCTCCCAAGATGATTGCGCAGTCGAACCGGGATTGCTGCAGTAGTGTGCTGTGAGGTCGGGTAACGATGTCCGAATAATAAGGCCAGTCAGAACGTCAGCATTGACCTTGCCGGCAATTACATCAGCCATTCCCGTCAAGGATCGCCATGGCCTTCTTCGACGCGAATGGATTGTCAGATTCGGAATGAAGCCGGGCACGCGAGCCATATAATCGCGGTAAACCTCGCCGAAGTTGGCTAGCGCCTCCTTTTCCTCATGCCGAGCCAGCCGAATATACATCACGACGAGCACCGGAAACATAGCAAGGGTCAAAAGGGTCGGCCATTGTAGCAAAAAGCCGAGCATGACGAGAATGAAGCCGACATATTGCGGGTGCCGGATCCGGGCATAAATCCCAGTAAGGGCCAATTGGTGTTTGCGCTGACTCAAGTGAAGGGCCGTCCATGCAACCGAGATCAGCCAGTAACCCACGCCGATCAGCACAAAGCTGGCGATGTGGAATGGACCGTAATGGGGATTAACTCGCCAGCCGAACATCATCTCCAGGAGATGTCCAGCATCGTGGCTCCACCAGTCGACAGCGGGGAAATACGACTGGAGCCACCCCGAAAGCACGAAGATCGTGAGCGGGAAGCCATACATTTCCGCGAAGAGCGCTATGATGAAAGCGCTGAACGCCCCCAAACTGCGCCAGTCTCGTTTAGTTGCCGGCTTGAAGAAGCTGAACGCAAAGAGGATGAAAACGGCGGCGTTAACCAGCGCGAGCCCCCACAGACCATAGCCATAGTCGGCGTGCGTCATCGCGACTCTCCTTCGATGCGGCCGTTGGGATTGGCCGGTAAGCCGGCGGGTGCCTGACCGGGCTCATGGCCATGCTGATGCCCACCATGGCCGCGGTGCATGAACAGGTGCATGAGCGGGCAGGCGAGCAGGATGAGATAGGGCAGCACACCCAGGAAGTGCGCGGTATGCTCGGTGAGGAGGAAGAAGCTAGCGACGAGCAGGAAGCCGATCAGAACGATCTTGCCGCGCTTGCGCATGCGATGGTCATGTTCGCCCATATGCCGTCCTCTTCTGGTCAACGTCCGGGCAGCATAGGCTCGAGTCCAAGGAGCAAGGTATAAGTAGAGACCGAAGTCCCCCGGGCATCGCGCAGGCATGGGTAAGGCGATCGATGGGATCGGCCATCGGCGTTCGGGCGACGCAGCTGTCGGGGAGCAGCAGTCGTGCTGCGGATTTTGCGTATAGGCGTGCGGCGTCCGCGAACCAATGCTGCGCTCACGAACATAATCGTGAGAGGCAGGCCCGCGTCCATGCAAAAGAGAAAGAAACGGCACCATTCCCGCGTGACCATCTTCGAGCGTGAAGCAAGGATCGATCTGGCCAAGCGCCCGGCCGATGGTCTCGGCGTTGCCTTTCTCGGCGCATCGGGAACGGTCACAGGGTCGCGTTATCTGGTGGACGATGGTGAAACTCAGATCGTGGTCGATTCCGGCCTGTTTCAGGGACCCAGGGATCTGCGCCGCCTTAATTGGGCATCGATCCCACCCGAAGTCGCGGATGTCGGCCAGGTGCTGCTGACCCACGCCCATCTCGATCACTCGGGCGCACTACCGCGCATGGCGCGCCTGGGCTGGGACGGGACCGTCCTTGCCACGCGGGCGACCGCGGCCCTGTGCGAGCTCCTTCTTCCCGACAGCGGCCATCTGCAGGAAAAGGATGCGGAGTTCGCCAACCAGCACGGCTTCTCCAGGCACCAGCCGGCGCTGCCCCTCTACACCCAGGCCGACGCGCGTCTGGCATTGCAGCTCTTCCGCCCGATCGAGTTCGGAGCGTGGCATGCAGTCACGGACGGCATCAGGGTGCGCTACCATCGCGCCGGCCACATCCTCGGCGCGGCGTCGATCGAGATCGACTGGAAGGGGCGGACAATCCTCTTCTCAGGCGATATCGGCCGTTACGGCGATGCGGTGATGAAGGATCCCGAGCCGCCCGCGCGCGCCGACTATGTCCTGGTGGAATCGACCTATGGCGATCGGCGCCACGAGCAGGTCGATCCGACAAAGACGCTTGGAGATCATGTCGAGCGATGCGTCGAGAGAGGCGGGACGGTGGTGATCCCGGCCTTCGCCGTGGGACGGGTTCAGTCGCTTCTCTATCATTTCTCGCGTCTGCGCGCGCAGGGACGCCTCCGCGACATCCCGATCTTCCTCGACAGCCCGATGGCGATCAACGCGAGCGGGCTGATGTGCGATTTCATGGACGAGCATCGCCTGGCTCGCGCCGAGTGCGAAGCGGCGTGCAGCGTCGCGCACTATGTGCGCGAAGTGGAGGAATCCAAGGAACTCACCGCCAACCCCACCCCCAAGGTCATCATCTCGGCCAGTGGAATGGCAACGGGCGGCCGCGTGCTCCACCATCTCAAGCGCTTCGCGCCGGATGGGAAGAACCTCATCCTCTTCTCGGGCTTCCAGGCGGCGGGCACCCGCGGCGCCGCCATGATCGGCGGCGCCCGGACGATCAAGATCCACGGCGAGTATATCCCGGTCGAAGCCGAGGTCGCCAACCTGACGATGCTCTCGGCGCATGCCGACAGCGACGAACTCATGCGCTGGCTCGGGTCGCTGCACGAGGCCCCGCGCCACGTCTATGTCACCCATGGCGAGCCGACCGGCGCCCAGGTCCTGGCGAAGCGTGTCTCGGAGGAACTGGGTTGGGCATGCAGCGTACCGGCGCTGGGTAGCTGGGGCATGCTCGCGTGAAGCCCGGGATCATCGAGGACGCCGAAGCAGAGCCTGTCGCGACGACGCTGCGGGCACGCCGCATCGGCCTGTCGGCTGCCGGAAGCGATCTGATCGCGGTCATGCGCCACGACTGTCCCGTCTGCCGCTCGGAAGGTCTTGCGTCCCGCGCGCAGGTCGCGCTGCGCGCCGGCGGGCGGGAAATCGTCGTCTCGCTGCTGCACAGCTCCGCGGAGACTCCAGCGCCCGGCGAGATCGGCCTCTCCGAATCCGCATGGCAGCGGCTCGGCGTCAGCGATGGCGATCCGGTCGAGATCGCGCACGCCCAGCCTCTCGCCTCGCTCGCCGAAGTGCGTCGGCGCATCTATGGCAATCGTCTCAGTGACGGGGCTTTTTCAGCGATCATCACCGACATCGCCGAGCGACGCTATAGCGATGTCCATCTCTCGGCGTTCGTCACGGCCTGCTCAGCGGTCCCGCTCGATACGGACGAAACGATCAGCCTGACCAGGGCGATGGTCGATGTCGGCGAGCGATTGCAGTGGCCCGGAACGGTCATCGTCGACAAGCATAGCGTCGGTGGCTTGCCGGGCAATCGCACCACGCCGATCATCGTCTCGATCATGGCCGCGGAGGGCCTGATCATGCCCAAGACATCGTCGCGGGCGATCACCTCACCGGCCGGCACGGCGGACACGATGGAGGTGCTGGCACCTGTCGACCTCGACGTTTCCGCAATCCACAAGGTGGTCGAGCGCGAAGGCGGCTGCATCGCCTGGGGCGGCGCCGTCAACCTCAGCCCTGCCGACGATGTGATCATCGGCGTGGAACGGGTGCTCGATATCGATGCCGTCGGGCAGATGGTCGCCTCGGTGCTGTCCAAGAAAATCGCGGCCGGTGCGACCCATCTGGTCATCGACATCCCGGTCGGGCCGACCGCCAAGGTACGCGGCGCCGATGCCGCCGACACGCTCGAGCGGGCGCTGAGCTCTGTCGCCCAAGCCTTCGGGCTTCGCACGCGCGTGATGCGCGGCCCCGGCGCCGAGCCGATCGGACGGGGCATCGGTCCGGCGCTCGAGGCGCAGGATATCCTTGCCGTGCTCCAGGGGCAGCCGGGCGCCGAGGATCTCGCCCACCGGGCCTGCGAGCTGGCGGGAGGACTGCTTGAGCTCGCGGACGCAGCCCCGGCCCGCGAAGGTTATGCGCGTGCGCGGGCGTGCCTCGAAAGCGGCCGGGCCTGGGCCAAGTTCCAACGTATCTGCGAAGCGCAGGGCGGCATGCGGGCTCCACAGGTCGCCCGGTTCCAACAGGATATGATCGCTCCCTATAGCGGCCGCCTGGTGAGTATCGACAATCGCAAGCTCGCGACGGTCGCGAAGCTTGCCGGCGCGCCGATGGCCAAGGCCGCCGGCGTCGCGCTGCAGTGTCGGCTGAACCAGATGGTGGATGCCGGGGCTCCCTTGTGTAGCATTCATGCCGAGAGCCCGGGCGAGCTCGACTATGCGGCGGCCTATGCGGTGAGCGACGGGCCGATCTTCGGGATTGAAGCGCTATGAACCGTCCCGTGCTGTTCGCGCTGTCTGGCAGCGAGGCCCTGGCACAGCCGCTATCCGCCGCGCTCGATGCAGAGGTCGGCACGATCGAGCATCGTCAGTTTCCTGACGGGGAAACCTATCTCAGGGTCGGAAACGACGTCAGCGACCGCGAGGTCATCCTGCTGTCCAGTCTCGATCATCCGGACGCCAAGCTGTTGCCGCTGCTGTTCGCAGCCGACACCGCGCGCGATCTTGGCGCTCGCAGGATCGGGCTCGTCGCCCCTTACCTCGCTTACATGCGCCAGGACATACGCTTCCATGCCGGCGAGGCGGTGACGTCGCGAACCTTTGCTGCGATCCTGTCTCGCCATCTCGACTGGCTGGTGACGGTCGATCCGCATCTCCATCGCTACCATGAATTGTCGGAAATCTACCGCATCCCAACCCAGGTTGTTCATGCCGCGCCGTTTTTGGCCTCGTGGATCAAGCGCAATGTCGCTCGCCCGCTGATCATCGGTCCGGACCTGGAAAGCGAACAGTGGGTCTCGCAGGTGGCGGCCGATGCCGATGCTCCGTTTCTCGTGTGCGAGAAAATCCGATCCGGCGACCGTCACGTCACCATCTCGATTCCGAATGCCCCAGCGTTTCTCGATCGCCAGCCGGTGCTGGTCGACGATATCGCCTCATCCGGTCGGACCCTCACCGAGGCGGCGCGCCAACTGGTCGGCATGGGGTTCGCGCGACCGGATTGCGTGGTCGTGCATCCGCTTTTTGCCGGCGATGCAGCGCAGGTTCTGGGTGGGCTTGTCGAAAGGATCGTCAGCACGAACGCGGTTGCACATGCGTCGAATGATATAGACGTCATGCCAGCGATCGCGGAGGCCGTTCGCCACCGGATTGAATGGCGTGCTGCGCGTCAGTTCTAAGACGGAAATGAACGCCCGGCAAACGCTGTGCGCGTCCTCATCCATTGACCCTAAACGAGTCCGAACCAATCTCCTGAGATCTCCCTTTCGGAGAAAATCGCGGCAGGGAAGGAGGATATGTCGTGTCGCACACACGCTCGTTCATCGATCCCCTCGACGTTGCTGGGCACCTGAAGCTTGAGCCCGAAGTAAAGCGCGCCACCCTGCTATCCTGGGCGTCCGATCGCGCAGCCGTCAAGGGCCAACCCGCCCCCCTCGCCCGCCGGGCGCCAGTAACCCGCTGCCGGTCGACGATGTGATGGAAGCGTAGCGATGGCTCGATCGCGCCGAGGGCGGCGCGGGCAACTCGCATGCATCGTCCGGAGCAGAGACCCGGCAATGAGCCGCAGCGACCGCGGCATTGGTGTGAGCGGAGTAGCCGAACCCTCACAGTTTCGCTGTCCTTCGCCGTTTTGCCTCGCCAAATTTTTACTCTTGACCTGGGACCATAGTCCAACGTGCAGAGAAGTATCCCTTGAAGCGCTGCCCTCGCGGCACTGCGTATTGATCGATCTCGGGGGCTATGGGGAACAAGCGCGTCGTGCATATCGTCGATGACGAAGAGACAATACGAAAAGCACTAAGTTTCACGTTGCGGACCGCAGGGTTTGCCGTAGAAGCCTACGCTTCGGGGCCGGAGTTTCTGTTGAGCGCAGAGGACGCCGAGAAAGGCTGCGTGGTTCTCGACATGCACATGCCCGACATGGACGGCCTGCAGGTTCAGGCGGAGCTGACGCGACGCGGTATCGACATGCCCGTCGTGGTGCTGACGGGCAATGGCGATCCTACGCTCGCCGTACAGGCGATGAAGGCGGGCGCTGCCGACTTTCTCGCCAAACCGGTCGAGAAGGCCGCATTGCTCGGCGCGATCGACCGCGGCTTCAGCTGGCTTGAGAGTATAGCCCGTCGTGCCTCCGAACAGGCCGACGCTCTTTCGAAAGCCGCGAGACTGACGCAGCGCGAACGGGCCGTTCTGAGAGGAATTTCGCGAGGCTATCCAAATAGCCTTATCGCAGATGAACTCGGCGTCACGTCGCGCACGGTCGAGCTGCATCGGGCCAGTCTGATGATCAAACTCAACGCGCAAAGCCTGCCCGACCTGTTGCGGATCGCTTTCGCCGTCGACCTGCACGAATCGACCGAAAACGGGCACCCCTAAAATTCTCGGCCGTGCGATGCCGGATGCTATGCGGATCGGGCCGCGGCCAGTTCGGCGATGATCGGACAATCCGGCCGCTCGTCGCCTTGGCAGCGCTCAGCCAGGTCGATTAGCGTGTCGCGCAGCGCCGTCAACGCCTCGGCTTTGCGCTGAAACTCATCGGCGCGGGCAAGGGCAAGCCGCTTCACCTCCGCGCTGGCACGGCCGGTATTGGCCCAAAGGCTGAGCAACGTGCGGATCTCCTCGATCGGGAAGCCGAGATCGCGGGCATTGGCGATAAACCGGAGGCGATGGAGGTCGCGCTCGCCATAGTCACGATAGCCAGCACCCCGACGCGCCGGCGCCGGGATGAGGCCGATCTTTTCATAATGGCGGATCATCCGCTCAGAGACGCCGCTCTGCCGTGACGTCTCGCCGATGTTCACAGTGCTTTCCGGTTGAGGCGCAGCGCGTTGGTGACCACGCTCACCGAAGAGAGCGCCATCGCCGCCGCCGCGATAATGGGCGAGAGCAGAATACCGAACAGCGGATAGAGCGCACCCGCCGCTACGGGCACGCCCGCGACATTGTAGATGAAGGCGAAGACGAGATTCTGGCGGATGTTCGACATGGTCGCTTGGCTGAGCCGCCGCGCCCGGACGATGCCAGTCAGGTCGCCCTTGAGCAGCGTGACGCCAGCGCTCTCGATCGCGACGTCGGTGCCGGAACCCATGGCGATGCCGACGTCGGCGGCGGCCAACGCGGGGGCGTCGTTGACACCGTCGCCGGCCATGGCGACGACCCGCCCCTCGCGCTTGAACCTGGCGACCACGGCGCTCTTCTGATCGGGCAGCACCTCGGCTTCGACCTCGTCGATGCCCAGGCGTCGGGCGACCGCTTCCGCGGTCGTGCGGTTGTCGCCGGTCAGCATGACCACGCGAATGCCCTCCGCCTTGAGCGCGGCGAGCGCTTCTGGTGTCGTGGCCTTCACCGGATCGGCGATCGCGAAGGCGCCGCCGACTGTGCCGTCGACCCCGATGAAGATCGCGGTGGCGCCATCCCGGCGCAGCGCGTCGGCCTGGCTGGCGAGCGCATCGGTCGCAACCCCTTCGTCGGCAAGGAACTGCGCATTGCCGAGGACGATGCGCCGCCCTTCGACCGTGCCGAGCGCGCCGCGCCCGGTCGGCGAGTCGAAGTCGATGACGTCGCTCGTGACGATGCCGCGATCCTTCGCGGCCTCGACGATTGCCAACGCGAGCGGATGCTCGGACGCCCGCTCGACCGAGGCGGCAAGACGCAGCAGCTCGGCTTCGTCGAAGCCGGGCGCCGGCACGACCTGGGTGACGGCAGGCCGGCCTTCGGTCAGCGTGCCTGTCTTGTCGACGACGAGAGTGTCGACCTTCTCCATATGCTCGAGTGCTTCGGCATTTTTGATGAGGACACCGAGCCCGGCGCCGCGGCCGACCCCGACCATGATCGACATCGGCGTTGCCAGCCCCAGTGCGCAGGGACAGGCGATGATCAGCACGGCGACCGCCGCCACCAGCCCATAGGCGAAGCGCGGCTCGGGACCCCAGATGCCCCAGGCGATGAACGCGACGGCCGCGACCGCGATGACCACGGGCACAAACCAGCCCGACACCTGATCGGCCATGCGCTGGATCGGCGCGCGCGAGCGCTGCGCCTCAGCGACCATCTGGACGATGCGTGCGAGCATGGTATCGCGGCCGACCTTGTCGGCGACGATCACCAGCGCACCGGTCTGGTTGAGCGTGCCGCCGATCACTGTGTCGGCCTTTGCCTTGGTGACGGGCATGGATTCGCCGGTGACCATCAACTCGTCGAGCGAGGAGCGGCCGTCCTCGACTACGCCGTCGACCGGCACCTTCTCGCCCGGCCGCACCCGCAGGCGGTCGCCCACCGCAACCAGATCAAGGCTGATTTCCTCTTCGTTCCCATCAGAACCGATCCGGCGCGCGGTCTTTGGTGCAAGGTTGAGCAGCGCCTTGATCGCGCCCGAGGTGCGTTCCCGCGCGCGCAGTTCGAGCATCTGGCCGAGCAGCACGAGGACGGTGATCACCGCGGCCGCCTCGAAATAGACGGCAACCATGCCGTCCTCGCCGCGGAAGGCCGGCGGGAACAGCTGAGGCGCGAGCGTCGCGATGACGCTGTAGATCCAGGCGACCCCGGTCCCCATCGCGATCAGGGTGAACATGTTGAAGTTGCGGGTCTTGAGCGAGGCCCAGCCACGCTCGAAGAACGGCCAGCCCGCCCACAGCACGACGGGTGTCGCCAGCACGAACTGGATCCATACCGAGATAGACATCGGCACGAGGCGATGGATCGCGGGAAAGACATGCGCGCCCATCTCGAGGATCAGCACCGGGAGAGCCAGCACGAGGCCGACCCAGAAGCGCCGCGTGAAATCGACTAGCTCGTGGCTGGGGCCGCTGTCGGCGGTCACGGTCGCGGGTTCGAGCGCCATGCCGCAGATCGGACAGGACCCGGGATGGTCCTGGCGGATCTCGGGATGCATCGGGCAGGTCCAGATCGTGCCTTCGGGCGCCGCGACCGGCGGCGTCGGCGGGCCGAGATAGCGCTCGGGATCGGCGATGAATTTGGTCCGGCAGCCCGCGCTGCAGAAATGATAGCTTTCACCGCTATGCTCGGCGTGATGCGCCGTGGTCGCCGGGTCGACGGTCATGCCGCAGACCGGGTCCTTGACGCCGGTCGCCGCTTTAGCGGTGCCGTGGCCGCCGCAGCAACCGCCGCCATGCGCCGCTCCATGTGTCTCGTTCATCGCCTCGCTCCTTTCGACGCCTGACGATCTAGGGTCTGACACCGTGTCAGGGTCAATACGTAATCGCCTAAGTGGCCAAATCGGCGGGCCCGTTCGCTTGGCCGCCATCAGGCCGGGGAGCACGCCGTCGGCATTGGGCTGGGTATCGTCGATGCCATCGAGCCGCTGCACGGTCAGGCGGAAGGCGAGCCGCATGAGACCCGTGCTGGCGGCCATAATCGGCGATTACCAGGCGCCAATCCGGGCGCAGCATGGCAAGCATGGCGGCACGCCACCGCTTCTCCCGCGCCCACAGGCGGATCGCGCGATCATAGTCTTTCGTCGATCCAGTCCCGCGCGGCGGGGTGTACGATTGCATTGGCTTCTCCCAACGCGAGGCGTTCGAAACGATAAACTACATCGACATGGGTGGCGACAGTGTCCCCAGCCAGGCGACCAGCCCGAGAATGACGATCGCAAGACCGCCTTCGACGACGAGGCTCGCGCGCAGCAGCGCCTGCGCCCGTGGCGCGTCCTCTTCCTCGATCGCCTGCGCAAGTGCCGGGGTCAGGCGATAACGGTTGAGCGCGGCCAGGCCCAGCATGCCGGCGAAGAGCAGCAGCTTGGCGATGAGCAGCAGGCCGTAGGTCGACTGCCCGAGAGACGCGATGTTGCCCGGGCCGACCAGGAACCAGCCGTTCACCGTCCCGGTCAGGATCAGCAGGGCGACGATGATCGTGCCGACGAAGGAGAAGCCCCGCAGCGCTTCCTCGGCGAGCATGACCCGGTCCATGTCTTCAGTGGCGAGATCATCGGTTGCGAGCCTGGTAAGAACCAGCGCAAGGAATGCGGCAAGCGCGCCGACCCAGGCGCCCGCGGCGAGCAGATGGATGAGATCGGCCCCCAGTTGCAGCCAGCCCGCCTCGCCTTCGCCGGCCGCGCCATGCCCGCTCCAGGCGAGGGTCGCGAGTGCGACCGCGCCTGCCAGAGTGGAGGCGATGAAGGCAGGACGGGATTGCCGGCGATAGAAGGGGATGGAGAGCAGAAGAACGAGGAGCGCGACGAGGCGCGCCTTCAGCGCCGTTCCCATGGACGTGCCGTTGAACAGCTCTGCGACCATGGAAAGATCAGGCTGGGTGAGCGGCAGCCCGGTCATGGCCGCTGCCTGCAACGCGAACCCCAGCGCCGACAGCAGGAGGGCGAGACAGGCGAGACCGGCCACCATTGCTACCATCGGCAGATGCCGCTGTACCATCCGGCCGCCGCCGGGCGCATAGAGCGCGAACAGCGGCAGGCCGAACAACAGGCCGAGATCGACGTAGAGCGCCCAGCGGACGGCGACGAGTGCCACGTCGTTCATGGCGTCACTTGACGGTAAAGGCGAGATTGCCCTGGATGCGGTGCGTGTCGGTCGAGACGACGTGCCAGGCGACCTGATAGCTGCCCGCCATGAGCGGCTTGGCGAGCGTCAGCACGAGCGTCTTGTCGCCTTCGACGGACGTCTTGAAGCCGGTTACCGCCATGCGGTGGTTGGGCATGCCGGGCATGCCGGTCATCACGATCTCGGCGCCCGACAGCTTCGGCATCAGACCTTCACTGAAGGTGAGCGTTATACGCGACGGCGCCGAGACGCTGGCGTTCGCGGCGGGCGTCGAGGACACAAGCTTGGGATGCGCGTAGGCCGGAGCAGAAACACTCAGGCCGACGGCGGCGATAACTGCGAGAGGCGAAAAGAAACGCATTGGAACATTCTCCTGTAGATCCCATGAGACAATACGCAGCCCGAGCCCCCACCCCTCGCAATTATTCTTTTCAATCTACAGCAAGGGTTCCTGGACCATCGTGCGTATTGATGGATGAAGACGGAGAAGCACCATGGATGAACTTGACCACCTGCTCTCGCGGTTGCGCGATGCGCCTCTCGATCCCAGGCTCGGCGGCCTGGAAAGCCGGGTCATGGCGGAAATAGCGCGCATCCGGGCCATACCAAGCCTTGGCGCTATGACGTTCGGCATCGCGGCCGCAACCGCGCTGTTCATCGGAATTGCCGGCTCGGCAGTTTCGACACGGTCTGCTGATGCCAAACCGCTATCGCCCTTCGATGCTCGGCTCGCGCTTGCGCCCTCGACGCTGCTGAGCTCGCAGTGATGCGCGACCGCCGCCGGCTCCTGCTCCTCGTCCTGGTGACCTTCGCCGCGGCGATCGCTGGCGTTGTCATTGGCCGCGTCTATGTGGTTCCAGTGCGCCCGGTCGAAAATGAGCTGCACGAGCTGCTCCATCGCGATCTGAAGCTGAATTCAGCGCAACACAGCCGACTCGAGACAATCGAGAAGAACTACGCGATCCGGCGTCAAGCGCTGGAGGCCGAATTGCGCGCCGACAATGCGCGTCTCGCGGAAGCGATCGAAGCGGAGCATGGCTATGGCCCGCAAGTCGCAACTGCGGTGGATCGCTCGCACCAGGCCATGGGCGCGCTGCAGAAAGAAACACTTGAGCATATCTTCGCGATGCGGGCCGTGCTGCGCCCGGATCAGACGGACAAATTCGACGACGCCGTGGTGAAAGCGCTGACGGCCAAATCCGAATGACCGCGTGCCTCCCCGACTGCTCGGACGGGGAGCTCGCGGCTCTGGCGCTTGGAGGCCGGCAAGCGGCCTATGGCGAGCTGGTCCGCCGGCATCAAGGTTGGGTTCACCGGCTCGTGCGCAGCCATGTCGGATCTATGGATGAGGCATTGGATGTCACCCAGGCGAGCTTCGTCGCGGCCTTTGCCGCACTCAACCGCTATGACGTAACCCGACCCTTCCAGGTCTGGATGTCCCGGATTGTCATCAACAAATGCCATGACTGGCGGCGTCGGCGAGCGGTTCGAAATTTCTTTGCCCTAGCCCTACCGCTCGGCGAGGCGGACGGCGTCGCCGACGACGCACCGCTGCCCGATCAGGCGATCGGGGCCGAACAGCAGCTCGCGCAAGCAATGAAAGCGATTGCTGCCCTGCCGTCTTCCCTCAAGGACACGCTTATTTTGCGTACGATCGACGAGAAATCGGAAGCTGAAACCGCCGAAATTCTCGGGATCAGCCAGAAGGCGGTCGAAACGCGCCTCTATCGAGCTAGGGCACGCCTTTCGGAAATATTAAAGAAAGTTTGAGGGGGATGAGGCCATGCTGCGTATTCCCAATAGGTACGCCCTCTTTCTTAAAGCTGAGACAACCGAATGATTTCTGCTCTCGACCGCCGCCAGTTCCTCCGCGGCGCGGCCCTCGCCGGCGGCGGCGCAGCATTGTCAGCCTGGCTGCCGGCCTGGGCGCAGACGATCTCGCCGGGGATGCGACCGACGCTGCCGACCGTGTCGGGCGAAGACATTACGCTCACCATCGCCCGGCAGTCGATGACCATCGACGGGCGCAAGTTCCGGGCAATCGGCCTCAACGGCACGGTCCCCGCCCCGCTGATCCGGCTGCGCGAGGGCCAGCGCGTGCGGCTCAACGTCATCAATCAGCTGGAGGAGGACAGCTCGATCCACTGGCACGGGCTGATCCTGCCGGCCAATATGGACGGTGTGCCGGGCGTGTCTTTTCCGGGCATCAAGCCGGGCTCGAACTACCTCTACCAGTTCTCCGTCGTGCAAAGCGGCACCTACTGGTACCACAGCCATTCAGGCCTGCAGGAACAGGAAGGCCATTACGGCCCGATCATCATCGATCCCGCCGGTGCCGATCCGGTCGCCTATGACCGCGAGCATGTCATCGTGCTCGCCGATCACAGCGCGCTCTCGCCGCAGGCGATCTTCCGGCGCCTCAAGGTCAACCCCGGCCATTTCAATTTCCAGCGCCAGACCCTGGCCGGGCTCCTGTCGGGCAAGGATCAGCCGCTCAAGGACCGGCTCGACTGGGGCCAGATGCGGATGGACCCGGCCGACATCTCCGATGTGACCGGATCCACCTACACCTATCTCGTCAACGGCCATGGTCCGATGGACAACTGGACCGCGCTCTTCACCCCGGGCGAACGGGTGCGGCTGCGGGTCATCAATGCGTCGGCGATGACCACCTTCAACGTCCGCATCCCCGGCCTGCCGCTGACCATCGTCCAGGCCGACGGGCAGAATGTGGTGCCGGTCACCGTCGACGAGTTCCAGGTTGGTGTTGCCGAGACCTACGACGTCGTTGTCAGCCCAGGCGATGACAAGGCCTACACCCTTGTCGGCGAGGCGATCGACCGCTCGGGCATGGCGCGTGCCACGCTCGCGCCGCGCGCCGGCATGGCCGGCGAGGTTCCCCCCTTACGCAAACGGCCGCTCGCCGACATGAAGGACATGGGCATGGACATGTCCTCGATGCCGGGCATGGAAGGCATGGACATGTCGGGCGGCGCTATGCGGGGCGTCGATCCGACGGCCGAGAAGAACGCGTCCGCGCGCCTCGCGACCGGCGCGGCGGCAGCGATGGCGACCATGGACAATAGCGCCATGGCAGGCATGGATCATTCGGGGATGGATCATTCCGCGATGAGCGGGATGGACCACGGCGCGATGGGCGCCGATGGCCAGATGGCGGGCATGGACCATGGCGGGCACGCGATGGGGTCGATGAAGATGCGAGACTTCTCGAACGCGCCGCAGGTGAAGCGCGACCCGAGCGTCCAGACCATCTCGCCGATGCCCGTCGACCGCACCGGCGAGCCCGGCCAGGGCCTCGCCGACGTCGGCCACAAGGTGCTTGTCTACAGGGACCTGATGGCGCTCGATCGCAATCCGGACGTGCGCGCGCCGAGCCGCAGCATCGACATTCACCTCACCGGCAACATGGAGCGGTTCATGTGGTCGTTCGACGGCGAAAAAATGTCGGACCATCACGAGCCGATCCCCTTCATCGAAGGCGAGCGGGTGCGCGTCAATCTCATCAACGACACGATGATGGGGCATCCGATCCATATTCACGGGCATTTTTTCGAGCTGGTGACGGGGCATGGCGATCATGCGCCACGCAAGCATACGGTAATCGTCCAGCCCGGCGGCAAGGTGACCTGGGACTTCACCGCCGACGCGGTCGGCGACTGGGCCTTCCACTGTCATCTCCTCTACCACATGCATGCCGGGATGATGCGGGTCGTGAGCGTCCGTCCGAAGGGAGACGCGTAATGACCCGCATCCTCACGCCGCTGGTGAGCGCGATCGCCCTTTTCGCTGCCGCGCCCGCCTTTGCCCAGGATCATTCAATGCACGGCATGCCCGGCATGGCGCCGCCGGGCGAGGTGCCGCCGGCGCAGGAGAAGAAGAAGGACAAGGCCGCCGCCAGGCCGCGCGCTCAGACACCAGCGCCAGACGCCACCTCGGCGATGGACCATTCGCAGCACCAGGCCAGTCCTGCGCCGCAGGGAGATGCGGCCGGTCAGCCGCAACCCGCGTCTCCCGCGATGCCGGACATGCCGGGCATGGACCACTCCCAGCATCAGGACGGCGCGATGCCGGACATGCCCGGGATGGACCATTCGCAGCATGGCCAGACCGCCATGCCCGGCATGCAAATGACCGGCACGGCGCTTCCGGCCGGCAATGCGCCCCCGCCGCCTCCCCCCAGCGACCACTTCGCCGATCGTGATTTTCCCGGCGCCGAGATGGCGCGCTCACGCGACATCATGATGAAGGACAGCGGCGGCAACAATTTCGGGCAGGTGCTGCTCAACCTGTTCGAGTATCAAGCGCATAGCGGTCGCGATGGCTATCGCTGGGATGGCGAAGGCTTTTACGGCGGCGATATCAACCGGCTCTGGCTCAAGAGCGAGGGCGAAGGCGAGTTCGGCCGCGGCATCGACAGCGCGGAGGTGCAGGTGCTCTATAGCCGGGCCATCGACCCCTATTTCAATCTTCAGGGCGGTATCCGCCAGGACTTCGGCCGCGGGCCCGACCGCACTTACGCGACGGTCGGCGTCGAGGGCCTGGCTCCCGGCATGTTCGAAGTCGAAGGCGCGCTGTTCCTCTCGACCAAGGGCGATGTTCTGGGCCGGGTCGAGGGCTATTACGACCAGCGCATTACCCAGCGCCTGATCTTGCAGCCGCGCGCCGAGGTCAATTTCGCCGCGCAGGATATTCCGGAGAACGACATCGGTTCGGGGCTGGTCAACATAGAGCTCGGCGCGCGCCTGCGCTATGAGTTCAGCCGCCAGTTCGCACCCTATATCGGCGTCTCTTATCTGCGCAAAGCCGGCGACACGGCGCGGCTGTCGAGGCTTGCCGGCGAGGACGTCCATGCCACCAGCTTCGTCGCCGGCATCCGCTTCTGGTTCTAGCATCGGGACGGCTGATGGCGGGGGCGAACAGGAGAGCGGGGCGTTACACTGAGACCCAGGTCGGCCTGCGCCGAACGAAGGAGATACGCCATGGATCATTCGTCCCACATGAGCACACGGAAGATGGGCGCCTATTGGAGCCTGGCCTTCCAGACCGTCATCAGCGGCGTCATCATGTATCTGGTGATGTTCGTCATGATCGACGGGCTCGACAGCTTCTACAACAACCTCAACATGCTCTACATGACGCTGATGATGGTCTCACCGATGGTGGTGCTCATGATCCTCGCCATGCGGCACATGTTCCCGTCGAAGGCCGCCAACATCGCGCTGATCGCCGCGTCGCTGGTCGCCTTCTTGGGCAGCTTCGCGTTCATCCGCACGCAGACCACGATCGGCGACACGGCCTTTCTGCGCTCGATGATCCCACACCACTCCGGCGCGATCCTGATGTGCCAGGAAGCAAAGCTGAGCGATCCCGAAGTCATCCGGCTTTGCGAATCGATCAAGCGCTCGCAGCGGCAGGAAATCGACGAGATGAAGGCCATACTCGCGCGGCGCTGAGTGGCACGGTCCGGCTACGCCCGGATACGTGCGCCCGGCCGGGCGTGTGAGCCGGCCGATGGTCTACACGAGGCGCGGGCCCGACGAGATTGCCAGGGAGGTGGCGCGGCTTGCGCCGCTGTTCCTGCGACAGGCTGGCGGCCACGTCCTGACGCTGCTCGATCCTTCCGGGATGGTGCTGAGCTATAATGAAGAAGGCGAGCGTGCCGAATGCTGGCCGCTCGATCGCGTCCTGGGACAGCCCCACGACCTGTTCTACCCGCCCGACGAGATTGCGGCGGGGCGTCCAGGCGCAGACCTGGCGGCCGCCCTTCACGAGGGCACGCTGGAGCGCGAAGCGTGGCGGGTCTGCGAGAACGGCGCGGAATATCTGGCGCGCCTGACGATCACCGCACTGTTCGAAGGCGACACACATCGCGGCTTCGCCTGCATCAGCCGCGATGTCACCGACGAGGCGGCGGTCCGCGCATCGATCGAGACCCGCGAGCAGCATCTGCAATCGATTCTGGCGACGGTGCCGGATGCGATGATCATCATCGACGAGACCGGCGCCATCACGTCGTTCAGCGCAGCGGCACAACGCCTGTTCGGCTACAGCGAAGCCGAGCTCGTCGGCCGCAACGTCTCCTGCCTTATGCCCCAGCCCGATCGCGACCGTCACGACGAATATCTCGCGCATTATCTGCAGACCGGCGAGCGCCGGATCATCGGCCTCGGTCGCGTCGTGGTCGGCCAGCGCCGCGACGGCTCAACCTTCCCGATGCAGCTGTCGGTCGGCGAGGCCGGTGAAGACGGGCAGCGGTTGTTCACCGGCTTTATCCGGGATCTCACCGCCAAGGAGCAGGATGAGCTCAGGCTCAAGGAACTGCAGGCAGAGCTGGTCCATGTCTCTCGGCTGAGCGCGATGGGCACGATGGCCTCGACGCTCGCGCATGAGCTCAACCAGCCGCTTGCCGCGGTCGCGCTCTATCTCGAGACGATCCGCGACATGCTCGACGAGCGGGACGACGAACCCTTCGTGTCGCTACGGTCGGTGATGGATGATGCGGCACAGGAAACGCTGCGGGCCGGCCATATCGTCCGGCGCCTGCGCGATTTCGTCGCCCGCGGCGAGGTCGACAAGAGCCTCCACGAGCTGCCGCAGGTCATCGCCGAGGCGAGCCAGCTCGCGCTGGTCGGTGCACGCGAGCGCGGCATCCGCAGCTTCTTTGCGGTCGATCCCGCCGCGACGCTGGTCCTCGTCGACAGGGTGCAGATCCAGCAGGTGCTGGTCAACCTGATGCGCAATGCCATCGAGGCGATGGCGGAGTGTCCGGTTCGCGACCTCAAGGTGGCGACCAGGTTGCGCCCTGACGGGCTGATCGAGGTGACCGTGGAGGATACCGGTCCCGGCATCGCGGACGGAATCCGCGAGCAGCTCTTCACGGCGTTCAACTCGACAAAGGCCGACGGCATGGGCCTCGGCCTCTCGATCTGCCGGACCATCATCGAAGCGCATGGCGGCCGTATCTGGATGGAGCGCCCCGACCGCGGCGGCACCCGCTTTCATTTTACCTTGATCCATGCGCGGGCGGAGGAGGAACATGGGGGATAGACGCGTCATCCATCTGGTCGACGACGAGGAGAGCATCCGCAAGGCGGCGAGCTTTGCGCTCAAGACCGCGGGCTACGACGTCGTGACCTATGCCTCGGGCGTGGAGTTTCTCAAGGAGGCGAAGTCGGCGGCCGTCGGCTGCGTCATCCTTGACGTGCGCATGCCCGAGATGGACGGTCTCGAGGTTCAGGCCGCCATGGCAGCACGCGGGGTCAACATGCCGGTCATCGTCCTGACCGGCCATGGCGACGTGTCGGTTGCGGTGCAGGCCATGAAAGGCGGCGCGGTCGACTTTCTCGAGAAGCCCTTCGAGAAAGCGGCCCTGCTCGGCGCCGTCAGCCGCGCGTTCGCGCGTCTCGACGATGTCGACTTTCGCACTCTGGAAACCTCTGAAGCCGGCGTGCGGGTCGCTGCACTGACGCCCCGGGAGCGTGAAGTGCTGGAAGGGCTGGCGAACGGCCTGCCCAATAAGACGATCGCCTATGACCTGGGCTGTTCATCGCGAACGGTCGAGGTCCATCGCGCGAGCCTGATGGCCAAGCTCGAGGTCCGCAATTTGTCCGAAGCCCTGCGGATCGCCTTTGCCGCGGGCATGGGCCGCAAGCCGAAGTGACTGCGACCTCTACGTAGCGACGGGACGAGGCGCGATATGCGATCGATGGTGCAATCGTCACACGGGTGTCCGCTTCTCGCAATGCCATCGGTCCGTTCCACTCAGCATGATGGCAGATACACCATCCTCGTCTCCGACGACGATCCCGGCGTGCGGCGTGGCCTCCAGCTGCTGCTGAGATCGCGCGGCTATGCCGTGTGGGGATATACGACCGGCCACGCGCTGTTGGCCGACCCCCGCGCGAAGGAGGCAGACTGCGTCATCCTCGACTATCGCATGCCCGACATCGACGGATTCGCGATGCTGCGTCACCTTCGCGAGATCGGATGGTCGGGACGCGCCATCATGATCTCAGGCTTTCACGACACGCTGCTGGCCTGGCGGGCCGCCGAGGCGGGCTTCGATCACGTTCTCGCAAAGCCTTTGATCGGCAGGGCTTTGCTCGATGCGTTGGACCGGCACCGCGCCGAGGTTCTGCGAAAGCATTGAGTTATGGCGGCCGGCCCCCGGCAGCCTCAGCCCGGCGCGATGTGGAAAGCCGATCTGCGCCGTCAAAGCCAGTGGCTACGTTTGAACCGGATGTAGAGCCCAATGCAGACCGCAGCGATGACGCCGAGGATGACGAAATATCCCCATTGCGTCTTCAGTTCGGGCATATTCTCGAAATTCATGCCGTAGATTCCGGCAATCGCGGTAGGCACCGCGAGGATCGCGGCCCAGGCGGCAAGCTGACGCGTGATCGCACCCTGGCGCTGCTGTTCGAGCAGGTGACTCGCCTCGAACACCGAGATCAGGATGTCGCGGATGCCGGTGATGGCGCTCTCAACCCTGAGCATGTGATCGAGCAAATCACGGAAATAGGGTTTCCTTCTCACGATCTGGCTTTTGAGCCATTCGAGCATGGAATCTTTTGCCATCATGGGCGTCGTCGTCGCTCTCGGCAGCATCGTCTACCGGGCCAGCATCCGCCGGTCATCAACGTAGGGGTCACGACGGTGGAGCGAGCGGTCGGCTCTTCAAGCCCAACGCGATCGGCTCATTTCTCGCTCACCAGTCGTGAACTAACGGCAAATTTGTCAGAATTTGAGGGTGAAAGTGATTTATGGCCCTCATTTTTGTTTCAAGCAGCGCCTGCCGAATGCATCTCTGCGATTGATGTCTTCTGCAAAAGCTTGTTGGCATCGGATGCTCGCTGATCACACCTAACCCGTAATCGTGCCTCTGGCTGACATACCCGACAAACGTATAAGCTCGCCATGCGCGGACGTCACCAACCCAATTCCGCGTGCGATCCCAAGCGCACAAGCTGCAAGGTGTCGTCATCGGGCTTGCGGTAAATCAGCACGAGGTCGGGCTTTATGTGGCAATCGCGATGGTCGCGCCAGTCGCCGGTCAGCGCATGGTCGCGGTGGCGCGGTTCAAGCGGCTCGTCGGATGCCAGCGCCTCGATGATCGGGATCAGGTCAGCGTCCAGCGTCTTGGCGTGCTGCCCCTTCTTCTCCCGCTTGTAGTCGCGCTTGAACCGCCCGAAGCGTTCAATCGTCCGCATTGAGGTCGGCCATCAGGTCGACCACCGTGGCGAACCGCTTGCCCTTTCCCTCGCGCGCTTCCTTCATGGCCTCGATCGTCTCGGCATTGGGCACCAGCGGTTCAAACGGCAAGGCCTTGTCGCGGGCAACGCGGGTCAGCATCAGGCGCACGGCATCGGAGACGGTCAGCCCCATAGCAGCCAGCACGGTCGCGGCTTCCTCCTTCACCGCTCCGTCGATCCGGGTCTGCACAAGAGCGTTTGCGGCCATGTCGATTTCCTTTCTGCATGACGATGTAATGCAAGCGAACGCAAAGTGCAATCAGGCAAAGCCCCGGCTATCGACATGGCGACCGGGCTTCGCGTTTTTCACCTTCAATGCTGTGAGTGCCATCGGTTCGGGGCCCTGATCGGGAATGTTGGGGCCGTTCTCACACTTTCGGTGGGCAAACGGTCCCACAATCGTTCCCACATTTTGGGCCAAATTCAGGCAAATCAGGGAGACGACCGCGAACAACTTACAAGACAAATCGTTGCTTTTTCAGTGTAGGTAGGGGTAGGGACGCCATCAGCTCGCTTGACACAAGGTTCTACACTCGACAGCGGGGTCCTCTACCACCGGGCAATTCTGCAGGATGCTGCAAACCGCGCGATATCAATGGCGGGCGAAAATTCGCTGACCGGCGCTGCCGAAGGCCACCACCGTATAGGGTTGGCGGGCAGCGCCTGCCACTTCCATGCCCTCCGAACCGATCGGCATCCCCGCAACCGCAATGCCTTTGACGCCCGCAGGACGGGTCGCCAGCAAGCGCTTGACGTCGGATATCGGGACATGGCCCTCGATCATATAGCCATCGACGATCGCGCTGTGGCAAGATGCCAGCGTCCGGGGCATGCCGGCCTTGCGCTGAAGCTCGCTGCGCGACGCATCGTCACGCATGACGACCTTGCGTCCCAGCTTCGCGCGCACGGCCTGCGCCCACTTCTCGCAACATCCACATCCCGGATCCCGGTGGACGACGATATCACTGGCCGCAAGCGCTACGCCGGGCATGGCGAGGAACAGCAAGGCGACGAATAGGCGGGTCTTCATGAAATGACTCCCGGAAGAACGATAAGCATGGGGCAGAGGCCCCTTCTTTTCTATACGCATCAATGCGCCCCTCCCCTCATCACGCAGATGATTTTACGATGGCGGGCGGCCTCCAGGCTAGCGGCAGGGACACAAGCAGCGCTAGCGATAGACCACCAATCCCCCACAGAACGAGCGGCTGCGCCCCGGGAGCGACGATGGCTATCGCCAGCGGCGCGAGCGCCTGCCCGATGCTGGCGGCGGAATGCTGGAAACCGAGCTTCACGCCTGAAGGGGCCCCGCCGCCGCTGATCCAGAAGCTGGTGACCAATCGAAGGGTTGCCGAGCTCCAGCCGGCAGCAACGATGATCCCACTGAGCTCGGCCATACTCGCGGCGACAGGAAACATGAAAAGTGCCACAGCCAGCAGGCCCAGCGTCAATCCGGCAAGCCGCCTCGGCACAGTGACCAGCCAATCCAGCTTTGCATGGAAGATCTGTGCCGCCAGCATGCCCAATCCGCAGAGACTGAGCATCCAGGCGATCTCTTCGCGGCTCAGCGAAATGGCGCTCCGCGTCACCAGGAGATTGACATGCATCGCCGCCAGCCCGCCGCCCGCGACGATCGTGATAAAAAGCAGGATCAACGTCGCGCCGAGCGTAGGCGCGGGCAGGTCTCCGCCATCGATGCAAGGTGCACACCAGCGCGGCAGACGCACGGCGCAAAGCGCCGCCCCGACGGCACCGATGCCGAGAGCGAGGATCATGAGGGGAGCGCGGGGCAGGATCGCGGCCGAGACCTCCGCCACCAGCGGACCGGCGAGATCGCCCAGAAACACGAAGGCGGTCAGCCAGGTGAAGCGGCGCGCCTGGTCCGCGCGCCCGCTTGCGGCAAAGCTCGCGCAGAGCAAGCCCAACGGTATGATGGCGGCCGACGCCATCCCCGCCACCAGACGCAATGCATAAAGCTCAGGCAACCCGACGAGGCCGATCGGCGCGGTCACCAGCGCGAGGATGACCAGCGCTGCGCGCAACATCGCCCGATAGTCGACCCGGTCCGCGATCCAGCCCCAGAGCGGCGCCGCCAGCAAGGCTGCCAGGGGATGGACCGCAGTCAGGCTCGCGACGTGAAAATCATGAGCGCTTGACGATAGCGCGCCACGAGCCGGGTCGACCAGTGCCGGAAGGAAGGCGAGAATGGCCGTCTGTCCCGCCGACGCCGCAGCCGCCGCGAGCAACAAGACGAAAAAGGAGGCCGGCCAGCGACCGTTGGCTTGCGATCCAGCCTTGTCACGCGGCGCGTTCGCGGTCGATCCCTCGAGTGGCCATCCGCGGATCACCACCAGGCGCGCAAGCCGATCACCAGCCTGTGTTCGGAAGGCCCTTCCCTGCGCAGGCGACGGAAATCGGCCGTGCCGTCAAATGCGCGCTCCCAGACGAAGCCGATATAGGGCGCGAACTTGCGCGACACCTCGTAGCGCAACCGTCCGCTCAGCTCGACATTGCTGAAGCCGCTGCCGAGCTGCCGATCGCTCGACCGCTTCGAATAGATATTGGTCTCTACCTGCGGTGTGAGGATCAACCGATTGGTGACCAGGACCTCATAGGAGGCCTTGGCGCGCGCCGCGAGACGCCCATCGGTCCCTACATAGCCGGTGAGCTGGACGTCGAACCAATAAGGCGCCAGTCCCTCGACGCCGGCGGCCAGCCATGTCGTCGCGCCCTTGCCGAGATCCTGCCTGACCCCGAGCAGCGTGCCCCAGAACGGGTTCTTGCTGTGCCACCACAGCGCCTCGACGCTGCTCTCCGGATCGAGACGTTGGTCGCGGGAGTTCTTGAGGCCCTGGCTGCGCAGCCAGAGCTTGTCATTGTCCTGACCCTTGGTGACGAGCACGGTCCAACCCACGCCCTGACCCTCGTTGCCGCTGGCGAATTCGAGCTCATCGACAAGTATCTTGGGGATCGAGAGCTTGTCGGCCATCTCATAGCCCGGCAGCGTCGAGTTGCGATAGCCGTCGGCATAATCGTCCGAGTTGCGCGCGTCCGGCGGGGCCTTGCCACCCTGCATCGAGCCCATGTCCATCGTGGCGCCGTTACCGGACGCCTTCGTGTCGGTCATATCCATGCCCGGCATGTCCATGCCCGCATGGTCCTGAGAGCCTTGCGCGGAAGGGGTGTGCTGAGCGGGAGTGGCCGTTTGGGCAGGGGTGGCGGCGGGCGACGGGGGCGAGGCATCCTGCGCGAGGGCGGGAGCCGTGATCGCCGGCGCCAGGAAGAGGGCAGCGCCAAGAGCGATGCCGCGCGAGGGGAAAATCCGGATCATGCGACCACCACCTCCCGGAACATGCCGGCCGCCATGTGATAGAGCAGATGGCAGTGGAAGGCCCATCGGCCCATGGCGTCGGCGGTGACGCGGAAGCTCACCCGCTGGGCGGGCTGGACCACGACCGTATGCTTGCGGACCTGGAAGGCGCCGTCCGGGCCTTCGACATCGCTCCACATGCCGTGCAGATGCATCGGATGCGCCATCATCGTGTCGTTGACGAAGGTGACGCGCAGCCGCTCGTTTGGCTTGAAATGAAGCGGCCTGGAATCGTTGAGCTTGATGCCGTCGAGCGACCAGATGAACCGTTCCATATTGCCCGTCAGATGCAGCTCGATGTCGCGCTCGGGCTCGCGCGGGTCGGGATCGCCGCCCGGCGTGCGCAGATCGGCCAGCGTCAGCACGCGCCAGCCGCGCCCGCGCAGCCCGGCGCCGGGATCGTCGAGATTGGTGCGCGGATAGTCGACGCGCATGTCGGTATTGGCGCCATATTCGGTGCGGGCGTGCCGTGCCCTGGCCGGCATCTCGGTCATGCCGTGCCCGGCATGCGCGTCGCCTCCCATTGCGCCCATCGTCGCCATCGCGCCCATCATGTCGACCGGCTCGAGCCAGGTCCGGGCATCGAGCAGCGGCACGGCTGCCGCCATGCCCGGGGCCGGTGCGATCGTGCCACGCGCATAGCCGCTCCGATCGATCGCCTGCGCGAAGATGGTGCGGGCGCCGCCCTCGGGCATGGTGAACTCGACGTCGTAGGTCTCGCCCGGGCCGATCCGGAATTCCTCGACCGTGACCGGCTCGACCGGCTGCCCGTCGGTCGATACGACCGTCAGCTCGACCCCGGGGATCCGCACGTCGAAGAACGTCGCCGTCCCCGCGCCGACGAAGCGCAGGCGCACGCGCTCGCCGGGCGCGGCGATACCGGTCCAGTTGCCGGCGGGCGGCGCGCCGTTCATCAGATAGGTGTAGGTCGCGGCAGAGACATCGCTGTAGTCGGTCGGGTTCATCCGCGAGCTGTTCCACATCCGCCGCCGCTCGAGCGCCTTGCCCAAGCCCATGGTGCCGACATCCTTGAGGAAATCGCCGGCGGTCGGCTGCGCAAAATTATAGTAGCTGCTCTGCTTCTTGAGATTGAGGAAGATCTGCAGCGGCGGCTCGTCCGACCAGTCGCTGAGCACGATGCAATAGTCGCGATCGGGCGCCCGCGCCGCCGGCGCCTGTTTCGGCTCCACGATGATCGCTCCATAGAGTCCCGTCTGCTCGGCGAGCGTGTGAGCGTGATACCAGTAGGTTCCGCTCTGGCGGACCTCGAAGCGATAGGTGAAGGTCTCGCCCGGCGCGATGCCGGCAAAGCTGATGCCGGGCACGCCGTCCATCTCCGCCGGCACGATGATGCCGTGCCAATGGATGCTCGACATCTCCTTGAGGCCGTTGCGCACACGGAGCGTGACCGTGTCGCCTTCGCGCAGGCGCAGGACCGGCGCGGGCACGCTGCCGTTCACGGCGGTCGCGATACGGCGTTTGCCGGTGAAGTTGACTGGCAGCTCGGCGATCTCGAGGTCGAACTCGGTCCCGCTAAGCTCGGCGGGCGAGACTGGGGCGGATCGCGCGAGAAGCGCCGGGGCGAAGCCGGCAACCGCGCCGCCGATCGCCAGCCCCTGGACGAAACGGCGCCGCGCGATCGGCCGGATATGTAAGGGAGACATGAACTGTACTTTCGCGAAGTCGGCTTCAGGCGAGGTCGAGGACGATCCGGCCCTCGATGTCGCCATGATGCATGCGGGAGAAGACGTCGTTGATGTTCTCCAGCTTGTCTGCATGGACCGTGGCCTTGACCTTGCCCTCGCCGGCGAACGCCAGTGCCTCGAGCAGATCGAGCCGCGTGCCGACGATCGAGCCGCGCACGGTAATGCCGTTCAGCACGGTGTCGAAGATCGACAACGGGAAGTCGCCCGGCGGCAGGCCGTTGAGCGCGACCGTGCCGCCGCGCCGGACCATGCCGAGCGCCTGCTGGAACGCCTTGGGCGAAACGGCGGTCACCAGCGCCCCGTGCGCGCCGCCAATGGCTTTCTTGAGCGCTGCCGAAGGGTCCTCGTTGCGCGCGTTGACCGTCAGTGTGGCGCCAAGGCGTGTAGCGAGGTCGAGCTTGCTATCGTCGATGTCGACCGCGGCCACATTGAGACCCATGGCTCGGGCATATTGCACCGCCATGTGGCCGAGCCCGCCAATGCCGGAGACGACCACCCACTCGCCGGGTCGGGCCTCGGTGGCCTTCAATCCCTTGTAGACGGTGACGCCCGCGCAGAGGATCGGCGCAATGTCGAGGAAGTCGACATTGTCGGGAAGGTGACCAACATAGTTGGGATCGGCGAGGACATATTCGGCAAAGCTGCCATTGACCGAATAGCCGGTGTTCTGCTGTTCGTGGCAAAGCGTCTCCCAGCCACCCAGGCAATGCACGCAGTGCCCGCAGGCGGTGTAGAGCCAGGGCACACCGACCCGGTCGCCTTCCTTCACATGGGTGACGCCGGCACCAACGGCGGCGACATGCCCGACGCCCTCATGGCCAGGAATGAAGGGCGGGTTGGGCTTGACCGGCCAGTCCCCTTCTGCCGCGTGCAGGTCGGTATGGCACACGCCGGTTGCCGCAATCTTGACCAGGACCTGCCCGGGGCCGACCGTCGGGATCGGCGCGTCCTCGATGACCAGGGGCTTGCCAAATTCGCGGACGACCGCCGCTTTCATGGTTTTCGCCATGTCCGTTTCTCCTTTGAGCGAGGGGTCAGAATAGGCCGAGCGCGTGCTCGTCATAGGAGACGAGCAGATTCTTGGTCTGCTGATAATGATCGAGCATCATCCGGTGGTTTTCACGCCCGAAGCCCGATGCCTTGTATCCGCCGAAGGCGGCATGGGCGGGGTACTGATGATAGCAGTTGGTCCAGACCCGCCCGGCCTCGATCGCGCGGCCGAGCCGGTAGGCGGTGTTGCCGCTCCGGGTCCAGACGCCCGCGCCAAGACCGTAGGCGGTGTCATTGGCAAGTGCGATCGCCTCCTCGACCGTCTTGAACGTGGTGACCGACAGGACGGGACCGAAGATCTCCTCCTGGAAGATGCGCATGTGGTTCTGACCCACGAACACGGTCGGCTGCACGAAATAGCCCTGGTCGAGCGCACCGCCCGGCAGCGCCCTGGCGCCACCGACCAGACACTGCGCGCCCTCGGCCTTGCCGATATCGATATAGCCCAGGATCTTGTGGAGCTGGTCCTCCGACGCCTGCGCGCCGACCTGGACCGACGGGTCGAGCGGATCGCCCTGGCGGATCGCGGCGACGCGCGCCACGGCGCGCTCGATGAAGCGGTCGAAGATCGACTCATGGATCAGGGCGCGCGACGGGCAGGTACAGACCTCGCCCTTGTTGAAGGCGAACAAAGTAAAGCCTTCGAGCGCCTTGTCGAAGAAGGCATCGTCCTCGTCGAGCACGTCCGCCATGAAGATGTTGGGCGACTTGCCGCCAAGCTCCATCGTCTGGGGGATCAGATGGTCCGCCGCGGCGTGCATGATCTGCTTGCCGGTGACGGTCTCGCCGGTGAACGAGACCTTGGCGATGCGCGGATTGGCGGCGATCGCCTGGCCAACGGTCCGTCCCGGGCCGGTAACGACATTGAGCACGCCGGGCGGCAGGATGTCGGCGGTGAGCTCGGCGAACATCAGCAAGGTGAGCGGCGTCTGGGATGCGGGTTTGATGACGGTGCAGTTGCCCGCCGCCAGCGCCGGGGCGATCTTCCACGCCGCCATCAGCAGCGGGAAGTTCCACGGGATGATCTGGCCGACGACGCCGAGCGGCTCGCGGAAATGATAGGCGATGGTGTCCGCATCGATCGTCGAGATGCCGCCTTCCTCCGCCCGGATGCAGCCGGCGAAGTAGCGGAAATGGTCGATCGCGAGCGGCACGTCGGCAGCGCGCGTCTCGCGGATCGGCTTGCCATTGTCGATCGTCTCGGCAAGTGCCAGCAACTCCAGATTGTCTTCGAGCCGGTCGGCGACGCGATTGAGAATCCTGGCGCGTTCGGCGGGCGCGATCCTTGCCCATTGATCCTTGGCGGCGTGCGCCGCATCGAGCGCGCGCTCGACATCTTCCGGCGTCGACAGCGCGAACTCTGCGATCTGGGCGCCATTGATCGGGCTCGTGTCGGCGAAATACTCGCCGCCCGCAGGAGCGCTCCAGCGGCCTCCGATGAAATTATCATAGCGGTGTCGGAAGGAGGCCGCCGCGTTAATGGTCCCGATCGCCTTCTCGAACATAACCTGACTCCATCTCTATCGATGGCCTGACGGAGTAATCTCTTTGCCCGGGTGGCCTATAAGTAAGTTCCGCAGAAGGTAGTCTGGTATCGGGGTCGCGGGCTTGAGGGTCAGACACGCCAACAGAGCCGATGACTATTCATCGACTCCTGAACGTATTCGCGCACGCCTGATCGGAATTATGCCGAGACAGGCGTTACTCGGCCGAGTCTTCTTTTGGCGAGGGCGGCGCTTGGCATTCCAATTCTGGCGTTACGCCCGGACGCACTTTAGGCTCACCCAATCGCCTTTCTGAAGCGTCCCGTCCCTCACGCGGAAATGAGCATAATGGTCGTCGAAAATCTGGTCGACTTCGACATGACCGACAAGACGGCGGTGGCGCGGCGTTGCGTGATAGACTTCGAGTATCTGCCCGATGTGCGCGCCATCGGCCTTACCCAGGCAGGCCACTGTGCCGCCCGCATCCATACGGACGATCTTGCCGCGCATGAACAAGCTATGGCCGATACCCTGTGCGAGGAGCGGCGTGCTGCCAAAGAGCAGAAAGCCAACAGCAGCACCGACGCCAAGATGTTTTCGCATCGCTGTTTCCTCTGTCAAGTCAGACGCTCGGACCCGGTTTTGAAAGCTGGGAGCACGGGGCGACGCTGGGCATCGTCAAAGAACTGGCCCGCCGCGGGGGAACGGCGGGCCCTCAGCCCCTGGGGTCTGTTCTCGGGGCTGGAAACCTCACATGTCGCTCATCGGCTTGTCGGCCATGGGCTTGGCGGTCTTCTTCTTCGCCGCCGGCTTGGCCTTCTTCATCGGCATCTTGCAGCAGCCACTCTTCGCCTTACCGGCCATGCCCGAGCCGTTCGATGCAGGCGAGCCGCCGGACATGCCGGCCATCCCCGACATGCCCTGTTGATCCTGCTGGGCCGGTTGCCCCTGCTGCTTCTGCGCGCCGGCCTGATGATCCTTCATCATCTGATCGTGCATCTGCTGCCCGCCATGATCCATGCCCTGCTGGTGGGCATGGGCCGGCGCAGCCTGCGCGGGCGCGGGCGTCGACTGGGCGAGAGCGGTGCCGGCGGCGAAGGTTAGCGTCGCGAAGAGGCTGACGGGCGCCGCGAGAAATGTCGTCTGTCGCATTGAGGGTCTCCGAGTGTTCTTCCTGTTGCCCGATCGACGTTCCGATCCCGGCAATTCCGAAGCTTCAATGCTGCTAGCGAGACGCTGTCTGTATACGTAAGTTACGAATCGAAATCCGATCGGCCGTGTGCCTGCTGGAGCAGGCGCGTAAAATGATGATCCGGGATCGATCAAAAATGTGACCCGGCCTGGTTTTCTCGTCCTGAGACCGGCCAGAAAAGCGATTGGCCCGCCGTGGGAACGGCGGACCAAGGCTTCGGTTGAAAGCGGCCATGATCTTGTCCGTCAACCTTGTCGTCTGATGGAATGATGGCAGGGTCAGCAACCACCGTCCGACCTGTGTGACATGCCGGAGGCGCCGTCCTGGTCCTGCGAATCCCGCATCGCCATTCGATGGCCCTGCATCATCTGGCCGTGCATCTGCTCCTTACCGTGAGCCATGCCCTGCATGTGGGCAGGATCGGGCTGGGCAGGCGCCGGCCTGGCCTTGAGGGTCTCCTCAAGATCGGGCATGCCCGGCGGCATCCCGTCCGCCAGCACCGGTCCGGCACTGACGGCGAGGAAGCCGAGAGCTGCGAGCGAAGCGATCATTGCCGTCTTCTTGCGCAAGTATCCATTCCTTCAAGTCTGGGTTTCCCGTTCGATCGAGCATATGCCCGGTCGATTGTCGCCCCTTCCGGAGCTTGCCCGTGAAATGGTGTCACCTTCCGCCTTGCTGTATACGTAATGTGCGAAGTCCGTCTCTGAGATGGCCATAAATTATCGCACTGGCATCGTTGTTGTGCCGATGTGTAACTATGGTTCGGACTCGAGAGCAGGACAGGTCGGCAACAGTGACTAATCCATGGCGGCCAGCAGACGCTCGAGAGGAATAGTGGCAAAAGTGGTGAAGCTGTCAGCAATGGCATAAGGCAGTACCAGCACCCGATTATGTACCATCGCGCCGCAGCTGTAGGCTACGTTTGGCACATAACCTTCGCGCTCATCCATGTCCGACCGCAAAAGCGGTAGCTTCGTCCGCGCCAGCAGCTTCGAGGGATCGTCACGGTCCAGCAGGCACGCCCCGATGCAATAGTTCCGAACGGCGCCGACTCCATGAGTTACGACCAGCCAGCCTTCGTCGATCTCGATCGGCGATCCGCAATTACCGATCTGGACAAACTCCCAAGGCCAGCGAGGTTCGATGGCTTTCGCTCCGCCACTCCAGTCGTGAATGTCCGCGGACGTCAGGAACCAGATATTTTCGTTATCCTCGCGCCCAAGCATGGCAAAGTGCCCGGCAATGCGTCGGGGGAAAAGCGCCATGCCCTTGCTACCGGTGGCATCCCCACGCAGCGGTCTGAGTTCGAATGTCCGGAAGTCCGGCGTGGACAACAACTCCTGCCGGACGGACTGGCCGCTAAATGCCGTATATGTACCGAAATAGGTGGCTCGGCCATCGTCGTCCAGGAAGCGGACCAAGCGAAGGTCTTCGATGCCACCACGCTGGCTGGGGGTTGTCGGAAAGATCACGATCTCCGAGAGATCGTGGCTGCCATCGCACTTGATCCGAATGCCCGCGTCCGGCCCGTCCTCGCCGGAGATGTTTTCAGTCTCCAGCACGAGCGGCATGGGGCTCGGAGGATTGATTGCTATGGTTCCGTCCGCGGCGCAAAACCCGGTGCGAAAGGTGACGGAGGAGATATGCCCCTCGCCCACGCCTCGCAGGGAAAGAATGAATCGGAGAGAGTTTTCAGGTACAGCAGACTGATCAGGATGCAGGACGATGCTCGGATTGAAAAGCGCTGCTGCCTCATAGGAATATTCGTTGCAAAAATGGGCACCGATCAAGAGCGCCTGTTCATGGGTGACCTCGCAATCACAGACGATGATGCCATCAACCTCGTGGAACCGCCGCAAAAACAGGGACGGAACCTCACGATGCCTTCCCGAGAAATCATCAAGAATGCGTTGCAACTCATCGTGGAGCGATGCTGGGTCGAGCGCCAGGACGCGGTCGGCGATGCGCTGCGCACGTGGCTGATCCGGTACCGCATATTTATAGGTTTCCGTCGACGGCATATAGGGTCTGATCACTACCCTTGCTGGATTGGGGCGGAGCAATTCGGGTAGCCGGTTGACAAATTCGGCGGTTGACACTGACTTCTCCAATACAGATCGACCGTGGAGCGTTCACGCAATCGTAAAGATGGTGCTCGGCATTACCCGACTATCGGGTGGCGGCACGGAAGGCTCCGGCGATGGCGGGTGCGATGATTTCCGCCGTTGCCGGATACTCGGACTTTGTGCCACGTGCCATGATCGCTGTCCTGGCGTAGTTGTCGGACACACAAGCTGTGACCGGGGGCTCTGGCCTGAACGTGACTATGTGGGGCACGTGCGAAGCGCGCCGCTCAGCTCGACATGTCCGCCATCGTTCGGCAGCTCGCCGCGCATTTCTTGCAGGTGGCCGAGCAACGCGCGATCCGCTGGTCCGCGCTATGGCGTCCGCATTCCTCGGCGCAGCGCTCGCAAGCGTCGGCGCAGGCGCGGCAGACGATGCGGTGCAGGGCAGATTCCCGCAGCATCGAGTTGGCGGTCGCCTGGCACAGTTCCGCACAGTCGTTCAGCATGGCGATCAGCGACGCCGTAGCTGACGCGCCGCCTTGCTTCGTCAGCCAAGCGGCGGTTTCCAGGCACATGCGGTGCGAAGCCACGCAATCGTCGATGCAGTCCGTCATCGACATCGCCATCCCTTCCATTCGATGCTGCTGCGCCGCCGCCGGCGCAGCCAGCGTTCCGGCGGCGGCAAGGCCGGCGCCCGCCATCAGCAATTCGCGTCTCTCGATCATGATGCGCCTTCCATCTGCTATCGCTTGAGCGCTGTGCCGCATCCGGCGGCCTCAGCCGTAGCCGGCGACCCATCCGACGCCGCACGCGCCTTCTCCCGCGCCATCCGGGTTTCCTCCCAGGGCCAGTGGCCGTTGATCTCGACCCCGAGCGAGATGCTCAGGAAGGTCCGCACCAGCACAAGCCCGGCCAGCACGATGAGATCGTCGAGCGTCGGGTTGATCACCAGCGACTTGACGATGTCGCCGGCGACCAGAAATTCCAGGCCGAGCAGGATGCTGCGGCCGAGCGCCGATCGGAACGCGCTATAGGCCTCGGTTCGGTCGCCCGCCCTCGCCCGCCGCGCAAACAGAAAGGTTGCGAGCCCCGCGCCGACCAGGATGGTCAGCGTGCCCGCCAGTTCCAGGCCGATCACCGCGAGCCGGAAGAAGGCGCTCAGCCAGTCGGCCTCAATGGTGATCATACCAGCCTCGCTTGCGGATATTGTTGAAGCTGTCGGTAGCGTGACAGGCATAGCATTGGTCGACGCGCGCCTTCGACCCGGCTGCGCGCTGCGAGACCATGCTGAAATGCTCCATGAAGTGACTGGGCGGCGCCTTGTGGCACTCGGCGCACTGCGTCGAATTGACCGATGGATGGCGGTAATTGGCGATCTTCCAGCTGTCGGTCTTGTGACAGCTCGCGCAGTCGGTGCCGAACAGGCCCTGGTGCGGATCGCGGAACGCATGGCAGCTCGCGCAATTGAGCGCGGTCTCGGGGGTCAGGCTTCGAGTGTTTGTCGACATGCCCGCCAAAGGCTGCCGCCACTTTGCCATGTCGAGCAAGGCGGCGTGATCCATGCGGATGATGCCGCGCTCTCCCTCATGTTCGACGTGGCAGGAGGTGCACTGCGTCGCTTTCGCGTGGAACTGCGTCGACTGCTTCGTCCCGAAATCCGTGCCCGCATGGCAGGTGAGACAGGTCCGGGTTTCGACGCCCTTGCCCGGCGTGTGGCAGGCCGTGCATTGGCCGGCGAAGGACTGGTGGGCGCTCGAGAGCGGGCCGGGCGCTACGAGCTGCGCCACCAGGCCGGCATCCCTCGGCGCGTCCGATCGCATCCGGATCGCGACCGCGGCGACCATCACCAGCAGGGCTGCGATGAAGACGGCATAGGAAAGACGCTGCCAGCTCATAGCCAGCGCAGCCCGTAATAGATCGCCGCGCCGACGTGGAGCGCGAGCAGCGCGAAGATGAGACAGCCCAGCAGGATGTGCAGGAACCGCCACCGCGCGAACAGGGTGTTGGTTGCCTCTTCGGCACGGATCGCGAATTCGGTATCGGCCAGCGCTGCGGCGATCCCCGCCTTGTCCTGGGGGCGCTGGCCCGCGGACGCATCCCCGGCGACGAACAGATAGCGCTTCCAGCCCGACAGCGGCGGGGCTGCGGTATCGGCCTGCGTCGGCGCCGCCGGCTCCTCGAGGAAGGCGGCGCGAAGCGAGGCCAGTTCTGACCTGCGTCCGCGCAGCGCCCGACCAAGCTGGGCAAGCAGGTAGCGGCCGATGAAGCCGGTGATGACCGTCATCAGCAGGAGGACGGTCAGAAGCAGGCCGACCGGGCTTTCGAGCTTGTGCGCGGCGTGGACCAGACCCAGGATCGGCGCCAGCACGCCGGCATAGATGTGGATGGCGAGCAGGGTTGGCTTGCTGACGACCCGGGAGAGCGCCTTGTCGACCCAGGCGATGTGCTTGGCCGCGACATAAGGAAGCGTCAGCAGCATCAGCACGAGCGCTGCGATCCCGATGATCCCGCCGGCCAGGCTACCCGGAAAGCGGGGCGACACATGCACGAGATAGCCGAACGGGAACAGCAGCAGGAACGCGACCAGCAGGCCCACGGCAATGTCGCTGCGTTCGCGCATCAGGCTTCGACCACGAGCGGCGTGCCCGTCCCCTTCGCCTGGCACGCGAGCACATAGCCTTGCGCCTTGTCGGCGGGCGCAAGGCCGGATTCGACCTCCATCGTCACTTCGCCCTGCAGCAGCTTGACCACGCAGGCGCCGCATGTGCCCGCACGGCATGCATAGGGGATCTCGACGCCCGCGCCCTCGGCCGCCTCCAGCACGGTCTCGTCCGCGGGCAAGGCCGCCGACACCCCCGACACGGAGAAGGTCACCGTGCTCGGCGCCACCTCGGCGCTCGGGGCCGGCTTATCCGCTGGCGGGGGCGCGGGCTTGACCTCGAGATCCTCGTGGTCGGCCGGCAGCGAGGCCGGACCGAACGCCTCGGTGTGCAGCTGCGCTTCGGGGACGCCGAGTTCCGCCAGCACGCCGCGCATCGCGCCCATCATCGCCGGCGGGCCGCACATATGGATGCGCCGGCTCGCGATCTCCGGCACCGCGGCCAGGATCATCTCGCGCGTGATCGGCCCTTCGGGGCCCATCCAGACGGTGCCGGGCGCGCGCTGCATCGCGGCGACGACATGGAGGTTGGGAAAACGGCGTTCGAGCCGCTCGAGCTCGTCGCGGAACACGAATTCCTCGGTCGACCGTGCGCCGTAGAAGAAGAAGATATCACCCTTCCACGCGGTGTCGGTGAGATAGCGCAGCACCGACATCATCGGGGTGATGCCGACCCCGCCCGCGATCAGCACGATGCTCTGGGCATCCGTTCCCGTGAAGGTGAAGGCGCCGAACGGTCCGCTGACCTTCAGCAGATCGTCGGCGACGACCTTGTCGTGCAGGTATCGCGAGACCACGCCCTGCTCCTCGCGCTTGACCGTCAGTTCGACATAGGCCCGCTGGGTCGGCGAAGAGGCGATCGTGTAGGAACGGCGCGCGGTCTTGCCCGCTTCGGGCTCTACCTCGACCTGCAGGAACTGGCCCGGCAGGAAGTCGAACGGCAGCCGGTCGGCGGTCGGGTCCGCGAGCCGGAAGGTCAGCACGCTCGGCGTCTCTCGCACGATCTGGACCACGCGCAGCTGCCCCGCCCAGCTTTTGGGCTTGCGCAGCGACGCCCCAGCGGGTGCGGCCGCATTGCTCGGCGCGAGCCCGGCGCTGTCGGCAACGGGTGCAGGCGCGGGCGCAGCCCTGGTAGCGGGAGGGGCAGCCTTCGGCTCCGGCTTTGCTGGAACCTTGGCGGTGGCGACACCGCCGGCGATCGCCCCGATCCGCCGCAGGCGGAAGATCTGCAGCGCGATAAGCGTGGCGCTCACCAGCCCCAGGAACAGCATGAGAAGGAGGTGCGAGGGCGAGATGCCGAACCAGTGATCGGCATGGCCGGGCGCGGCCTGGTCGATGTCGAGCTGATCGCGCAGCCAGGCAAGCCCGACCTCCCGGGGCGGCTGCAAGCCTCCGATCGCGCCCTGCGCGGCGGTACCGGAGCGGAACAGGTCGGTCCCTTCGCGCATCCGGCGCGCCGCATCGAGCCGGGCCGAGACCGTTGTCGCACGCGCGCCGTCGGCCGAGGCGGCGTTGACCATCGACAGGCCCGTGCTTACCCGTTCCCCGGCCTGCGCAGCGACCCGCTGCCGGGCCGCTTCGTCGAGCGCGGGAAAGGCGAGCAACTGCGAAAAAAATGCGGTGCGGCGGGAATCGTGCCCATGTTCATTCTCGCCTTCGCCGTTGATCATGCGCTCCATCATAGAGTTCATCATCGAGGCCATATCGGAGGTGCCGACCTCGGGCTTTGCGGACATTGCGCCATCGGCCATCCCCGCACCGCCCGAAGTATCCCCATGATGTGCCGAATGGTCTTCGCCCTCCTGAGCGTGCACGCTCGCAGAGGGAAGGCTGAAAGCGAGCAACAACCCCAGACCCGAAAGGCGAAGGCTGGTCCAAACGCACATGTCGACCCCCTTCGCGCCCTTACATGTCCTTCATCGGCATCGCCGAATCCGCAGGCGCAGGCTCGGTCTTCGGAGCGCTGCTGTTCATGCCTCCCTGGCGCATCGCATCATGGTCCATGGCCTGCTGGTGATGCCGCTCCATCTCCTGTTCATTGGCCATGGCGTCCGAATGATCCATGCCGGCGGGATTTACGCTATCAGCGCCAGCCGCGGGTGCGGCGCTGTTGGCCGCAGCCGGCACCGTCTGATCGGTCTTGCGCTCACAGCCCGAAAGCGCCGCCATCGAGAGCAGGCTAACGCTGATTAGCGACAGTATGACTTTTCGATTTCCGACCATTGCTTCTTCCTTTCGTACTGGAGGAATCTCCGGGTGGGCCCGAGCCACCCGGAGCAGGAATCATTGTGCTTGGCGAAGAATCTTGCGGCACTGATCGTGCGACAGGTTCATGGGATTACGACCCTGCTGTTTCATCTCGCCATGGTCATGACGTGTCTGGAGACCCATATCGCCCTCCATGGCCCTACAGCTTTCGACCTGTGCGGAGGTAGGCGGCGTCGTCGCACAGGCGCCCAGAAGCAATGCTGGAACAATCCCAGCCACTATATGCATTCGTGTCATGATAAATCCCCTTTTAATAATGGTGTTTGTTCTTCCTGCGAGGCTTGCTCTTATATCTTTCGGTGATCAGATCTCCGCCTTTCCGTGAGGAACGTGAGAATAGGGCAATCGGAAACAGGAACTTCGCCCGGGCACTCATCGGCAAGCAATCGAAGCATGTCGCGAATATCGGACAGGCGCTTGAGCCGGACTTCGGCGTCCGTGATCTTGGCGAGCGTGATATCGAGCACGGCCTGCGCATGCGCGGTGTCCGATGCCCTGAGCGCCAGCAGCTGCCGGGCCTGATCGAGGGTGAAGCCAAGCTCCTGCGCCGAGCGGATGAAGTTGACGCGCTCGAGGTCCGTCGCGTCGTAGAGCCTGTAGCCCGCTGCCGTGCGCGCGGGCTCGCGCAGCAGGCCCATCCGCTCATAATAGCGGATCGTATCGCGGCCCACGCCTGCGGCCGCGGCCAGTTCGCCGATCTTGAAATTGCCCATGTCATCCGCTCGATCATGCCGGTTGGACCATGGTCCAGGGTCAAGCGGTTTCGCTTTGACCCCGAACGGTCTCCTCGTCGCCGGCGGCCCGCTGCCCCGACGCGTCGCATCAGGGCAGCCCGTGCCGCCGGGCCACCGGCTTGTCAGTTCTTGCGAAGCTCGACGATGTCGTGCTTGGCAGGCGTGCCGTCGGCGACGGACACGTGCGCGAAGTGATCGTCAAAGATATGGTCGATTGTCACATGGCCGACGAGCTGGCGGTGATAGGTCGGCGCCACGCCCTTGGACGGACCCGGATGGGTCACGACGCGATAGACCTCGAGCTTCTGGCCGACCTCGGCGCCATCGGCCTTGCCGATGCAGACGACCGTGCCGTTGCTGCCCGTGTCGACGATCGAGCCGCGCATGAACAGGCTGTGCCCGATGCCCTGGGCCATAGCGGGGACGGCAGCAAGCATCGAAATGCCGGCAAGCGCGACCATGAGAGTTTTTCTGACCATATTCACCTCCTTGGATGGTAAGCCACCGCCCGGACTTTGCCGAGGGGAAGAGCGTCTCTTCAGGCTTGGGACTACGGTCCCGGGTCCAGCCTCGATATACGTAGAGGCCGCAGCCGATCTTCTTCCCCGGGCCGGATCTTTATTGACGCGGAGTTGACGGAATCAGCCGTCAGCACTTCAAAATCCGCGCGGCGCGAGACTTTGGTTGGCTGCGCCCGCGAAACCCGCTAGATATCGAGGCCCGTGAAACGCCTGCTCGCCCTCCTGCTCGTCATCGGAGCGCTGTCCGGTCTCTTCGGAGCCCAGATGGCGGCCGCGCACAGCGTGCCGCAGGCGGCAGGCGCGCCGCTGGCCAAGGGCATGGATGCGGACTGCATGGCGATGATGGCCAAGCAGCAGCCTGCGCCCAGCGAAAAGCCCTGCAAGGGCCTGACGCTCGATTGCATCGCCGCGATGGGGTGCGTGATCCCGCTGGTCGCAGCGGACCTGGCAGGCGGCGTTGCGCCTGCGCGTCTCTACGACGCGCCCAGCTTCTGGACGACCGACACGATATTGACCGGCAAGGCGGTTGCGCCCGAGCCGGATCCTCCCACCAGCCTTGCCTGATTGAACGAGCACGGGCTGCGCGCATCGATCGATGCGTGCGCGCCCGGTTTCCTTCTTTTCAGTCAAAGGTTTTCGTGATGATCAAACTGCTTCCGGCCGCCCTTGTGGCGGCCCTCAGTCTCGCCGCGCCTGCGCTTGCAACCGACGCGAGCCGCACGCCGCAAGGCCATTGGGAATGGCGGTCGGCGCCGCAATATGGTCCGCGGGCGACTGGCCCTGCGCGTGTCCGCATATGGGTGCCCGACAGCCGGGACATGGCCAGCTGCGATTGCGCGATGATGCAGGCAAGCGCCGCCGACTGCATGCGCGGCGCAGTCAGGTCGGACAAGGGCTAAACCCGCTCCGGAGCGGCGCGTCACATCTTGGCGCGCCGCCTCTGTCATGAGGGGATGATATCCATGATCATGATGCCGAGGCGCGCTGTGCGACGCCTGTTGCTCTCTATCGGTGCGACGCTTGCGAGCGCCTGGGCCGTGCCGGTGTCGGCCGGCCCGCTCACCTACGAGCAGGCAGTGAGGCTCGCTGCCGCCAACGCGCCAAGCCTCAAGGCGCGCGCGGCGGCGACAGCCGGCGCCCGCTCTTCGGCGGTCGCGGCCGATCGCCTGCCCGATCCGACGCTCGACCTGGGCCTGCAGAACTTCCCGGTGAGCGGCCCCAATGCCGGCAGCTTCACGCGCGACGATTTCACCATGGCGACGATCGGGTTCAGCCAGACCTTCCCCAATCTCGCCAAGCGCCATGCACGCGCCGCGCGCGCCGCGGCCGATATCGGTATCGCCGAGGCGGGCGAGCTGGTCGAAGGCCGCAACGTGCGGCTCGAGACCGCCCTCGCCTGGGTCGATCTCTATTATGGAGAACGCCGGCTCCGGCAGCTCGACCTGCTCGATGCCAGCCTCGACGACCTGCAGAAGACCGTGACCGCACGCCTGGCGTCGGGCAGCGCGCGCCCGAGCCAGGCGCTCGAGCCCGACCAGCTCCGCGCCGCCATCGCCGATCGCCGCGCCGAGATGGCTGCGGTGGTGGCGCAGGCGCGGGCCCGGCTCGCGCGCTATACCGGCGACCCCGACCCGCAGGCGACGGGCGACCCGCCGATGCTCGATGTCGATCCGATCCGGCTGCGGGCCGGGATCGATGCGCTTCCCGCCCTGCGCGCGCAGGACGCGCGGATCGCAGTCGCCGAAGCGGACGTGCGTCTCGCGCGCGCCGACAAGCGCCCCGACTGGAAGGTCGGCGTCACCTATGGCCGGCGCGATCCCATGTACGGCGACATGGCCTCGGTCGGCGTGTCGATCGACCTGCCGCTGTTCGCCGGCAAGCGCCAGAACCCCAGGATCGCTGCAAGCGAGAGCCTTGCGCAAGGGGGTCGGTTCGACCGCGAGGCGATCCGCCGCGAGCTGGTGGCGCAGCTCGACGCCGATCTCGCAGACCATGCCATGCATCTCTCCCGGTTGCGCAATGCCCGCGAGACGCTGGTGCCACTCGCCAGGCACCGCGCCGAGCTCGACCGCGACAGCTATGGCGCCGGCAAGCTCGACCTTGGCGCCGCGCTGCTCACGACGCTCGGGCTCGCGGAGGCCGAGGTCGAGGCGCTCAACCGCGAAGCCGACGTCGCGCGCGACGCGGTCCGCATCACTATCACCTATGGGGAGGAGCGGCCATGACGCTCGATAAATCCGCGCTGCGCTGGGGCGCATCGATCCTGGCTGTCGCGCTGCTGGCCGGCGGCACAGGCTATTGGGCTGGCCATCGCCAGGCACCGCAATCGGAGGCGACCACGCCCGCCGGGGCAGGCAAAGTCCTTTACTGGTACGATCCGATGTTCCCCAACCAGAAGTTCGACAAGCCCGGCAAGTCGCCCTTCATGGATATGCAGCTCGTGCCGCGATACGCGGACGGAGGAAGCGCCGGCGCGGCCCCCACGGTCGCCGTCGATCCCGCCGCGCGGCAGAGCCTGGGATTGCGGGTCGTCGCGGCGAAGATGGGCAGCCTTGCCTCGGCCCTCGAGGTCACCGGCACGATCGACTTCAACCAGCGCGACGTCGCCGTCATCCAGGCGCGTTCGGGCGGGTTCGTGAGCCGCGTCTATGCGCGAGCGCCCGGGGACGTGGTCCGCGCCGGCGCGCCGATCGCGGACCTGCTCCTGCCCGAATGGGGCGGCGCGCAGACCGAATATCTGAGCGTCAGGCGGCTCGGCAAGCCCGATCTCACCGCGGCCGCGCGCCAGCGGCTGCGGCTGATGGGCATGTCCGACGGCCTCATCGCCAGCGTCGAGCGGAGCGGTCGGCCGAACGGCGTGGTGACCATCACGACGCCGATCTCGGGCACGATCCAGACGCTCGACGCCCGTGCCGGCGTGACGCTCGCCATGGGCCAGACGCTCGCCCAGGTAAGCGGGCTCGGCACCGTCTGGCTCAATGCCGCGGTGCCCGAAGCGCGCGCGGGCGATGTCCGGGTCGGCCAGAATGCCAGCGCCACGCTGGCGAGCTTCCCCGGCGAGCGCTTCGCCGGCCGGGTGATCGCGATCCTGCCGACGACGCAGGCCGACAGCCGCACGCTCACCGTGCGGATCGAGCTGCCCAACCGGGACGGGCGGTTACGGCCGGGCATGTTCGCCAGCGTCGTGCTTGGCGGCGATGCCAAGCCGGCGCTGCTGGTGCCGAGCGAGGCGGTGATCCGCACGGGCAAGCGCACGCTCGTCATGCTCGCCGCAGGCGACGGGCGCTATCATCCCGCCGAGGTCCGCATCGGCCGCGAGGCGGGCGGTGAAACCGAGATCCTTGCCGGCCTGTCGCCCGGCGAGAAAGTCGTCGCCTCGGGGCAGTTCCTGATCGACTCCGAGGCGAGCCTGTCGGGAATCGAGGCGCGGCCGATCGGCGGCGGTGCGGCATCGGCGACCATCGCCGCGCCGAGGTCGAAAGCCACGCTGTACGAGACGACGGGCAAGATCGAGCGGCTCACGGCCAATGCGGTGACGCTCAGCCACGAACCGGTCCCCGCGCTCGACTGGCCCGCGATGACGATGACCTTCGCGCTCGCCGATCCGGGCATCGCGCGCGGCTTCAAGGCGGGCGACCGGGTTCGGTTCGGGTTCGACCGGCCCCCGGCGGGACCGACGCTGCGGCGTATGGCGAAGGTGGCGGGCCGATGATCGCCCATCTCATCCGCTGGTCGGTCAAGAACCGCTTCTTCGTTCTGATCGGCATGCTGGCGCTGGTCGGCGCGGGCCTCTGGGCGGTACGATCCACCCCGATCGACGCCCTCCCCGATCTGTCCGACGTGCAGGTCGTCATTCGTACCAGCTACCCGGGTCAGGCGCCGCAGATCGTCGAAAACCAGGTCACCTATCCGCTCACCACCACCATGCTGTCGGTGCCAGGCGCCAAGACGGTGCGCGGCTATTCCTTCTTCGGCGACAGCTTCGTCTATGTGATCTTCGAGGACGGCACCGATCTCTATTGGGCGCGCAGCCGCGTGCTCGAATATCTGAACCAGGTGCAGGGGCGCCTGCCGGCGAGCGCGCGCAGCGCGCTCGGGCCCGACGCGACCGGGGTTGGCTGGGTCTATGAATATGCGCTGGTCGACCGCACCGGCCGGCATGACCTGTCGCAGCTGCGCGGTCTGCAGGACTGGTTCCTGCGCTATGAGCTCAAGACCGTGACCGGCGTCGCCGAGGTCGCCAGCATCGGCGGCATGGTCAAGCAGTATCAGATACTGCTCGATCCGGTGAAGCTCGCGGCCTACGGGGTGACCCACGCCCAGGCGGTCGAGGCGATCCGGCAGGCCAATCAAGAAGCGGGCGGGTCGGTGCTCGAGCTGGCCGAAGCCGAATATATGGTGCGCGCCTCAGGCTATCTGAAGACGCTCGACGATTTCCGCGCGATCCCGCTGAAGACGGCGGCCGGCGGCGTGCCGATCCGCCTCGGCGACGTCGCCACGATCCAGATCGGCCCCGAGATGCGGCGCGGCATCGCCGAGCTGAACGGTGAAGGCGAGGTCGCAGGCGGGGTCGTGATCCTGCGCTCGGGCAAGAACGCCCGTGAGACCATCGCGGCGGTCAAGGACAAGCTCGCCGATCTCAGGAAAAGCCTGCCGCCGGGCGTCGAGGTGGTCACGGTCTATGACCGCTCGCAGCTGATCGATCGCGCGGTCGAGAACCTCACCCGCAAGCTGGTCGAGGAGTTCATCGTCGTCGCATTGGTCTGCGCCCTGTTCCTCTGGCACGTCCGCTCGGCGCTGGTCGCGATCCTGACCTTGCCGCTCGGTGTGCTGGCCGCGTTCGTCGTAATGCGGTTCCAGGGGGTGAACGCCAACATCATGTCGCTGGGCGGCATCGCCATCGCCATCGGCGCGATGGTGGATGCGGCGGTCGTCATGATCGAGAACGCCCACAAGAGGATCGAACGCTGGGAGCAGGATCACCCGGACAGACATCTCGATGGCGAGATGCGCTGGATCGTCGTCACCGAGGCGGCGGCCGAGGTCGGGCCGGCGCTGTTCTTCAGCCTGCTGATCATCACGCTGTCGTTCATTCCGGTCTTCACCCTGGAGGCGCAGGAAGGCCGGCTGTTCGCGCCGCTCGCCTTCACCAAGACCTATGCGATGGGCGCGGCCGCGATCCTGTCGGTGACCCTGGTGCCGATCCTGATGGGCTGGCTGATCCGGGGCCGCATTCCGGCCGAGCAGGCCAATCCGGTCAATCGCTGGCTCACCAATATCTACCGGCCCGCGATCGACTGGACGATGAAGCGGCCCAAGGCAGTGCTGCTGATCGCGGCTCTGGTGTTCGCCACCACGGCCTGGCCGCTCAGCCGGCTCGGCGGCGAGTTCATGCCCAATCTCGACGAGGGCGACCTGCTCTACATGCCCTCGGCGCTGCCGGGCCTCTCGGCCGCCAAGGCGAGTGAGCTGCTCCAGCAGACCGACCGCCTGATCAAGACCGTGCCCGAAGTCGAAAGCGTGTTCGGCAAGGCCGGCCGCGCCGAGACCGCGACCGATCCCGCGCCGCTCGAAATGTTCGAGACGACGATCCAATTCAAGCCCCGCGACCAGTGGCGGTCGGGCATGACGCCCGAACGCCTTGTCGACGAGCTCGATCGCCGGGTGAAGCTTCCGGGTCTCGCCAATATCTGGGTGCCGCCGATCCGCAACCGCATCGACATGCTCGCGACGGGCATCAAGAGCCCGATCGGGGTCAAGGTGTCGGGCAGTGACCTCGCCGAGCTCGACCGCATCGCGCATGATGTCGAGACCGTGGCCAGGAGCGTGCCCGGCGTCAGCTCGGCGCTCGCCGAGCGGCTGACCGGCGGACGCTATGTCGATGTCGACATAGACCGCGCCGCCGCCGCGCGGTTCGGGCTCAACATCGCCGACGTCCAGGCCATCGTCTCCGGCGCGATCGGCGGCGAGACGATCGGCGAGACGGTCGAGGGCCTCGCCCGCTATCCGATCAGCGTGCGCTATCCGCGCGAATTGCGCGACAGCCTCGAAAGGCTGCGGGCGCTACCGATCCTGACGCCCGCGGGCCAGCAGATCACCTTGGGCACCGTGGCAAACGTCTCGATCGCCGAGGGACCGCCGATGCTCAAGACCGAGAATGCCCGGCCTTCGACCTGGGTCTACGTCGATGTGCGCGGGCGCGATCTTGCCTCGGTGGTCGGCGATCTGCAGCGTGCGGTGGCGAAACAGGTCAGGCTCTCGCCTGGGGTCAGCATCGCTTACTCTGGCCAGTTCGAATATCTCGAGCGCGCGGTCGACCGCTTGAAGCTGGTCGTGCCCGCGACGCTGCTGATCATCTTCGTGCTGCTCTACCTCATCTTCGGCCGCTTCGACGAGGCGGCGCTGATCATGGGGACGCTGCCGTTTGCGCTGACCGGCGGCATCTGGACGCTTTATCTGCTGGGGTTCAACCAGTCGATCGCCACCGGGGTCGGGTTCATCGCGCTCGCCGGCGTCTCCGCCGAGTTCGGGGTGGTGATGCTGATCTATCTCAAGAACGCGCTGGCCGAGCGCGGCGCACATCCGGACGCTGCCGAGGTCGAGGCCGCCGTGCGCGAAGGCGCGCTGCTGCGCGTCCGTCCCAAGGCGATGACGGTGGCGGTGATCCTGGCCGGCCTGCTGCCGATCCTGCTGGGATCAGGCGCGGGTTCGGAGGTCATGAGCCGGATTGCCGCGCCGATGATCGGCGGCATGCTGACCGCGCCCTTGCTCTCAATGTTCGTCCTGCCCGCCGCCTACCTGCTGTTGCGCCGGCCCAAGACCGATCCCATCCCTCAACCCGTTTCATCATGAAGGAGAAGACGATGAACCATGCACGACTGACCATTGCCCTCGGCCTCGCCGCCCTGACTGCCGCGTGCGGCAAGAAGGCGGAGGCCCCCGTTGCGACTGAGACCAACGAGGCGGCGCCCGCCGCGACCATGAGCGGCGACATGGGCAACATGTCGATGGCGCCTGACGCGAACGCCGCGATCAAGGCCAAGGGCCATGGCACCGTCACCGCGATCGACAAGGCGGCAGGCACGATCACGCTCGATCATGGTCCGATCCCGGAGGCCAAGTGGCCCGCGATGACGATGGCGTTCAAGGCCGCGCCGTCGATCACCGATGCGGTCAAGGTCGGCGACAAGGTCGATTTCGACCTCTCGCTCAAGGGCAGCGATGGCGAGGTCACCGCGATCGCAAAGCAGTGATCCGCTAAGTTCGACCGGAAAAAGCTGGTTGCGGCGCCGCTCCCGGGCGGCGACGCCCGTGCCGGCCGTCTGCCTGGCTGTGCGCCCGGTCGACGGTTGCGACCGGCAACGCCCAATGCCAGCGGCGTTTCCCTGCGCGATCACCGACAATTTGAGCACGCTTCGCGGATCGCACATTGAACGTGCAAGCCGCCCTTGCTCGCGATAGCCTGAACGGCAAGGAGCCCAGTTTAGATGACCCAGCCAGTATGACCTTGTTACCCGCGACACATCATGATCTCGTGAGCGAGCTTGTCCGTCGTTGGCGAGACGATCCCGGCGCCACCTATCGCTCCTGGTTTCTGTGGGACGAACGGCTGAAAAACTTCCGCTCCATCCGTCGCGGGCTGCAGCAGGTGGTCGCAGAAATCGAAAGTGGGCGGTTCGGCGTCGCCTATCGCGGCTCGTCACTGGAAACGGTTGTCCACTCGATCGCCGAACAGCGGCAGATCTTCAAGGGCGCCGACCATGCCTGGCTGTGGAAGCCCAAGCTGCGCATTCCAGACATCTACGAAAGCCCGGACAACCAGCGGGCGTTCGGTCGCCTGCTCGACAATTGCTCGTGCTGCGATACCGCCGAGGAGATCATCAGCCACATCCGCAGCATAGACGCGCTCAAGATCAAGGGGCTGGGGCCGGCGGCGGCCAACCTGCTCTATTTCCTTCACCCGACGCTGGTGCCGCCCTTCAATACCGCGATCGTCAAGGGCTACAATGCCGTCACCGGCGCCAAGGTGAAGCTCGGGTCATGGGATCATTTTCTCGCCATGCGCGCCGGCATCCTCGACCTCAACGACCGTTACCGCGAGTTGCTCTCCAACGATCTCGGCGCGATCGGCGGACTGTTGTTCGACATTGGCTCGGGCCGCTATCCCGCGCCACCGCTGGAGGATGACGCAACGGCGGCCGACGACTGGCTCGGCAGATTGGAACATGCCAGAGCGGAGGCAAGCCGGCTCGACAAGACAGCCGCCGCGCAGGGCGAAACCGATCGCACGCACGCCGAAATCCAGGCCTGGCTGCGCGACCTCGGCCATGCCCTCGGTTACGATGTGTGGATCGCCGCCAATGACCGCGGTCGACTTCACGCTGGCTGCCCGCTTGGACAGGGATGCCTCGAGCGCCTTCCAGACGCCATTGCGACCTCTCCCGGAGCGGACTCGATCCGCCTCATCGACGTGTTGTGGCTGGCGAAGGGTGGCGACGGCGTCGCCGCCGCGTTCGAGGTTGAACATTCGACCTCGATCTACTCGGGGATCGTGCGCATGCTCGATCTGGCGCTGTCGGGGAGCGATCTGCACGCTGCCGCCGGGCTATTCCTGGTCGCACCGAATGCGCGCGAGCAGGACGTTCGCGCGCAACTCCGTCGCCCGGCTTTCAGCCGTATTGCCGATCTCGACTTCGCCTATCTGCCGGGGCTGTTGAAAAAAGGCCGGGTGATCCGATCGCGTTCCTAACGGGTTCCCTGCTTCGACACATCGGGAGCAGCGGCCATGATGGGTGAGCAACAGCGAGGCGGCAAGGGCGCAAGCTGGCGGGCGCTGGGAGCGATGATCCCCGCCGATCATATGCTGCACAGGATAGACGGGCTGATCGACCTGGGTGAACTGCGCGATGCGCTCGCGCCGCACTACAGTTGCCGTGGGCGTCCCTCGATCGCGCCTGAATTGCTGGTCCGCATGGCGCTGATCGCTCGCCTCTATGGCATCACGTCGGAGCGCCGTCTGTGTGAGGAAGTCCGCTTCAACCTCGCCTATCGCTGGTTCTGCCGATTGCCGCTCAACGCGCCGGTGCCGCACCACTCGACGTTTAGCAAGAACCGGCATGGCCGCTTCCGCGATGCTAGCATCTTCCGCATCCTGTTCGAGCAGACGGTGCGGCGCTGCGCCGATGCGGGGCTGATCGCCCACAAGGATGCCGCAATCGATGCATCGTTCGTCGCGGCCGATGCAAGCTGGCAGCGCAAGATGCGGGACGCCGACATGGCCGCGCCCCGGCTTCCCCGCCCGGTTTGTGAATGGCTGGCGGATCAGGCCAATGCTCCACCGCAGGAACATGGCGTACCGCGTGGCAAACCGGCCGAGGTGTCACGCACCGATCCGGCGTCGGCATGGTCGGCGCGCACGGCGCGGGGCCGGTTCGGCTATGCCTTCAATGTCCTGATTGACACGCCGGGAGGGGTGGCGATCGACGTGGAGGCCAGTCCCGCCCGCTTCGCCGCGGAAGTCGATGCGGGGCGGACCATGCTGGCACGGGCCGACAATCGGTTCGGCTATCGGCCAAAGCGTGTCGCGGCCGACACCGCCTATGGCAGCGCTGCGTTCCTGGCGTTCGTCACCGATCGCGGCACCATCCCGCATATCCCGGTGCTGGAACGATCCGAACAGACCAAGGGCAAATTCCCCCGCGAAGCCTTCCGCTATGAGCGGGAGCAGGACCGCTATGTCTGCCCCGCTGGGAAGATACTGCCCTTTCGCGGTGCCGATCGTCGGGCGGGCTTTCTCCGATACAGCGCCAGTCCTGCCGATTGCCGCGCCTGTCACCTCAAACGGAAATGCACCGCAGGCAGCAACAGGTCGGTCACGCACAGCGAATATGAGGACGTGCGTGAGATGGTGCGCGGCGAGATGCAGACGCCGCTATTCAAGCGGTCGATGCGGCTGCGCCGGGGTGTCGAGCGGGTGTTCGCCGATGCCAAAGGCAAGCGAGGGCTGACCCGCCTGCACCTTCGCGGACTGCGCGGTGCCGAAGAAGAGTTTCTGTTGGGCGCGGCCATTGCCAATCTCGTGCTGTTAGCCCGCACCGACGCAAGACCGGCCCGGAACCGTCGCCCGCCCCCGGTGCCGGAACGCATCGAGCGCATGGCCCGGATCAGCCGTGGCCGGTTCGAGCAATCCTACTACGCGACGATCTTCTGACGCCGGTTAGCCGGGTTCGCGCTCGGCCGCAGGGAAGTGGCGATAGAAGGTAGAACGGCCGACCTGGAGCAGCTTCGCGACCTTCGCCGGTTTGTCGCCAGCCTTGAGCAGCTTGCGGGCGGTATCGAGCATGTCAGGCGTCATGACCGACTTGCGGCCTCCGCCCGTGCCGCCCTTGGCCCGTGCCGCTGCCAAACCGGCAATCGTCCGTTCCTTTATCAGTTCGCGCTCCATCTCCGCGACAGAAGCGAGGATATGGAACAGCAGACGGCCCGATGGGGTTGCCGTGTCGAACCCGTCCGTCAGGGACCGGAAATCAATCTTCCGAGCGGACAAGTCCGCCGCCAGTTCGATCAGGCCCCCGATCGATCGGCCAAGGCGATCGAGCTTCCATATCACCAGCGTGTCACCGGCCCGCACGAAATTGAGAGCTTCGGTCAGACCGGGACGGTTCAGCTTCGCGCCGCTCACCTTGTCGGTGAACAGCTTTTCACAGCCAGCCTTGGTCAGCGCATCGGTT